>NZ_JBNNSB010000005.1:0-445851 GCF_050277335.1 Peribacillus sp. NPDC101480
TTATTTGCCGTGAAAGAAAAATTAAACCCGACCCGGGCAGAGATGATTGAATTTCTTTTCACTTCCGCTGCCTTCGGATTCGTGGTTGCAAACAATGCTTCCATTTCCGGAGCGGCTGGCGGCTGCCAAGCAGAAGTGGGCTCGGCAAGTGGAATGGCCGCGGCTGCGATAGTGGAACTGGCGGGCGGTACACCAAGCCAAGCTGCAGAAGCGATGGCGATCACATTGAAAAATATGCTTGGTTTGGTTTGTGACCCAGTGGCTGGATTGGTTGAGGTTCCTTGCGTGAAACGTAACGCAATGGGTGCCTCCAACGCGATAACGGCAGCTGATATGGCGCTTGCAGGCATTACGAGCCGCATTCCATGTGACGAAGTGATCGATGCCATGTATAAAATAGGCTTGACCATGCCGGTTGCACTTCGTGAAACGGCAGAAGGCGGCCTGGCTGCGACTCCGACCGGACGTAAATTGGCAGAGGATATATTCGGTTCCTTTAAATAAACCTACATCGCTCAAATATGAAATCATAAGTTTGCTCTGTATTGCAATAGCAAAACAAAGTCACTTCTAGTTATAAATTTGAACCCGTTCAGGAGATCAGGGATATAAGGCGAACCCACGCTACATTACGGAACTTCTGGTTTCAGAGGAATTAGTTAAGTTATCCATTGTAGGTTTGAATCCCATTGATTATTAATCCTCGATGACAGATGCTGATTTTTTATGAATTTAAGTTTACCATTGATTTTATTAACGTGGCTGCACAGTCACGGTTATTGTTAAAACATCACTCTTTTAATTGATGGGGCGTAAATAAAAAATAAAATGCGCTCCTTAATGTTTCTTATTAAACATAGTATGTTGATAAACGGTATCCAATATATCCAAGACTGTCTTTTCTGCACATTAAGGTAAAAAGGCAAAGTAGCATTTTTGCCGATTTTTAGTTTTTTTGTATATGTAAAGAATGAAGAATGTGAACGTGTCTTATGGGATATCTTTCATTGCCGTATAGTCAGCCTTTGGCTTGAAACTTACTCGTCCTTTAACCGAAATTCACTTTTTTTTTGGCCAGCTGTTGGAGAGTCTTGTAGGGACAAAAATCGTTATAATTCCTAAAAAAGAGAGTATGTTCTTTTGGAATCTCGCTACACAAAAAACATCCTATTACTGCTCTAAGGTACGAAGGGGAATTTGCAACAATAAGACTACATTGTCTCCAAGCCCCTTTACAGTTTTGAATATCATCAATATTAAAAAAGATAATTTTCTTCCATATGGCAGGAATCTTGATTGACGATAACCTCAATTTCTCCTCGAATAACGAAAAGAATTTCAATTCATCAAACACCAGCCGAATATAGTGGTCTTCATATAAAAGAATCCTCTATTTACAAAAAGGAAATAATAATAACGAACAATATACTTTGGTGAAATCACCACACATTTTATTATATTTTGCCAAAGCACCGCAGTGTTACGGTGAAAGAACCGAAAGTTTCAGCGGTACATATTAACCTGACGCAAGAACATGTTCTTGTTCGGGCTAAAGTCCCGCGAATGCTTGTTATTGCACAGCTGGAATAGATTATTTTGGATTGATTTTTCTCTAAGTGGGAATGTACTATTATCCGTGTATTTCTTCATATTTTTAGATCAGAACAGGTTTTATAAAGGTAAACTGCGAGCTGTACTTTTAAGTAATTTTCAAAATGGCTAAAGTCCATTTTAAGAATATCTTCAATTTTTTTTATACGGTGATAAAGAGTATTTGCATGGATATGAAGATCTTTTGCCGTGGCAGACATGGAACGATTATTTTGTACATAGGTGATAAGAGTATGCAGAAGTTCACAGTGTTTCTCCTGATCTATCCATAACAAGGAAAACGTCTCAGAGAGGAATAAGTTAATTTCTTCAGGTGGATGGTGTAAAAAAAGGCGGCTGATTCCAATATCCCGGTAATGGACCATACCCTTTTCCTTTTGTTTTTTTAAGTGAAGCAGTGCTTTCTCAGCCTTCGTATGATTTTCTTCTGCTTGGCCAGGATTGTAATGTCCGGTACTAATCCCGGCTCGGGCTATGACTTTAAATCGTTCGTTCCACCATTTTATGCTGCTTTGGATCATTTCTGTAAAATAGACTTCACGGTCAGCATTTTGGGCAGAAGAAAACAAGGTGATTTTATTGTTATAACTAAAAAGAAGACAGTTCTTATCTGGAATTTTCTCCTTAAGGTGCGTGAGTAGAACCAGTGCATCGTTTTCCAGAGAATGTAAATCGGCATTGCCCTCTAATTCGATTAAGGCGGTTATATAATAGTGATGATAAATACCTAAATCCTTTGCAGCCACTTCAGCTTGATGAGGATTTTTTATTTTCAAAAACTGTTGATAGGCTTCATAGATCTTCTTATACATGATTTCAGTCTGTGATCTAAGTTTCATAATTTCAAGCGAGAGAAACGGAGCTCCCTGTTCAATTATTAGGCAATCGAGCTCTGACAAAGGAGAGTTCCCTTCTGCAATCAAACATCCTAAAAAGATCGATCCAGATCTAATCGGATAAATATAACGATCAGTATGGGTGTTATTATAGTGTGATCCGTAAGCTGGCTCTGTTTTATTCATATAGAGAAGAAATAGATCATCAAGATTTCCGACCCAATGCGCTCCGTGTACTGGATAGAGCTTTCCTTCCAGGTAATCTGCATAGACCAGTCTTTTTTCCATCAGTTTGTTCAATTCGTTGATAATGACATCCAGCCCTTTATTCTGTGTCGACAACCGAGTGAGAAGATTGTGGATATCCGTCCTCTTTGCTAACAGTGTATTCGCTTTTTGGAGCTGTTTGGTTAAATGAGTGAATTCATCAAGGTTTTTCTGCACTTCAGTGTGGAGCTGTGCATTATGTATGGCAATAGAGGCCTGAGCTGCAAAGCTTTGTAAAAGAAGGAGATCCGTTTGGCTGAGACCATCTTCTATATCAAAGCAATGAAGGGTCATCACTCCTATTCGTTTCGTTCCAAATGATACGGGCACAGATAATATAGACTGAATATTCCGATTTTTGAATTGAGCCCTTTCGATCGTGTCCATATTTTCAATACTTAAGTCAGCCATGCTGTCATAAATGGCTTTTGTTGTATGAATCAGGCTTACGTTGCCATCTCTGAAAACTTTTCCTGTAATGGACTCGCCTACTTTTACCTTAAAGTTGATTATATAATCTTCAAATCCAATATATTCCTTAATGATCAGTTTATTCGAATGCTCTTCATACAGTTGGATATATCCCGCCTTAGCAGATTTTACAATATTTAAAGCATAATGCATGATTTTCTTCAGCACTTCACCTATTGCAAGAGTCGAGCTAATGGCTTGGAAGCTTTCCATTAAATTCATCATGTCATATTGTGCCTTTTGATTTTCTAACTTCAACTGATGAAGAGAGACATCTTTGCTATTCAAGTTTTCCCACCTCCAATGTTGAAACCAACACGAATATCGTTCAAAAATTGTTTAATGCCACATTGTCCAGTTATCTGATATTTTATAATATTTAGTAAATAATGAAAAGAGATTAAACTCTTTTCTGATGATTGAGAGATTTCAAAATTGAAAGGGGGAAGAAAGTGGTGGAAAGCGTTGCATATATAGAACTGGAAAGTAAGTTTGAAGATCTTGTTAACATTAGACGGGATTTGCATATGTACCCGGAATTGTCATTTAAAGAAGAAAGAACGCCGATGATCATTGCGAACTTTTTAAGTGAGTGTGGTTTGGAAGTAAGAACGGGAGTAGGTGGAAAAGGCGTTACGGCATTGTTAAGGGGAGAAAAGCCTGGAAAAACAGTTGCGCTTCGTGCTGATTTTGATGCACTTCCGATCCAAGATGAAAAGGCTGTTCCCTATAAATCAAAAATTCCAGGCATCATGCATGCATGCGGCCACGATATTCATACGGCCTCTCTACTCGGAACCGCTTATGCGCTAAGTAAAGTAAAGGAGCATCTTCATGGGAATGTGCTGTTTATTCACCAGTTTGCTGAAGAGGTGATTCCAGGAGGCGCAAAAGCGATGATTGCGGATGGATGCCTGAATGATGTTGATGTCATCTATGGTGCTCATGTTTCATCGGCGCTTCCGGTAGGACAGGTTCACTTTAAAGAAAAATTCATGATGGCAGCCGGGGATAAATTTAAAATCCTGATTAAGGGAAAAGGGGGGCACGGATCGATGCCTCATCTTGCAGTGGATCCTGTATTTATAGGGAGCCAGATTGTGATGAATATCCAACAAATCACGTCCAGTCGTATCAATACAACTGATCCAACTGTCATAACAGTCTGTTCGTTTGAGGGAAGCAGCAGCTATAATATCATTCCTGATCAAGTAATTTTATCCGGGACAGTTCGAACGTTTTCCGAGGAAGCGAGAGATCTTGCCAAAAAGCATATTAGTAAGATCGCAGAGGCGGTCTGTAGTAGTGCCGAAGCCGTATGCGAGATGACGTATGAATACGGCTATCCTTCTGTATGGAATAATCCGGAGGAGGCAAATCAAGTTAAACGTATAGCTGAAATGGTTGTAGGGAAAGAAAATGTGTCGGAGGGCCCTTTACTGATGGCAATGGAGGATTTTTCCTACTATTTAAAAGAAAAGCCTGGTGCATTTTTTAATGTAGGAGGAATGAATTCTGACATTCAAGCTGTCTACCCTCATCATCATCCGAAATTTGATGTGGATGAGATGTCCATTCTTCTGACTGGGAAAATGTTCATTTCGCTCGTGTTTAATTACTTTAACAGTCAAGATCCGAAAATTGGAGACTAGTCAATTTATTAACTGTGATTGCAATGTTAATTGAGAAGGGGGAAAAGGCTTATGCAAAGCAGTCCAAGTCCAGTAAAAAATAAAAAGAGACATATGATCCTTGCACTGCTGTTTTTAGGTTGGTGTTTATCTTATCTTGATAGAATGGCCATGAATGTAGGGATTGTTGAAATCGCAAAGGACTACAATCTTAGCCCGTCGGTGATGGGGGTAGTGCTAAGTAGTTTTTTTGCTGGATACGCTTTAATGCAGGTACCTGGGGGATGGCTTGCCGACAAGTTTGGTTCTAGAAAAGTCATCGTTGTTGCTATTTTGTTTTGGTCATTGTTTACCGTTTTTACAGGGATGGCTTGGTCCCTAATGTCCATGATTATCATTCGCTTTATGTTCGGCCTAGGAGAAGGTGGGTATCCGGCAGCAAGTTCCAAGGCGATTGCAGATGTTTTTCCCAAGGAAGAACGACCAAGTGCACAGACGACAATGATGTCATCCAATTCACTTGGAGGCGTAATAGCACCGCTAATTGCCACACCATTACTTGTCTTGATAGGTTGGAAAAATCTTTTTATTGTCATTGGTATAGTGGGTGTGTTAGTGGCAGCGTTGTTATGGTATTACTTAAAGCCGGAAAATATGCAGGGTGACAGTTCGGAAAAGGAGACTTTAGAAAAAACATCTTTTAAAGATTTAATAAAGTTTCCAATTGTATGGCAATTATCTATAATGTGGTTCGGGATGAGTACGCTTATATGGGGACTTACTTCATGGATGCCTCCTTATCTAGTAAGAGAAAGGGGTCTTGACCTCCTGTCCATGGGTATGCTTACCTCCATTCCAGCACTCACTGGCGCGATCGGTATTATAATAGGCGGTAAACTCGTCCAATCCTACTTGAGTGGAAAGGAAAAGTATCTGGCTATTGTAAGTTCTATCTTAGTCATTTTGTTTCTGTATTTAATAATCACCGCACCATCCGTTACTCTTGTCATTACGTTTCAGTCTTTGTGTACAATTTTTCACGGCCTCGTTTTTGCCACTATTTTTGCCTTGCCGCATAAAGTATTTTCAAAGAATAATATTGGATTGGTAATTGGGGTTATTAACCTTGGCGGGATGATCGGCGCATTTCTAGCACCGATGGTAATGGGTTATTTAATTGAAACATTCAACGGATCCTATACATCAGCTTTCGTTTATTTAATCCTATGCGCTGTTTTGACCATCATTGCAGCAGTGGGACTTAATATGAAAAAAGGTCTTTCCGTCATCAACGATACAATGATAATGAGCAGCGGAAAATAAACGTGATGTCAAGGACAACATCCACTCGAAGCCATATATAATGTGAACTGGCTCAGGTGCACTAATATATATATAGGTACTTTTTTAAATGAGTTGAACTATAACGCAGAACGCACGCGCTTTTTAATATAACGAAGTCTTAGTTCCATTTTATCTAACCTGACCTTGCCTAAGCTGTAAGCCTTCAGGCAGGGTAAACAGGTTTCTTATATATTGCTGTTATTACGCTAGGCATAGAAACGTACGAAAAGGCCAAGGCTTTTTTGAAAAGCGCTTTGCTGCTTGTTTATCTCTTGATTTACTTCCTTGGAGGAAATACTTTGCTGTAAAGAATAGAGATTCTCAAACGAGTGATTGATATTTATTAACAAAACGAGACAAAACGAGACAACAATCTCATTTTGTCTCGTTTTGTTTCGACTGAAAATAGATAAAGTCCCAATTTTACCGCCCCACATTTTGGCACGGCAATTGCAATATATTAAATTGACTCATTATTAATGATTGGGGGCTGAAAAATGGAAACGATTCAATCGAATGAAATAAAGTTATCTCAGGACAAGGCTTATTGGATGTACAAAAAAATGCTGGAAATCAGAAAATTTGAAGACCAGGTTCATGAATCTTTTGCAAAGGGGATATTGCCAGGGTTTGTCCATTTGTATGCTGGGGAAGAAGCGGTAGCTGTCGGAGTATGTGCTCACCTATCCGAAAAGGACAGCATTACAAGCACTCACAGGGGGCATGGTCATTGTATAGCAAAAGAATGTGATCTTAACGGGATGATGGCTGAAATCTATGGGAAAGTGACAGGGCTTTGCAAGGGAAAAGGCGGTTCCATGCATATTGCCGATTTGGATAAAGGGATGTTAGGCGCGAACGGGATAGTCGGTGGTGGCTTTCCGCTCGCATGCGGTGCAGCATTAACTGCCAAATATAAAAAGACCGATCATGTTAGTGTTTGTTTTTTTGGTGATGGTGCCAACAATCATGGAACATTCCATGAAGGGATAAATCTGGCGGCAATCTGGAAGCTGCCCGTTATATTCATCGCTGAAAATAATGGGTATGGGGAAGCCACGCCTTTCAACTATGCTTCAAGCTGCAAAACGATAGCCGATCGGGCGATAAGCTACAATATCCCGGGTGTCCGGGTGGATGGGAAAGATGTATTGGCTGTGTATAAGGCTGCTGAAGAAGCCGTTCAGAGAGCTCGCAGGGGAGAAGGCCCATCATTGATCGAATGTGTTACTTATCGTAATTATGGCCACTTCGAGGGAGATGCACAGAAGTATAAAAAAGAACAAGACAAAAAAGAGCATAAACAAGAGAAAGATGCGATTGCCCTATTTAGGAATTACTTGCTGAATCAGAATCTGCTGGCGGAAAAAGAACTGATTTCTCTTGAGAATGCCGTTGAGGAATCTATTAAACAAGCAGTCAAGTTCAGTGAAGATAGCCCGTATCCAGAGGCATCCGATTTATTAAAAGATGTTTATGTATCCTATTAAACTATAAAAGGAGGAATTGAGATGAGTAGAAAAATCAGTATGTCACAAGCAATAAATGAAGCAATGGCCATGGCAATGAGAAAAGATGAAAATGTCATCCTTATGGGAGAAGATGTAGCCGGCGGTGCAGAAGTTGATCATTTGCAGGATGACGAAGCATGGGGTGGTGTCTTAGGTGTCACAAAAGGATTGGTTCAAGAGTTTGGCCGGGATAGAATTCTTGATACACCCATTGCGGAAGCAGGATATATGGGAGCGGCAATGGCAGCCGCTTCGACAGGCTTGCGACCGATTGCCGAGTTAATGTTCAACGATTTCATTGGCAGCTGTTTGGATGAAGTATTGAATCAAGGTGCGAAGTTCCGCTATATGTTTGGCGGTAAAGCACAGGTTCCCGTGACGATCCGTACGATGCATGGTGCAGGGTTCAGGGCTGCAGCTCAGCATTCACAAAGCCTTTATGCCTTGTTCACTAGCATTCCAGGATTGAAGGTCGTCGTTCCCTCTTCCCCCTATGACGCAAAAGGGCTCTTACTTTCAGCCATTGAAGATAATGACCCTGTCATCTTTTTTGAAGATAAAACGCTATACAACATGGTAGGGGAAGTTCCGGAAGGCTACTATACAATCCCAATCGGCAAAGCTGAAATTAAAAGGAAAGGCTCGGATTTGACTGTCGTTGCCATCGGTAAACAAGTTCACACCGCGATGGAGGCTGCTGAAAAACTCACAGCGAAAGGCATTGAAGTTGAGATTGTTGACCCGAGGAGCTTGTCACCACTGGATGAAGAATCGATTCTCTCTTCTGTGGCAAAAACAAATCGTTTGATCGTGATCGATGAAGCGAACCCAAGATGCAGCGTCGCAACGGATATTGCTGCACTGGTGGCTGATAAGGGATTTGACACGCTCGATGCGCCGATTAAGAGGATTACGGCACCACATACACCTGTACCTTTTTCTCCACCGCTTGAAGATATTTACCTTCCTACATCAGAAAAAGTGATACAAGTCGTTTCAGAATTATTGGGGGAGCCTTCCATCCTAGGGGTGTAAATAAATCCATATGATACATGCTCCAGCTTTTATAGAACTGAAAAAGTTGGAGCAACAAAACCAATGATGGACAAACAAACCATTCTGAAGGGAGAAATAAGATATGGCTGTCGAAGTGGTAATGCCGAAATTGGGCATGGCAATGAAAGAAGGTACTGTTTCATTATGGAGTAAGGCTGTTGGGGATGCAGTCGAAAAAGGTGAAGCAATAGCCAGCATCAATTCAGAGAAAATAGAAATGGAAATTGAATCTCCAGCTGAAGGTACGATTTTGAATATAGCTGTTCAAGAAGGACAAGGAGTACCTCCAGGAACCGTTATCTGTCATATTGGAAATCCGAATGAAAAAATAAAGATCGATGAACCTGTTGCTGAAGAAACACAGTCGAAAATTGCTGTACAAGAAAAGCCGAAAACAATAGAGTCACCCATTTTGCCAATGGGAGATCGATTGATGATCACCCCGGTTGCACGAAAAATGGCACAGGCAGCGAATCTTGACATCGAGACGATACAAGGTACCGGGCCAGGCGGAAGAATCACAAAAGAAGATGTACAGAAAGTAATCGAGAAAAGGGATTTGATGCCGGTAAATACAGAAAAAAGCATAGTTCCCCCACCCCAACCTACTTTAGAGAGACCGCAGCAGATTCCTGTGACCGGAATGAGGAACATCATCGCTAAACGTATGAAGGAGAGCTTGCAAAGCAGTGCCCAATTAACTATAACGATGAAAGCTGATGTCACTGATCTGGTCATTTTGCAAAAACAGGCTGCTGAAACACTGCAAAAACATGAATCAACTAAATTGACTATAACGGACTTTGTTGCGAAGGCTGTCGTGCTTTCACTTAAAGAGCATCCTAAAATGAATAGTGCTTATATTGAAGATAACATCATTTTTTATGAGCATATCCATCTTGGATTAGCGGTGGCCTTGGAGAATGGACTTGTTGTTCCCGTCATAAGAAATGCCGAAAATTATACCTTAAGACAGTTATCGAATAAGGGGAAGGAATTGGCGCGATGTGCACGTGACTCTCAATTGCCTATTGAAGACATGCAAGGGTCCACTTTTACTATCAGTAACCTCGGGGCATATGGAGTTGAGCACTTCACACCTATTCTCAATACACCGGAAACGGGGATACTCGGAATTGGCTCTGCTTACGATACCCCGCTTTATATTGGCGAAGATTTGGAGAAGAGAACGATCCTGCCACTCAGTTTAACTTTTGATCACCGTGTACTCGACGGGGCACCCGCGGCTGCCTTTTTACAAACACTAAAACGGTATTTAGAAGAGCCGATCACCGTGATTTTATAGAAAAGGAGTGAAACTCTTGAATCGTATAGCAATTATAGGCGGAGGTCCTGCAGGGTATGTAGCGGCAATCACTGCTGCCCAGCAGGATAACGAAGTCATATTGGTAGTGGATGGGCCATTGGGGGGCACCTGTTTAAATGAAGGCTGCATGCCAACGAAGTCATTATTGAAAAGTGCCGATACGTATGACTTGGTGAAAAATGCCGGGCAAATGGGAATTCGCCTTCCCTCCAATTCGATTGAAGTAGATTGGGATACCGTACAGGAACGAAAGAGAGAGGTCATATCTAAACTAGTGAACGGCATTCGATATTTAATGAGTAAGAATAAAATAAAAGTCATTCAGGGAAGGGCTTCCATCCTTTCAAGTAATCGACTGCTGATCGAGAACGGAAATAAAAATGAAGTAATCGAGGCAAGTAAGATCATCATTTCATCGGGGTCAGAACCGATTCCACTACCTTTTGCGCCGTTTGATGGTGAATGGATCATCCACAGCGGCCATGCCATGTCACTTCCTGCCATTCCCGATTCGCTGATAATTGTCGGAGGCGGTGTCATTGGATGTGAATTTGCCAGTATTTATAGCAGGATGGGCACCAAGGTCACCGTTATCGAAATGGGGGAAAAGCTGCTTCCAGGGGAAGATGATGATATCACAAGGATTCTGCATGACGAATTGAAAAACCAAGGCGTTACAGTCCATACCTCCACATCTGTCAAAAACATCAATGCAACCAGTAAGACGGTATATATAGAGAATAGCGATGGCAAATTGGATGAAATGCATGCTGATTACGTACTCGTATCAATAGGGAGAAAACCAAGAGTGAACGGAATGGGCTTAGAGGGAAACGATATTGATTTTTCCCGACTTGGCATCTCGGTGGATGATCGAATGCAAACAAGCAATCCATCGATTTATGCTTGTGGTGATGTGATAGGGGGCATACAACTTGCCCATGTAGCTTTTCATGAAGGACGGGTGGCGGCTCTGAATGCCTGCGGTCAATTTGCACAAGTGAATTACCGGGCAATTCCTCGCTGCATTTATACCTCCCCGGAGATTGCCAGTGTAGGCTTGACCGAAAAAGAAGCGCGTAATAAATATGGAGAGATTAAGGTTGGTGAATTCGCTTTTTCTGCAAACGGGAAAGCGGTCCTTTCCAATAAACCGGTAGGAAAGGTCAAAGTCCTTGTGAACCCACAATATAATGAAATTTTAGGTTTTTCCATTGTTGGTCAGCATGCAACAGAATTGATTGGTCAAGGAACGGTCATGCTGCATGCAGAAATAACGGCAGATATGATAGAAGATTTAGTAGCAGGACATCCAACCTTGTCGGAATCCATACATGAAGCTCTTTTAAATGTTGTAGGTCAAGCTGTGCATTGCTAAAACTGAAGGGGGAATTTGTATGGCTAGCGGTCAACGGGTGGCGATAGTCACTGGTGCAGGTCGTGGTATCGGACGTGCCATTGCAATAAGATTAGCTCAAGATGGGTTGAATGTGGTCATTAATGACGTCAATCTGGATACGGCTGAATCGGTCGTGAATGAGATTAGGGAACTTGGACGTGAAAGCTTTGCCGTTAAAGCGGATGTAAGCAATAGACGGGAAGTATTTGAAATGGTGAAGCAAGTTGTGGAACGTTTTGGACAACTGGATGTTATGGTTTCAAATGCAGGAATTGCACAAATAAAGCCTCTATTGGAAGTAACTCAAGAGGATCTTGAACAGATTTTCAATATAAATGTAAATGGTGTCCTCTTTTGTCTGCAAGCCGCGGCTGAACAAATGAAAAAGCAAGAAGGCGGGAAAATCATAAATGCTGCCAGCATCGCCAGTTATAAAGGATTTAGCTTACTAGGTACATACTCGGCCACGAAATTTGCCGTAAGAGGAATTACACAAGCGGCAGCACAGGAATTAGCCCAGTTTGGCATTACGGTGAATGCATACTGTCCAGGAATTGTCGGGACGCAAATGTGGGATTTAATCGATGAAAAAATGGGTCAATATATGAATCTTGCTAAAGGGGAAACATTTAAAAAGTTTACAGATTCCATAACCTTAGGACGCTCCGAAACCCCAGAAGATGTGGCGAAATTCGTCTCTTATCTTGCATCACCGGATTCGGATTATATGACAGGGCAATCCATCATGATTGATGGAGGAGTTATTTTCTCATAAACTATATTGTTCAATGGAGAAGCATCATGTGAATGATCACATGATGCTTTTTTTGCAAACTCAATCTATATATTGTAAGCGAATACATAATCTACTATAATTAAAAAGACCTCGATTAACATCCTATTTTATACTCCATGGTATTTTTCCTCTAGATAGACTGGTCAAGTGAAGGTTTAAACCAAATGATTAGAGGAGGATTATATGCTATCCACTAGTTGTTATCTACGTACATGGGAACGCTTTGTCAGTGAAGGTGTTCTCGATTCAAATCGTCTGAACAAGCGAATAATGGAATCCTGGCATCGCTGCAAAAAAGATCAAGTCAATCCATACCTTAATAAAGGCAAACATATTTTGACGAATGAATTATTGGACATTCAAAGAGAAAAAAACTCGTTTCTATTAGAAGTGGCATCCCCCCAATTATCCAGGATGAATCAATCGATAAAAGAATCGGGAATGATGGCTTTATTGGTCGATCCGGATGGATATGTCCTTTCACTTTCCGGAAACGAGAAAATACTCGATGAGGCAGGCAAAATAAATTTTGTGGAGGGCGTATGCTGGACGGAGGGTGAAGTCGGAACGAACGCAATTGGAACAGCGTTGAAAACGGGTGAAGCCGTAATGATTCAAGGGACCGAGCATTATTCAATTGCCTCACACAAATGGAGTTGCTCTGCGATGCCTATTTTAAATGATGACGGTAAGATATTGGGAGTTTTGGATATATCATGTCCAGTAGAATATTTCCATCCATCCATGCTGGGTATGGTAGCCAATTTGGCTTATACGATCGAACAGGAAATGGGGGTCCGTTCCTATAAAAAGGAGCTGGCACTGACACAGCGCTCGATAGAACTTGCAGAAACCTATCCAGATCTGCCTTTTATCGTCTGTAATCACAAAGAAATGATTATCTCCGCCAGTAAACAGGTTCGCAAAAAAATCCCTCAATCCATTGGTATGGCATTGGTCGATCTGTTAAATCATGGATATCGAATCGTAAAGGAGAATCCGCTTCTATCCAAAGAGGATAATAGGATTTACGGTAAGTGTTTATTCTTATCAGAGAATTATGGTCATGAAACCAATAGGCTTTTTCCTGCTTCAATGCCTTTAGAAGGGTTTGCCTTCAAAGGGGAAAGAGGGATTAGTGAGTCCTTTCATAACACATTAAATAAAGTGAAGCTTGTTGCACCGACAGAAGCAAATGTGTATATATCCGGTGAAACAGGGGTCGGGAAAGAGCTTATTGCCAAGGCTATTCATGAAAATGGCATGCGCAAAAAAGGACCATTCGTCACGATAAATTGCGGAGCCATACCTAAAGATTTAATGGAAAGTGAATTATTCGGGTATGTTGATGGCGCTTTTACTGGGGCTAAACGGCAAGGGCACAAAGGGAAGTTCGAGCAGGCAAATGGAGGGACCATTTTTCTCGATGAAATCGGTGAAATCCCTTCAGCGATGCAGGTTGCCTTACTGCGTGTTCTTCAGGAAAGAAAAATCGTTCCGATCGGCGGCACAAAAAGCATTTCATTGGATATTCGCATTATCACTGCAACACACCGTAATCTTGAAGAGCTTGTCAATGAAGGGTCCTTTCGTAAGGATTTATACTATCGGCTGAACGTTTACCCCATTCATGTACCTCCCTTAAGGGAAAGGGTTGAAGACATTCCTTATTTAGTCAACTACTTGTGTTCGAAGAATAATTGGAATATTCCATTAACTGAAGAATTATTGAACCGTTTAAAGGAGTACAATTGGCCAGGCAATATTAGAGAGCTGCAGAATGTACTTCAGCGATTGACCATCTTACTTGCAGAAGGACCTCTTGATTATGTTAAAGTGTTGAATTCCATGCATTCCCAGCCCGTTACACGGCATGATGATTTTCCTGCATGGGAAGAACCGGGTAAAAATGGCATCAAGGGAAATGAACTGACGATCCGTGAAAAAATTCAACGTGATCTGATGATAGAGGCATTACAAAAATCAAGAGGGAATGTCACTGCTGCAGCAAAGCTTATGGATATACCAAGAAGTACATTTTACAAGCGGCTCCATAAGTATGGTATTTAGATATGCGTGTGTACATTATGTAAGAAAAGCAGACTTATAGAAATCCTTGAAAAATGAAAGGGGTATGGCAAATGAAAACGAGAATTACTGAATTATTGGGGATTGAATATCCGATTATATGCGGCGGGATGTTTCAAGTTGGCCGAGCCCCGCTCGCAGCCGCTGTTTCAGAAGCGGGGGGACTCGGCATCATCACTTCAAAAACACAGGTGACACCAGAAGGTCTCCGTGATGAAATAAGGAAAGTGAAAACTTTGACCAAGAAACCCTTTGCTGTCAACCTGAACCTGTTCCCAAGTCAAACGGCAACCCCTAATGATGAGTTCATCGATATTTTAATTGACGAAGATGTAAAAATTGTTGAAACGAGTGGCCGAAGCCCAGAAAGTTTAATGCCCAGACTTAAAGAGCACGGCTTTACCGTGATACATAAGGTAGCGAACGTCAAAAACGCAATGTCGGCAGAGAAATTAGGGGTCGATGCCATTATTATTGTAGGGAATGAAACAGGCGGACATCCCGGCATGGGTGATGTAGGAACACTTGTCATGCTCCCTCGAGCGGTTGACTCCGTTACTATACCAGTAATAGCAGGCGGGGGATTTTCGGATGGCAGAGGCCTTATCAGTGCCTTATCACTCGGTGCTGAAGGTATCGTCATGGGTACTCGCTTTATGGCAACGCAAGAAGCGCCGATTCATGATAATGTGAAGCATTGGATGGTATCGGCCAATGAAACGGATACTGTCGTCATCCAACGCAATATAGGCAGTCCGTCGCGTGTAGCATTAAATGCCGTCAGTACAGAAGTGGATAAACTTGAAAATGAAGGTGCCACTATAGAGGAATTGATTCCGCTAATTACGGGACAAAGGAGTAAGAAAGTATACTTTGAAGGAAATTTAGACGGAGGCATCTGGTCATGCGGTCAATCCGTAGGACTGATAAAAGAAATATTGACCGTCAATGAATTAATAAACCAAATCGTCCAAGAAGCAAAAACCTCGTTCGAATTCATCCAAAGCCGTATCGAATCCATTCGAACATAAATAACCTAACTGGAACATGCGATCAATAGTGATTTCGTGTTCCTTTTTTTATCTATTAGAAATAAAGTTCCATAGGTGGTCAAGAATAGACTTTATCAAAAATGCATGACCGTTATTTATAACAGAAGAATGATTTATAACTCTAACGCGAAAGGCCAATTCAATAGAAAAAAGCTACATAGCCCATCAATTACTTGCTAGCTAACTTTCAGCGACTTCTTAATAAAGACATTCACATGTTAAAAAACAAAGAAAAAGGTAATTAACATTTCGTGAGTGTTTACATAACATTTTTATTCAGCTAAATCAAACAAAACTTGAGATCTTAAAACCATTCAAATTTCTTCTGGAATTTTTGATTCCTGAAACTTTTAAATCATGTAAAAATCGATTTTTACGATCTTATTTCACTCATGATAAACAAGAACTGATTGCTGAAAGTAGGTGTGGCTCTATACAAATTTAATTTGAAGGTTTGCCTTATAACCCTTGGCAGCTTCCTATTGATTCACTGCTTGTTTGCACATATGAAAGCGGTCAATGCTTGTTATTTTACATCAAAACTCAATGGCGGTTTGAGCATCATTAAGTTTAAAACATTTTTTAAAGGTTATTCATGCTAAAGGCTGCTATGAGGTTAATTAAGAAAGCTTATATTGTAATTATGTGGCTAAATGGAGGAGCTATCATCAATTTCAGGTAGAAAGCGGAACTTGCTTGATAAAAAACCTTTTGAATTGTCATTGAGGTAAATTATACTTATATAACTTTTCATAAGTGTTAACCCGTGATTTTTCTCATTTGGCCATTTAATTTATATATAAGAATAATAAAAATGTTAAATAATGTTAAAAAACCGGGATATTTAGATTGCTACAGGTTATTAGATAACTATTCTTTGAATAGGTCTTTAGGAAAGGAAAGGGGAAGCAATATGAAAAAAAAGATTAGTTGTGCACTTACCCTAGCTGCTTTTTTAATAGGAGGGGCAATCATTTATTACTCAATTTCTATTTCTTTATACACAGCTACAGAAGATTTAAATGAATTCCCTGTACCTAAAAATGCTGAATTGGTTCAGTTAAATGAACAAGGGAATAGATATGAATGGTCAAGGGCTTCTGAAGAAGACGGCATTCCCTATGGATATGCAATGGCCCTTAAAGCGAATGGATGGAAAAAGGGGAAAAGTGAGGGAGCTTCCGTTTTATACATGAAGGGAAATAATAAAATAGATTTGATCACCACAACCAAGCAATTAGAGATCCTTAGAGTGAAATGACTAAGGATGATAAATACTAATTGAATAATCCGATCTATAGCATAAAAATGATTGAAAACGAAATATGTTAACAATTAGCAGATAAATTAAAATTCAATATATAAATCAAGAAAATTTTAATGAACGTAACTGATGTGAAATTAGCTTAAATCCAAGAAATCTTATTGCGAATTTAGACCGAATTTTTAATTGAAGATCAATCATTTTAATTGGAACAATATTTATTTAAGTTTTAAAGTATAAGTTAACAATGACGACTAATTAATAAAAAAATTATAGATAAATAATGGCAATGAATTTAAATATAAAAAATCCGTATCACGTCTCACTAAGTTAAGTATTCTTAAGATATGAGACGAAATTAACATTAAAAATATAACTTCCTATAATATATATTATGTAAACTAGAATAAAGAATTATACAAAATGATCACAGCTTCATATTCCTCTTTTGTACACAGACACAAAGTTTAATACATTCATTTGGGTCATTAATTTGAGTACATAGTGTTATTAATCCACTTAAAACCTCACTACTTCACTATATCTGTTTTGATATACAAATTCGAGTACATTATAAACAATACAATCAATTTAACTGTAAACACACATACCACCGTTCATAAATTAATGAACGGTGGTATGTGTGTTGCCCTTTCAACCTATACCTCCTCGCTGGATAAAAATTTCCATTCTAGGTAAACGATATAAAGTTCAGAGGGGCGGTCTTTTCTAGGGTTTTAAACCCTTCCATTGATTAAGGAGAATTCTCTAATTTGGTGACCTTACAGGAGCTTACAAATTAATACCTAAATATGATCCGACGCCAATAACTAGTGAATTAATGATGGGGAAAGTTAATTTAGCAAATCAAACGATTTTAGATCGAGGAAAAAGAGAAAAGAACGCTTCCCTCCCCTTCATCCCATTGTCTTTCCGTTAATTCAAGACTATTAAGCAATTCTTTAGAGCAGCAAAAACATACAGTAATCCGCTTTTATAATTTAAAAAATCCGCTCTCCGTTGTTCTTCAATATCAACAGGATCTACACTTTCTAAAAGTTTAGTCCAGCGTTTATACAAAGCTACAGGCTTAATATCAATGTACAATCAGAAAGTCCCCCACAAATCCCTTTGTCAAAAGCTCGATTACATGATTTTCTGCTGATATAGCCAGATTAACACTAACATAGACATTCATATGATTACTATCCGAATGATGAAGCTAATATTACAAACAGTCCACGCTCCTGAACGATTAGCTGTTCATTAATTAAGTCTTACAGTATCTCGGAATTGGATTCAGAAAGAGTAAAATAAATTTTTCTTTGGTGTACATAATATAGGGAATAACCAATGATAGTAAAAGTGTTATGAAAAGGGTGAACAAATGGAAAGAAATAGCGCGATTGACTTTATTAAATTTTTTGCAATTTTTTCTGTTGTAGTCATTCATGTATTCCCAAGGGATAGCCAAATTGGTCTATTTATTCTCGATAACATCTCAAGGTTTGCGGTGCCATTCTTCTTTACTGCCTCTGGTTATTTGTTCGGTAAAAAGATGATACACACAAGGGATTCCATTGATTATTTTAAAAGGTACATTATAAAAATCTTAAAACTGTATTTGTGCTGGCTATTCTTTTATATGATGTATGATGTTCTTATTCTTTATAAAGCTGCTGCCGATGTCCCAAAGGAATTTGGGCAATACATTAATCAATTTTCATTTCTTGACCTTATATATTACGGAACTGGGACTAGCGGATACCAATTGTGGTTTTTAACCGCATTAATTTGGAGTGTTATCATTCTATTCGGTTTTTTTAAGTTAAATAAAGCAAGGCTACTTTTAACCATTAGCCTAATATTCAACTTGTTAGGTCTTTTCGGACAATCGTACACGGTGATCTATGATCTTCCTCTAAGTACACGGGATGCTTTATTCATTGGTCTTTTTTATACAACTTTGGGATTCTTCTTTGCGTATGATAAATTCTTTAAAAAGTCAAGAGCAATAACAGCCAAAACCAATTTATTATTAATTTTTATCTTCTTTACTATCCAAGTGGTAGAAGGATACTTATTAGAAAAGATATTATCAGGAAGTCATGGGGAATATTTTATTTCTACCATCTTTTTAACTGCATTTCTTTTTTTATTTGCATTAAATAATAAAACATTGGGGAAGGATTTGTTCATTACTAAAGTAGGAGGAAGAGCCCTGGGTATATACATTGTTCATGTAGTCTTCATCGATATTTTTGATTTAATTATATCGGCAGCAAAAATGGATCATATATCCGACAATTTATTGTTAAAACTATTTGAGACACTCCTTATAATTTCTATGTCGTACATATCTTATGACCTACTTCAATATTTCAAAAGGAGTTTAAGCAAATTGATAACAACCAGATAGTGAAAAGTTACAACGATAAAGGAGCATTAGTCCTGAAGTCCCGATGCTTCTTCGTAATATTTACGCTTGAAAAACCATAGGTCCACGCTTTCTTAATACGAGTATACTTACGCGTTGGCTTATAAAAAAAGCACCCTTTTTGACGCTTGTTCTTTGGAAGTATACTAACAACACTGCCGTTTTAGTCCTGGATGAAATTTTACTGAATTAACATACCCGTTTGTTCAAAAAAATGATCCTTTGCAACCCCTATTTTATTATTTGTTTTCCTTCTACTCCACTAAAGACAGATTATTGTAAACGCTAGTATACGATCCATCTAATAGATATTGTTTAGTTGATATGCATAGGATACTATCCCATACATATCAACTATGCGATATTTGCTTGAACCAGTTATATAAACAAAAGTAAATGCCTCTCATAATGAAAAATCCTCCAACAGAATGCTGGAGGATTCTTAAGATTATCATTTAAACTTATCCGGAAACTGCTTTACAACTCCCGCAGAGATAGTATCCGCCATTAGGATTATATGTGTGACCCCTTCGTCAATTGAAACGATTCTTCCGTTCCAATTTTTTGCTAAGCTTGCAGTTAAATCATTTGTCACTAATTTCAAATGCATATAAAGCAAATTTTTTAGATCTTCATTTTTCAAATAGGGGTTGGCACCGCTAAGGAAAGCTGCTATTTCATCAGCATTTCTATACCATTCTTTATTTAGCTGTTTCACCAAGACCTCATTTCCGCTTTTAGCCGCATCTACAATCTTTCCCGCAATAACAATATGCTCCTTAAGCAAATCCGTAAGTTTGTTCCCAGCTTTCTCTCCGTATACTGGCTTTATAGCATTTCCAATATCCTCCTGATTTTTCAGAAGCCTGGCCAATACCTGTTTTTGATCCTCCGCTCCAGCTGTCGTTGCACTTGTAATGTAATTACTTGTCCACAATACATGATCAATCCAAAGTTTCCTGAATTCATTTGCGAACTTTACCTCAGATTGACTAACACTTTGCACCTGCGGTTTAGCGTATGCACTGGTTGTTCCAGACACCATGTTTAGAGGAAATAAAAAAATGAAACCCATCAACAATAATTTTTTCATAACACCATCTCCTTCCAAAGTTTAAAAACACCTTTTTATTATTGATATATGGGATTTTAATATTCATGATAATGATTCTACTTACCCTATTAAACGGTAAATTGGACTTGGATGAGCTCACATCGTCCTATGTAAGCTGTTTTTCTATAAAAGTATTAATACACGGACACTACAACGTCGCAATTTGCACTTAAAATATGATGAATTAATGTTTAAATTAATTGAAACTTCAAGAATAAGGTGCCAAGAAATAGTGGATTTAATATGGGAGCAAGTTAATATAGAAAATCAAACGAATTTTATTTAGAGTAAAAGGGGAATTAGACTCCCCCTTCTTCTCAATATCTTAATGTCTTTTTGATTGATTCTGTCACTTGGAACTTCCTATAAAAGATAATTTTGTTCTAGTACTTCATTAATTTTTTCTTTATTGATATTTGTAATCTGCCTGTTAAAGCTATTTACTACATGCTTGATATAGGAGAGTTTGAACAGAATGGCTCTCTTATTCATTGATGAATTCTAGAATTCATTCATGGTTTTTTGCCCCTCGACATGCCTTCCTGGACAAAATTGCAGCAGCAAAAAAAATCCCAGCTGGAAGCATAGGATCTTTTTTAACTTAAATATAATTAAAGTTTGTTCTCCACCGGATGAACTGGCGCTTCCTCTATACTACTGTCGTCAGCAGACTTTTTAGACCAGTAAGTCGCGAGAATTGGTCCGGATATGTTGTGCCATGCAGCAGCCAGGACACTTGGAAGTGCCGCCAGAGGACCGAAATGTGCAGTAGCAAGCGCAACGCCCAACCCTGAGTTCTGCATGCCTACCTCAATCGAAATTGCTCTTCTATTCACTTCATCAAGTCCAAGCACTTTCGCTGCTAAGTAACCGAACAGCAGCCCAAATCCGTTGTGAAGCATTACGGCAGTGAAAATCAGGAACCCGGATGCAGCAATGCTAGTTGCATTGCCTGAGACTACTGCACTTACAATCGTAATGATAGCTGCTACCGAAATAAGCGGTAAAACGGTTAAGCTTTTTTCAACTATTACAGGGAAAAACCGCTTAATGGCCAAACCTAAAACAATCGGAAGAAGGATGACTTGGATAATGGACTTAAACATATCAAAAAAATCAACAGGCATCCATTGTCCTGCGAGCAAAAGCAGAAGCAGTGGCGTCATGATTGGAGCCAGTAAAGTTGATACCGAAGTCATAGCTATCGACAAAGGTACATTGCCTTTTGCCAGATAAACCATAACGTTAGAGGCTGTTCCGCCTGGTACACAGCCGAGCAAAACCAGTCCTGCAGCTAATTCTGCTGGTAAATTCATGAGTTTCGCAATAAGGAATGCCACAGATGGCATGATGATGAACTGGGCGCAAACCCCAATTATCACGGGCAGTGGTTTAGTAATGATGATTTTAAAATCAACGGCCTTCAATGTAAGCCCCATACCAAACATTACAACGCCAAGCAATATTGTAATATATCCCCCCAATCCCAAAAATGGCCCTGGAAAAATAAAGGCAATGACGGAAATTAAGATAACCCAGACAGCAAAATATTTGCCTGCTAATTCACTGAATGCTTCCAATACTTTCATTTCATCACACTCTTTCTTGCATGAATATTTTACTAGGATTTAATAAATTATCTGGATCAAGGGCTTCTTTAATTTTTTCCATCACAAACAGAGAGTTCCCATGTTCTTTTTTCTGATATTTTTGTTTACCGACCCCAACTCCATGTTCACCAGTGCATGTTCCCTTACGCTCAAGGGCATATAGGACAATTTGTTCATTTAGCTGTTCAGCTCTTTTAAATTCTTCCTGATTTTTGTTATCGATCATTAAGAGCACGTGATAGTTCCCATCGCCTACATGGCCGACGATCCCACCGGTAAGGCCTAGTAAATCAACAGCTTCCCTTGCATGGTGAATTGCACCAGATAGCTCTGAAATCGGAAGGCAGACATCAGTCACCATCAGTTTTTTTCCAGGATTGCCTTGAATATAAGCATAGGCAAGATTATGGCGAGCTTCCCATAGGCGGTTCCTGGCAGCATTATCTGTCTCAAATTCAATATCGAGACAATTATGTTCTGCTACTATTTCTTTAGTGAACTCTACATCTTGCTTCAAACCTGCTTCATTACCATGAAACTCCAAAAATAGTGTAGGCGCTTCGTTATAGCTTGTATCACTATAGAGGTTAACCTGCTTCATTGATGGTTCATCGACAAGCTCCACCCTTGCGATTGGAACACCTGACTGCAAAATGGAAACAACAGCTTCTACCGCATTGGTCAATTCCGGAAATGATGCTCTTGCCGCCATAACGTGTTCAGGAATTCCGTAAACTCTCAACGTCAATTCCGTAAAGCAGCCTAGCGTTCCCTCAGATCCAACAAAAAGACCGTTTAGATGGTAACCAGATGACGATTTAGCGGCCAAATTGCCAGTATGAATAATGGAACCATCTGCAAGAACCACTTCAAGATCGCGGACTTGGTCACGCATCACACCATATTTAACTGATGTCGTTCCACTGGCATTTGTTGCAGCCATTCCGCCAAGAGTTGCATCAGCACCCGGATCCACTGAAAAAAACAAACCGTATTTTTTCAGTTCTTTGTTTAGTTGCGATCGCGTTACGCCAGGCTGAACCTTAACGAGAAAATCGTTTTCACGCACTTCAAGGATTTTATTCATTAGTGAAAAATCAATGGTTATGCCTTGATGGTAAGGTATGACATGCCCCTCGAGGCTTGATCCCAAACCAAAAGGAACCATCGGGATTTTGAACATATTTGCTAATTTCACTATTTCACTTACTTGCTGTGTTGTTTCTGGAAATACAACAATATCAGGAAGACTTACAGCATGATATGACTCATCTCTTCCGTGTAATTCTCTCACAGTCTGGTTTTCTGTCACTTGATTTTCCGAAAGAACTTCCTTTAAAGCTTTTATCAAATTTACACTAGCCGCTTCCATTCAATTCTCCTTCTTTCTGCTATAACCTCTATTTTTGTCCTATCAAAAGTTTTGGTCGCTCCATACCAAGAATTAGTATTGTATTAATAAATGGTTTCCCCCTCCTTACTAACTTAAATTGATATCGCTTCCATTTATGAATGGTTCGACATGGACCATTCTTTATCATTACATAATTGGTCTAACCAATTTTCATTATACTAAATTTTTTGACTTTTTCAACAATTATCCTTTTATTAGAATTCTCCATGCACAAATGCTTATAATGTTAGTGATTATAGATGGTTCCCCACCCGTATTAGCAAAATGAAATCACCTGGAATTGCCAAATGAATGAGAATGACTGAAACTATATCTATTATTGGTCTAACCAATTTTAATGTTTGATTTTTTAAAATAATTATTTGTTTTGTTATAAAATTGCGCTTCCCCTTGATTCATAAAAGAATGCTTGTTAAAATTATTCGACTATTAGTCGTACCAACATGATTTTAGGGTTGATGTTGAAGGATGTGAAGGAAGTAATGGATTCTATACCAGTTAAATCCCCAAAAGTGTACGAAATCATCTTCAATCAAATTAGGGAATCTTTTATTAGCGGTGAATTGAAACCAGGAGATAAATTACCCCCTGAACGGGAGTTGTCCAACCGTTTTAAAGTGAGTCGAACATCAATCAGAGAGGCCCTTCGAGTATTGGAAATTAACGGAGTCATTGAGGTCAGACCAGGTGATGGGACATTCATCAGAAAATCTGATGTTCAGTCACTGATCGAACAGCTATCCACCTCAATCATCAAAGCTGAAGACAACATGGTCTATGAAATGCTTGAAGTCCGTCGAGTAATTGAAACCGAATGTGCTTTTCTTGCTGCACAGAGAGCAAACTCTCTTGATTTACAAAATATCCTTAAAGCTCTAGAAGAAATGGCACGGTCGGAACATGATGAAGAATTAGGTTTGCGAGCAGATTTACATTTCCACTATAGTATCGCACAAGCCACAAACAATTCCATATTTGCTGGATTGGTCCATACCCTTAGTGATCAAATGAAAGATACTATCCGTGCCACCAGGCGACATCGTTTCGCAAAACCGGGTCATTTTCAAGAAACGCTTCAAGAACATAAAGAAATCTACCATTCTATCGCACTAAAAGAAGCGGACAAAGCCAAGCAATTAATGGATGCCCATATCCTTCGCATTAGAGAACAGATGGCCACGGCTACACTTGAAAGCATTGGAGATGACGCCAAAATTGCTGCTTATCAAAATGAAAAAGACCATCAACGTAATGCTGAAGGTGATAAATAAGCGTCCGCTCGCGATATAACTAACCAGAACATGGAGGTATACCTGATCTTTTTAGGTGACCAATTAAATTTGACATTAAAAAAGCGCCTTTCTCAGAGGGCGCTAAGCTGGTTTTATTATAGTTAAAAAATTGATCCCCTATATAAGTAAATGTTGTTTTTATCCTTTTGACATAGTGTAGTAATCAACGTTACATTCTTTTAGTGCATCATCAATCAATATAAGCTGATCATTAATCATTGATAAGTAGGAAATATGATACTCATTAATTTGTTCCTTTAACTCCAACAGCAGCGTTTTGTCCCTAAGTACAAGGTAAATCTCGTCTGGATGTAACATATCACTTCTCCTTTTAGTCAAGATATTACCTTTTACCCAAATTATTACAAACATTAACTTTTAGATGTTTTGTACCATATTTAACAAAGGATATTTAGCTGGAGTTGGGCAATAAGTTTTTTATTGGAAACCTGTCGTATATTAGTCTTTAACGTCGAATATGCCCCCTTCTTACTTTATTGTGTTAGACTTAATAGATAAAACCATATTTTCTTGGGTTTAATTGACTTTTCTTAGTCACACATGTATTAGGAAAGGAGTGCATTAAATGGAGAAAATCAGCGTTTTTCTGGATGACTATCGGAAAGCACCCGATGGCTATGTGTTAGTCGAGACTATTGACGAATGTATAGAGCTATTGCAAAACTTTGAAATTGAACATCTCTCTTTGGACCATGACTTATTAAATAAAACCAGGAATGGTTTTATGCTTGTTCAAAAGATGGTCAAAGAAAAACTATTTGCCAATCGCATTACTATTCACTCTGCCAATTCAGTTGGCGGTAAAGCAATGTACAACTGTTTAAAGCAAGCACAACTGAATTTAACTATGCCCCCTGCCATTATTGTATCCTTACGACCATTGCCCCTCAAATTCTTCCCGTCAAAGGTACTGCAGCATTATATAGATATACGATAAACTCTTCTAAAACTCAATCTCAATGTTTCATATTGATTTTATTAAATCTGTCAGTAGGGGTAGGTAAGCTTTCCAAATAACAATATCTTAGAAGGAATGCCAAGTCCTCCCTAATAAAATAAGACCTTTAATGGCAGCAACTTTATTTTATAAGTTGTTGCTATTTATCATGATGGAGTTCACTCTAGTAGATAGATTACTAGTACATGCATACAACAAGTTTCCTGCAGTTTACGCCTATCGCCGCAAACATTTTTATGTATTTGGGAAAGGGAAAAACATTCACCCTCTCCCCTCGCTTGAAATAATCACAACAAGGGATTCGTTATAATCCGTTCCAACACTAATATTACTTTTGAGCTGGTGAGGCTTTTCACAGTTTGTGACTAGTTTTTTTCATTTCGGATTATGCGGACAGACTGCTCTGCCATATACTCCGCTCCTCTGGAAACATTATATACGACTGCGTATTCAGCACCTAAATATTGTAGAATATTTTGTATCTCATGAAATGGATTCTTTTTTCCGCAAGTATAAATATCAATGGCAGCATAATTCTTCTCTGGCCATGTATGAATGGACATATGTGAGGTGGATAGTATTAGCGTTCCTGTAACACCATATGGTTCAAATTTATGAAAGCTGCGATTCAAGACAATCATTTCCAACCGCTCTGCTGTATGATTCAATTGTTTTTCTAGTTCCTTTGCGTCATCAAGAATACTAGATTTACAGTTAAACGCATCAATAATGACATGGAATCCTTTAGTTTCCAATGTTTGTTCCCCCTTCTCTATCAATCAATGGGCCCAAATCACTTAAATCCATAAGTGTGGCACACTCCATTACTATTTAATAATTACAGTTTATGCATGTATGAGTGATTGCGATTGGACAACCTTTTTAAAAATCCGCAAAATCACAAATAATTAAGTCATTTATTTACTTACGGGAGTATGTATAACATTTGGAGATATCTTTAAAATTATACAAAAATATCGCCAACATAATAAATAAAAGTTGGCGAATCCCTAAAATAGATTTCAATAATCCATTTCCTGCTGATAAAAGCGATGAAGTGTGAGTTGATCAAGTGTATTTACTTCGGCATTGATACGCCCATAAAGGTGATAATTCTTAAATTGAAACAAAGAAGATAAATCTTTTGGAAGAGTTCCATAGGGGACATTAATTGATAGTTTATCCATGCGTTTCGTCCTGAATTCCTTTGCAGCTATATGAAAGCCCCAGTCACCAAAAGATGGAACGATTGTGTGGTAACTCATGACATCGAACCCAACACTCCCGATTGTCTGTCCTATACTCCAATAAACGAGCGGGGCATCATCCGGTGAATTGGATTGACAGACGAGTACGCCTTCATCTGCAAGGAAACTGTATAGATGGCTAAAAAGCTCTTTTGTGTATAATTTGGCTAAGATTTCATTTGCTGGGTCCGGGAAATCCACAATGATCACATTATATTTGCGAGTATTTGACGAAACGTATTTCTGGGCGTCCTGGATATGAACTTTTACACGTTTATCAAGGAATGATCCCTCGTTAAGCTTTACAATCTTGCGAACACTCTTTGCTACTTTAATGATTTCCGAATCGATATCAACAAGATCAACACGTTTGACATCACTGTACTTGAGGACTTCTCGAAGGGCTAGTCCATCTCCTCCCCCTAAAATTAAGACGCGTTTCCGTTTTTTAGACAGAGCCATCGCAGGATGAACGAGTGCCTCATGATAGATGCGTTCATCCAATGATGAGAACTGCAGTTGTTCATTGAGATACATTCTTATATCTTTAGCTTCCACTACATTGATATCCTGATATTTGCTAATCCTTTCATGAAGGACTTTATGCTTGAGTGCCTTAATTTCCCTGAGACCAATTTGGTCCCAGATATCTCCGCCGTTAAACGTTCGGCTTTCGTCTTGCATCCCATTCTTATTATTCATTTTAATCTCCTCTTTATCTTTGATGTAATGTCTCCGTTAAGGCTAGTATATGAAGGCCCTTGCTAGAACGTTTGCACAATTGTCCCATTAATTTTATTGGGAGAAAGTTACTGTTCATGAATCTTAATATAATGACTCACTTGGGATATCAGTAGTGCAGATAGAAGGAATCCTTAATAAAATAGATCACTACCGGTTCAGAATCTAACAGGGAGTGATCTATTTTGGTCCAAAAGCCATAAGTGTTGATTTAAGTCATGATTTCACTTCATTAAAATTTCAGCAGGTCTCCTTTATGCGCTTCGAGCATTTCATCCAGTATTTTTTGGCAATGGTGTCTGATGGTACTATAGGATTTATCGTCATCGCCACTAAAGCTTTATGATAATCTCCTGTGACAGCTTCAGCAGCGATCCTTTCAAAAGAATTAATTTGCTGGACCAATCTTGGACTGCTACTGGCAGATCGCCAATGCTGATTTGTCTTGGCCCTTCTTTGGTGACCAGATTCATTGGCTGATTCATCTGGAATACTCGCTATCGCCCCGTAATTGCGTATATTGACTGGCTGAATATCCCGCTTATCATTGTAAATCGAATTGATGAGACTGCAGGCCGCTTCGCTGTAATACGCTCCACCCTAGTTGAGCCGGTTTAACATTAAGTTCAGGATCTCTATACAATTCAAATAGGTCCATTTTTCAGTTGTTGAATGACCTCAGTCTGCGTCCCATTTATTGCTGAAGATTCCTTTTCTTCGATAACGGCTTTTGAATAGCCAAATGTTGCGTAATACTCGTAAAATACAAAAAAAGCAATTCACATGAAGTGTAATTGCTTTTTTTAGAAATATATGTTCGTGCTTCATCCACTCACACGGTGGATTATTAATTTTTTTCGCCTAGTTTAATTAGATCTGACATTACTTGTTTTTTACGATGGATAAAATCGTAATGGTGCTAATAATGCAAAGCGTGCCAAGCCACTCGGCAAAGCCGAAGGTTACATTCAGCCAGAAAACGGATATTAAGGTTGCGGATAATGGTTCAACCGAAGCAAATAAACTTACCTCAGAAGCCGAGATGAATTTGGTACTTTCCAAATAAAAATAAAAAGCAATGATCGTACCAAAAATGATGATGAATAAAACCGCTGAAAATGAAGGTAACGTCCAATTGCCTTCAAATGCCCATGGGGGATGGATGATGCTAAAGCATATGCCTCCAATCAACATGCCCCATCCCACAACAATCATCGCTCCCCATCTAGAAAGGAGTTTATAAGGCTGCAATGTATAGAATGCCAATGCAAAGGCTGATGTTACTCCCCAAAATACTGCCCACCCGGAAATGGATAATGTACGTATGCTTCCTCCCGTCACAAGCAAAAAGGTGCCTAAAATCGCTATGATCACAGCTACACTCACTGTAATGCTTGGAAAACGTTTGGAGCGAATGGCTAAATAACAAGTGATCAGGGCCGGTGCCAAATATTGAAGGACAGTGGCAGTGGCTGCGTTGCCATGTTCAATCGCTGCAAAATATGTGTATTGAACAGCGAGCATTCCCAGAATGGCAAAAAGGATAATATGAAGCGCCTCTTTTTTGGTTTTCCAAATCTCAAAAACTTTCAGCCTTTCATTCTTATAAGCGACACCCAATAAGATGATTCCAGATAGCAACAAGCGTACAACAGTGAGCCACTCAGGACTGAAACCTTGCTGCTGAAACAGATATTGAGCTGCCGTCCCTGACACTCCCCATAACGCAGCGCCAGTCAGTACTAGTGCAATCCCTTTGTTTCTTGAAGGTGATATAGCAACTAAAGTATCATTACTCATTTTTTTCTACCCCGCTTTTTACACGTTCCGTATGGGCTTGAATTCTTAAATAACTTTCTTTCCAATTCTTTTCTATCACCTTAAGCACCATAGTGAGATTTTCATTCCTTAATGCCTGTATAATCTGATCATGCTCATCAACGGAAAGGTGAACATCACTTACCTGATTGAAATAAAAAAGTTCCATTCGTATAAGTTTTTGTTTAAGTCCCGATAGAATCCGCTTCAATTCATCATTTGTAGAAAGATTGATGTAAATGGAATGAAAGTCATTATCTTTCTGAACGGCGACTATTTGATTTCCTTCGTCGATTGCTTTTTTCACTTCATGATTGATGGCTTCCATTTCTATTAAGTGGTTTTCTTCAATGAAATCAAAAGCCTGTTCCATAGCCAGCTTTTCCAGTGTCCAAACAATGGAGTATATGTCTAATACCCCATCGAATCTAATAGGGGAAACAATAGTTGAACGGCTCGGCTTGGTCTCGACAAATCCCTCATCCTCAAGCCTTAATAGTGCTTCTCTTATTGGGGTTCTGCTTACTCCCAACTGCTCGGCTAATTCTTTATCGCGTAATTGCTGGCCTGGCGTTAGGATTCCCTGCACAATCCAATCCCGCAAGATCATGTATGCTTCTTCACGTACAGAAGTACGTTTTATTTTTTGAGATGAATTTGTATGCTTCAACGGCTATACCTCCTTAAAATACAGATATATAATATGCAATATATCACATATTGCGTGCCGTAGAAAGAAATTATAGAAAATTTAAATCTTTGATACTTTCTTAAAACATCAAGCACATTTTTACATGATAAAAGGGAATCCTTCCATTGTAAAAACATTTCTTTTGGAATGATGAAAGTAATCCTTCTACCATGAGTCCTCGAGCTTTAAGATTTACAACGATTCACTGAAAAATAGTTCTATTTTTCAGAATATCCATAGTATGTATTTTTAAATTCTTAGAACACTAGACTGAGACTTACGGCATTTTAGTTTAATGCTCTTAGAACTCACAAAGATTAGATAGTTTTCGCAAATGAAATGAATACTTCTTCAATTTACTGACCATATTATGTGAAATTCGGTGTTTCTAAAAAAATGTCTTGAAAATATCTTGGTGCTGACCGCACACATTACATGAATATTCTATTTCCAATGCATCTTCAGTTACTGTATGAACTGTCTCTTTTTTACAAGTTTCACAAAATCTCTTTTCGGATATTTCTTTCATTTATCATTCACACTCCGTTTTATCATCAATTTTTGTACCCTTGTTAATATTATTTTGCGAATATCCAACAGAAAAAATACCTTTTTCCTGAAGTACCTCAAAAAGAAGGTAAAGAACTCAGTGAAAAAGGTAATCAAATTGTTAATTTAACCTTGGATTCCAATACATCAAAGCTGCATGAAACGGATATTCGTATTCGAAAACTCCCTCTTTTTCCAACACATATTTATTTAGGACCGTTTTTACTTCATCATAAGAAAAATGATCATCAAGAATTTTTGTTGTATTATCTCGGATCACTTCTTCATAGGTGGAATAGATTTTTTTACTTTTCAATTTAACGATCTTACAGTCCGCCAGTATTCCAAGTTGATACAAAACATTCAAGATGTGTATGTAATCCCTTTTTCTTAAATTGATCGTATATCCTCGTTGCTTCAATTCCATATAATGAGGTTTTTCTGGTCCGGTTGTCATACCTACTATCACTAATCGAGCTGCAGAATCATTCATTTTTAATAAGGTTTGACCGATTTCTGTCATACGGTAATAACAGTTAAAACCAAATACTACATCATATTTGACTTTTTTTGTCTCACTTTCCCACTTATCATGAATCAACTCCATGTTTTCGAAACCTTTTTCGTTCGCCTGGGATTCCAAAAAATTAATAATGCTTTTGGAACTATCTAAACAAGTTAGCTTCCTGACTTCTTTTGCAATTTCAAATGTATAATTACCCCATCCAGGTCCGATTTCCAATACATGATCATCCTGTTTTAATAATGCCAATAGCTCTTGCTGCACAAGTTTTGCATAAGGGTCCGCTTTATGTTGTTTTTTCGCTGCAACCTTGGAAGCCCAAAAAGCTTCTTCTGCAGCATCATCCTTTAGCCTGTTAGGTATGTTTCCTGTATGATCTGCCATCGCCTGTTTCCAAAGTTCAATATAATCTGTCATCTTTTCTCCCCTGAATTCGTATGTATTTATCGATTTTCAAATTAAAGCAAACAGCCAAATACTTCCTCTTTTAAATATATTAGCATACTATAGCTAAAACTTTGTTTTACACATAAGAAAAAGGAGCAAAAACTTTGCTCCTTTATCAACTATTGCTTATTTGTTTATACTTTTATCTTTTCGATAAAGCTGACCACGTATTTTCAAGCCATTTATCAAAGTCAGCTCCTTTTTCACCCTCATATGTATCATATATATCCATTCTCATCTTCTGGAGTTTCTCTTTGAATTCAGTATATGTGTGATTTTCTGGTAAACTCTTCTTGATCCTGACTAAGATTTTGGTCAAACCTTTAACCAACTCGCCTTTTTTCCTTGCTGGCAATTGAACATTTTCACCTAAACTTTTCAATTGACGGTAGGCGGCCTCTTGAACTTTATATACAGAATCATTACTCATGATATTTGTGAGAATGTCGATTACTTGTTTATTTTTTGACTGACCTAATTCTTCGATCGCATCTAAACGTTCTCTCCAATTAGATTTGCGATTGGCAGATTTTTTTAATTCCTCATAGTTGGCAGGTAACTCGATACCCTTTGTTTCTTTGTTGTTCAAATGAATCATTTCTCCTTCTGTCTTAGTAATCCGGATATCAAAAATGTTAATCCGATACTACAATAATCCCATTACCAGGAATGGTTTATTACATTCCTTATTATACCCTTTTCTATATTTTAATATAGTTAAATTTGTTATTCATCTGTTGTATCCTCAATCAGTCGGGTGCCGGGGGTGTGATGCTTTGCTTCTACAAACTTACCTGCACCTATAGCTCAATAAGTAGCTTCAACAGTAAAAGGCATAAATCCTGCCTGGATTCATGCCCCATAGTTGACTATGAAGTATGCAGATATTAAAAGCACAAATCTAGTCCACGTAATGTTTTTTATAATCTGGATGGATAGAAAACTTTTTACGTAAATCGGCGAGGTTTTCACCAAAACTTTCTTCTAATAGTTCTCTATGCTTCTCCATGATTTCCATCAGATACAAATCATGGATCATAACTTCTGTAATGGGCATCACTAATCCTACATGCATGGTCCATGCTGCACGGCTATCTTTGCCAAGCGAAACAATGCCTGCTACTACTTCTGAATCATCTCCACTGATAACAAGCCATCGTCCGCCATACTCTTCTGTAATTGCATAGCCCATATAATGGAGGTAAACATTAGCAAAATCACAGACGATTTCCCCATAGGCAATAATTGTTACATTGACTCCTTTATTTGCTGCCTGTCTCAGTTCATACTCTAATTCTTCGAATTCATCTTCCCATATCTCTAAAAGTATTCTTTTTTTAGCAGATAATATACAAGCTTTTACCTTATCGAGTATTTCATTGCGTCCCATGATATTCCATATATTTTCACGGTCATTTGCAGAACGTTCAAACTCCGCTAATGATTTTTCTGCCCGTTCAAAATTCTCTTCTGCTTTTATCCGACGGTTTTTTATTAGCTCCTTTGCAGGTACAGGCGTATATTGAGGTGTGTTTCCAGGACTAACCAGAATATCTCCTCTTATTGCAAGACTGTCCAGAATTTCATATATTCTTGAACGTGGTACACCGGAGTTTTTTGCGACTGCATAGCCTGTTAATGGCGATTCTTCCAATAAGGTAAGATATGCTTTCGCTTCATATTCGGTAAAATTTAGATTTTTTAATGTTTCTAAAATGTTTTCTTTCATAATCCCTCCAAAACAACCTTAGTCGCTACCTTTGTAACTAATATTTTAACAAAATCTGTTGACGCTTTCCATTTTCATCTAATATACTTACATAAGTAGTTACTTAAGTAGCAACTAATAAGAAGTAAGGGAGAAATAGTATGGATAGCTTACTTACATACATATCAATTGTTGCAATGATGGTTATTATACCAGGAGCAGATACTATGCTCTTAGTGAAAAACACGCTTAGCCATGGTACCAAAGCGGGACGGTATACGGTTCTCGGAATGGCAACGGGACTTTCTTTTTGGACGCTTATTGCAATTCTTGGACTATCTGTTGTGATTGCAAAGTCTGTGATTCTTTTCAGTGCAATCAAATATTTGGGAGCTGCCTATTTAATTTATTTAGGAATAAAAAGTTTTTTTGCTAAAAGCGTCTTTTCTTTAAAGGAAATTCAAGCACAAGCAAATACACCTGCAAAGCATTCAAATCGACATAATAAAGATTCCTTTATGCAAGCATTACTTAATAATATTCTTAATCCAAAGACCGTTTTAGTTTATATTACAATCATGCCGCAATTTATCAATTTGAATGGAAATGTAAACCAGCAATTGATTATATTAGCTTTCATATTAACCTTACTCGCTGTATTGTGGTTTCTATTTCTTGTTTATCTAATTGATTATGCAAAAAAATGGATGAACAACTCCAAATTCCAAAAAGCATTCCAAAAATCAACAGGCTTAATATTAATTGGTTTTGGTATAAAAACAGGAATTTAATTTCATTTACCAACACATCTTCTTTGATTCCATCCGTTCAGAAAATTGAACGGTTTTTTTATAAGTATGTAACGTACAGCTAACATACTGTAAACTAACCTGCACCGATAGTTTTAAAGAAAAAGCTTCCTTAAAATCTTCCATCCGTATATATGGCGCTGCAATATTGATCTGCAAAGATATTTTTCGCCTTACATCATCAATGGAGAATGATCAAGTTCCTAACATAAAAACGTCAGTATTTTCTCATAAGAGAAGAAAATACTGACGGGTAATCCCTACTATGAAGTTTAAGCATCCTGTCAATCCAAGCCACAAGCCTTGGCAAGTATTTCAACAAGGTGCATACTTTTCATTTGGTTCGCCGCTCCCTCCCTCTGGATGCCAATGCTCATTTGCATTTGGCATCCAGGGTTAACCGTCACTACGGTTGTTGCTTTGGTTTCTTTTAAGTTCTTCATTTTCTCATCAAGAATTTTCATGGATTCATCAAAGTGGAGAAGATTGTAAATACCTCCTGATGCACAGCAGCGGTCAAACCCTTCCATTTCCACATAGGAAACCCTTGGTATGGATTGCAATAATAAACGAGGTTCCTTTTGGACCTTTTGAACATTGCGTAAATGACATGAATCTTGATAAGATACGATGCCTTGCCATTCTTCAGTAAAGGGAAGCGGCCCCAATTGATGAAGAACTTGACTGATATCTTTTGATTTTTCCGAAAAAGCCCTTGCCGCCCCAGCCCATTCGTGATCATCTGACAATAGATGTCCATATTCAAGAAGCGAGGCGCCGCAGCCTCCTGCGTTATTTACAATGACATCCGCATCTGTTTTCATGAAGGCCTGGATATTCCTCTTTGCCAACGCTTTCGCTTGTTTTATTTCACCTTGATGGGAATGCAGGGCTCCGCAGCAATTCTGATTTTCAGGGAGAATGACCTCACAACCCACTAAGGTGAGCAACTCAATGGTAAGGCGGTTTATTCGTGACATCATGGAATCCATGATACACCCATTAAAAAAAGCCACCTTTAATTTCGTTTCCCCTTTTGCTGGCATTATCATACCTGTCCGGATTCGTTTGGAGGACGGCTCGATGGCTGGAAGTGCTTGTTCTAAATGTGCAAGGGCAGGGGAAACCTTTTGCAGTACATTTGTTGAACGGATAAGCTTGGATAAGCCTGTTTTTTGATAGAGATGTACTGCACTTCCAATCCTATTCATTCGTTTTGGATATGGAAAAAGATGAACCAATGCCATTTTTTTGATCTTAGTCATATTATTTTTTTGGTTTGCTGATGGGGAGTTTTCAATGGCTTCTTTTGCCGCTTCCAGTATATGTCCGTATGGCACTCCGACAGGACATGCTGTTTCACAAGCACGACAGCCCAAGCATAGGTCGATCGGTTCAGCTAAATCTTTTTGGAAATCTATTTTTCCTTCGGCTGCCATTTTCACTAGATTGATTCGACCGCGTGGAGAGGCGGATTCAACACCCATTGATTCATATGTAGGACATGCTGGTAAACAGTAACCGCATTTAACGCATTGGTTTGTCCAATCATAGACATTAGAATATAAATTTTGGAGCGCTGCATTTGTCTCGTTCGCTTTGACAGGTAGATTCATGTAACCAACACGACCCTTGTCTGGCCTTTATCAGGAAAAATCTTACCTGGATTCAGGATATTATTGGGATCCCATGCTTCTTTTATTTTTTTCATCATATTCACCCCTGTTATTCCTAATTCCATTTCCATATATGGTGACTTTAAAGTACCGATGCCATGTTCCCCGGAAAGGGTTCCGCCTAGTTCGATTGCTGCTTCAAAAATTTCACTGACTGCAAGCTCCACTTTTTTCATTTCCGTAATATTTCGTTTATCAGTAATGATGTTAGGATGTAAATTGCCATCCCCTGCATGGCCGAATACAACCAAGTTCAACCCGTATTTCTCCCGGATCTTGTTTAATCTCTCCATCATCGCCGGTATTTGACTGCGTGGAACGGTCGCGTCTTCAGAAATTTTTGTAGGACCCATTTGTGTAATGGCCGGGGAGACCAATTTACGCGCACTCCAAATCGTTTGTCGTTCCTCCTCTGTCTCCGCTATCTTGACATAGGAAGCACCTTCCGCCCTGCATATATTGGCGCATTTATTGATTTCTTCCTCAATCGCCAATGGGTGACCATCTATTTCTATGATCAAAATGGCTTCTGCCTGAAGAGGCAAACCGGAAGGCCGATAGCTTTCAACTGCACGGATGCAAGCATTATCCATCAATTCCAGTGCAGATGGTAGAATTCCTGACGATAAAATGCTGGTAATGGCATGGCCAGAGTCTATCAAATGATTGAAATGGGCGACAAATGTTTGTTTAGATTGAGGTTTTGGTATTAAGCGGATGATTGCCTCAGTAACGATGCCCAAAGTACCTTCCGATCCCACGATCAATCGGGTCAAATCATACCCTGTTACATTTTTTACGGTCTTTCCGCCAGTACGAATGATTTCTCCCGTCGGGGTTACCACCTCCAGGCCTATCACATATTCTTTTGTCGTTCCGTATTTCAATCCCTTTGGCCCGCTGGAGTTTTCTAATAGATTCCCGCCTATAGTGGCTACATTGGAGCTGCTTGGATCCGGCGGGTAGAACAAGCCGGCTTCTTCAGCCTTTTTATGAATATTTGCCGTAATTACACCTGGAGAGACAATGGCAAGCATATTTTCCCGATCAATGATCAATTTATCCCGTAAAAGGGTCATATCAAGAACCATCCCCCCTTTAACAGGTAAAGGGCCGCCACTTAGCGAAGTTCCAGATCCTCTAGGGTAAACAGGTATTTTGTGAGTATTAGCCAATTTAACCACTTTACTGATTTCCTCCGCATTTTTTGGCTGTATAACGATTTCAGGTAAATATTCCCCAAAAGAAGCGTCATAGCTATAACAATACCTTTCTGCCAAATCAAGGAACATTCTGTCACCTGGTATTACCTGACTAAGATCGTCCAAGGCTTCTTTCTCCATGCTTTTCACTTCCTTTCTTAATAGTAAGTTGGAAAAGAACTATTTATATGTAATATAATGGGATTTTATGATCCTGCTAGATATAATGATGAAAAAAAGGAGGTTATTTTTTTGAAAATTGCATTGATTCACGCAACCACAACTGCACTAAAACCAATTGAAGTGGCCTTTCGGACAGTTGCTCCGAACATTGAACTCCTTCATTTCATGGACACGGGTCTTCTCCCCTTGATGGAAAAGAGCGGCAAGTTAACTCCGGAAATCACCCGCCGCTTTTCTTCATTAGTGAATATAGCCTATGGGTCTGACGTTTCATGCATCCAACTTACTTGCTCCGCCTTTAATGACATCACTGCAATTTTACAACCTCTATATCCTGTAAAGTTATTTCGTTCAGATGAAGCCATGCTTGATGAAGCACTTCGCTACACTAGCATCGGCCTGGTTTCAACCGTAAAAGAAACACCGATTGCCCTTCAAAATTACTTATTAAATAAGAATCCGGACTGTATGATCGAGTCATTGGTCGATCCAGGGATCATCCATTTATTATCACAAGGAAAAAGAAAGGAACATGACGATCGGGTTAAAAAGATGGTGGAACAATTGGATGGAAAGACAGAAGTGATTTTGCTTTCACAATATAGTATGGAACATATTGCAAAGCAGGTTAATCCTTCTGTTCCTGTCCTAACGGCCCCTCTATTGGCTGCCAAAAGGTGTTTCGATCATTTGAATGGAACGTACAGTTGAGTTTTCTTCGAAAAAAATCAGAGCTTAGCAAGCATGATCGTTTGTCACATCTTATATATCGTTTTTAACCGTTTGTATGATGGGAACCGCCAAAAACTTTCCCGACACCTTGAATTTTTTCAAGAATTACGATTAGAAGGACTGATATGAAAATAACCACGCTTGACACGGATGCAACGATTGGATTGTAGGCATCCTGCATTTGCGAGAAAATCTCGATCGGCAGCGTTCTCATTTCCGGTGATACCATAAAGAGAGAGACCGTTACATTATCAAATGATGTCAAAAATGCGAATAATCCCCCTGAGATGGCCGCGGATCCAATTAGCGGCAGAGTCACTTTCATGAATACTGTTAATGGATTCGCTCCTAGAATGGCAGCAGCCCGTTCGAGATTGTAATCAAATCCACTTAAACCGGTTAAGACGAGCCGCATAACATAAGGTATGCAAATGACGATATGGGCAATTAAAAATCCCGTAGACGTACCGGCAAGCATCATTGGTGTAAAGTACATTAAAAGTGCAATCCCTAAGACTAATTGCGGCACACTTAATGGTGAAGTTAATAGGGCCGTAATATACGATTTTCCAGGTATATCATACTTTGCGATGCCAAGGGCACCCAAAGTGCCGAATATGACGGAGAAAAGGGCAGCTAATGCTGCGAACTTCGCACTGTTCAAAAATGCTTCCAAAAATTCAGGACGCTCCAAGATCTTGGCATACCATTGAAGTGAGAAGCCTTCAGCCGGAAAACTTGGATAATTGGCACTTGTAAAAGAAGCGGGAATAACGACAATGAGCGGTATCAAGATATAGATAATGGCCAACACGGCAACAGCGATCCGCAGGCCGCCAAACGTTTTCATCATCGGAATACCTCCTTGAATTTCCCTTTTTCAAACGCTCTGGTAAAGACCGCTACTGATATGACAGTGGTTGCTAATAGAATATAAGAAAGTGCAGATCCGAAAGTCCAATGCAGCAGGTTATTTATTTGATCATAGATGACAACAGGCATCACTGGCACATTGGCTCCCCCCATCAGTGCAGGGGTTACATAAGCACTCATTGACAAACTGAATACGAGAATGCAGCCAGATACGATACCAGGGATACTTAGCGGCAATGTAATCGAAAAGAACCTTCTGAATGGGCTTGCCCCAAGTATGGCTCCTGCCTTATCGAGAGAAGGATCGATATTATAAAGACTCGCAACGATGGATAAGATCATGAAAGGAAGATATGCATTGGAAAGCCCGATCACAACTCCGATTTCCGAAAACAATAGTTTCAATGGTGCATCTATTATGCCAAGGGCCATCAAGGTTTGATTAATCGTTCCGTTAGGCAATAGCAGGAGGTACCAGCCAAAATTACGGACAACAATACTTACCAAGAGCGGTGACACGATCAAGAGAGTGATATACCCTCTGACCCGCGCTGAACTTTTGGCCATCGTCAAGGCTACCGGATATCCAAGAAATAAAGCAACCAAGACCGAATATAAACTGATCTTCACTGTCAGCCATAAAGAAGATAAGTAATAGCTATCGGAAAATAATTGTGTATAGTTTTTCAGGCTATAAACTGCCTCCGCTCCTCCCAGATTATCTGTGGATATGAAGCTTAAATATAAAATGTATAACATCGGGATGACAAAGAAACCGAATATGAAAAGTAGAATAGGCGTTAAAAGGAGTAATCCTGGCACCCATACTTTCCTTTTCTTGATTTTAGGTTTCTTTTGCGGCTCAATAGGATTCGTATCCTTTTCTATTTCTTGACTAGCATAACTTCTGATGGGCTCCATCCAATCAACACCTCACTTCCATTTTGCCATGATGAATCGAAAGCGGAAGCTAATACTTGAATACTTTTCCCCTGTAATAGAACATTGATTTCCCATGAGGTACCAAGATAATTAATTTGGCTGATCTTAGCACGGTGGAAATCCAAAGGAGATGTAGTTTTTTCATCAAGAGAAACAATTTGCAGTTTTTCTGGTCTAATATAAAGCTTCACCTCATCCCCGGTTTTCAAATCACTATCATTTCCCATGATGTTATTTGCATCAACATGAGTGATATCAGGCCCTATCTTGACTGAAACTTTCCGCTTATCCACAGCAGACACATTCCCTTCAAAACAATTCGATTTCCCGATGAATTGAAAGACGAATTCTGTCTTAGGATGATTGTAAATCTCAGTCGGTGTACTGATTTGTTCAATTTTCCCTGCATTCATGACCACGACCCGATCAGACATGGAAAGAGCTTCTTCTTGATCATGAGTCACAAAAATGGTCGTTACGCCAATTTCCTTTTGTAAACGCTTTATCTCGGCCCTGAGTTCATGGCGCAGCTTTGCATCAAGGTTTGAAAGCGGTTCGTCAAGCAAAAGGAGCTCCGGTTCAACTACAAGTGCCCTGGAAATCGCAACACGCTGACGCTGCCCTCCAGATAATTCCCTTGGATAACGATTTTCCAATCCTGACATTTTCACTAATTCAAGCGCTTTACTTATTTTCTTTTTTTGTTCAGCTTTACCGACCTTGCGCAGCTTCAAGCCAAAACTAAGATTTTCATAGACAGTCATATGAGGAAAAAGCGAATAAGTTTGAAAAACCATTCCTAAATCTCGCTTATAAGGCGGAACCTTCGTAACATTATTGCCCTTAATATGAACCTCGCCCCGATCTGCATCGAGGAACCCTGCAATGAGGTTCAAGGTTGTTGACTTTCCGCAACCGGAAGGCCCAAGAAGAGTGAGTAACTCTCCTTGTTTCACCTCCAGGTCAATGCCATTGAGGACAACATTCGCTCCAAATTGTTTAAACGCGCCTTTTATCTCTACATCATTTTTATTTGAACCGAACCCCTGAACTGCCTCCAGGTGCTGCCTATTAATTTCCACATCTTTTTTTAATACTTCCATGTGATCAACACGCTCCTTTTATTTGAGTTTTTTCCCTAATTCAGGAGTAACCTCTTTCGCCCATCTGTCTGACACCTCGGCACGGATTTCGGCAAATTTGGCGAAATCAGGTTTGAATGTTTTATCACTTGCTTCAAGACCGATTGACTCTTCATATTTCTCTGGGATTTTCATGCCTTCTACCGTCGGATAAAATCCTTTTTCGGAAATTAATGCTTGAGCTTCTTCACTGATTACATAGTTGATAAATTCAAGGGCTTCTTTGCTATTAGGTGTATTTTTCACTAGACCTGCGCTGAAGGCTTGAAGCGGCACGCCTTCTTTAGGCACGGCCATCTTAATCGGAATGCCTGAAACGGCTAGTTCACCTATGGAATAACTTCCCATGACCGTTACGTCAGCAGCTCCTTGTTGGATTGCTGGCATCATTTGCGTTGAGTTTTTATAAAATGTATTGGAATACGCTGCAAGATCTTTAGCCTTTTCTAGACCTGGCTCCATATCTTCCGTACTGCCGCCGTTTGATATCGCCAGACCATTAAGGGTATTGAAGCCCCAATCATTCGTAATATCTGAAAATGCCGTTTTACCCTCGTACTCAGGAGAAACAAGATCATTCCAGGATTCAATTGATTTTAACCCTTTCTTTTTGAAGGTTTCCGTATTATAAGCTGGTGCAATGACTAAACCGAATGCTGGTGCGGCCGCCTTTTCAATCGGAATGAAACGCGGGTCCACCGATTTCATATTGGGAACATTGGACTCATCAATTGGTACGATCAGTTCCTTCTCCTGAGCGCGAATTACATCAACCGGTACAAAAAGGGCAACATCTATTTGCGGAGCGTTTTTCTGTAATTCGACTTTGGATAGGATTTCACCTGATAAACCGGAAATATAATTAACAGTGATTCCCGTTTCTTCTTTGAACTTTGGTGCAATCACATCTCGGATGGCACTTTCAATGACACCGCCATTACCGGCTATCGTAATTTTCTTCTCTCCTTTTTCCCCTGCACTTGTTTGTACGGATTCCCCCGGTTTTTGAGGAGTGGGGTTACCACAACCCGCAAGAGCGATCAATACTATTATCGATAATAGACTCATCAGTTTTTTCATTGTCATTGCCTCCCATTTTTCATTGATTTTCAATAATTCCTTGTTCGGTAAAATAATTCATGGCTCCTGGATGAAAATCGAGTGGAACTTGTTTGGTTGCTTCATCTATTGAAATATCAGAAGCAGCCGGATGTGTATGCTGCAGTTCAGGCAGATGTTCATATAATGTTTTCACAAGATTGTATGCATGAGGGTCAGACATTTCCTTGTAGGTTACCAAGACGTTTTTAATTGAAATAGTTTGGACATTTTTCTTCATTCCCCTGTATGTATCTCTAGGAATTTCATCATGAGTATAAACTCCATATTGTTTCTGAAGACGTTCAATGATGTCTCCTGGTATTGGAATGAAAGATAGCTCCATTTGTTTGGATATGAAAGCGATTTCATTATTCGGAATTCCCGAAGAAAAGAAAGCTGCATCAATGGTACCATTTCGTAATGCTTCTGCGGATTGTGAAAAAGAAAGATAAGATAAATTCAATTGTTCAGTCGGTAAATCAGATTCTAACAATACCCGCTCTGCAATAAGTCTTGTACCGCTTCCTGCCGTTCCCACACTAATGCGTTTACCAACTAAATCTTCTAAGGAATCCATATCATTTTGTTTAGCAGTAACAATTTGAACATAATTAGAATATAGGGCCGTTAAAGCTCTTAACTTGGATTTATCCGTCTCTGGCAAATCCAGTACATCCACTGTGGTAAAACCAATTTCTGCCCGATGGAGGCTAACCAATTCAGTATTTTCGATGGAAGCATCGGTTACCTGGGTTCCTGACACAGCTCCATTATATTTTTCATACATATTTGATAATCTTTGTCCTAATGAAAAATAAACACCTGTCATATCTCCAGTCCCAATGATTAGCATCCTATTATTTAAATCCTGTCCTTCAGAAGTTAGTTGACTCTGAATCAAGGTAGAAGCAGGTTTAGAAATTTCCTGCTGCTCATTCATAAAAGAACATCCTGTCATGAAACAAAATAACAAAGCGACTTTTATAAAGAGTGCTCCATTCTTCATCTTGGCCCTCCTTTCTTAATGAATTTAGATGCAAATATCATGCCAAGTCGATTTTCTGCTTTAATACGCAAATCCTGCCGATTTTTTGGGTGTTACTCAAGTATAAACCGGCAATTTTTTCCGGTTACACAGAAAAAAATGCCGGTTAACACGATAATCCTGTTATTCTCCTTTTGAAATGAGCTTGATTTTATCACGAAGGCTTCTTTCAGAAATTTTTAAGATTTGAGCTGTTTTTTGTCGATGGTTTTTACAATATTGAAGAGTCGCCGTTATGACCTTTTCTTCTATCTCTTTCATGGAAATGCCAATGGGAATCCTAAAACTGTTAAAATCGTCGTCATTGCCATCCGGCTGGAGAATGAACTTCTGTTCTTGTACATATTGCGGCAAATCGGTTTCTTCCATTCTTTTCGAGTTTGATAGGGCCACAGCATATTCTATAATGTTACCAAGCTCACGGACATTCCCAGGGTAATGATAATCCAGTAAAATTCGACGTGCGGTTGCCGAGAATGTCTTTTCTTCACGTTTCATATCCTTAGCGTGCTTTTTTAAAAAATAATCCATAAGGATCGGTAAATCTTCTTTTCTATCTCTTAAAGGCGGCATCGAGATGGGAATGACATTTAGCCTGAAATACAAATCCTCCCTAAATTCCCCTTCCATCACCATTTGCTCCAGGTTTTTATTGGCTGCACTTATAATCCGGACATCCAATGAGATTTTTGTATTGGATCCCAGTGGCGTCACTTCCCGTTCCTGCAATACCCTTAATAATTTAGCTTGAAGAGGAAGGGGCATTTCACTAATCTCATCCAGAAAAAGGATGCCTCCATTAGCAGCAACGAATTTCCCTTCCTTCCTCTGAGTTGCACCGGAAAATGCTCCCTTCTCGTAACCGAATAATTCAGATTCCAGCAGCATCTCAGGAATTGCTGCACAATTGACAATCTGCATGGGATTGTTTTTCCTTCTTCCCAGCGTATGGATGTTTCGGGCTACAAGCTCCTTACCAGTACCACTCTCACCCGTGATAAGAACACTGGAATCAATATCTTTCACTCTTTCTATCATTGAGAAAATACGCTGCATCGCCTTGCTGTTACCAAGGAAGTTACCAAATCCCTTTTGAATCTCTAATTCTTCATGTAATGTCTCCAATTGATTGGACATCTGTTTGAATTCGGCTGCCCTCATCAACAGCAAAGAAAGTTCTTCAATATTAATTGGCTTTTCAATATAGTAGTAGGCTCCTTTTTTTATAGCCTCGATGGAAGTTTCAATGGATGAATAGGCAGTCATCATGATGACTGTCACGTTAGGTGCTATTTGTTTGGTTTTCTGTAGGACATCAAGTCCACTTTTATTCCCTATTCTCAAATCAAGTAACACAATATCAAAGTGCTGATTCTCGATCTTTCGAAGACCCTCATCGGGGTCAGTAGTTGTTACGACTTGATAGGAATCTTCCAATGCAAAGCTAAGAGCGGTGCAAATAGCAGGTTCATCATCAATCACCAATACATGCATTTTCATATTACTCCTCCTCTTTCCAGGCTTCTATTCGATATATAAAGGTAGTAAAATGGTGAATTTCGTTCCTGAATTAGGATAACTCTTCACATGGATATCTCCGTTATTCTCTTTAATTAGCCTATACGATAACGTAAGTCCCAAACCGACTCCCTTTTCTTTATTTGTGAAAAAAGGTTCGAAAATATGGTACAGTTCCTCCTGTTTCATCCCTTTTCCTGTATCGGATATGGTAATCCGCCCTGTCTTTTCGTTCTCTTTATCAATGGTGATATTAATGGTCTTTTCCTTTGTTTCTTCAACGGCATGAATCGAATTCAACACCAAGTTAAGAAGTACTTGTTGAATTTGTTGTAAATCTATATAAAAAATAAGGTCCTCCTCAATCGTCTGCTCGAAATTTATTTGGTTTTTTTCCATTGTCACCTTATGAAAAGCAAGTAATGATATAAGTTCATGAGCGTGACAATTGGTAATATTTGGCGGACGAGGACGTGCATATTCAATTAAATCGGTAACAATCGCATTCAAACGATTAACTTCTGTAGGCAAGTGTTCCATTAGAACTTGTCGGAATTGAGGATTATCATATTTACTCGGAAGTAAATCAATGAATGTTTTTATCGATGTCAAAGGATTCCTTATTTCATGTGCGACACCTGCAACGAGTTGACCAAGAGCGTGCAGCTTTTCTTGTGTGACCAATTTTTTCTCCAATGTTTTCTTTTCGGTCTCATCACTCATGGAAAGCAAATATCCGGTTTGTATATCTTCAGAATTGAACATCTTATGCATCGAATATGAAATCATCTTCTGTTCATTTTCCTCATTAAGTACAAAGATCCGAAAAGAACCCGTACGATTATTCTCCCTTTGTTCTTGATGTAAAGCTTCGAAATTCTTCATTAATTGTGAATGATTCATAAGATTCAGAATCATTTCCTTGGAAATGTTGAGAATGTCCGATGCCTTTGCATTGCAGCTGGTAATCATGAAATCGAGATCGAATGTTATGATTCCATTATTGATATTGTTTAAGATTTGATCTTTGAATGCTTCTGCGTTAGCGATGTTTTGCCTTTGTTTCTCTAAATCCTTATTTAATAAATGTAATTTTAACGTCTGGTTATGAACGGATTTTTTTAGCTTTTGATTCCATATGTAAATGAATAGTAGGATAAGGGCTACTGCAGTTAAGCTGATAATCAACCAGAATATGAATTGCTCCAGCCTAGCAATTTTTTGATTGGATTGTGGCATGACCCATTTATCAATTATCCCATTGATATTCCGGTTTGCTTTAAGTTCTGTCAGTGTATTATCCATCATGAAAAGAAGCGATTGATTCCCTTTTTTTACTGCAATCGTATAATCCGCCGGTTCAATGACTTCATCAAGAATGATGTAATTCTTTTCTTGGCGGAATTTTTTCAAATAGAAATCAGCAGTCCATTTGTTTCCGATGAATACATCTGCACGGTTGTTCAATAATGTTAAAATACCCGAGTATTGATTCGAAACGGTCGTTAAATTTGTATTCCTCATATTGAGAAAAGTACTGATTACTGGAGTGTTATGGTCAAGGACAACATGTGAATCACGTAGATCCGTTAACGTATGAATTTCCTGTTTCCTTTTACTAGGAATGATTATTGATTGGGACATTGTAAAATAGGATTGAGTGAAATCAAGTCGGTTATCTTTTTCGGTATTATAGGTACTTCCAACAATGGCATCAATTGTTCCGTTACTCAAGGCTTTTTCGGCTTCTTCCATCCTCATCGGAATATATTTGAAATCTACGCCATTATATTTTGCTATTTCCTCCATTAAATCAATATTGATGCCTGTCAGCTCACCAGCTTCATTTTCAAATGAAAATGGAGGAAGAGCACTTTCTCCAGCAATTATAAAAGTCTTTTGTTCAGCAAAAACAGCGGGAGACCAAATCGTTTGAACATAGACTATCATGCAAAATATACTTAGTTTAAACAGCTGCTTTTTAATTAAGAGCCCTCCTTCTGTGTCAAAATCCTTGCAGTCAGTGTTTCTCGCACCATGATAATATACTTCTCCAATAAGGGCTTGAACCCTTTAAAATGCAAAGAATTCTTGACACAATCTAACAATTTCCTACAAAAAGTTGTGTAATTCTGTCTTAACAAATAAATTTAACCCCAGCAACCTTTGCTGGGGTTTAGGGTAGAGATAGACTTCTTATTTTAAATTAGAAGAAGAGCCAGTTTGCTTTTTTTAAAAATCCAGTTGATTTCAGAATTTCGCTCCCTTTCCGCCGCCTGTCTGCCAAGCCTCCTCGAAGCAAGCGTCTGTTTAGACTCTGCTAGCCAGTTATTCGGGCAGGAGTCTCGCATATTTCTTCAATCTAATGGGGGTTTCATTCTAAAAAAATGAAGGATAAACATGTCTTTCTTTAAAATCATGGTTGGCATTGAGACACTTCGGAACATATAGATGCATTGGCATTTTTATGTTAAAGTAATTTCCATTTCAAGGCTTATTAACATTTGCCGTAACGCTCCAAGATGATAAGCTGAGTGGGCAGTGGTCGCATTTTCATTTGTCAGCCATTTTCCTAAATCGGAATTTCAAAAAAAGCCCAATTTCCCAGTATTAAATTGAGAAATTGGGCTTTTTTGTTACTCGATAAAAGCACCCTATAATGGAATAACACATTATTTTCATTACTTAGTTTCTTTAAGGATCATTACTTTTTTTTCTTATCGAATATACTAATCCTTTAATCCCTTTCCATTGAGAATATTCTGCATACATTTTTCAACTCTTGACTCTCGAGTTTTAGATTGTTTCGGTTGAGAAAAATGAAGAATGTATGCTCTTTGCCGTCCCGGGGTCAATGCTTCAAAAGCAGTTTTCAAGGCAGGGATTTCATCGAATTTGTTTTGAAGCTCATCAGGAATTATGAATTCTTCGTTCTTTTTAAAATTCACTTCCAAACCGGCTTTTTCAACTTCAATGGCCTCATGAATATAGGCTTTCAGAATGGTTTCCGTTGCAACTATTTCTTGAAGATTGGTGAACCGAATCTGGCGCGCCCCCTGTACATTCTCCGTTTGTTGGATTAGAATCCCATGGGTATCCTTTAACAAGGCACCTTTGTGAAACAGAAGCGCACAATATTCTTTAAATCCATGTATTAAAACGATGTTTTTTTTCTCAAACGTGTAACAAGGATGCATCCACTTAAATTCTTCGGTCAGCCCACAGTCAAGAACGATATTTCTCAGCGTCTCATATTCTTCCTTCCACTTTTTAGCTTTACCTAAAAATTCATCAACCTTAGGATTCATTCTACTATTTGACATCACGGAACACTCCTCTTTCCGAGCAGTTTGCTTTTCTTATGCGTTAGCTAAAAACTAAAAAACAGGTTCAGAGATTTGATCTTACATTTCCTCTAACAATTTATTAAGATCTTCGCCCATTTTCGCCCAACCATATTTCGCACCATTGAACGCTTGATCTTCTTTTTCGAATCCTGATTGTTCAAGATGTAAATAGGTTGTTCCATCCTCGTGCTTTAATGTCCATGTGACTGTAGTGTTTATCCCGCTACCTACCCAAGTGTAAGATAATCTATAAGGCTCCTCAACTTCAAGAACTTCGGAATCGATAACTAAATTCCACTGTTCATTCCGGAACTGAAATTTATGTCCGACGACAGGTCTAATATCATTAGCCATTACCCACTTCGCAAGAGTATTTGCATCCGTTAAGGCGAGCCATACCTTCTCGATTGGGCTCTTAAAATTAAAATCTTGTGATACTGTTAAATTCATCTTTTGTTCCTCCTCTAATATTTGGTTTAAAAGCAGCATTCTTTCACTCCAGAATTTCCTGTAAAACGATACCCAATCCTCAATTTCCCTCAACGGGGCAGCATTCAGCCGATAACGCGTTTCCCTGCCGATCTTTCTGCTGATTAAGAGACCAGCCTCTTTAAGGATTGTCAAATGCTTTGAAACCGCAGTACGGCCCATTTCAAAATGTATAGTCAACTCATTGAGTGGCAATTCTTCCACGTCCGCCAACAAACGTAGCAATTTACGTCTTGTTGGGTCAGCGATGGCTGCATAAATATCACGCTCTTGATTTTTCTCGTTCAAAATCACCCCCCCTTTTAATTGGACACCGATTGGTGTCTTTTATTATATGACACCAATCGGTGTCCTGTCAATTTTAGTATTGACACATGGTATTTGTTTTATTCTCCTATCATCAAGTATATAGGTTCCTTATTTTCTAGTTGTTCAAAAGATTAAGCTTCAACCTTATTAGATCCTTTTACAACTAAATTTCCCTGTTTGATACAGTACATTTGTTAAGAAACTAACACTTATACATAAATAACCAATTGTTAGCCGCTTTTTTTGCAAAAGATCAGAATCGAAAACGGGCATCCTAAAAAACTTCGTAAGCTTGGAAGTAAGCAGCGATATATCCTCATTGATAAGCAAAGTGGAAAGAATTTAACCGGCATCAATATCAGGCAATGCTCTTAATCATTCGCGAGGGCGGAGGTTTATTATTCCTTGATTCACTAGACAAATTGGGTAGAGATTATGATCGTATCATTCGAGAAAGGAAGTATATCCCCCGATATCCGAAAGCAGATATGAGACACATTTGATAGGAGGAAATCCAGAGGGTGAGGGTGATACGGGGGAATTAATGGTGAACAAATTTTAAATTCAACTTTCAAGTTGATTGGATCGGGTGTTCGAGACTCCTGCGGGAAAAGCGTGTCCAAGGAGACCCCGTAGGAGAGCGCCGAGGAGGCTCCCGGACCGCCCGCGGAAAGCGAGTGCCTGAAGAGGAAATCAATTACAAACCCTCGATATAATAAATTATTTGTCTATTTCAAGACTTTTTAACATTTGACGTAATGCTCCAAGATGATAAGCTGAGTGGGCAATGGTCGCATTTACATTTGTCAGCCATTTTCCTAAATCGATTGTATCGATTTCTTTGAAAAGAGTTACATATTCCTTATGTAATCCCTCCCTTATTTCCGCCCATTTCACCTCATCAACTTGAGCAATGGTCCAGCTTTCGTCCCAGTCTTTTTCAAAGTCTGTGCCACTAATCATTGTTCGGATTACCCATAAATAATACCGTGTGTGGTCTGAGTGAGCAGCAATGGTTGATCCATTTATGGAACGTGAAGCGTCTTCTGCGGTTAAACCATCAAGTGTCCCAAAAATCCCTGTATTCGGTCTTGAATCTGTATAATAGCTCCCATCATTTCCCGGTCCTTCAAACGTTTCTTTCAAAAGCATTTTTATCGAACTTTTCAACATCTCGCTCATCTCAAATCCCCCCAATTAATTTAATCGACTTCATTACTTTATAATACACTAAGACAAATCTATAATCGTTTATATTTTGTTAAATTAATCCAAAATTCCAGAAATTTAAAGATTTACTCTAGGTATGGATTTTCCTTTTACTTTTAGTGCATTTATGAACCTTAAATGGAATTTAACGCTGCTCTAAACGTGATAAAAAAAATAAAAAGGAACGGCCTTCAGTTTGTAGACAAAAGGACTTCGGAATTAATAAATTCAAAAAGAAGTCACTGGCAGCCTCAATTTTACGAACTAAATGGTTAGCTGGCATCAGTTGATATAAAGTAATCATTTCCAGTTGACTAGCTGAATGGAAAAATGTTTAGAAAGCATCCTCATCACCTCAAGTATTAGTAATTCCATTTTTAACAATGAAGACTTTAGGCAAAAGGGTTCTATCTAAAAGTTTAAAACAAAGTTGATTGGAGCGGGTGTGCGAGACTTCTGCGGGAAAAGCTAGTCCAGGGGAGATCCCGTAGGCGCAAAGGCGCCGAGAAGGCTCCCGGACCGCCCGTGGAAAGCGAGTGCCTGGAGAGGAAATCAGCGTTCAAATTGTAAAAACCGTAAAAAAACTGTCGACAAACTAGATTTTTATCGAGTTTGTCGACAGTTTGAAGGCCATTCCTTAAATAAAAAGGAACGGCCTAAAATATTTATCTGTCTGAAAATGCTAAGTCAAAAGTTTTAGTAGCTTTTCAATCGCTCCTCCAGGGACACAATTCTAAACTTTAACTCTTGATTCGAGTCTAAGCCCCCTATTACAATTTGATTATCTTCCGTAATCGTGACATATCTGAAGGTTTCTTCGCCGTGAATCTTTATTTTTGTCTCCAATGTCGTTTCCATTTTTGCAAAAACTTGATCTGTGTATGTAAGCGGAAGAAGATCATCTAATCCTTCTTCAGGGCTTCCGAGCCACTTAAACATGAAATCTTTCAATGAATATTGTTCAATCATCGATAAATGATTTTTAAAAATTAATTTGTCAATTGTTATCTCTTTCAACTTAACCACTCCTCAATAGTAACTAAAGTTTATATGGATAAACTCATAACATCAAGGGCATTCCAATGACAAACCATTACATTTTGATTACTTGCTGACTAAATAAACCCTTTCCTTCGAAAAAATGGAGTTATGTTACCTTGAAAATAAATTGGAGAATGATTTTTTTAAAAAATACGACTAGGATTAACATGTAGAGGGATTATTTGCTGAGATTTGCACTTTTTGGTATGGATGATTATCCGTGAAACAAGGATGTTCATTTCAGTCGAAAACAGCCTCCATTTGATTATGAAATGAAGGCTGTTTTTCTTATATGAAAAATGAATAAACTACCTTCAGTTAAAGCCATTAAATTATAATTCTTGTTTTCCTTTAACACCATTTATCGAATAGCTGATTTTAATGTTGGCATTTAATGAGTGATATACTGAACAGTACGTATTTTTGGATAATTGAATTGCACGGACCACTTTATCTTCAGGCAGATCACCCTCTAATAAATAGTGAATATGAAAATCGGTAAACCGTTTAGGATGATTTTCCGATCGTGCCCCTTCTATTTCTATTTGAAAGGCCTTTGTTTCAAATCGCATTTTTTTTAATATCATTACAATATCAATACCTGTGCACCCAGCAAGAGAATGTAAAAGTAACTCCGTGGGTCTGGCTCCGCTATTTTTTCCTCCTGCTTCTTCGGCAGCATCCATCTTAATTTCATGTCCCGACGGAGTTGTGCCAGAAAATGCCAGTTCCCCTGTCCATGTAATCATTGTCTTCATATATTTCAATTCCTCCCTTTCTTGTTGTTTTGTTCTGTTCTAAAAATAGTCCGTATTTCCATTTAACGTAAATGCATATCATTTAATTATTTAAAAATATTTCCCCAATGGGGTCAGTGCGTAAATATACAGTGCACTGGGCTTCTGGATTTCTTATACTCTAACTTTTGATGACTTTCCATACCTTATATTCTTCCCACAATACCTAATTAGTTAGTCATACTGTAAAATTTGAACATTGCCTTAAGGCACTCGCTTTCCATGGGTGGTCTTGCGCCCAGTGCGCCTCTGGACGCGCCCTTCCCGCAGGAGTCTCGAACACTGGTTCCAATCGACTTTGTATTAAATTTTAGATTGAAACACTCAAAAAAACATTCCAGGTGATTTAAGAAATCCGCTACCTTTCCGCTGACTGCCTGCCAATCCTTCTCGACGCAAGCGTCTGTGAGGTCTCGGCTAGCCAGCTTTTCGGCAGGAGTGTCGCAAATTTCTTCAACCTATTCAGGGGTTCATCCATATATTTATGTGTAAAAACAAGATGGATAACTAAGTTTACCTATAGAACATGGTTGTGAGAGCTTTTCGAACCGCCATTTTTGTATAAAATGGTTTTATTTCTTCATTTACCAAGCAGTTTTAAAGTTTCCTTCTCCACTCAAAGGAGTTTTATAACTATTATTTTCCCCATCTTGCCATGTGATATTGCCATTTTCATCTTTTAGGACGAACTTGAATTCATAAAATCGATTTGCGGCTAAAAGAAATGTTCCACTCCAGCTGCCTTCTGTGCTTTGAGTGAGTTTATATTCGTAATCCTCAGGATTCCATCTGCCTATTTCTCCTCTATCCCCAATTAAGTAAACTCCATGTGTGGCAGGTACATTTTCAACTGTGAATGTAACTGGAATGGACATGCCTTTCAATTTATCAGCCATCATCCTGAACTCATTTGTTGGATTTCCTTCATCGTCGAATAAATAGGACATCCTTAGCAAGGTAAATCCCTCAAAATCATGGTTAAAAACCATTTCTGCTATATTGTCAAAGCCCGCTTCATTGTTGATCAGCGGGAGTGCATTTTCCCCGTTTAATGAAATTCCTTTTTCATTAGCCAAAGAAGCAATATGGGTCACCAACGTCTTAGGAGCGCTATATGAAGGCGCAGTATGTGCATCTTGATCTCCCATTTCCAAACAGGTGAACGTGAGGGCCATCTTCGATTTTTTAAATTGATTCAATAATCGGGAGTAGTTATAATACCCTGCACTATACTCTGCTGAATGCGGCAGTACTGGATCATTCATTTTCCAATGGACGCCGGAGATTTTAGCTCCAATTGGAACGCCAAAGACTTCATCAAAATGTTTATGGGCAAATTTAGAGATTTTTGCAAGATGCTTTTCGAGTGCACCTTGATACCATTGCATAAAGTCGTATCCAAATTGAGTGTCGATTGCTCCGCCCCTGGTGAAAAATTCATCCCCATTTCCTGGCGGCTGAACCTCTTTCCAGTTTTTATACGTTTTGCCCCAGGCAGCATTTAATTTTTTTATTGTTGAATATTTTTCTCTCATGTTAAGCCTGAAATCACGTTTCGCTCCTTCTGTATAAGCTTGGAGCTGTCCCCTTTCAGGATATTCCCAGCCATCAGCATTTTGATAGGAGGGGTATCTTAGTTCCCCAGCTGGCCCTGCACTTAAATATATTTTAGCTATTAAATCCTTCTTATCAGCAAAGTTCACTGCAAAGGATTTATACAATTCGTTGTACTGATCGGCTGTACCTTCCCACCATGGAGCAAGTACTTCCTTATTCCAGAAACCACTTTCACTTTTGAATGCCATGTTTTCTAGAGTGTCTTTATTCCAGAGCCAACTCGGGATGGGATAGTTGCAATCGTCCCCCACATTACCGCCGCATTGATGTGTAGACAAAATGGGTACCCATTTTAAACCAGAAGCTTTTACGGTATCAGCGTATTTTTTATAATAAGACCAATCAAACTGATTATCTTTTTTACTCTCGACTAATCCCCACCAAATATCTGTCGTTATTGCATATACTCCATTTTCCTTCAACTGGGTTAACTGTGCTTCAAATGCCTCCCAATCTGTTATTTCACCCAATGGGGCCATTACATAAAGCTTGTAATCTGGTTTTACTTCTGCTATTCCAGGTGTATTTGATAAAGGAACAAAATACAGCATAAAGGTAAAAACACCAACAGATAATTTGTTCATAAAAACGCCAACCTTCCCCTATAACTTTATTCATTCGTTCATCGAAATCGCTTACATTCATTCGTTTTAATAAAGGAATTCCTATACTAGAAAGTATATTGCCTTTGGAAATATTTATCAATTATTCTGCCAGGGAAATTTAGTTCAAAACACAGCAAAGAAAAAATGGATAGTCTAAGAGACTATCCAGAGCAGCTGGTTATAAAACGATATAAACATTATCATCTTCTATTTCAACATTGAATGTCCTAACGCAACCATTATCAGGTTTTTGGACTTCTCCATTCTTGACACTGATTTTCCAGTCATGCATCGGGCAAAAGACGTGATCACCACTTACAATGCCTTCCACTAGAACCCCACCTTTATGTGGGCAACGATTTTCAATGGCCCGGAATTCACCATTTGCCAAATGAAAAAGAGCAATTTCATGAGAGCCTATGGTTACTGTTTTCCCCAGGTTTTTTGGCATCTCATTTACTGTTGAAACCTTTATCTTTTGAAGAGTTTTCCCCATTTAGGCTGCCCCCATATTCATTTATTTGATATAGCTGGAATTTTCACTTTTTGGAATAAACCGGTTTGGATTGCATTGCTCTCAATGATTTCTTTCCACGGTTCTTGCAATACGGATAAGGCCTCATCCAAGCGTTGATTAAGCTCCATCCTTTTTTGCTTATCACCAATAATCGCCTTAATGGTATCGAACCCTACACGCTCAACCCAGACAGATGTTCTTTCTAAATAATTGGCAGTCTCTCGATAATGTTGGATGTATGCACCCGTAATTTCAATTACCTCATCACTTGTTTTCACTTTGCATAATAATTCAGCAGCTCTTAAATGGGTTCCGCCGTTGCCGCCAATATAAATTTCCCATGCACCGTCCACTCCGACAACACCAAGATCTTTGATACCGGATTCAGCACAATTACGAGGACATGCCGACACAGCCATCTTAACCTTATGCGGTGTGCCTACACGTTCAAATTTCTTCTCCAGGGCAATGCCCAGCCCAATTGAATCTTGGGTGCCAAAGCGGCAAAAGTTTTCACCGACGCATGTTTTCACAGTTCGAAGGGTTTTTCCATAAGCATATCCAGAAGGCATATCCAGGTCAGCCCATACTTTTGGAAGGTCTTCTTTTTCAACGCCGAACAAATCTATTCTTTGCCCGCCTGTAACCTTAAGTAACTTAACATTATACTTATCGGCAACATTTGCTATTTTCCGTAATTGATCAGGATTAGTGACACCTCCATACATTCTTGGCACAACGGAAAATGTACCATCCTTTTGAATATTTGCATGTAGCCTTTCATTGACATAGCGGGATTCTTTTTCATCTTCATATTCAACAGGATGGATCATGCCTAAGTAATAGTTCAGTGCCGGTTTACACTTCGAGCAACCATCACTTGTATTCCAGCCGAGAACATTCATGACTTCCCGAGTATGGGTCAGATTTTTTTCGCGTATTTCAGCAACAACCTCATCTCTGGATAATGTGGTGCACGTGCATATGGATTCCTTCTGGTTTGACTTACTGAATTCAGCGCCTAATGTCAGCTCAAGAATATCGCCGACTAACGGCTTACACCCTCCGCATGATCTCGAAGCACTTGTGCAGCCTTTTACTTCCTCAATACTTGTTAACCCATTAGATTCGATAGCCGTCATAATATCGCCCTTGGTTACTCCATTACAACCACAGATGATTTCCTCATTTGACATCGCAGTGACAAGACTAACACTAGTTTCACTCGTTCCAGCGTTTAAATATTCGGAAACCTCGGCATTTTTATTGATCATGCTCAATAGGTTATTGCTTTCCTTTGTATCCCCGAATAATACCGCACCAGAAATTTTTCCATTTCGAATCATTACTTTTTTGTAAGTGCCATTCCATTCATTAAATTCCTTGATTGATTTAGCTTGTTCATCCTCGAAAATTTCTCCAGCCGAAAATACATCAACACCAGATATTTTTAACTTAGTAGAGAGCACTGAACCCTCGTAAGCTTTGTCTTCGAGGCCGCAAATCCTTTTGGCTAATACTTTGCCCTGTTCATATAGGGGAGCGACCAAACCATATACCATTTCACGGTGTTCCGCACATTCACCGACTGCAAAAATATTCGGGATTCTTGTCTCCATATAATCGTTCACGATAATTCCTCGATTGACAGGGATGCCGCAATCTTGGGCCATAGCAACATTTGGCTTAATCCCAACGGCCATGACTACTAAATCGGCGCTGATTTCCTCGCCATCACTAAAGCGCAATCCTTTGACATCAATTTCACCTAAAACCTCCTGAGTCTGTTTCCCAAGATAAAAATTCATCCCCTGGCTTTCAAGTTCCCTTTGCAGCATTTTTCCTGCTGCTGGATCTAACTGTCTATCCATCAAATATTCCGAAAGGTGAATAACATCTACCTGCATACCTAGATTCAAAAGACCCCTGGCTGCTTCAAGACCCAGTAATCCTCCACCAATGACAGCAGCCTTTTTGTTGTTTTTTGAATATTCGATCATTTTTTCACAGTCTTCAATATTTCGAAATGCTGTCACTCCTTTTTTATCAGCTCCGTTTATCGGTAAAATGAATGGGATTGATCCGGTAGCTAAAATTAATCGATCATATGCGACTTCACGATTTGCATCTGAATATATGATTTGCTTAGTGGTGTCGATGTTCGTGACAGTTTCACCTGAAAAAAGTGTAATATTGTTTTCTTTGTACCAGTTCCAATCATTTATTGTTATATCATCTATCGTCGTAGCCCCTTGCAATACATTCGATAGTTGGATTCGATCATAATTCGGATGCGGCTCACTTCCGAAGACAGTCACCTCAAACATTTCCGGTTGAATTTTCAAAATTTCTTCTATACATCTTACTCCAGCCATACCATTCCCAATAAGTGCCAATTTCTGCTTAGCCATGTTTTGTCCTCCAATAAGATTTTTTTGAAAGGATGATATGATTGATTATAGGTGACGTCACTTTTTATTGCCACAAGTGTGTAATAAAATCTTACATAGTTTTTAAAAATTAATAATTAATGTTAGTTTTTATTACAAATATTCAGAAAATTAGGATATAATATCCTTATTGATCTAGCACAAATCCAAAATGAGGTGATTTTCATCGTCCAGCAAAAAGAAACTTATTTAGACAGAAAAGTAATTTCCATAGGGGTGGTCAGAGAATTAACCGGACTATCCGATAGACAAATCCGTTACTATGAAGAAAGAAAACTCGTTTTCCCCGAAAGATCTAAGGGGGGTAACCGTAAATACTCTTTTTCCGACGTTAAGGCATTAGTGGAAATTGCCGATAAAATAGAGGATGGAGTGCAAACCAATGAAATTAGGCAGGAAAAATTAAAAGAGAACAGAAAAATTGAACAGGAAAAAATGCGAAAAAAAATGCTGCAGGGCCAATTAAATGCACACTTTGGCCTACGCAATTGATTTTCGCTAAGCAACCGCAATTATAAGCCGATTCACTACATACCGTAACTATGCATATTTCAAACTTCGATTAGCCAGGTAACAAATTCACTTTACATCTATAAAAACTGGACATGATGACTTTCATGTCCAGTTTTCATTTTCATTACAGTAAAAGTTTTTTGGCTAATCATTCCTCTTCTAAGCGAACTCCTTATCTTTTGTCTTCTCTGAAAACCATGATAGCTTCTCGGATAATTTCACCACTTCTCCTATTACAATCATTGCGGGATTGGCAACCTGCTCTCTTGTAATAATCCCCACTATTGAGTCGATTGTTCCTGTAAAAGTTCGTTGAAAACCTGTCGTTCCTTGTTCAATGACAGCGATGGCGGTTTCAGGCTTCTTTCCGCAGGATTGTAATTGTTTACAGATATATGGCAGGTTTTTAATACCCATATAAATTGCAATGGTGTCAACACCATGTGCCAAATGATGCCAATTGATGTTATCAGGTTTGCCGGTCACGCAGTGTCCCGTGACAATTGCGAAGGAACTCCCCCATTCCCTGTGAGTCACGGGAATTCCAGCATAAGCTGGCGCAGCGATTCCAGACGTGATTCCAGGAACTATTTCAAATTGAATTCCGTGCTTTACTAGTACTTCTGCTTCCTCACCGCCTCGTCCAAAGATGAAAGGATCTCCCCCTTTTAGACGAACAATCGTTTTTCCCTCCATTGATTTACTAATTAACAATTGGTGAATGTCCTCTTGAGGGACATAATGTTTACCAGGCGCTTTACCGCAATAAATATATTCAGCTTCAGGTTTACCGTATAAAAGCAATTCACGATTTACCAATCGATCATACAAGATGACATCCGCTTCCGCGATGAATTTGATTGCCTTGACAGTAATTAAGTCCGGATCACCAGGTCCGGCACCAACAATATAGACCTTACCTTTTTGCATCCTTTTTCCCCTTTTGTTGTTTAGTCATGAAAGCCCTGTGTAATTAGGCTCTGCTGTTCAATTATGATAAAACCAAAAATACATTATGATGAACGGGAAGAAAATCTCCCTTAATGAGACGTTAACTCAACTATTGGATGAACTTTTACAGCACTGACTTTAAAGCCAGGCATTTTGCATGTCGGGTCTAAATCCTGTGAAACGAGGCGATTGACATTTTGTGAGTCTGCCCAATGAAAAGGAACGAAAATTGTATCATGGCGAATGGTTGCTGACCATTTGCTTCTTACAACAATACTTCCCCGCCTTGATTCGATTTTCACCAATGTATTGTCTGGAATATGATATTTCTTTGCTGTTTCCGGATGGATTTCCATATATGATTCGAAATTTCTTGCGGCTAATGATGAGCTTTTTCTCGTTTGTACTCCTGTTAAATAATGTGACATGATTCTCCCTGTTGTTAAATAAAGGGGAAAATCCGAACATGGCTGTTCTTTTGGAACAAGAGGCACATTATTAACCACAACCATGGCCGCCTTTCCATCCGGATGGGCAAAGGACTTTTCAAATAACCTTTTTGTCCCTTTATGGTCAATGGTTGGGCATGGCCACAATATGCCTCCTTCTTTTCTTAATCGATCATATGTTATACCATAATAATCAGCGGTCCCCCCGCGGCTTGCCACTCTCAATTCTTCGAAAATCTCTTTCGCAGATTGAAAGGGGAAATACTCCTCTTTTCCAAGAGCTTTTGCTATATCACAAATGATTTGCCAATCATGCTTCACTTCCCCAGGGGAGGAAAAACTGGCTTCCCGCAAGGTCACCCGTCCTTCTAAATTTGTCATCGTTCCTTCATCCTCTAAATAAGACGAAGTAGGTAAAATTAAATCTGCCAATCTAGCAGTTTCAGAAACGAACATGTCTACTGCGACAAGAAACTTTAATTTTTTCAAAGCCTTTTTGACAAAGTTAGCATTGGGATTTGAAACAATTGGATTGGAACACATTAAAAACATGCCTGTAATTTCACCTTCATTTATCTTCTCTATCAATTCGTATGCCGATACGCCTTTACGCGGCAAATCGGCTTCATCAATTCCCCATATTCTTGCAATATGTAATCTATGTTCCTCATTTTCAATCATACGATACCCCGGCAGCTGGTCAGCCTTTTGGCCATGTTCTCTTGCTCCCTGCCCATTTCCCTGTCCAGTGATAGCTCCATAACCGGAATTCATTTTTCCTATTTTCCCTGTAGCAATAAGAATATTAAGAAAATTACGAACGGCGGCCGAACCATCTGTTTGCTGTTCAACTCCCCTTGCTGTAAAAATCATTCCTGATTCTTCTTTACCGAACATTGCAGCCGCTTTTTGAATTTGGTCGATAGGCACCCCTGTCATTTCTGCAATTTCCTCCAACTTTAAAGATGTAACATACTCTTTAACTTCGTTGTAGCCATTTGCACGGTCCCGGATAAATGCTTCATCAGTAAAACCTTCTTCAATGATCACTTTCAATAATCCGTTTGCCAAGGCGGCATCCATCCCTGGTTTTACTTTTAGATGTAAGTCGGCCATTTTCGTTGTTGCTGTTTCTCTTGGATCTACAGCAATGATATATGCCCCATTTTGTTTCGCTTTTTCGAAGTATGGCATGATTGTCGGCTGGCATTCCGCAATATTCGTGCCCGCCAAGATAATGCACTTTGTGAACGGAACCTCTGATAAGCTGTTGGTTAGGCCCCTGTCCATACCAAACGTTTGGCTTGCTGCCGAAGCAGCTGCGGACATGCACAATCGGCCATTATAATCTATATACTTTGTTTTTAAAGCTACTCTTGCAAATTTTCCAAGCAAATATGCTTCTTCATTTGAAATGGATGCACTCCCATATACAGATAAGGCATTTACACCATCTTCCGCTTGAATTCTTGTGAAATTCTCCTTAATGTGATTTAATGCCTCCTCCCAAGATATTCGAATAAATTCACCATTTTTTTTAAGTAATGGGTATTTGATTCGGTCGTTATGCAATGCATGTTGGTGTGCATTCATTCCTTTAATGCATAAGCGCCCCTCTGAGGTTGGATTATCTTTTCCAATCGTCATATACTTTTTTCTTGTCACTATTGTTTGTTCCAACAGCTGCATCTTACATTGCATACTGCAAAATGGACATTGTGTTTCATATCGTTTTTCTGATTGGACCTCTTGTTGCTTCGTGCGGAAATATTTTAATAATAATTCAGTCAAGGCTGCTCACCCTCTACTCTTTGATTTCTTCTGATACAAACATTATCCGTTTATCTAAAGGTATTTCCACTTAGTTCATTCACTCATCTACGCCATTTCTAATCGTTGAGATAGTTGCTGGCTAAGTTCATTATCAAACAAAACTTCTCTAACATGAATTAAACCCACTCGTTCAATCCATTGCCAAGTCCGTTCTAAGTAATTGGCTGTTTCACGATAATATTGAATAAAGCCGATGATGATTTCAATTGCTTCATCATTTGTCCCGGCTATACATAACAGTTCACCGGCACGAATATTACGTCCGCTGCTTCCGCCCACATATATTTCCCAGCCCCTGTCAACGCCCATGACACCTATATCTTTCGTTGTTGATCCTGCACCGTTATGCATACAAGCAGATATGCCCATCTTAATACGATAAGGTGTTGATACATGCTCCAATCTTTTTTCCAAATCTACAGCAAGTAAAAGGGATTGCTGTTTTTCACAAGAGCAAACATTCTCACCGATACATGTTTTGACGTTTTGAACGGTGTTACCATATTTCGAACTTAACGGCATGTCTAAATCAGCCCACACACCTGGAAGGTCTTCTTTTTTCACACCCATTAAATGAATCCTTTGTTCACTTGTTACCGCCACATGAGATATATCATATTTATCTGCAACATTTGCAATTTTTCGCAAGTCTTTCGCATTCGTCATCCCGCCGTACATTTGCGGGATAATAGAGTATCGATTATCACTTTGAACTGTTGCATTCTTTTTTTCATTTATGAATAGGGTTTGCTGCCTGGTCTCGTATTCTGGGTGAATCATCCCTAAATAATAGCTAAGGGCCGGCCGGCAAGTTGAACAGCCTCCGTCATTTCCCCATTGAAGAACATCCATTGCTTCTTCGACAGTTTTTAAGTCTTGGAGCTGCATTTTATACACGACTTCATCTTCCGTTAATGTAGTACATGAGCAAAACGCAGTTTGTTTCTCATCCTGAGTAGAGAGATTACTTTGAATATAGGTCAAAAGCTCGGTAACTGCCGGCTTACATCCACCGCAAGAACCGGTAGCCTTTGTGCATTGTTTAACTTGTTCCACTGTTGTTAATCCCTTTTTTTGAACCGCTTCAATGATTGCACCTTTTGAAACAGCATTACAATTGCACATGATTTCATGGTTTGCCATCGAAGCGATTATTCCCTCACCCGTACTTGGTGATTGGAACAGTGCACGCTTTTCCTCTGATGATACTAATTGGCGCTTTAAAATCATATCGAGTAATCGCGAGCTGATGTTTGTATCTCCATACAGCACAGCACCTATTATTTTTTTCCCTTGAAAAACCACCTTTTTATAAACACCATCTAATTCATCAATAGTTGTGATTGATTTCGTTGTTACATCACCAAGGAAATCTCCAACAGAGAATAACTCAACTCCTGATATTTTCAACTGGGTTGACAGGACCGAGCCTTGGTATCCGTTGCATTTCATCTCACAAATATGCTTTGCCAGCACTTCACCCTGTTCATATAGAGGTTTCACCAGTCCATAAACAATGCCTTGATGTTCAGCACATTCACCAACCGCATAAATATTTGGGATGCTGGTTTCTAAATAATCGTTTACAATAATGGCACGATTTGTATCAATTCCGCTTTCTTTGGCCAACTGAATATTCGGTCTGACTCCCACAGCCATAACGACCAAATCTGCTTCCAGCTCCGTTCCGTCTTTAAAACGGACGCGCTCTACACGTTCGTTGCCGATTAACTCCTGTGTTTCCTTTTTCAAAAGAAAATTCATTCCCTGGTTTTCCAACTCTTTTTGCAGCAAAAGTGATGCCTTTGAATCAAGCTGCCTTTCCATTAAATGGTCAGCAATATGAACGACATGCACTTCCATACCAAGGTTTAACAGCCCTCTCGCTGCTTCTAAACCTAATAAACCACCTCCGATAACGACAGCTTTTTTATATTTGCGTGAAGTTTCAATCATCTTTTGGCAATCTTCAATCGTCCGAAATGCTATGACGCCTTCTTTATCAACACCGGTAACAGGAAGAATAAACGGGACAGAACCTGTGGCAATTATCAGCTTATCGTAGTAAACTTCCCTTTCTTTGTCCGTTTTTAACTTCCGAGTCTCTTTATCAATTTTTACAACCGTTTCCCCTGTGAACAATTGGATATTGTTCTTCGTATACCAGTTTCGATCATTTATCGTAATATCTTCAAAAGAAGTGTTGCCTTGGAGCACAGTCGACAATAAGATTCGGTTATAGTTGACGTGTGGTTCACTGCCGAAAACAGTAATCTCAAAAGCAGCCGGATCATTCCTGATAATTGATTCAACACAGCGTAATCCCGCCATTCCGTTGCCTATAAGGACCAGTTTTTGTTTAAACATTTTATCCCCCCAATTAAGTACTGAAACAAGCCGATATAATTTGTAAACAAAATTCTAAATCTTAACTGAATTCTTTCCGAGTACCCACGTTTTTTTCCATGAAAGCTGAGCTAGACCCAGGATAAGCAACGCCACGATTCCAACTGCGGAAAATACTAAAAATCCTGTAGCATATGTGCCAGTAATCTGTTTTAACGTTCCTAGTATGTTTGGAACCAAGAATCCGCCAACACCTCCGGCAGCTCCTACAATTCCTGTGATAAAACCAATTTCTTTAGAAAACCGCTGTGGAACTAACTGAAAGACAGCCCCGTTGCCCATACCGAGAAATAGCATTCCGATGAACAACAGAATCGTAACGACAGTAAGGGAATAAAGAAAACTAATCCCAAACATACATAATGTGAGTCCAATAAATAAAAACATAAGCAGCTTAACTCCACCTATTTTATCGGCAATATATCCTCCGACGGGACGAAAGAAGCTTCCGGCGATGACACATAATGTAACAAATTCCCCAGCCCTAATTCGTGTTAGCCCATACTCATCAACAAAAAAGATGCTTAAAAAGCTGGTAAACCCGACAAAGCCCCCAAAAGTCACACTGTAAAGAATACAGAAATACCACGTATCCCTTATTTTAAATACATTGAAATATTCCTTGAGCGGTTTTGCAGGCGGTTGAGATGGTGCGTCTTTTGCGATTAAAATATAAATGACAAACACGATGGTTAAAGGAATCAAAGCTAATCCCATAACATTATGCCAGCCAAGAGACTCTGCAATACGCGGTCCAAACAATGTCGCAAAAAGAGTTCCGCTGTTACCGGCTCCCGCAATGCCCATCGCTAGACCCTGCAAATGCGGGGGGTACCAGCGGCTGGCCATTGGAAGTGCTGCAGCAAAACTTGCACCTGCCACTCCGAGCAAAATCCCAATTAAATAAAGCTCGGCTAAACTTTCTCCGAATAACCAACCCCAAAAAAGCGGAATCATCGTAACAAGCATCCCGCCGATCGCTGTTTTCCGCGGACCGATGCGATCAGTCAAAAAACCTAGGACGATTCGAAAAAACGAGCCTCCCAAAATCGGAATAGCCACAATCAAGCCTTTTTCAGCTGGGGAAAGCCCGAAATCCTTTGTAATATAGACACCAAGTGCACCTAATAATACCCAAATCATAAAACTGATATCAAAATAAAGGAATGAAGCTAATAATGACGGAGCATGACCGCTTTTTTTCAATTCAGATATTTTCACTTTTCATCTCTCCAATACTTTATTAATTGAATATTCGTTTATTTTACTCTTATAAAAGCAAGATTTCTTTGTTTATGTCAGAAAACATTACACACTTTTTTTGTAAGTTATAAAATGTGAATACTTTGAAGTCGTTATTGGTTAAAATTTAATAATTTCATTTCGTTTTTCCTATATAAATCGAATGATAATGTGGTTTACTTAGGTGAGGTGTAGTCCCAATCTTGTTTAAGTTATGGCAGGAGATATACCAAAGATACCTCCAATAACTTTTCCATTATCTCCATACAAAAAAAGAGAAGCCTAATGCTTAAGCTTCTCTTCCAGACTGTAGATCAACACGACTATTTAATTGAGTTTGTTTACAGTTTTAATATTGGTCCGTTAATTTCCACTCCAGGCACACACTTTTCCCGCAGGGGTCTCGAACACACGCTCCAATCAACTTTGTTATAACTATTATGATAGAAATCCTTTTGCCTACAGTCTTTTTGTTTAAAATAGAAGAAATAAAACTAGAGGTGATATCTATTCAGCGAGATTAGCTTAATATGATGATTGAATCTTCATTAGAAGGCGGGTTCTTCACACAGCACGAAATAAGGAACTTTTTCATATGATGTGTTATGAGCGGCATGAGATTTAATAATCTGATTATATCCGGGGAAAGGTTGGGTGCAATAATATGAAGCAATATCCATTTCATAACATCCCATTTCAAAATCTTCAGAAAAAAGACATGTCATTTGAAGAGGTATTCGTTCATATTGTTGAGTTCATGAAATTGAACCCTTCCGGTAACTATCGATTAATGGTCGGTACAGATTCGCAAGTACATAAAAAACATACTGTTTTCATTACGGGCATCGTGATACGGCAGGTCGGAAAAGGTGTATGGGGTTGTATAAGAAAAGTGATGATTCCTAGAAGGATGCTGCATTTACATGAACGTATTTCCCAAGAATTGTCGTTAACGGAGGAGATTGTGTCACTGTTTACAGAAGAAAGAAAAAACCAATTAATCGATATTGTCCTGCCTGCTGTATACCAAGGGGCAACGTTCACGATGGAGGGGCATATTGATATCGGGATTGGAAAGCGGAACAAAACCAGTGAGTTTGTAAAAGAAATGGTAGCCAGGATGGAATCCATGGGCGTGGAACCGAAAATCAAACCCAATGCTTTCGTCGCTTCAAGTTATGCCAACCGATATACAAAACAAGAGTAGATGTCTTTAGAAAATGTAATATTCCAAATCAACCTACACTGAATTTGTAAAGGGCTGTGAAAATAAATCAAGACAATTCTTATTGTACGGTATTTGAAAACAGCAAAAAACCGGCCTCAGACCGAGACCGGCTTCAACATTTAAAGATATAAGCCGCCATTGCCGTATTCAGTAAGAAAGTTTTAAACCACCACTCCTCAAAGTGGGTGTTTGCAGAAATAATCCTGTTGTCCAAGTCAGTGACGAGGCATAACATTCCTGTTTCAATATAAAACTCCCTATTACAGCTTAAAGGTTAAAACTTTATTATCATTACGAACAGTGCAGCTTGTATTGTTATAATACTTGAATTCCTCATATGTTACAATGTTAATTATCACCATATTAATAACCTATGGCTGACTAAGGGAATGGACGTCGTATTAGCCCTTTATAATAGCATTCGTTACAATCAAACTATTGATCAAAATAACCGATAAAATCCCCTTCGTCTTTATTTTGCAGATATAATACCGTTTCTTTGTCAGAAATAGTAGGCAGTCCAAAATTTTGTTCATACCTCTCAATTCCTTTACCTGTAATTATAATCCAATCCCCTTCCTTTCCAGCTTGTATCGCCTCCTGTATAGCAAGTGTTCTATCAGGAATAACCTTCCCATTTCCAGCAGAGTAATCGCTTTTCAGTTTATTTAGTGTCGATTCCATCCCCTCCATTCCCTCCGAATTCAGATCATCCATCGTCAAAATGGAAACATCACTATGTTCCGATGATACTTTAACCATTTCAGCCCTTTTGGTTGTATCTCGTCCACCTCGGAAACCAAAGATATGATAAATTTTTTTGGCTCCGCATTCTTTGGCAGTTTGAAGCATGTGATGTATGGCATCTGCAGTATGTGCATAATCGATGACGATTGTCGGTCCATATTCTTTCTTATACATTTCAAACCTTCCAGGCACACCGGAAAATTGTTTCAATGAAGTGAGAATTTCCTTTTTTGAAATTGGAAACATCTTCGCTACGGAATAGGCGGCAGTCGCGTTATATAAATTATGAAGTCCAGGTAAAGGTAACTCAATTTTCACAAAGTCATGATTCTCATTCAATAAAATAAAGGGATTTGTTGCAGTATTATAATTGGTGATGGTTAAATCGAAGCGATTGGATTTTCCAAAGACAAAGGCACTGACGTTCTTTTCCCGTAAGTATTCTTGTAGTCTTTCTCCCCAGAAATCATCCCCATTGATGATCGCAAGACCATTAGGTTTCAATTTTTCAAATAGAAGTAATTTTGCCAGGAAATAATCCTCCATCGTACCGTGGAAGTCGAGATGGTCATGATACAAATTCGTGAAGACACAGAAATCAAATTCAATTCCTTCTAAACGGTATTGAGCTAATCCATGTGAAGACACTTCCATTATGACAACCATGTCCCTACTTGCAGCCAGTAAGGAATTCAACTCCATGCTACCTGGAGTCGTATTATGGGAATCGACTTTGTTTCCATTGATAATATGCTGTATCGTACCAATGACGGAACAGGTTAACCCATTTTCTTTCAATATTTGCTGAAGCATATAACTCGTTGTGGTTTTTCCATTGGTACCTGTAATTCCTATCATTATTTTTTGCTTGCTTGGATCTCCATAAAACCTTTTGGCGATTAGCCCTAATGCTTTACGGCTGTTCTCCACTCGTAAATAAGGAACTTCCAAACCCTTAATATCGCGATCGCCAATCACAGCTGATGCCCCTAAACGAATTGCATCTTTAATGTAATTATGGCCATCTGACTTATATCCGGTTACGGCAACAAAAAGGTATCCCTTTTTTATTTCTTTAGAGTTATCGGTTACACCTGCGATGGATATATGTTCAACGTCCTTTGGCAAATCCCAGTTGATCGCATCTTTCAATATGTCTTTAAGGATCATTAACTTTTCTCCTTTTTCATTTAAGCTATTCACCTAACTTTTTTTGAAAATGAAATGCATAAGTTCCAACATGCCATTTTTAGTATTTACCAGTACTCTAAAAATAATTGTTAAACCAGAATTTGTTAGTTGAACAGTAAAAAGAAAAGCAGCCGATAAGGCTGCTTTTCTTGGCTATTGCTGTATAGAGGTGTGGGCACACCGCAGGATACTTACGATTGGATTTCCAGTGGTTTGGATTCGGCCTTTTGATTGTACAATGGCAAAATGAAAAACATTCCTATAATAAAAAAGAAAGCTGCGGTTTCAAATATGGCGACGAGTGAAAATTGCTCTTTCAGCACGCCTGCCGCACTCATGGTCAAAACCATCGATCCAGTGAATAATGGGCTTAAAATTCCATTGACCCTTCCAATGAACTCGCCTTCGGTTCTCTGCAATATCAATGTATTGATACCGATTTGGATACAAGGCAGCATTAGTCCATTAAAGAACTCGGCAGTAAGTGTAATCCAAAGATTTGTCGAAAGTCCCATTACCGCTAATCCAATGGCATTCACAAGCATTCCGAATGCTAATAATCTCTGAGGTGCCACTTTTTTGGCAAAAATCATCACCCCAGCTCCGCCTAAAATCATACCAAACCCATTCACCATAAATAACCATTGCAAATTTTCCTTAGGAAGTTCCAGTTGTTCGGTAACGAGAAATATAGAAAGTGGCTGAATGAAACCCAGTCCAAGCCCGGCTGCCAGAAAACATAATCCAAGCAAACTTAGTTCTTTTTTTCGCAACACATAGCTCACTCCGCTTTTCATTTCCTGCCATAACGTTGTTTTTGCTGTCTCTTCATTCAGTTTACGATCTTTTGGAAGAAAGGCGAGTGCTCCAGCTGAAAGTAAAAACGCCAGGCCAGTAATCGCAATCGAGATGTTTATCCCGAATGATTGGAAGGCAAATGTACCGAGAATCGGACCTAAAACCATAAATACTGCGAAGACGGTCTGATAAACGGACATCCCTGTCTGAATTTGACTTTCAGGCAAATGCATCTTAAATAGCTTCATGCCTGATGGCTGAGAAAATTGAGAAAGTATCGCCGAAATCAAAGTTGCGAAGAATACCATTTTCCAACTGCCAAAGATAAGCGAGATTAGCACAGCAAATACAGATATTGCACTTAATATATCACACCAAACCATCGTTTTTTTCGGACTCCAGCGGTCCGCAAACGTCCCTCCAATGAATGAAAAAATAAAGATGGGAGCAAATTCCGCTACTGATATCATGGAAATGGCAAAAGCATCCCCGTTTGTCTTTTCCATGACGAACAACAAAACTGCAAAATTCCGTACCCATATCCCTATTTGTAAAAACAGGCCAGAAAAGATAATGGCCCGGAATACACGATTTTTAAAAATGTTAGGTTCCTTATTACTTAATGTTACGGATGTGTTTTTTTCCATATAAAAACCTCCTGTGAGATTTCTGGACAGGAGGCAGTACAATACAAAATTAACAAACTAAAAGATCCCTAATGGACGGAACACAATGATCTTTGTTTGTATTTTAGTACAGACTAATCCTATCCAGAAAAAAAGTTCGTATTTAGCACGCATTTTTTCTCTTAAAGAATAGGATTAAATGATCATTGTTTAAAGGTCACCCTTCCATTTTATGCTAATTTGATAATAATCTATTTAATCTGATAAATCAAGGTGAAATTTATAAACAAAAACATTTTCCAGAAAAGTTTGTGCAATTCCCCGCATAAAAAAAGGCTCCCTATAAAAGAAAGCCACAGATCGGAGACAACTCGAATAAAGCAAGATTGCCTTCAGATTTTTCATTTAAAAACGTTCCAGTTTATTGATCGGGAGTTCGAGACTCCTGTGGGGAAAGCGGTGCAAAGGAGACCTCACAGGCGCAAAGGGCGGACCGCCCGCGGAAAACGATTGCTATACGGTCCAATCAACGTTCGAATACTTTCTTTATAAGAAGGCGTTTAATATCCTTAAGTTCCCGGGTACTGTCACTAATTTCGGTCCTTTCTTACACTCACCATCATTAGTTCATGATAATTCCCGGAATACCTCAGGCAATTGTGTTTCTTCTTTTAGTTCTCCAATATACGTTCTTGTTTAGGACTTCCCTGTACAAGTAAATGGGAAGATGGCATTAGAATTTTATGCTCATGAAGAGCAGTCATCATTTCAAACCTCACACTCCTTGATGTTTCAAAGTAATCATCAGGTTTCACAAGTCCCACAATGCATAGTTCATATCCAACATATTTAAGATTCGGATTTAAATCCGTAATGCCGATGTATCTAAAATCCTCTTCAGGTGTACCATCCTCTAGCCTTAGAAGGGTTTCACCATACTTCTCATTACAGATAAGGCATATATCCTCCAACAGCCGTTTTACCTTTTCTGGACTTTCTTGGTAGCTTACAGTGATACGCTCAATGATTCGCATTCTCCCTTTATTAAAATTTTGAATTGTCCTGATTTCACTGTGAGGGATTGTCAGCAATTTTCCTGACCATTCCCTGATCTGCATGAACCGGATACCTATTTCTTCAATTGTCCCTGAACTTGTCCCATTGAATGTAACGAAATTTCCCACCCGGAATTCATTATCTGAAAGCCTTACAAATCCCAATAAGATATCCTTAAGCATTTGCTGAGCCGCAAATCCTATAACGACCCCTACAATTCCAGCTCCAGCCATGATTCCCTTTATGTCTATAAACTGTCCAATCAGATAAATGAGGAAAAGTCCTGCTATGCCGTATCTAAGAGCAGACCGGGTAACTCCCTGTATCGTTCTTTCAACTTCTTCCACAAAAAAATTAGATCTTTTAAAGAACCATTCAACCATTTTATTCAAAATATAATAAACGGCCAATAAAAGTAAAGCCAATATAAATAGCCTCAATAACAAAAATTCTTGCAAATAATCCATAGCCCGCTCTGTAAATTTCAAGACATTCATGTTCCCAACTCCAATTTCACTTTTATTCAGAATCAATTAAAATCCAGTCATCATCCTTGCCTATTATCCCTTTATCAAGGATAAGTCTTGTTTTAAGACGGTATGAAACCCCTCGTTTATAAGGCTCCTTCAATATAGGAAGACAAAAGTTAAAAGGAATTTCATTGCTTTCCCCTGAATTTATCTCCCTTGAAGACAAAATGGTGCTCGTTTTAAGGATCTCTTCCAATCCTGTAGAATGAGTATCCATGATCAAATCACATTCGATCCTCCTTATTCTTTGCGCAAGGGTACCACCCTTAATCAAGAAATACCCATTTATGCATTCACCAGATTTATACGTATTTTTCGGAAGGATTAAATCTATTTGTGCAGAACCTATCCCTAAAAGTAACAAAGATTTTCTCAGTATCAACTAATACACTCCATTTATATTTATTTGTTTTTCTACTAAACCCTCATGTTTATACATTTCCGAAAGGGCAACCTGATCTGGACTACAAAAAAACCTTTACCATTTTGGTAAAGGTTTACTAAAAGAAAATAGACCTTTACCAATAGGTAAGGTCTGGCTAACAACAATATGCTGCCAACAACACCGAGAGCAAAGAGCCCCGTAATGACGACGTTGTTGTAAAAGCTACTCCCCTTTGGAGAATGTATTCAAGTATATAATTTATAATACGGTAGGATTAGAAAGTTTGTCAAACCTTTATATTTTATTTTTTTTAGGCGCTTCCCGGGAAATTCGAATTATTTGTACATATCTTGATATTAATGAAAATATAATGAATCAACTTGTCCCGTTATTGAAAAAGAATGAACTTCTGGGTTTTAAATAGGCCAGTTCGTGGAATATGAAGTATGTAACAGCAGTGACCTTCTATTTAAAACGCCGCTTTCAAAAAGAATAAAATGAACAAACTATGTATATTTAATGGAAAACTAAAATTATATTTAAAAATTAACAAGATTTCTCTTTTACTTGCGCCAATCATGTTGTAATATAAATGTAACAATTGTAATATTTATTAAACTTTCGTTACATAAGTATCCTATTAGGGATTGGGGAGATTAATTATGAAAAAATTTTTAGGTATGCTATTATCCATTATTTTATTTTTCACTCTAAGTGGTCAGGTTACCGCAAAAACGACATCACAGAATTTGTCTGATGCAAATGCATTAAAGATAGCCGATAATGCCAGCAAACATTTTTGGAATGCTTTACATGGATATAAAACCCGTTCATGTTCACAAAAAACTTTCAATTATAAAGGGACAGAGTATTCATACCTTTGCCAAGAGTTTAATACAAAAGATAAATTGACTACCTACTTAGCAGAGACATTTACTAATAATGCAGTTGAAAAGGGTCTGACCAAATATAATTACATTACCCATAAAGGGAAATTAGCCCGTCCAATCGGAGACGGCTTCAGCATGTTGGAGTGGAGAAAAGCAAAAATTAAATTGGTTTATCAAAAACTGAACGTTAGGTCCTACAACTTAACTGTACCTACAGTCGACGGTGAGTCAGTAAAAAGAACGGTTACCTTTTATAAATCCGGATCCACTTGGAAAGTCAATCAGTTCGATGCAGTTCAATAAAAAGTTGGTTTAAATGTAACGCCTCATATGCTGTATAGTTGGTTAAAAACTATATTTCATATGAGGCGTTTTTCTGTTTTCCCTTTTATCTTGAGAAATCTTTTCACATCATGGAACTTTAAAAACAAAAAAACACAGCTAGGTTGCTGTGCCTTAACGGATTTTTGCCTTTCGAAAGCCTTGATAGGAATCATAGGCGGCAAAAAAGATTGTGATGAGTATGAGACCCCAGTAAATCGAGGTTTTCCAATCATCGATTGAGAATAGTGTTTTTTGGTATGCAATGAATTCGGGGTTCAATAAATTAGGATTACTGATGATGATGATGAAGGTCAGAGTGGACAACAGCTGGTATATAGCATGGAATAAAGCTAATTTCAGGGTCCATTGTCTTAAAAATAATTTATAAATCGCCAAGAGAACCCCAATGATAACGACGCAAGATACCGGCAGCCAATAGGTATTCAATACCTCTTGATTAAAAGAAGGTGTTACGAAAATGAGACTGTCATTTCTTTTTTCATAGACGCCTAACAGGTTTGCTGCATTGAAATAAAGGGCCGCGAATACAGAAAGACCTAACAAACTTGCAAATATTTCGATCATGGAAATCGCTTTTTGCTTTGAAATGTTCGGAATATCTTTTAGGTTTTCCGGTGTCCATGGTTTCAAGTCTTTGGTTAAAGGGGACTGATCTTTTGAAGTATCCATGCGTTCTAAAATGACAAATGAGAGCGTCAGCCAGAAAAACACTTGGATACCTGTACTGATGATACCTGATATCGCTTTCCCGATTATGGTGAAAACCGCATCCATAACCGTATTATCACCCATTACCCGAAACGGATTATCCCCTACTAATCCAAAAAGTGAAATGACTGCAGCAATTGGTAAAATCATTTTCAACAGACTGATATAAAAATCATAATAACGCGGTCCAATCAGATGCATCGGCCGATCGCGATAACCACTTGCCAGTGTAACCGGATCTCCTAATTTTAATAGAACCGCTTTCACGTCTTGCTCCGTGTGATCCTCCGGAAGCATATCTGCGATTGTAGATTGAAGCTCAAGCCCAATATCCTCCCGGTTTTTTTCAGGCAGCCTGCGGGTCACTTCCTGAATATAAAGTTCAATCAGCTCCATCTTCTCCCTCTCCTTTTAATAATATATAAAGCTCTTGAGAAGTTTTTTCCCATTCTTCCTTTAACTGAGTGAAGATTTCTCCCCCATAATCACTTAAAGAATAGTACTTGCGCGGTCTACTTTCAGAAGTATCCCAGCTGCTGGTCACCAATTCTTGTTTTTCCAGGCGTCGAAGTAAAGGATATAAAGTACTTTGATCAATGGTAATTCCCGACTTCTCTAAACGCTGGACAAGCGAGTACCCATACTGAGGGGTTTTGAGCTGACTCAGAACAGCTAACGTCAAAGTGCCTCTGCGCAGCTCAGTGGTTAATGAATTCAGTAAAGTGCTCATCCAATCACCTCTTCCCTATACTATGTGACGTACACCATACCTTATACTATGCATCATACACTATTTTAGTTCTTACAACACCATAAAAATTAAAATATATTTAATTTAAAGCATAAAAAAGAGAAGCGTTTCACGCCTCTCCTTTTTCATTATAAATATCACACAAGAATGACCCTTAATATCATGTGATAAATTGGATACAGTGTAAGAACCCTGGGCTGTTTTCAATAAATTAGTCCCTTTGTTAAAAAGACGGAAAAATTTTGCAAGGCTTGATTCATCGTTAAGTAATTTCAGTATTTAGACGGATCCGTGCGACGGGAAGGTAACACTTTGACACAAACATACCGAGTTTGTTTTGGTAGGAAGGGATTATCTTCAAAAGTAAATTCCGTTCCAAGGATATGATGGAAAACTTAAGAAGAAGTTGTCAAAACCCTACTCGGACAATAGATCACTAGTCCGTATCAAGCTAATACGTTCTATCATTTACTAAATGCTACTGTGCAAATTTTAATGTTAACCTTTTTATGTGATAGCGCTATAAGACATCCATGTAAAGCTAAAGCTTTTCCCGGCTTGATCTTATTGCTTTATTAAATATTCTATTATCGCTTGAAAAGCATCTATTCCCTCTGAATCAGGAGAATGATAGGAAGATAATTTTACAATCACCGTATCAGCTTTTGGTGCAATGTGTATTCGCTGGTCAAACTTCCCTCTAGCTGAATATCCGCCGTATGGATCATGGCTAACCCACCATTTATTATGATAGGAGAATCCTGTAAGATAATGATGAGTACTTTCCGCAAAATATTTTTGATTCCCTCCTTTTTGAATTCCCCTTATCAAATGTTCCGGAATAATTTGTTGGCCATTGTAGTAACCATTGTTGCGCATCATTTCGCCAAATCGTGCCAAATCACGCAATGTTGCCCGCATACCGCCGCTGGCTATATCCGTACCGATTTTATCCAAGTGCATGAGCGCGTTTTCTTCTACCCCCAATTTGGACCAGATGAATTCTTGAATTAATTCTGCTAAGTTTTTCCCTGTCAAGCGTTTGACAATCCATCCCAATGTTTCTGATTGTCCGTTTTCATACTTAAATACAGTACCAGGCAATTTATCTTTTTTGCTCGATAACATAAATTCGTATAGGTTTTCAGGCCCATTATAGTTATCAGGTTTTGGTATTGAACCGGATGCAATGAAAATCGGTGTCCCACGGCCTATTCCCATTGGCGTGTCAACTTCCATATATTTCACAGGAACTTGCATATCAAGCAATTGCTGAACAGTTCCCTCACCAAGTCCTGTTCCTTCTAACTCAGGAATGTAGAAGGAAGCTTTTTTATTTAAATCCAATAATCCTTCATTAGCAAGCAAACTAACAATCAGGCCGACAAATGATTTTGTAACCGAGTTCAAAGCATGCGGCAGAAACGATTTATAGCCGTAAAAATAGTTCTCGTACAAAACTTTTCCTTTATGCATCACTAAAAAAGCATCAGTATTCGTTCTCTCGAGATACGCTAAAACACTTTCAGCATTAGTAACGTTTATTTTTGCTAAATCTAATGAATCTTTGGCATATGATAAAGGGGTGGGCCTATGGTTACCTCTCCAGATGATACGGCTGGGACTCAGTTCACCGATCTGACAATACCCTCGCAAATTTTTTTTTGAAGTAAACCAATTATCCTTAGTCACGATATCGTCTGAATTTGTCGGAAAAACCTTCATTTCATTCGTTGTAATGGACTTCATGACAATCCCTCCTGTTTTTTATTTCTTTAAAAAGATTGCTCTATAAGCACATCTTCTTTTGTTTCTTTAACTTTATTTTTAATCGTTAATGATGCAATTGCCCCTGCCAATGCAGCAGTGATTAAAAACCAGGAAGCGGCATTATATGAACCGTTGAAAAGAGTAAGGATAAACCCAATGACGACGGGGGAAATTCCTCCGGCAATTTGTCCGCCAAAACTGACAAGACCTGTTATAGACCCAGTTAATTCCTTTGATGAGTATTTAATGACAATCGTGTAAAGGGAGGTTCCGATAAACGCAATGGAAATTGCATTAAAGGTCATATAAACAATCCCTAGGGAAACAGACGTTGCATTAAACATCATAAAAAGAAAGAAACCAGAAGATATGGATCCTGCTATGGCCAAATATTTTTCTTTTCCCACCATATATTTATCTAATATCAATCCGCTGACATTAAACATAAGAAAGGAAGCAATATAAGGGATTGACATTAAAGCACTTGCTGACAACAAATCTAACCCTTTACTAACCCAATAGGACGGCATCCAGGAGATCATTCCCCAATTCACGATATTGGAAAAGAATTTTGCAATGAAGATTTGCCAAAAGTTATTGGTTTTAAATACCTTTTTATAAGAAGGTGCCTTCTTTGGAATCTGATCCTCGTTACAGATTTGTACCTCTACAGGAGTTTTTAGATGGACCCAAAGTGCCCATGCGATTAAAACGCCAATACACCCAATACTGACAAACATCGATCTCCATCCAATGGAAGCTATTAAAATTCCTATCATTACAGAACCGATCGCTCCGCCGAACGTTTGTCCAGAAAGAAAAAATGAACTTACTCTTCCTCTTTCATTTTCGGGGAAGTAATCAGAAATCGAACGCATACTGGCTGGAAATACACTTCCTTCCCCCATACCAAATAGGAAACGTAAAAAAAGTAGTGAGGCAAATGACCAAGCAAGACTCGTAAGTGCCGTAAAAAGCGAAAATGCTAAAACGGAAAAGACCAACACTTTTCGTGAACCGTACTTATCGGTAAGCCACCCTCCTATTGGATGCATCAAAGCGTAACTGAAAAAGAAGATACTTAAAACCAATCCTGATTCAAAAGAGTTAAGGTGCAGGGCTTTCTGAATGGGAATGATTGCTACATTTATCGACGCTTTATCAATATAACTTATTGCCATTCCGACAAATAGGAGAGTGATAATAATAGATTTACTCTTTTTATTGGTCGTATATGCTTGCATTCCATTCGCTCCTTTTTAAGGTATGGCTATGATTTGGACCTTTTGAGGTAATCATCACCACTGTTCGCCGTTATCATACCTATACTTATTCAATAATAAAACTTGAAATGGAAGGGCTTTCATTTTTTCTTGCAAAATATCTTATAAATAATAGACCAACCAAAGTTGGTAAAAGACATAATCGGTATGTCTACTGCATTTTATATTTACTAATTTACTAGACGTGCCGTTCCTTCCCAGAATACTCAAACAAAGTGAATTCACCTTCATTTCTTATTTTTTTAGCAATTCTATTGCAATCACCTTTTTTGGACTTCCGTTGTCCCATTAAAATTCTAAACATTCTTATGTCTCTGTACATTTTCTCGACAGGATGTCCTTTCATTAGTCCATGCCCCCAAAAGATTTGTACAGCTTTGTCGGCAACTCGATTTGCGACCTCTGAGGAAAAAACTTTAACCATGGATGAGCTCCTCTTACCTCTTCACCGTTATCAATCTTTTCTAACACATCGTAGAGCATGCAGCGCGCGGCGTATATTTCCGTTGCCATTTCCGGGCAGCATATGTTGAATCGCTTGAAATTCTCCAATCGGCTGTTCGAACTGAATTTAATGTTCCGCCTATTTCCACTAATACGTGCCCCCATAAAGCTACACTTGATTTTGCCAATTCCTCTATTACACATAGCCCTTTCAGTCTAAGTGCTTGCCCTCCTGACTCTTTCGGAAGGCTACTGCCGTAAAACCCCAGTTCCTACGACCGTTTTCTGACCCATTTAATTTGTTCCATTGAAATTTCTTTCTCTGCATCAATTTCGTGTTCCTTTTCAAACGGTAACAACTCATTGTGAATAAATTGAAGCAGACTTTTCCTTAATTCTTCAACATTTTCTATTTGTACTGCATCCTGCATCCTGTACTCCTTTCCAACTGGTACAAAAGAAGAAAATTCACTTTTTTAACGCAATTTTAATATTTTCAATATTCTAAATTTTATTTTAAATATGATTGTAAATAAAGTAAAATAGCTATATATCATATATACTTGAATGGAATTCATATTAAGGAGGGATAATTGTGCATCTAGAACAATTAAAATATATTGTAGAAGTGGCTAAAACTCGTTCTATTTCCATCGCTGCACAAAATCTTCATGTTTCCCAATCCACCATTAGCAAGGCGATTACCCATTTGGAGCGAGAATTAAGCATAAATTTGTTTACACGTTCACGGTTAGGCGCCCTCCCGACAGCAGAAGGGAAAAACATCATTAAAAAAGCGTATGAGATTGTCATAAAGCTTGAAGAAATACAGGAAGAAGCACAAACGCAAACCTCCTTAATAAACGGAGAATTTAATTTATCGGCAAGCCCCAGCTTATTTATGCCGATTTTACTCAAAACGTTAGCAATCTTTAAAAAAGACTATCCTAATTTCAAGGTTATCATGACCGAAAAAAAATCACCCAATATTATGGAAGATCTTATTCAAGGGAAAATTGATATTGGATTAGCGATGATCGATGAAGTAGATTGGAATGCTCATGAAGAGCTGGTTTATGAAACCTTATTAGAAGGGAGGGTTATGGTATGTGTCAGCCAACATTCACCATTTGCGTTCAGTGATCATATCACTCCTGAGGAGCTAATCGATGAAACCATCGTGATGTATGATGAGGGAATATGGAAGGATTCCATTTCAGCATATATGAATAGATACGGACCGATGAATATTTTATTTGCTTCTAACAATACCGAAGTCATAAAAAAAGCCGTTTCAGAAGGATTGGCGATCAGCTTTTTGATGGATATCGCACTAAAGGATGATCATTATGTAAAAAGTGGAGAAATTATTCCAATCCCTTTAATCAATATTGAACCTAGCCTCAGATCCTTCGGATGGGTCCGGTCAAAGAATAAACACTTTTCTTTAGCAGCAAGAGAGTTTTTAAAATATCTCAAATTACATATCTCTAAATTAGAATGAGGTATTACTATTACTCGCAATCCTCTGTAGAAATTCAAAAAGTTTTAAGAATAACATGCTACTAAGTACTATTTTTCAAATGCGAATTAATCCATTTCTATAAAAATTAGGAAAAAGAGGATTCACGATTACAGTGTCCATGACCATTTGCTTTTAGAAGAATTATCCATGGTCAGAATGTTGGAACAATATGGCAGTGTACCTTTAATTCAGGTATGTAACATAATAAATCGGCATGCAGTTAAGGGGTGAGTCCGTTTATCCTTCAATTGAGGCTACTGTTCCACCAGTCGTAATCAACATTAATTTTTTCAATGATAATGATTCCCCTATCTATTTACTACAATATGTTTTCAAAGAAAGTATTCAATTCGCATACATTCCATGTTTTATATTAATAAATATAATAATTCAAGATTAAAATGCTTAATTTTTGTACATCATTCAATTTTTGAATCACAGAATGGTTTTTGCTTCCTGAATCTAAGCTGAGTTATGAATTTTTTCATTGAGATACTTAATTACAACATTGATGTTTAAGCGTAAAAACCCGTATTCATCAACGTATTTATATGTTTTTAAAGAGAATATTATAGTTTTGCTAATGTTTTTATATACGTGAATCATTTCGTGAAATAAAGTAGAATAATATTCTTCTGCAATTTTAAAATCTTTAATTGAAACAATTGATTTTATGCCATGTCGGAAAATATAACGCCTGTCCAGAATAAAAACATACAAAATCCTTAAAATTTATCAGGCAAAAAAAGCGATCCATCCAATCTAAGAACCGCATTATTCCATTTAACTTTTTCTTATTCAACTAAACTGTCCCTCAATAAAAAAACTGTCTTAAAGACAGTTCCGATCTCATGATACTAAAAAAATTTTCCATAACATCGTTATCGTAACAACTCCCTCTATAAGACACACTCTGTGTAATGCCATGCTCCTAGAGGATTTGTTCAATAGCAAGGCATCGTCACCAATTTTATAAAATGCCCACCGTTAACTAAATAGGAATTCTTATAAACCTTGAGGACTAATTTCTTAAGCTAATTATTTATTACGAATCCATTCAAAAATTTCCAATTGTTTCAAGCTCTCTTCATTTAGATCCCTTTCTTTATATCTTTAAGTTCTTTTAGATAACAATTAATTACCCCCTATTTTTGACTGCCCCAAAAAAGCCCGCATTACTTGTTCGGCTGAAACTTCCAACAATTCAGCACCTCTTTCCATGGCTTCCTTTAAAGTCATAGGAGCGTTCACCAAACTGTGAACACTAGTTATTCCATGGTCATATAAAACTTCAATACCTGTTCCTATCGATCCAGCCAAAACAAATACGGGAATACCATGCTTTTTAGCTTCTTGTGCAACTCCCATTGGTGTTTTGCCCGAAACAGTCTGGTAATCGATTTGACCCTCACCCGTAAAAACACAATCGGCATCGGACATTCTTTCACCCATTTTCGTGTACTCCATAACAATATCGATGCCCCTTTTTGTTTCTGCACGGAAAAAGGCTTGAAATGCACCACCAATTCCACCTGCAGCACCAGCACCAGCTTTATCATGCAAGTGTATGCCTGTCTTGATTTCCACCAAATCAGCCCAAGATGATAAAGCTTTATCAAGCAATTCAACCATGTCAGGAGTCGCCCCTTTTTGGGGTCCGAATACAATTGATGCCCCATCGGGACCGACTAATGGATTTTGGACATCCGAGGCAATCAAAAACTCGGAATCTGCTATTCTGGAATCAAATTCATCCGTATTAATTTCTGATATCCGCGATAATTCGGCACCCCCGAATCCCAGCGATTTACCATTTTCATCAAACACCTTGATTCCCAAAGCCTGGAGCATACCGACACCGCCATCATTGGTAGCGCTTCCACCTACTGCTAAAATAAACTTTCGACAGCCATCATTCAATGCCTTTTGAATAAGCTCCCCTGTTCCGTATGTAGTAGTGATCAATGGGTTCAACTCATCTGGATCGATTAGGCACAGACCTGATGCACTGGCCATTTCAATCACGCATGTTTCCTGATCGCCCAATATTCCATACGCTGCCTGAACGTCTTCAAGTAAAGGCCCCTTAACTGTCGCTTCAACTTTTCGCCCATTCGTAGCTGCCACAAGACTATCCAGCGTACCTTCCCCGCCATCCGCTGCAGGAATCAATTCTGTCTTCGCATCCGGCAGTGCCTTCTTGACCCCTCGCTCGATTGCTTTGGAGGCTTCTAACGCTGACAAACTTCCTTTATAGGAATCTGGTGCAATTACAATTTTCATGCTCAATCCCCCTTGAATATATTTCAATTTAATTATAATCCCCGGAAATATTTTAATCATATACAAAAAATGATTTTATGGTAAGTTTTCTGTTATATTCCCAACTTCCAAAGTATAATGCTTAGGGCTTAAACTACCGCCCCCCTTTTCATGATAACTCATAGCAAGGACTGAAAACGGGAAAGCCTTTAGTCATTCACGAAAATGATCGTCATCAATGGGTGGGTGTCCTGCCAGGAATACGAATCGATTCGGGCATTGAAGAAAAGGTGTCATACATATTCCACTCTTTCCGGGAAGCTGAATCAGCTTTTACGATATAACTGAGGTGGAAAACAAAGACTCTGTTGGAAAGGATAGATGGGCGGACTAAACCGAAATTTCCAAGAAAGATTTGTAGGCAGTTTATCTGAAAAGTTGTTCAGGACACTGCAAAAATTAACTTAAATATCGGGAGTATAAATCCAATAAAAATCAACTAATCCACGGTTGCTGCATTATGCCATAACTTTACAGTTAGCCATTTGGGTAAGCCAATCGAAAAGGAGAAGTTGAAAGAAATTGTGAGGACAATATTGCCTATTTAAATTATTTTCGTTTCATCCCTATAAAAACCTTGCGTTGGAATTCTGTATAATTGATCGAATTACCGAGTAGATTAAAAATACATGATTTTTTTTGCATATCAGGAGGGATTGAATGAGTGGCATCGCAAATCTTTTAATTATCCTTGGATTTACCGTTATTTTCATCATCATTATCGTTTTGGTTTTACTATTACTTTATATGATTTTCTTTGATCGCACGCAGAAGCATCATGCAATTTTAAGGAATTACCCCGTGCTTGGGAGAATTCGTTACTTTCTGGAAAAAATCGGTCCTGAAATGCGGCAATATTGGTTTAACAGTGATAACGAAGGAAAACCCTTTTCCCGGGATGACTATGAACATATGGTGAAAAGTTCAAAATATTTACGGGATGTCATAGGTTTTGGCTCAAAACGGGATTTTGATGAAGAAGGCTTCTTTGTTAAAAACAGTATGTTTCCAAAATTGGCCGAAGAAGAAAAATACGATCGAGAAACAAAAGTGACGACTAAAAGATATATTCTAGTAAAAGACCCGCTTTTCTCACAGCGAGAGGAAAAATGGGGAGATGAAGTATCCTCTGCGTTCTTATTGGATGATGAGGATGCCGTAATCATCGGCCCAAACACCAAGAATCCCTTTCGATTAAAAGGGCTTATCGGCATGTCCGCCATGAGTTATGGTTCTTTAGGGAAGAACGCTATCACTGCCCTTTCTGAGGGATTGGCTGCAGCTAAAGGCACATGGATGAATACAGGGGAAGGCGGACTTTCTCCTTATCATTTAATCGGCGGTGTGGATATAATCATGCAAATCGGTCCAGCCATGTTTGGGGTTCGTGATAGTATCGGCGAAATGGATTGGGATGAGTTAAAAAGAAAAAGTGAAATACCCGAAATCAAAGCATTTGAAATCAAATTGGCTCAAGGTGCCAAAACTCGCGGAGGGCATATCGATGCTGAAAAAGTGAATCCGGAAATCGCTGAGATCCGCAAGGTCGTACCGTTCAAAGCGATTGATAGTCCGAATCGGTTTCATCAATTCAATGACGTAGAATCCATGTGCGATTTTATCGAAAAAATCAGGGAACATACAGGCATCCCGGTCGGCATCAAAATGGTCATCGGTGGCAATGACAGTGTTGAAGAGCTTGCTAGCTACATGAAAGAAACCGGGAAAGGTCCGGATTTCATTTCCTTGGATGGCGGTGAAGGCGGCACGGGTGCATCTTACCAGGAATTGATCGATAGCGTAGGATTACCGATAAAATCCGCTTTGCCGATTTTAGTATCGACATTGGAAAAATACGGTGTCCGCAATCGCGTTAAAATCATCGCCTCCGGTAAATTGTTCACGCCTGATAGAATAGCGATAGCTCTAGCCATGGGAGCCGACCTTGTTAACATAGCTCGAGGTTTCATGATTGCGATAGGATGTATACAGACGATGAAATGTCAATCCAATGCTTGTCCTGTCGGGGTAGCAACCACTGATCCGGAATTGCAAAAGGCACTTGTCATTGATGAAAAGAAATACCGTGTGGTCAACTTTCTTGTTACGCTTAGAAAAGGATTATTTAGAATCTCAGCCGCTGCTGGTTTAGATTCGCCGATCCATTTTCAACCTAAGCACATTAGCTATAAGGACGATAAAGGCATTGTCACTTCCCTTGAAGATATTATGAACGAAGTTAAGGGACAAATAGGTGTCAGGCAATGAAAAAACCACCGCCCAAGTTGTTTGATGGGCGGTGGTTTTTTATCAATGAAGCCATTATTCAAGCAAGTAATCGAATATCCCCTTGCCTCCACTTTTCCCTTCCCCATAGCGATAATGATACATAAGTTGCAGCAATATAAGCCGTTTTAGACGACATGAGATAAAATCAGTTTCGATACGTTATCATTCAAAATATCAAATGGATTGATAATACCATTTACCATCACGTTTAAACTTTCTGCATTGGTCATTTAAAAGAAGGTATTCTAGGTGTGCCAATGTTTCACCAACAGCAAACCTGGTCTCGTGAATGGACAGATTTCTAAATAAGATCTGGCAAGCACTATTTACTGAAATCGGCTCTTTCATGTTTTCATGAATAACATGCAAACGGTCCTGATGGTGTTCCAACAATTCAAAAATTCTTTTATTGGCATTTTGAAACGGTTTCCCATGTGAAGGGATGACATATTCAACATCCAGCTTTTGTATTTTTTTCAAAGAATTAAAAAACTCTTCCAATGGGTTGCTGAAACCTTTAAACCAATAAGAAATATTTGGAGATATCCTAGGCAATATATGATCTGTCGAAAAAAGGACACTTTTTTCCTTATTGTATAAGGATATCAAGCCATCAGAATGTCCCGGCGTGAAAATCACTTCATACTCATATTTGCCAAAGTGCAGTTTCATTCCTTCTTCAAGATGATGATTTACGGTAGGATAGGGTTTTACTTGTGGCATGAATCCTCTTTCGTCACTGGATAAGGCCACGGATAAATCGTCTTCCATACCACATGCTTTATAATTTTCTTTAAGCAGATTCAGCGAATCGGCTTCCCAATACGTAGTTCCCGCATGTTCATCCACTTGTGTCATCCAAACATCCGCACCGGTCAATTGTTGTAATGTCCCTGCATACCCGAAATGATCAGGGTGATAATGGGTGATTATAATATCGGTAATATCGTGTTTTTCGATAATCGGGTTCCATAAATCCCTTGTCGTTTTGTTATTTAATCCCGAATCAATGATTGTCCACCCTTTTTCACCTTCCGCTAGGAAACAATGGACATGATCCAACCTAAAAGGCAATGGAATGGTAACTTGAGTTACTTTCAGTTCATTCAGCAAGTATAACTTCCCCTTCCGATGTAACTTCATTTACATAAAACAAAAAATCGAAATTGCTAAAAACAAAACATTTAAGTTTATTAAATAAATGTATATCATTAATCAATTCGACGAATTTTTTCAATTTCCTGTTATCAATATCCAGAGCCAGCGATTAAAATCCAGAAGCAAAGCCTAGGGGCATTGGTTAAATCAAGAAATAAAAAAAACCGCCATTAAAATTTATGGCGGCACCTCGTTTTACATATTTTCCTCGATTGTTTGAACAAGGATAAAAAGAAAATGATAGATTAAATTAAAAGCTTCCTCTAATGTCATGTCTTCTCGGAATCCTTTAATGTTATCCAAGGCTAAATTAACATCCCATAGCCCGTCGCCCTGGTTAAACATTAAACTGAACGAACCTATTTCAGCTTGAAGTTCCTTAGTTAAATACGTTTTTAAAACTTCTCCCATTTTTTTCTGGAATTTCAATCCGAACATCGCGTTATACGTACCAAAAACATCATCGACTTCTAAAGAAAGTGCCTCAACACCGATTAATTCGAACCATTGTGATTCAAAGTAAAGGAATTCATCTTTGTTATTTTTCAAATACTCGATCGGTTGTGATAAAAATGCAGAGTTCTCTTCAGAGATTAACTCTTCGCTCTCTTTATTACTTCGCTCCATATAAGCATCTGTAAAACGGGATGCATTTTCTTTTTCCACTAAAATGATATCATCGGCGATTAATTTATGCTTTTCGACATAATCCTTTTCTTCTTTAAATAACTCAACCTTGTTTTCGATTACGGATTTTGATATGTATGATTCCATTTGTTTTTTTAGCATGATATGTCCTCCTAGTATCTTTTCAAGCTTTCGCAATATCAATCATAGCATATTCACTATAGATAAAATAACTTTGTGAAAGAAATTACAATATCAGTTGTGGCAATCATTTCGTGTCTTCGATATAGTAGTGGTAAGCGTTTATACATATGAGAGAAATGAGATGTTGAATCATGCAAAAAATCATTGTAGTTGGTGCAGGAATTTTGGGAGCTTCCACTGCCTATCAGTTGGCTAAAAATGGGGTTGAAGTGATCATTATTGACCGACAAGATATCGGTCAGGCAACATCTGCAGCTGCAGGAATCGTTTGCCCTTGGATTTCGCAAAGACGCAACCAAGCTTGGTATCTCCTTGCCAAAAATGGTGCGGCTTTTTATCCGGGTTTAATTGAAGAACTTGAACGGGACGGGGAAACCGAGACTGGGTATGCCCAGGTCGGAGCTATAAGTTTACATACCGCTGAAGATAAACTGAATGCCATGAAGAACCGGGCTGCAAAACGGAAAGAAGATGCACCGGAGATCGGGACGATCACAATACTTTCTGCAGAGGAAACACGTGCCTTATTTCCGCCTCTTTCCAGTGAATATGCAGCCGTTCACGTGAGTGGTGCGGCCCGGGTGGATGGACGCGCACTACGTGATTCCTTATTGCGGGCATCACAAAAAAACGGTGCAAAACTTATGTATGGTGAGGCCATACTTACATATAACGGTGCACAAGTGACAGGTGTAACACTGGGAGATGAATTCATATCTGCCGATAAAGTGATTGTTTGTGCTGGCGCTTGGGCACCGCAATTACTGAAGCCACTCGGCGTGAATTTTCAAGTCACCTTCCAAAAGGCTCAAATCATTCATCTGGAAACGCCAAATGACAATACTAATGACTGGCCTGTAGTCATGCCTCCCAGTGATCAATATCTTTTGGCTTTCGATAATAATAAAATCGTTGCTGGGGCGACTCACGAAAATACGGAAGTTTTCGATACTCGAATGACCGCAGGAGGACTCCAGGAGGTTTTCGATAAAGCCTTGCAAACCGCTCCCGGTTTGACAGATAGTACGTTTGTTGAAGCAAGGGTCGGATTTCGTCCATTCACGCCGGGATTCCTTCCGGTCATTGGTCCTTTGCCTGACTGGGAAGGAATAATCGTAGCCAATGGTCTTGGAGCATCCGGTTTAACAATGGGCCCATATATAGGCTCACTATTGGCAAATCTCGCACTTGATAGAAAAATTGAAATCGATATAGAAAATTATGATGTCAGAGGTGCTCTATAAATTTAGCTTCCCATTACCTAACTTGCTTTATGAACTTCGACTGATCTGAAAATTACTAGATCAGTTTTTTTCAAATGGTCCTTTTCATAAGAAAAACCAAGGACCTTTAATGGGTCCTTGATTCAGACTGTAGACAAACTCGAGGAAAATCGAGTTTGTCTATTTTTTATGGCTTGTACAATTTGGACGTTAATTTACACTCCAGGCACTCGCTTTCCGCGGGCGGTTGGGGAGCCTCCTCGGCTTTTGCCTGCGGTGTCTTCCCTATACGCGCTTTTCCCGCAGGAGTCTCGTACCTTCCGTTCCAATCAACTTTGCTTTAACTCTTAGATAGAACACTTTTGCCTAGGGTCATTTTTGTTTTAAAATAGAAGTATTAAAACTTGAGGTGATGAAGATGCTTTCTAAACATGATTCTATTCAGCGAGATCAACTTGAAATGATTACTTTAGATCGACTGGTGCCGGCGAACCATTTGGTTCGTAAAATGGAGGCTTCCATTGACTTCACTTTCATTTATGACTTGGTGAAAGATATGTATTCAAAGTTAGGACGCCCAAGTATTAATCCAGTATTTTAGTTGAATTGACATTTATTCAATGTACATTCGGTATTCGTTCCCTGGGTAAACGATTTATATGGCTTACCGCTGGTTCTTAGGCTATGGTTTTCATGATAAAGTACCTCCTACTCCACGTTCGGAAAAAATCATGCTGTTCTTTGAAATGAAAAAATAAGAATCTTCAATTTCAATTTATTTCATTTATTTATTAATATCTGATTCACTTACTTCTTCATAAATAACTTTTAACTCTTCAATAGTAAGTGATTTTAAAAATTCCTCTAGTTCATCCATTTTAATGCCTCCTATAATAAAGAACATTTGTTCTTATTATAATCCCCAAAATATCACTAGTAAATAGTTAATTTTACCATTGAGCATACAGCCCCCTATTTAACCAACGGTCATTCCCTTTGAAAAATAGTGCTGTAACATCATTTTCATTTGCTCTTTATTTGCTGCAAATTGCTTATGACGATGACCATTTCCTCCAGATGGATGAGGAAATCCTAGTAGCATGTTGTTAGCATCCAAATAATTCTGACCTGCTAAATAATTTAAGACCTTGGAAACATTAACGCCTAAAGGAATAATAAGCGGGCTTTCAATCGTACCTATTTCGGCAGCAAAGCCCTCCATTATATTTTTTTTAAGCAACTCGGTCTTTAATATGTTCGGAGTTGTTCCACTGTAGTTTTTACCGTTATAAAAAACTGGATAGGTTAAAACAGAGGTAGTATGAACGAGGTGACTTGCTTCGTTAAAAAGGTCCAGTGCGGACGATATGTTTAAGTATGTGTGTAATCCAAGCTCATCTAACATTTGAATCAAATTTTTTCTCATCGTTCCTTCAAAACTGGAATTCTTTTTTACTTCGTTCAGGATCTCTTCATCACTATGTATAAGCCCTTTTGCATTAATTACTGTAGAATAAGATTTTTTCATTTCATTTGATGTAATCCAGGAGTGATTCCGACAATCACCACTTTTGCCCGTTCATTTACATATTCAAAAGGTGCGTAATAGATTTCGAGCTTCTTCTTTTCATCTCTTTCAAGCAAAAATTGCTCGCTCAGTATCATTTCATCTGTATAGGCAGCAGGTAAAGCATTAATTAAGTTTTTAAATTGCGTAAAAATAGAAAAATTAGCGATCCCCATAAAGTACTATCCCCTCTTTCTATATATTTTGGCCATATCAGTATATCAGAAATTCAGTTTCGCACATTGGAGCATTATGAATCTTTTTGAATCCGTATATTCCTTAACGGAGATTGAAAATACTAGTCGTTTATAAAGTGTTGTTTGATCTCTCCATCATGATAAAAACGTAATGTAGTATGCCTGATGGTACCCTACTTAAAAAGTTTTACTCAGACGAGATAAAGTTAAAAGAATGAACCTTTTCAAAAAAAAAAGATAAATTGCTTCCAACCCTTGGGTTGAAAAGAATTTATCTTAAAAATGGTATTTGGGGATGAAAAAATTTGGGTTTACAAAATGAAACTATTGATTGAATCTTCCGCGCTGGCGAAGCAATTCACGATTCAGGTTCGGATCTTTTTCAAATGCAGCGCGGCCGTGAAGCCAAAATATATTGTTGACGACAACTAAATCTCCAACTGGCAGTTCCAGTTCAAGTACACTTTCATCGTTTTCTAATGAATTGGATAAATCGCGTAAGTATTTGGCTTGTTCAATCGAATCAGGATAAACAAATTGATCGATAAAACATATACCAGGTTTGTTATTATGATTGAAGAAGGTCAATCTTTCAATTTCCTGATCAATGTTCTTGCTTTTCGGTGCCTTATACGTGAATTTCTGGCTTGATAATGGATGATTTACATACATATCAAGCTCTTTCCAATCGTCTAGGTGCAATAAGCGTGATTCGCCACCGCGGGCATTTTGTTCGATCATCTTCATCATCAGTAACCAGTCCGTTGGTTCATCAACAAAGGTTCCGTCCGTATGAAGTGTAAATAAACGATAGGCCTGACGCAAATATGAATCACTGCTATCCGTGTCTTGAACACTAAAACGGGCATAATATTTTCCTGACATGGCATCATGGTTTGGAGTTCCGAGCAAGTATGAAATAGCCGTTGCAAAAATGACATATTCATCTGTATTCTCCGTGACACCCTCCAAGCCAAGGGTGAAGCCGCCGGATTCCCGATCATGAACGATGTTACGAAGCAATTCACCAAAGTCTTCCCCTACTTGATCCAAAAGATATGAAGCAATGATGAGTCGTGCATATGGCGTATATTCCAGATGCTGAACAGACTGATTATCCTTGGATACCGTTTCTAAAAAAGCAGCAATCGCCTCTTTTGAAATTTCAATATGATATAAACGGCTGGATTGAGGGTGAACTTTCACCTCGTATTTTTCTGTTTTCCTTTCAAACTTCGCTCTCTTTTTTTCTGCAATGTTCATGAATGATTCCTCCTGTTATTTGTAATATAGGTGACAAAGTTAACAGGAAATACAAAAAGCCAGTCGCACATGATCCCCAAATAAAATCGGAATCCAACTGTACAACTGGCTTATATTCACTTCACTGCTCTATGCAAATAGAGTCACAGCGAATATGCAGTTTATGTATGATTTATTTTTCCTGTTTCCAATCATTAAGATCTTTACACGATTCTGAAAAGGTATTTTCCAAAAGGTGTTAATGTCATAATATTGGCTTAATTACATTAAAACGTTTTTCCGTAAAAATGTCAACATCTTTTACAAATTATTCTGATAAATCATTTTACTAACTTGGTAGTTTCGTTTTTTCTGCCGCTTTAATTTGCTGAAAATGGAGATCCAGGTCCTTCAAGGCAGCAATCAATGCATTAGCCGCTTTCCCCCGATAATAAGATGTAATCGATTCTATCGCTTCATCAACACCATCATTTAAACTGATCCCTTTTAATAAACGCCCAATAAATTCCCGTCCATGCTCTGTTGCCAGTGTACATGAAGCCTCCAGGACAACACCATATTTAGCATCGACTTCCGCGGTGATGGTCAATGTTTCAAAGACACTTTTCGCCGCCATCCCTTGAGGTAAACGTGCGTGACCTGCAATAAAAATTGTTTTACCATTGAACATGAGGCCTCTTCCTCTCTTTAACGAATATTATTTAGTCAATACTGCTTCCAATAAGTGTGATTGTTCCGGAATGCGGGTAACAACCTCTTTTCCAATTTCAATGGAGGCTGTTGCTGCAGGTGACGGTGCATTACAAACATGAATGGTCCGTTTCCCCATTATAATATGAAAATCATCCACCATATTACCATCATCCTGTAACGCCTGTGCCCGGACTCCGGCAGGTGCAGGGATTAAATCATCTTCTTGAATTTCCGGAATCAATTCCTGCAGGCTTTTCGTAAATTGCTTTTTACTAAAAGAACGGACATATTCATCCATCCCTTCCTTCATGAATTTACTGGCCAGTTTCCAAAAACCTTTATAGCTTAAAACTTCAGTTAAATCCTTCGCATTGAAGTCAGTTTTTTTATAACCTTCACGTTTGAAACTTAGTACAGCATTTGGGCCAGCATCTACTTCGCCGCTAATCATCCGTGTGAAATGAACTCCTAGAAATGGAAACTTAGGGTTAGGTACCGGATAAATCAAATGATTGACAAGAAAGCGCTTTTCAGGCTTCAATTTAAAATATTCACCGCGAAACGGGACAATTTTCATATCAGTTTTATACCCCGCGGCTGCTGCGATACGGTCACTGTGCAATCCAGCGCAATTAATGACTATCCTTGCTTTTATTGTCCCGTTGTTCGTAGCGATGATGACTTCATCAGAATCCTCGTCAATCTTCTCCACCTTTGTATTCAGCTTGATTTCACCGCCGTTGCCTCGGATGATATCCGCCATCTTTTCACTTACCTGACGATAATTGACGATGCCGGCTTGCGGGACGCGAATGGCACCAAGTCCATTAACATGTGGTTCAATTTCCTTTAACTCATCCACACCGATTCTTTGGATAGCTAGCTCATTTTGCAAACCGCGTGAAAATAAATCATCTAGAAGGGGCAACTCTTCTGGCTTTGTTGCAACAATGACCTTTCCGCAAATATCATGTTCAATTCCATGCATCCGGCAGAATTCCGTCATTGATTTGCTTCCTTGACGGGCAAACCGTGCCTTGAAACTGCCTGGTTTATAATAAATACCTGAATGGATGACACCGCTGTTATGCCCCGTTTGATGATCTGCAACAACAGCCTCTTTTTCAATGACTACCACTTTAGCATTAGGAAAACGCTGATAAAGTGCCATTCCCGTCGATAAACCTACAATTCCCCCGCCAACAATTGCGAAATCATACACAATTAACACTCCTTTTATTGATGATTTTTAGTATTCAGCAACTCCATATACGTAATTAAATTGTTCTTAGTCCGTAAGATGTGAAATTCTACTGCTGCCCTTAGTTCTGCAGGATCCCCTCTTAGTGCCGCTTCATAAATCATCCGGTGTTCCCGTTGCGTTTCTGGGTAATAATCAATCAGCAAATTCGGCGCAATGGGTGAGATACCCAACGTTTCTACCATTTTTTGAACTCTTGGCCACGGGCACCCTTTTCGGAGGGTTTCATGAAAAGCCGCATTCAAAAGGATATAATGTTCATTGGTTTCATCAGATAACTGAATCCCTTCCATTTCAATCAAAATTCCCTTTAATTTTTCTTTATCCTCCTTTGTTAAATAAGGAAGCGACTTTTCTACAGCAAGGCCTTCAAGCAGAGATCTGGTATGATAAATTTCTTCAATATCATCCCGGGTAATCGGTGTGACGATTGCTCCTTTATGAGGAACCATTTCCACCAACCCCTCCATTTGAAGTTGTGTAAGGGCTTCACGAATGGGCATTCTGCTTACCTCCAGGCGATCTGCCCACTCCTCTTGAATGAGTCGCTCCCCCTTTTTCAACGTCCCATTCAAAATCGCCTTCCTAAGACTTTTCGTTACATTTTTTACGATTGTAGATTTATCTCTTTTAGAATTAGCATTATCCAATTCAGCGTCCACCTTTCGATATTGGATACAATTTAAACTATATCAACTATATAAAGCGATTTCAATACTAAATTTTTAATATATTGTATCCAATCTAAATAAAACTGGATACAATACACAGGGTAAAATAACTAATTTCCATCAAAATATAAATTGGTTCCTCCATTTATATTTAACTTCAATTCACAAAATCCAAACCAGGAACTAACGCCAAAACTTTCCAAAAAATCTCATCATTATGATATCATTATTGTGGTATTCAAATTTATTTAAATAAGGGGTTGCTAGTTAATGAGTAAAGAAGTCTACATGATTGGCGAAATAAGGACTAATAATTTCACCGATAAAAATCTTTTCGAGAAAATCGGATCCCTTTGGAGCAAAACAAATGATTATAATATTGAAAATGATATGAAATATGGGATATACCATCAGTACGAAAGTAACTATCGTGGAGATTATACATTAGCTATAGCCACCGAAACCCCCGTATCGAATGAAAATTTTGTCATTCCAGATCAAGAATACGCGGTGTTTGAGTGTTTACAAGATGAACATTCCATAGGTGAAACCTGGAAAAAGATATGGCAGTTGGAGGAAGAGAAAAAAATGAACAGGAAATATAGCCTGGATTTTGAAAAATATTACCCTGATGGAAAAGTGGAAATACATATTGCGGTTTTATAAAAAGAAGCTACTATGTGAAATAAACCCACAATAGCTATACAATTTAGCTAGCCTTAAGGGCATGAATCGGTCCCCCACCGAGACTCATGCCTTTTTATTTCAGCTTTGTGCCCTAGGGATTAATCACGTTATATTGTTCAGTTCATTATAGAGTAGTTTTTTCGGGAAGAACTTCCCTTTAAATCAAGTTTTTTGTATCAGGATGCATTAATATCTTATCTGAAGGCTTCAACCGTGATAAAATCAAACAAATATAGTTATCATAATTCATATATAAAATAGGAAATTGGCAAAATGTCATTAGAATAAAGGGGAAAATATGAATGTCAGAATTAATCGATTGGAAAAATAGTGCTCGCGGTCATAAGTTCATAGCATCTTTTAGCGGAGGAAAGGATAGTGTCTTAGCCCTTTATAAAGCAATGAAGATTGGAGAAGCTGTAGGACTTATCGTCATGCTGGAGGAAGAAGGAAAACGTTCCAGATCCCATGGAATGCCTCCGGAACTCATACATGCCCAAGCTGAATCAATAGGATTGCCTGTATATACTGCAGCTGCCAGTTGGACTGATTATGAAAAAGTATTTATGCACCTTTTAGAAAATGCTAAAAATCAAGGAGCAGAAGTTTTAGTAACAGGAGACTTGGATATGCCTGCCCATGGCTGTTGGCATGATAAGGTTACGAAGAATGCCGGGTTGAAGCTTGGAATGCCTTTATGGGAAATGAATCATCGTGAAGCTGTCGAAGAGTTCATGAATCTAGGATTTGTAACGATCATCGTAACCGTTAATTTATCATTGGGAATGACAGAGGATGATTTAGGGCGAACGTTAACCCATGAATACGTGAAGGACCTTGAAGCTCGCGGTATTGACCCCTGCGGAGAAGGCGGAGAGTTCCATACGACCGTAATAGACGGCCCCATTTTTAAACAGCCAATTACCGTTCGTAAATGTGAGATAATCAAGGACGGAGAATATGCTTTTTTGCCTTTGGAGCTAGATAAGATGACGAATATGAGTACCTTATAACCGAACTAATTACCTATTTTAGCGGTAACCACTCCATACTGCACACCAATTATGAGATTTTCTATAACGATTGAGGTGCAGTTCGAGTCCTTTGACAGTAGGAGAATATCGAGTTTTAGTTAACATAATATTTTTATTGTAACTTAATTTTGCAGTAACCATTCATTTCTGATAACTTTCTGTTTCATTATTTGTTAAACAGGAAAACAACAGAATTTCAGAAAAGTAAATGTTTTTAATATACTAAATCGAGTGACTCTTTATAAAAATCAGTACGGTGGTATCAAGAAAAAAAGACTATATATTCTAGTCTTTTTTGAGAAGTCATTCGGTTGATTTAAAACTCTGTCCATTACCTGGCCAAAACTCTTATAATTTTCAAAATCCTCAGTGAAGTCGATTTTCCTAGCAAAAGGCGCGTATCCCATTCCGAGTGCCCTTTCACCTCTCCACACCAATGATACTAGTTTTTTCTACCCATTCAGATATATCGAAATAATGTTTACTCTGAAATAACTCCCCATTGAAGGAATTTGATACCCATATAAAAATACTGAGTACTACAGGAAGTGCACTTCGTCCTTTTCAGTTAATAATAGAAATCCATTAATGTTTCGTCCATTAAATCCTGTGTGAGTCCTATGTAAATCATCGTATCTTTTGGATTGGAATGATTAAGGATTTGCTGCAGTAAAGCGATATCCTTGAATTTTTGGTAATGCAAGTAGCCGAAGGTTTTTCGTAGGGTATGTGTACCGACATCCGGAATGTCTGCCATTTCAGCCGCTTTGTTCAGAACCCGATAGGCCTGTACCCTGGTGATTGGACCATTACCCTTTCGACTTGGAAATAAATACTGATCATTTTTCAGGTTCGATTTCCGGACATACTTCCTAACTTCTTTACGAAGTTGAGGATTGACAAGGAACCGCTTAATTTTATCTGTTTTTTGCTCCACAATGACAATATGCGTACCCTCAAGAATGTCTTTCACTCGCAATTGTAAAAGATCCCCTATACGTAACCCGATGTTTATCCCGATTGAAAACATCATATAATCCCTGTAGCTGCAATATTTTAATAGTGACTTTTTCATTTTTTCTATGTGATCCAACCGGCGTATAGGCTGGACATTTTTAATTCTTTGAGAGGCTGATTGCATGAATGGCTCTTTCTCCTTTCCCCTTCTTTCATTGTACGTGAACAGGTGAAAAAAAGGCAAGTTTTATAAATTTTGATACCCTTATAAACCTTGATTTAATGCGTTTTTGAATGTATCAATACAGGTCCTTTGTTACATTCAGAATATTCTTATAAAAACAAACCAGAAAGCACCTATAATCTACCAACCGCCATTAACCGGCTATATAGATTCATAGAGCCTTTTTAACTTCTTCTTGATTTATGACTCCAATAAAGTAAAACAACAGCTTTAAAAGCTAAATATGAAGCTCGTTTTTTATGACTTTTATTATATTTTTGTACATGCACTATTAAAAATAACTATTTTTCTAATTTTTAACATAGTCTGCAAAAAATTTCGATTTCACCATGCTATGGAATATTCGGCCTTGATTTCAATATATTCCTGTAAAAACAAATGAACCTTGGAGAGAGGCAGCGATTTCTTCCAAAGGAAAATGAAAGCTGCTCAAACAGACAACAGAACAACTATCGTATCCTCAATTATAAAAAAAATAGCCACTGCCCCCCTGCTAACCAGATTGTTAATGAAGAAGTTTTGCAATAACTTTTATAACTTTTTACCCCCTCGCTCTTTCTAAACAATTTTTCATTGATAACGGAATTCGAATACAGGATTAGCGACCAATCTATTAACGATAATAATGTTATGTAAACACTCAATATTTGATAAAGAGAATCTTATTTACTTCCCTTTGTCATATATTCCCCCAATCAATTAATGAATATAAAAACTGGCATTATCAATAATCTCTACGTCTTTGTGACTTTTCAGCTCATCCATCAACTGGAAAAGTGCTCCATCCTTCTGTTTTGCTTCAATCATGCAATCCAGCTGTGGTAAGCTTCCCTTTATTTGTTGCAAAAATTCCATGAACATTCCAGTATCCACAAAATCAGCATGTGCTCGAAATTCTTTATCGGACCTTGGACTTGAAATATGCATTTTAGGGGGTAGCTTGGAATTACTCCATGTATTCAATATTCGGTCCCAATGATCTTTCCAATCTTCATTTGGTAACTGATGTGCGAGGTAATGGTGATAATCAAAAACCATTGGTATGCCTAATTTTTCACATAAATAAAGTGTTTCCGACAAAGTATAGGTAGTATCATCATTCTCAAGAATGACCATTCTTTGAATCGATTCCGGAATCAAACCCCAATTATGGATAAACTGCTCTAATGCCTGTACATGCTCGCCATAACCGCCGCCAACATGCAAAACACAGCGGTGCTCGGGATCCACTCCCATTTTTTTTAATAAAGTAAAGTGCATCCTTAATGTTTTTAAGGATGTCTTCAGTATATCGATATTTGAGCTATTCAAGATGACAAAATGATCTGGGTGAAAATCTATCCTCATTTTTGGGTGATTCTTTATGAATGTTTTTAATTTAGCCAGTTCTTCTGAAATAGGATCTATGTAATCCCATTCTGGAATTTCTGGATGATTGGCTAAAGGGATAAGTTTTGAAGAAAGCCTGAAGAACTGAATATTATTAGCTTCGTTATGAATCAGTAAACGCCAGCAATTATGAAGATTGGATATTGAAATGCGTTCGAGCTTCCTTATCGCTGCATCTCTGTCCTTAATTTTAGAAAACTGAGCAAAAGTCATCGTTTGGGATGGTGAACAGTTTGGCACATGATTACTCATGGCTACATAACCAAGACGGATTAATGTCAAAGTGATAGCTCCTTTCACGTTGAATGTTTAATGGAAGTATTCCCCTATGAGACCAATATTATAAATGTGAAAGCATCCATGACTCCGAGAAATTAAAAAAACGGCCTTTTTCCGAATGAATATCGGGCAAAAGCCGTATTTTCCAAACACTCATTTTCGCTTGAATTTTTCATACTTTTTTTGTTGTACTTACACTTCAGGAGTAGGAGTTGGTTTGGCATATCCACTTTTATATTTTTCATCGACTTTATTCCGGATCTCTTTGACGCTCATACCGTCATTCAAGTCCAATATGGATTGCGCAGCAATTTCTAAGCAAACTCCGCATCTTGTCCCGTGGTCATCCCAAACCACTTCACCATTTTTTTTATTCTCATGGATAAAACAATCGTAATTATTTTTATGGTTAGCTGACTCTCCGCAACCGCAGTAACAAGGTATTTTTTCTAGTAAATCTTTATTTTGTGCAACAGCTAAATAGATTGTCTTCATATCCTCCGGTTTTTCAGCTAAGAAATCCGGTGCTATTTCCTTACTGCTGGTCTCCTCCTGAAGGTCTCCAGATACCGTATGCTCTGAATGTCCTTCATGACTGCTTTCTTTTTTCACAACATTTCCCTCTTCACTTGAACAGCCTGAAAGTATTAATGAAGAACAGATTCCCAAAGTGACGGTCATTAATTTTAGCTTCATTTATACACTCCTTGGTTATTTTCATACTCCCATTTTATGGCACACAAAGGCTTATTACAAGCATAAGGTTCCTAAACATAAGGATTTAAAATGACACGACTTCGTGCATATTTTTAAAGTATTAACCACACACTTTAAGAAAAAAGAATGAGGTGATATTGTTGTGAGAGCGCCACTACCATCATTGTTAATTTTATTAGGCACATATTTCCTTATTATCCTCCTTGATAACCTACAGGGCTTGAATATATTGCACTCTTTCTATAGCATCAAACAATATTTGATAGTAGGTCGTGGAGAAGATTACTTTCTGCTCTTGTTATTCACCATAATCTTTTTATATTTGATCATAATCTCAGCCATCAAAAACCGGCAGCCTCCCTCTTCATGAAGCAGCTGGTTTAATTTTTTGTTTTATATATGCGGTTATCAATAATAAAATGGGGATTCCAATGAGTAAAGGTAGATGTAAAAGGTAAGGGACGACTTTTAACCCTTCATTTATATGAGCCTGATAGCTAGGAGCAATCATTATCGAAGAGATGAAAATAACACCGCCAACCAGATAAATGAATATAGGTGATGGTTTCATTTGAAATAAGTCCCCTGCGCCAATAATGGCACAAAAGAAAAAGATCGAAATTTTAATGAAGCCTAAAATGATCATTAAAACAAGAATAAAGGTATCCAGTCTCTCAATAAAATCAGCGATATTAATATAACTCACGGCTGTAAGAGCTGGGAAATTAGACCTTAATACCGCCTCGGGACCTAATACGGACAAGAGAATGAACGAATTAAGAGTTAAAGAAACCCCACCTATTATTATCGCAAAAAGGCCCACTTTAACAGCAGAACTCTTTTTATTCAAATACGGAAGGATCATCGTAAATGTAATCAATTCTCCAAAAGGCACGGTTATACCTGTAGGAATCAACTCTTTCCATACCATTCCCCATCCGTTGCCTAATACAGGCTGAAGGTTTTCCAATTTTGTATATCCTCCTAATATAAACATAAAGTTTAAAATCAAAAGGGTCACGATAATAATGGTAAAGCATAAGCATGCAACACGTGCAAATGCTTCCAATCCTAGATGAACTCCATAAATTAAAACAAGTATCATGCATATCCCCAGCGTTATAATGGAAGTGCGTCTATAAGTGGAGCTAATTAATAATTCTTCAAAATCGCGTAATACTCTTGAAGCAAGATAAACAAAATAGATGATATAGGAAAAACTCAATACGCTGCCGATATATTTACCCCAAATTTTCCGGACATAGCCGGTCATCGGTATGTCAGGATATTTTTTGAATAATGAAATATACACGAAATACAGTAAACATCCGAAAAGGGTTGATAAAAGGTTAACAATCCAGACATCCTGCTTGGCACCCTTTCCTATAATAAGCAGTAGATTACTGCCAAACATAAAAATGATCATCATACAAAATAACTGAAATCCATCAATTTTTATTTTAGGCAATGCATCCTCACCTCCCCATTCATTTATTTCGGCTCATAAGGTTCCATTAGCAATCCGGAATTGATAATCTCTACATGAACCTTCAATGATATCTGCGCATCTGAATATAGGTTATCCCAATTTTTTTTGTTTTGGCGCCAATAAACGGGATTTGTTCGGGACAGGGCATCACCAAAACCAAAAATATCTGACTTTTCTTTTTGAGTGATGCTAATCGTCTTTTTAATTTGCCTTTTTAATTCATTTTCCATTTTTTTTTCGAATTTTTTTAACACTCTCGGATCACTTAAATTAAGCTCACATGATGTTTCCAACAGTTCTCCCATCACGTTGATATCAGTATGAATGACAGGTTTTTCATGATGGATCTCAGTTAACATTTTACTTTTCACACCGATTGTGTTGATTGTTACATTTCCTCTTTCACAAGGTAACACAACGGAAGTATTTTTCACTTTAGATGTAACGAATTGAGCGGCTCGGGCCGTTTCTCCATCCAACCATCTCACCAATTTGCCTTTTCTGAAAACGGCTAATCCTTTAACCTTAATAGTAGTCGGGTTCGTCGTCTCTAAATTTCCTGTTTGCTTCCCCTTCTGGGAAGCATTGCTTATACTGATTCCCGGAAGTGATACATCTTTGCCTTCACTCAACAGTGAAGCAATGATTTCATAAGCTAACACCTCACTAGATGATCCATACGACTTTTGATTATTTTGTGTTGTACTGATGATATTTTTACCAGGAGTAATCTCAAGAGGTTCAATTACTCCAAGTACATCCTTCGCAGTCTTCCCGCGCGAAATAAAGATCGGGATACTTACCCGCGAATATTTACCTCTATCTAGACCATCGAATATTAAATCCAAATCATTTCGAGCTAACTTCTCGCCAATAATAATGAGCGAGAGATGTGTTGTGTTATTTTCCCTCGGAATAACGGAAGCTGACTTACCTAAAGCCTCCAAAAGCGTTTTTCCTGTTATCGTATAGTTGATGACAGCGAGACTTTGACCTCCTGATGTGTTGGTTTGGGATAGGCCGCTAGGATTTATGACTTGATATGTTACTCGGTATGGTTGTTTTGGATCGTCATTTTGGTCAACTCCCATAGCTATTATGACCCCAAGTTCGTTTAATTCCCGATAATTTGAACACCCTGAAAACAATAAGCAAATGGCTGCCATCCATAAAAGTGAAATATTAATTTTCATTTTTCGTTCCCCCGTATTTAGCCGAGTTTTATTTTCTTGATGGTTTTTTCAAAAGTGATGGTAGCGGGAAACGAAAAAAAACATCTTTTTGCTCCTTGAAACGAAATGGAGCAAATGGGGCAAAATAGGGTACACCAAAAGACCTCAGGCTGCTCATATGAAGCCAGATACATAAAGTGAAAAGCAATATGCCATATAAGCCTATAAATGCCGAGATCAAAATCAATATAAATCGAATTCCACGAGTTACATTGACTAGACTGGTATTTGGCAGTGTAAAACTGCTGATTGCAGAGATGGCTACAATGATGACAACTGCCGCTCCCACAAATCCCGCTTCAACAGCTGCCTGCCCTAAAATAAGTGCACCTACAATTGATACGGCTGGTCCGATCGCCCTTGGCATTCGAATTCCTGCCTCCCGTAATATCTCGAAGGCCATTTCCATTACCAGTATCTCGACAATCGCTGGAAAAGGAACATTTTCTCTTTGAGCCATTAAACTGACGAGTAAAGTAGTAGGAATAAGCCCCTGGTGATGAGTAATTAGTGCCAAATAAATAGAGGATGCATACATCGACAGAAAAAAGGCTCCAAATCTTAACATCCTTAAAAAAGAGCTGATATATTGATTTTGATAATAGTCCTCCGGAGATTGAAAAAATTGAGAAAAAATCGCCGGGACGATTAAAACAAATGGAGTTCCTTGAATAATGATGGCAATTCGCCCTTCCAACATATTTCCAACTACCGCATCTGGACGTTCTGTATTCAAAAGAAGGGGAAAAATCGTCGCTGAATCATCCCGGATTAATTCCTCAATGTAATTCGATTCAAGAACCCCATCAATATCAATGCCCTTTACTCGTTCTTTGACTTCCTTCACAATACTCTCATCCGCAATTCCCTGAATGTACATGATTCCAATATCCGTTTGAGTGACACTTCCGACTTTCAAGCTTTCTAAGCGTACATCAGGATTTTGAACCCTAGCACGAATTAATGACGTATTGGTTCTTAAATTCTCAGTAAAACTATCTTTTGGTCCTCTAATGACAGTTTGGCTTGTCGGCTCGGTTATCGCACGGGATGGTTGACTTTTAGTACTGGCGATGAATGCTTTTGCACTGCCATTCAACAATACAACCGTATCTCCTGTCAAAACCGCTGATATGAATTCCTGCCAACTTTCTTTAACGGTTAATTGGGATACCGTTAGAATATGGCTTGCTCGTTCTTCTATCTCTGTAAATATTTGTTTATTTTCTTTAAACCAATCTATTAATGGTTCAATTATATTTTCATTAATGATGGTAGCATCAGCCAAACCGTCAAGGTGGATTACAGCTGCCTGTATCGATTTATCGTGTGGAGATTCAATCATTCGAACAGACAAATCTGAACTGTCCCCAAGCACGTTCTTCAATCTCTTTACATTTTCATTTACCTCGCAGGATAAGGTGCCATTGGTTGTAGATTTTTCTTTAGCTCTTTTAAGAGAACGTCCTATCCTCACTTTTCCGCCCCTTACTGATTAAGAGTGTGTATATGTTCGTTTCACTGATGATTGACTTTATTATTTGTATCTAATATAAATATATGTAATAAAAGGATGGTGAGAAAAATTTTGATATCACTTTCCATCGAAAAAAGCCGATTTTTCCTTATAAGGGAATCATCGGCTTTAATATTTTGGTGGGAATTATTCACCATCTCTCAAGTCAAAGTAAATTCGATTTTACGTCCGTTTCAATAATATTAACGAGCTACTTTATTTCTTACTTTTAGATAAGGCTAGCGGAATGGTTACCAGCGAAACCCCTGCTGCGACCCAAAGCCAGCTGGTGATTCGTTTTTTTTCGCTTCCGCTTTTACTGGGTATACTCGATCCGTATGATTTTCTGGAGGTCGGCCGTTCTATGTCCGCTGTTTCATTCGCTTTATGCAAATGCTGATTCTCTGGTAATTGGGTTGTTCTTTCCAAATCGCTTGTATCTTCTCCCATTCCTTTAAGAAAGGTCATCAGAAAAGTCATAGCTTGTTTGACTTCTTGGTCATTCAAGGAACGCAGCAATGATAGGTAGCTTGGCTTTTCCGGCATTTTATCAGACTCTGCCATACGGGCAATCCCTGAATTGATCTTGAGGATAAGCGGTTCAAGCTGCTGAACATTAAGTGTTCCTAACGTGCCAAGTATGAGAAGCAGATTTTTTAGCGTATTTGCCGTTTCTGGGGTGTCTGCTGTCTTGACAAGAATGTTCAGCACTTTGTCCCCTTCCTTCAACAAGCTGTTAACCATTGATAAAATCCCTCGATCCTGCATGCCCTTCATGACTTCAAACGTTTCTTTAATCACTTCTTTATTTTCCAAAAGGGTACGCTCGATATCCTCGAGTTCAATTCTTCTTTTTTCTTCATCGCTAATGGAGATTCGATTGATCACTTTTGTCGCTTTAGCCACGGTTCCTCTCCTCCTTTTTGATCTTCAAGAGGTCACCTGGGAATATATAATCTTCACGAGCCCATTTTTTTTGTACTTGTACACCTATCTGCGGTTGTGGATTACCATTACGATGGTTGATACTCGGCAATGGATTGTCTCCTTTAACCCTGAGCACTTCCATTTTTGCTTGAACTTCCTTATAGGCAGGAGTATCAGTATCTTTATCTGAATGGCTGCTTGTCAATTGGTTGATTGCCCCGTCACCTGAATCGTTCATTGGCAGATAAACTTCTTTACCTTTTACACGATCCGTAATCAGGCATTGCACTTTTGCATTTCCATATGGTGAAGTAAGCCGAACAAGAGTGCCATCCTCAAGCCCTCTATCTTTTGCCAATTCCCGGGATACCTCAAGGAAGACTTTTGGCGTTTTGGAAGTAATGCCTTTTGATTTATAGGTCATGTTTCCTTCATGGAAATGTTCCAATAAACGGCCATTATTCACATGGATATCGAACTCATCCCCAAAGTCAATCGGTTTGGTCCATTCGACTGGAAATAACCTTGCTTTTCCATCAGGGAAAGGAAAAGCTTCCGTGAATAACAGTGGCGTATCTTTACCATCTGGCGTCACTGGCCATTGAAGACTGTTATAACCCTCCAAGCGTTCATACCTTACTCCTGCATATAACGGTGATAGTTTAGCGGCTTCTTCCATAATTTCACTTGGATGCTCATAATTCCAGCCGGCTCCTAACGAATTAGCGACATTCATAATGATTTGCCAATCAGGCTTTGAGTCGCCAAGCGGTTCAAAGACTTGATAAAGACGTTGAATACGGCGTTCCGTATTCGTGAAAGTACCTTCTTTTTCAAAGCTTGGGCTTGCGGGAAGGACGACATCCGCGAATTCAGCCGTTCTTGATAAGAAGATATCTTGTACCACAAAGAAGTCCAGTTTTTCAAATGCTTTATGGACATGATTGATATTCGAATCGACCAGACCCATATCTTCACCCTTTAAGTACATTGCTTTGATGGTACCGGCATGTATCCCTTCGACCATTTCATGATTATTCAGGCCAGGGTTTTCTGGTATTTTTGCACCCCAGGAGTTTTCATATTTCAAGCGGACCTTTTCATCTGTTACTTTTTCATAACCTGGCAGGCGATCCGGCATACTGCCAAAATCGCTGGCTCCTTGAACATTATTATGGCCGCGTAATGGGTAAGTACCTGTTCCAGGTTTACCGTAGTTGCCTGTTATTAGCATAAGATTGGAAATTGCAGTACTTGTATCGCTTCCTCCTCCATGCTGGGTAACTCCCATGGCCCAAAGCGTTGCAACACTTTCCGCATCATGAATGGCCTCTGCCAACGTAATTAAATCTTCCTTAGCTACACCTGTTACTTTTTCTGCATATTCCATTGTGTAAGGTTCCAAAGTCTTGATGTATTCTTCCATTCCATTTACACGATTTTTGATGAATTCTGTATCTGCCCATCCTTTGTCGACGATATATTTAGACACGGCCGACAGCCAAATGATATCCGTTCCCGGAGCAGGCTGGATGAAGAGGTCGGAGCGTTCAGCCATTTCATGCTTTCTGATGTCCGCCACTATCAGCTTCTGTTTACCTAGTTTATGGGAACGTTTGATTCTTGTAGCCAACACGGGGTGTGATTCGGATGTATTGGAGCCTATGATCAATACAAGTTCGGACTTTTCGATATCCTTTATGCCCCCTGTATCTCCGCCATATCCAACCGTTCTGAATAGTCCTAAAGTAGCCGGCGTCTGACAATACCGGGAACAGTTATCCACATTATTGGTGCCAATGATTCCCCTAGCCAGCTTTTGCATTAAATAGGACTCTTCATTGGTGCATTTGGAAGACGTTATGAAAGCCATCGAATCCGGACCGTGAGAATCTTTGATTTCAGTGAATTTACGGGAAATCAATTCAAGGGCTTCTTCCCATTCAGCTTCCCTGAACGCATCCCCTTCCCTAATTAATGGTTTTGTGAGTCTTTCTTCACTATTCACGAAATCCCATCCGAATTTCCCTTTTACACAAGTCGAAATTCCATTTGCAGGTGCCTCCACTTGCGGTTCGATCTTAAGGATTTTACGATCTTTGGTCCAAACGTCAAAGCTGCATCCTACCCCACAGTATGTACAAACTGTTTTTGTCTTCTTGATCCTTGCATCCCTCATGGCGGATTCCATATCTGAAATCGCTAAAATCGAACCATAACCCGTTTCAACATTTTTCGTGATTTCTATCATTGGTCGAAGTGTTTGTTTGGCAATGCCGGTTAAAAATCCGGCTTCCCCTTCCATTCCCTTTTCCATCATTGCATTACACGGACATACAGTTGAACAGTGTCCACATGACACACATGAAGATTCATTGATTGGAACATTATCATCCCAAATGACACGCGGGCGTTTTGCTTCCCAATCAATGGTCAATGTTTCGGTGACCTGTACATCTTGACACGCTTCAACACAACGGCCGCAAAGGATGCATTGATCAGGATCATATCGATAGAATGGATTCGACCGATCCACTTCATATGGTTTTTGATCAAAAGGAACACTTTGATGATTTACCTTCATTTCCTTAACCGTATTGTGTATTTCACAGCCGCCATTATTATAATCGCAAACCGTACAATAAAGCTCATGGTTATACAATATCTTGTCCATAGCCATGACCTGTGCTTCTTTTACATCAGGTGCAACTGTATCAATTACATCACCATCGTTGATCTTGGTTGAACAAGACCTTACAAGTTCTCCATTAACGCTCACTAAACATGTATCACATGTTTCGATAGGACCTAGGCTAGGATGGTAACAAACATTCGGGACTTCAATGGCGCTATCCGTCAGCATTTGTAATATTGTTTGATTACCTTCCAGACTGGTCTCTGCACCATTGATTTTTATATGCACTTTCTCTGGCAAACTAATCGCTCCCCTCTTACACAACGAAAAAATTCATCATTTTATATTTTCTACCCCCGCACATTTTTTCTCAAACTTGCGAAAGTAAAAAATGGAAGACTCCTTTTAACCAATTTCATATCAGAAATGAACAAAGTCGAAGTGAGACATAGTATTCACTCACTTCGACTTTATCGTCATTGGTTAGATTTTGCTTTCAATACAAAAGAACTTAAAGGGGGAACGGTTATCAGACTCCCTTTAATCCTTTCTATTTCTTCCAGGCCAGCCCGCTGTCCATCCACTAAAACGGTCCAATTATCTTCGTGGGGAAGAGAAATCGTAATCGCGTCCCAATTTGCATTATGAATCACTGCAATTGTTGAATCTTCAGTTATTAAAGAGAATGCAACCACATTTGGCGGAGCATCAAAGAATTGTAAATGCTTTTCTATTTCTTCGGGTGTGCTTAACCGAAAAACAGAATGATTTTTCCTGAGCGAAATTAGCCCTTTCATATACTCCACTTCCCGATTGAACTCCGCTCTTCTTTTCCAATCCAATCGGTTAATCCAATCAGAAGATTGATAGCTATTTTCATCTCCATCCTTCGTGCGCATGAACTCTTGTCCAGCATGTATCATTGGAATTCCCTGTGACAGTAAGACAATTGCCGAAGCTAATTTATGCATCTGTTTCCTTTTCTCTTCCGTCGCATCTGGATTAGTGATGAGAAGCTTATCCCATAGAGTATAATTATCATGTGCTTCAACATAATTGATCACTTGATCTGGTCTTTGATATGTTGCGATATCATCATCATATTTCAAACCACCAGCAATTCCTTTTTTGATAATATCTTCCATTCCTGGTTTTCCATTCACGAATCCTTTATCATGTTCATTCATTACAAACCCTTTTAAACCATCACGGATCGCATCATTAAAATGAGCGATTCCAGGCATTTTAAAAGCATTCTTTTGATTTGCTTTCAGCTCTTGGGCCAAGCGGGTATCCATATCCCAGCCTTCACCCAAAACAATGAGGGTCGGATCAATTTCTGCCAATGCCTTTTTCACTTCATTCATCGTTTCCACATCATGAATCCCCATTAAATCGAAACGGAAACCATCAAGGTTAAATTCCTTCGCCCAATAGGTTACGGATTCAACAATGAATTTGCGCATCATTTTACGTTCAGACGCGGTGTCATTTCCTACACCAGTTCCATTAGATAAGGAGCCGTCAGCGTTATAGCGAAAAAAGTAAGTGGGAACGAGTTTATGGAAGTTTGAGTGCTCCACAGAATAAACGTGATTATAGACAACATCCATGATCACTCGTAAACCGTGATCATGTAAACCTTGAATCATTTCCTTTAACTCACGAATCCTGACTTTTGGTTGATACGGATCAGACGAATAAGAGCCCTCGGGAGCGTTATAATTCTGTGGATCATATCCCCAGTTATATTGTGGTTCATTCAATTTCATTTCATTGACTGTGGCAAAGTCGAATATCGGGATAAACTGAACATGGGTAACGCCTAGATCTTTAATATGATCAAGACCCGTTTTCACTCCTTCTGGACCTTTGGTTTCGGCTTCAATCACTCCTAAGAATTTACCTTTATGATGGATTCCGCTTTCAGGATGAATAGATAAATCCCGTGTATGCAATTCATAAATGACTATGTCCTCAGCTTTTTCGAGAGGTGGTTTATCTCGTGTCCACCTTTCAGGGTTCGTATCTGTTATATCTATCACGACTCCTTTAATACCATTAACAGTAACTGCACGAACATATGGATCGACGGCTTCACTCCAGTTTTCTCCCACTCTCACTTTATATGTATAAATCAATCCATCCTGATCACCGTTCAACTCAATCGTCCAGGTACCTTTTTCCGAACGCACCATCGGAATCTCTATTCCATCTGAATCTTCCCAATGTTTATAAGTAACTAGCTTAGCTTCAGATGCAAGTGGTGCCCATAACCGGAATGCCGTTTTATCTTTAAGATAGGAATTTCCTAAATCTTTGCCTTCATAGAAATATAGTTCATCCAATTCCGACGGCTTTACTGGATTAATATTTGCAATCGGCAGGGATTCCAACTGATTTTCCGTTTCATTACCCGTAGGTTTTCGATTATTTTTATTTTCCTCTTCAAAATAAGAAAGTGAATCTTTAATAGGTCATTCCTCCATTGAAATTCCCATTTTAGAACAGGAATTATTAATTTTTATAATCATGAGCGAATTTTCCCTTATGTTATGATTCCACAGGCTTTACCCATCAAAACATTCGATCGGCAAATTATGTCGAAAATTCAGAAATCTATATTTTGAGCGAAAGCTGTAGGTCATTTTGCTGAACCTTACCTATCCTTTTATGAAAATGAAGCCAAAAAAGATAAAAAAATGCCTCCATAACAGTTTTACGGTCTTGGAGGCATTTCTAGTACTCTTTATGGTGTTTTAATAATTTTCACAGAGTTATCTTCAACAATTGCAGTGAAGTTCTTAATTTCAGGTTGCTCAAATATAAAGTCAGTGATGCCGTCTTCAAGCTGTTCTTGTAGAACACGGCGAAGCGTTCTCGCTCCGAAAGTTGGGTGATATCCGAGTTCAATTAGCCTTTGTTTCGCTTCATTAGTTACATCTAACGATAAACCATTTGCAGCAAGTGTTTCGTCAAGCTCGTGAATCATGATATCAACGATTTGCAGAAGATCTTCTTTCTTCAAAGCCGAGAATTCAATGATGCTATCGAATCGGTTCAGGAATTCCGGTTTGAAGAAGCTGCCTAAAGATTGTAGGATTGATGCTTCCTCCACAGCTGAACTTGTACCGAATCCCATTACTTTTTGTTTCTCACCGACTCCAGCATTACTCGTCATGATGATCACGGTATCTTTAAAAGTAACGGTCCGTCCTTGACTGTCGGTTAAGCGGCCATCTTCCATGATTTGCAGGAACATATGCATTACATCCGGATGTGCCTTTTCGATTTCATCCAATAAGATGATGCTGTAAGGCTTGCGGCGAACTTTTTCCGTCAATTGTCCAGCTTCCTCATGTCCTACATATCCAGGAGGAGAACCAATTAATTTAGAAACACTGTGTTTCTCCATGAATTCACTCATGTCAAGACGAATCATCGCTTCCTTGTCCCCGAATAACTCCTCAGCAAGAGTTTTTGCCAATTCGGTTTTACCTACTCCTGTCGGACCAACGAAAAGGAAAGAACCGGTAGGACGGTTTTTTGATTTTAACCCGGCACGACTTCTTCGAACGGCCTTGGAAACCTTTTTGACAGCCTCCTCCTGCCCGATTACTTTTTTCATAAGCTCCGCTTGGAGGTTAACCATCCTTTCTTGCTCATCTTCTTGGAGCTTACCTACAGGTATACCAGTCTTTTGTTCGATGATGTTTTGAATGTCTTCAACGGTAACGGTTGGCTTAATTGCATCTTCCCCAGCCTGCAATGACTTTTCCAGTTTTTCTTCTTCATCACGAAGAATAGCAGCTTTTTCATACGCTTCTTCTTTTAAGGCCATTTCTTTTTCTCTATAGATTTGAGCCAAACGTTCTTTCATGTTTTCTACTTGGCCGTCTTCGATGGTCAAGTTCAATTTTGAACCAGCTTCATCCATTAAGTCTATTGCCTTATCAGGCAGGAAGCGGTCTTGAATGTAGCGGTTAGAAAGTTCAACAGCAGCTTTAAGGGCTTCCTCACTATATGTCACACCATGATAAGATTCGTAACTATCCTTTAATCCCCTTAAGATGACAAGTGCCTCAGCCGTTGTCGGCTCATTAACGTGTACAGGCTGGAAGCGCCTTTCAAGGGCACCATCTTTTTCAATTTTCCTATATTCTGATAAAGTGGTTGCTCCGACAAGCTGAAGTTCGCCGCGTGCAAGTGCAGGCTTCAGGATATTTCCTGCATCCATTGATCCTTCTGCCGAACCAGCTCCCACAAGTTGATGAATTTCATCGATGAATAGTATGACATTTTTTCTTTCCTGTAATTCGCTGATCAATTGCTTCATACGTTCTTCGAATTGCCCTCTAATTCCAGTATTCGACACAAGGGACGCTACATCAAGCATATATACAAGCTTATTACGTAATTTAACTGGCACTGAACCTTCAACAATCGCTAAAGCAAGACCTTCAGCAATGGCTGTTTTACCGACACCAGGTTCACCGATTAAAACTGGATTATTTTTATTGCGTCTATTTAAAACTTCAATGACGCGTTTAATTTCTTCACTTCGTCCGATAACCGGATCTATAAGTCCTGCTTTAGCAGCATCGGTCAAATTTCGGCCATACTCCTCAAGCAATCCTCCTTCATCGCCATGTTCAGCTGAATCCGGTTTTGGTACACCATTATAATTAAATGGATTGAATGAATTTGGAGTTCCGTTAAATTGGAATTTCCCTATATCCATCCCGCCCATAGCTGCTCCAAGTTTGTTTCGCTCTTCTTTATAACAAGTGGAGCACAGTTTCACATCATGCTCCTGACCATTCATATTTAGGTGAACTTGAATATTAGCTTGGTTTACATGGCATTTTTCACAAAGCATGTAGTACTCCTCCTTCAAAAAATGAATTTAAAAAACTTTGACCTTCTTTGACTTTCTGACTTTATTATACATTGACCTTCTTTGACTTTCAATAATTTTGTTTGGGAATTTTTTTGATAAAAAAGAAATTGCCTTGAATTGGTTTGCTAAGCATATTAAACTATCGATTTCCAGTCAAATAAAAAGATTCTATGTATGCCCCTTAGAATATTCAATTATTATTGATTACCCACTTCAGGACTCACCATAACCTTAAACTATTAACAAAACGCCAATTCTCTTGTCCATGTGCCTCATTCACTCTTATTTTTTAAAACAAAAAAAGACTATATTAAGTCTCTTTAAGGTTTGTACAATTTTTAAACGTTGGATTTCCACTCAGGTACTCGCTTTCCGCGGGCGGTCGTGGAGCCTCCTCGGCGTCTTCGCACCTGTAGGGTCTCCCCTTGACGCGCTTTTCCCGCAGGAGTCTCGCACCTTCCGTTCCAATCATCTTTGTTTTAATTTTAAGATAGAACACTTTTGCCTACAGTCTTTTTTGTTTTTAAGTAGTATTAATACTTGAGGTGATATCGATGCTTTCTTAAAAGTCCCCTCGTTGTTCAACCCATGCCATGCTTTCCTTTCCGCTATAGCTGCTTCAATTCCAATAAAAAATCAAAAAGGTTTCGGAATGAAACCTTCCGAAACCTTTTTGTCTACAAATTGAAAGAGACTTCATTAAGTCTCTTAGCTTTTTTATATTAAGATTGATTTTCTTCTATTATATACGTTTCGCACCAATATACTTTGGCTTCCAATAGGTATTATTGGTTTTAGCGTATGACACTCCTTTAGATGATGAAGAGTGAATGAATTCATTGTTTCCTATGTATATAGCCACATGTGTAGGTTTTTTCGCTTTATTTGGTGCAAAAAACATTAAGTCACCTTTTTGCAGGCTTTTAACTTTCTTACCTTTTTTATATATGTCAGCAGCAGTTCTTGGTAAATTCTTACCAGCTTTTTGATATGAATACTTCACTAAACCGGAACAATCAAAACCTGAAGAAGAAATGCCACCCATTTTATATTTAGTACCTAATTCACTTTTAGCCACTTTAATCGCTTTTGTATGATATGAAGCAGCTTCCACTTGGTCTCCAGCAAAGGATGCGGTTACAAGCGTAATAGCCAATGACAATCCGACGACAATTTTCTTAAACAAATTATTTTACCCCCTGATGTATTTGCTAAACCTAATATACTAGAAAAGGTATATCACTCGCATCACAGGATCTTTACAAATATGTTACATTTAGTAGATTCAGGAAGAATGACCATATAAAACATAAAAATTAGTCGAATGATGTGTCCATTTAGCTTCTCATAGAAAAAACAGTAGTTAGAAAACCACTGTGCATTTATCGATTAAGGAAGATTAGGAATGCACTCACCCCGAACCATGATTTAAAAGAGAATATTAATATCATTCATGTTTTTTGTTTATACGAATGGATCCCGCTCTAGAATGAAGAAATTTGCGGCACTCCTGCAGCAAAACTGGCTAGCCGAGAACCCACAGCCGCTTGCTTTGATGGGCTTGGCAAATGGTCGTGGAAACGAAGCGGATTTCTGGTATCAACTAACTGCAGGCAAACTGGCTCTTCTCCAATTTGTCTACAGTCTGAACAGCGATAAAAAAAACACTGTTAAAATTCTTTTGAGAAAAATGGAAGAAATAATTTCACCCCACGTTTATTAAAAGGTAAACATTTCAAATCTGCAATTAAATGACTTATGTATCCTAATGAACAAGTGGCGAAAATTCCGTCAATCCCCATAAAGGCTTCGAATTGAAAGGCAATGATACCAAAGAAAGCGATACCGGCAATCGAATGGGTATAACTTCTATGTGGTGTAAAGGATGCCAGGATAATATAGACGCCTAACAGCCACAACCAGCTTTCCTGCAAAGATAAACCGCCACCTAAAACCGCTAATCCAGACAGGGTCAGCATATGCCTTTGTCTAATGAATGATGAAATAATGATGATTCCGATTCCTGCTCCTACACCGATCCACTTTTCCGTATTTGTGCCTTCCAATAGACTATAAATGATCATTAATATCCCAATCGTTTGTGCTATCGTTCGGATAAACTTATGTGAAAAAGTAATCCTATTACTTAACTTCCCATCAATATCCATATCGGGCATAAGGCCAGAAACACCCCCAATGCCAACCAAGAATAAAGTGGTGGTCGGATCTGTTTGAAGTGTGTTTGCCGTCAAGAATCCAACTGTGGCCCCAATAGCCATGTGTGCTGTACCGTTCACTGTCTCTCTCCTGTCCCTCAAAGAAGTAATTTGTTCCGAAGAAACGAATGTTTGTTCGAATCCCTACATTCTAACTATACAATATTTTGGGGGAAATTTCTTTAATTCTTGTAAAAAAGCCAGGATAACCAATAATTGGAGCAAAAAAATACTCTTAGTTATACATTAAAAACAATTCTTCTAAATTTCTATAATTGCTTTGTTTAGGTAATTTCCACACTATAAATCCGCAAAATATTTTTCTCTAAATTGACGTTTTTCATGAAATTTTATCCATCATATGAATATACTAATCTATAAGGGGAGTGATTCAGATAGCTTTTTTAAATGCCTTCAATAATTTTAAAAAAGGGAAAAAGTCTAAGAAAATAAAGAACATGGATTTTCGGGAACAGCATGTAAATAAATCGTCTGAGCTCATTGGGAACAATGAAATTGTCCAGAATATAATTAACAATCACCTTTCCAAAAAAAATAACCACTTGTAGGGTGGTTTTTTTAATTATTATGGGAAATGGTTTCATTCTTTTCCAACTTCTCGCTCGCTTCGTAAATATAGTTATATTGTAAATAGTAATCGTAAATGACGTTTTGCAGGATTTTAAGCAGGGATTTATCGAATGTATCGAATTCAGTTTGATAACTATTTAAGACAGTGACGAATTTCCCTTCCATGTTTTCGAAATAAAAGAGAAGGAAATTCTTGTAATATTCACTATCGCTGTTGCTTTTATTCGTAATGCACGGATCGCCGGTTTGAATGGACTTATCAAGCATCGCTTTGATGGATTTAGGCAGCTTTGCTTTTTTGAACTGGTTCAGGGTATAGATATCATAGGTAAAGGAAAGTCCTAATTGATTGGAATAAAAATCCACGGCACAGTCCAATGTATAGATTAATGGTGTTTTAAAGTCCTTGCTGCTGGCAATTTCCTCTGATATCTCCAATTGAAATTCCTCGGATGTTAAATACGCAGCAAATTTCATCTTTGAACTGCTCATGCTGAATACTTCATAAACGGCTGCATCTTGTTTTTCAATTTCAATTTCGATATTAAAAAATTTAAAGTGTTTTAAACGGTAAAAAGCAATCGGTGCCAATAGGAAAAGCAATATCCAAACTAGGTAAAGAAATAACGTGTTAAAGATGATTTGATAAAATTCAGACGTTACGATCGGTTCGATGATTAACGATATCAATGTATGTTCAAAGCCCTGAGAAACAGGTGGCGCAGGTACAACGGTTTCCTCTGGCTTTTTCAAAGTTTGGATACCTAAATGAGCCATCGCAACTAGTGTATAAACAAAAATTAAAATTGTTCCAATCACATAAAATTTTGGCATGAATCCAATAATCCTGTCGAAAACAGAAACCCGTTTATCTTTCTGCTCCTCTATAGCCAATGTGGTTGCTCCTTTTAAGATTATTAATATCAGGAAAAATCTACAGGGACTTAAAAACTTCCTGGAGACTGCCTATTAAATTTATATGTTTGCTATTATGTTAAAATACGTAAAATTCGTTTAATCATTGACATATTCCAATTTACTTTCGACGTTTTCATTAAAATTAATAATATTTCGCCGTTAAAAATGCCCAACCTCTTCATTGAAAATGAAAAGTTGAGCAAATGTTTAGGGTTTTATTTAGGACGGCCCTTTATCGCAAATTCTTCGACCTTCCTTAAAAACAACTCCATGGCTTTTGATGCTTCGAAGTCCAACTTTTTCACGATCGAAAAAGGTCTTATAATGGGTTCATTTTTCAAATGAAAGGTTTTCAATTCATTGGACTTCAATTCTTTTTGTACAGTCAATCGGGATAGAAGGGCAATGCCAAGCCCAGCCATCACCGCTTCTTTCACTCCTTGAATACTGGTGAAAATAAAGGTTTTCTTTATGTTTAACTCCAGACTGCTTAGAAGTTTATCGGAATATGTACGGGTCCCCGATCCTTGCTCCCTAAGTACCCATGTTTGGTTTTGGAGCATATTGCCCTCGATGAGATCCATTTGTGAAAGTGGATGATCCGGGGGAACGACAACGATCATCTCGTCATTCATGAATGGCCTGACATCTATATCTTTATAATCCGTTTCACCTTCAATCAAGCCTATATCAAGCTTATTCGATCGTATTGCTTGAATGACATCATTTGAATTCGAGATGATGATTTGTATGTCCACCATCGGATATTGAGCCGCAAATTCTGCTAATACTTTTGGAAGGTAATATTCCCCTATCGTGAAGCTTGCTCCTATTTTCATCGTTCCGCTAACCACGTTATTAAATTCATTTATTTCTCTTTTTGCTGTCTCATAATGATTAAGCATTTGCTTTGCATGTCTATACAAAATTTTTCCCGGCTCTGTTATTTGAACTTGTTTGGGAGAACGATAAATTAATTTTGTTCCTAACTCATTTTCCAGATTCCTTATGTGAAGACTGACTCCTGGCTGCGACAGGTTCAGAATGTCCCCAGCCCTTGAAAAGTTTTTCTGTTCGATTACGGTTACGAATACTTTTAATGGATCCATGGTTACCTCCCTATATACCTATGCCTTTCATTTTATCATAAGTAGAAGTAATCATTGAAATAGCAAAAATATATTTCACTTATTTTTAATTTAGCTTTAAAGTTAAGCCATCAACATAGATGGAGTGATCACACTGGAACAAACAAACGTTGAAACTAAAAAACTCGGTTTTACAAAAGGGATAGCATTGACTTTGCTAATTGCCATTTCAGCAAAATACTTAGCAGAGCTTCCATTCCTTCATATAATGGGACAGTTAGTCATTGCGATACTGATTGGTGTTGTTTGGAAATCACTGATTGGCGTCCCAGCCTACGCCATTGCAGGAACAAATTATTCAAGTAAAGTCCTTTTGAGAGTGGGCATTATCTTATTGGGCATGCGCTTGAACCTAAAGGATATTTTTAATGCCGGTCCGAAAACATTTGCAGTTGGTGCCATTAGTCTGGTATTTGCTATATTAGTAGTTTATGGAATGACCCGCATATTTAAAGTCGAGAAAAAGCTAGGCATATTGACAGCTTGCGGAACGGGTATTTGCGGAGCTGCTGCCATCCTGGCAATTTCCTCCCAAATAAAAGCAAAGGAAAGAGATACAGCAATAGCTGTAGCGACGGTTGCTGTTTTAGGCACAACCTTCACTTTCGGATATACGATCCTATATCCATTATTGGAGTTATCCGATCAAGGATATGGTATTTTTTCAGGTGCGACACTTCATGAAATTGCTCATGTCATCGCTGCTGCAGCACCAGGGGGAAATGAGGCAGTCGACTTGGCAGTGGTGGTCAAATTGACAAGGGTGGCCCTGCTCATTCCCGTCGCCATTTTGATTGGGTTCATCATGAATTGGAAAGACCGATCAACAGTTACCGGAAAGAAATTTTCCTGGAAGTCCATTCAGATACCGTGGTTCATTTTTGGATTTTTATTAATGAGTGCCATTTACTCTACTGGTGCAGTTCCCGAACCTTTAGCTGATAAACTTGTTATGCTTTCCTATATCCTCATGGCTATGGCCATGGCAGGACTAGGATTGAATATTGACCTTGTAACTTTTAGAAAATATGGCGGTAAACCTTTTTTAGCTGGACTGATCGGCTCTATCTTATTGACATGCCTCGGGTATGTATTGGTGCAGGCATTCCATTTAAATTAACTTTTCAAAAAAACAAGCATCCCTTAATCGGCATGCTTGTTTTTTACTATTGGATGCGGAACATTGGCACCATAAAAAATTTCATCCATCTCCGTTTGAAGTCTTTCTATAATTTCTTGCCTTTCCTCTTTATTCAGCTTTTCCTCTGTATAACCGAATAAGTAATTATTAATATCGAACCTTTTCAGCTTACATTTTGTATGGAATATATTTTCCTGGTATACATTCACATCAATCATGTCATATAAACCCTTTACTTCATCAGGAATATAGTTTTGAATGGAATTAATATCATGGTCAATGAACAATTTTTGCCCATCTTTATCTCGTGTAAAGCCCCTCACTCGGTAATCGATCGTGATAATGTCTGTATCGAAGGAATGAATGAGATAATTAAGGGCTTTAAGTGGTGATATTTCCCCACAAGTAGAGACATCGATATCGGCTCTGAATGTGCTAATGCCTTCATTTGGATGGTATTCAGGGTATGTATGTACGGTAATATGGCTTTTATCCAGTTGCATGACCACATTATCAGGCAAAGGCCCTGGTGATTCCTCATAAGTCCCCATAGGTACCTCGACGACAGGACCTTCTGAAACAAGAATGGTTACACTGGCGCCTTGAGGGACATAATCCTGTTTGGCCGTATTTAAAACATGTGCCCCTATTAAATCAGAAACGTTGTGCAAGATCTTCGAAAGCCGCTCTGCATTATATTGTTCATCGATATAATCCAGGTAGGCCTCCCTCTCTTCCCTGGTTTTTGTGTAACAAATATCATACATATTAAAGCTTAAAGATTTCGTAAGATTATTAAATCCATGAAGTTCAATACGCTGCTCTGGTGTAAGTTTCATGATTGATTCCCCTTATATTTTTTTAGGACTATCCTTATAGTTACCCTTTTTCTGAAATAAAAAACTAAGTCTGCGAGCCTAAGCTTCTGCCTTTTTATCGATAAGCCAAGAAAAAGCCATTGCATTAACATGCAACGGCTTTTTTATTATCCTGATTTGTTCTATGCAGTATGAATTTTTTTCTTTTTTATCGGTGAAAGAATTCGTTCCAGCCATCCGAGTACAAGATCTGAGAGAATGGCCATCAATGCCGTCGGGATTGCTCCAGCAAGTATGATTGCCGTTCCATTTGAAGCATTCGTCCCCCTGACAATGATATCCCCCAGTCCGCCTGCCCCTACGAATGTACCGACAGCAGTTACTCCAATTGCAACGACAAGCGCTGTACGTAAGCCAGCCATGATGACAGACAGAGATAATGGCAGTTCGACCATTCTAAGTAACTGCAGCTTCGTCATCCCCATTGCCTTTCCAGATTCCAAATAAGCATGATCTATACTTGTAATACCGACATAAGTGTTCCTCAGGATCGGCAGTAAGGAATATAAAAACAATGATAAGATTACTGTATTTGTTCCTAACCCCATTACTAGCATCAAGAGTGCGAGCATAGCCAATGCTGGTGTGGTTTGTATGACATTCGTTATCGAAAATACCCAATTACTCAATTTCTTATGTTTTGCAATGAAAATGCCTATCGGGATGGCTACAATTGCTGCAAATAAAACCCCATAAGCTGACATTAAAAAATGGCGATAAAATTCAGTAAGTACATACATCCAATTCTGTGAATAATAAGTTCCCAGCTGTTGCAAGGTTTCCATAAGTTTGCACCTCCCATTTATTCAAAATATTTATGTGCTTTAAGGAATTCTGAAGCTACGACGGATGGCTCCTTCAAGTTCCCATCAACTTCATAGTTCAGTTCCTGCATGGTTTCAGTAGTGATTTCGCCAATTAACTTATTAAGTTCATCTTCAATTTCAGGATATCGCTCCAATAATTCTTCGGTAACGACCGGTGAGCAGTCATATGGCGGAAAATATTTTTTATCATCTTCTAAAAGCTTCAGATCATTAACCTTAATCCGTCCATCTGATGAGTATGCAAGAACAATATCCATCTGTCCATTTTTGACTGCATCGTATACCAGGCCTATCTGCATCGGATAAGTTTCTCCAAATTCCAATCCATATGTATCGACGAACCCTCTATAACCATCCCCTTTCCTTTTCAGCCAAGCACTATCTACACCTAACCTTAAATTATCTGCATCCTTTTCTAGGTCAGATATTTTCTGATACCCTTTTTCCTCAGCCAATTCATTTGAAATCGTAAAGGCATACGTGTTATCGAACCCATAGGAATCAAAAAATTTGAACCAATATTGTTCTTTGAATTCCCTTTGAACAATTTCCAACGCCTTTACTGGATCCTTTTCGATTTCCTGTCCCAGGACACTCGTTAAATCCGTCCCTGTATATCGAGTTGCTGCTATGTCTATATCACCGGTCTCCATCGCTTTTTGCTGAACGAAATTGGAACCTAGATTTTTGATGATTTTCGTATCAAGTTCCGTATTCCTTTCAAGGAGTTGAGCAATCATGTTCGCAAGTATTTCGGATTCGGTCATGCTTTGGGCACCGATCTTTACAGTAGTTTCAGAAGATGACCCTAAACCAGGCAAAGAACAGCCGGTGATCATTAATGAACAAACTAAAAGGGCCATTAAAATTGTACGTCTCATTTTTTTATACATGGTAATCCTCCTCAAGCAACTTCCTTCATACCTTTCAATCCTTTTGGAACGACTTTTCGTTCAATGATCGAGAATACATAATCCACAAGGATAGCCATGATGATTACCGGAACTGCACCTGCGATGATATATTCTGTTTGGTATAAATTCAAACCGATAAAAATGTAATCTCCAAGTCCTCCGCCTCCAATAAAGGAAGCCAAGGTGGCCCACCCGATCAAATAGACGGAAGCCGTACGGATACCAGCCATAATGACTGAAAGTGCCAGCGGGAATTCTACCAGACGAATCCTCTCCCAGCTTGTCATCCCGATGCCGCGGCCGGATTCAAGCAGATTTTCATTCACGCCTTTAATGCCTGTATATGTATTCCTGAGTATGGGTAAAACAGAGTAGAAAAATAACGCAATGATTGCGGGAGTTTTCCCAACGCCGAGGAAAGGAATGAAAAAGGCCAGGACTGCAAGGCTCGGCAGTGTCTGCATTATGTTTGCAATTCCGATTATTATCGAAGCGCTCCTTTTCATTCGGGTCAACATAATTCCTAGTGGCACGGCAACTATTATTCCGAGGAAAACAGCGATCATGGATATATATAAGTGCTCCCATGCCTTATAAATCAATTCCTGCCAGTTCGTTTGTAAAAAATTGAGCAAAGCTTCCATCTGATTCACCTCCTAAAACATTTCTGCCATTTCTGCCATTTGATTTTCTTCCTCTCCCCAGATGCTGTCATATACGATGTCGACCAATGTTGCCCTAGTGACAATTCCGACCAAATGTTTATTCTGGTCAACCACAGGCACATATTTGAACCCTCGCTTTAAAATCTTCTGAACGGAATCACGGATTAAAGTATCCTGTTTGACTGAGTAGACTTCAGTATTGATGACTTCACTGATAAATTTAGCTTTTTTTCGATATTCACTGATCGTTTCAACATCAACGAACCCTTTCAAAATATTTTGCTCATTAACCACAAGTAAAGAATCGACCCTTTTATCTCGCATTATTGTAATTGCATCGGTAAGGGATTTTTCTTCTGTAATGGATATTGGATTTCGACTCATGATTTGTTCGACCAACTCAACATTCGGTCTTGTTTGAAGCAAACGATCTTTTCCGATAAATTCTTCCACGAACTCATTGGCTGGGTTTCTGAGGATTTCATCCGGTGTTCCCACTTGGACGATTTCACCAGCCTTTAAGATGACGATCCGGTCGGCTAGCTTAATGGCTTCATCCATATCATGGGTAACAAAAACAATCGTTTTATCAAGTGTGCGCTGCAAATTTTTAAATTCCTCCTGAAGAGCATCGCGGGTGATTGGATCTAATGCGCCAAAAGGTTCATCCATTAAAATGAGTGGAGGATTGGAAGCAAGCGCTCTGAGAACGCCTATCCTTTGTTGCTGCCCGCCGCTCAATTCATAAGGATACCTTTCCAGGTATTCAGGGCCCATATCGACAAGCTTAAGCAATTCCAGTGCGCGTTCCTTTTTCTTCTGTTCATTCCATTTTAGAAGTTTTGGAACGAGGGTGATATTTTCAAGAATCGTCATGTGAGGGAAAAGTCCGATTTGCTGGATAACGTACCCAATCTGTCTTCTTAGCTCGACTGGATCTTTATCCATGATATTTTCACCATTAATAAGTATTTTGCCTTCCGATGGTTCGATAAGGCGGTTAATCATTTTCATTGTCGTTGTCTTACCACATCCACTCGGACCAATGAAGCAAATGAACTCCCCTTTTTTAATATCCAAAGATATATTCTTTACAGCTTTCTTTCCTCCCTTATAGATTTTCGATACATTTTCAATTTTTAACATAACAAGCACCTCCATCATTCGCATACAATTACAAATTTTACAAATATATTAATTTTTCATATGCACAGTCTTTTGTACCCATTAGATAAGCTGAATAAACCTTTTTATTTAAAAGACTAGTCATATGTAATTATATTGAAAAAATGTCATAAAAAAACTACCTCATATTAATTGAGGCAGTTGATTGATTTAAAGTATTAATAATGAATTAAAACCCGATATTTTTAGCAATCAGAATTTTTACGGTTTCATCTGTCCCTGTAAAGAATTTTGAAAAAGGATTGTCCCGGTGACGCCGGGTAATATTATCGTCTTCCATATGTCCGTATCCATCATGTAACTGCATGCACTTTTCAGATATTCGCTTAGACATCTCTGTTATCCAATATTTAGCCATCGATACTTCAGTTATGATATTCTCCCCAGTCATATGTTTACAGATCAACCCATCAACAAACGTCCTTCCCAGTTGAATATCGGTCGCTATTTCAGCAATGGTAAACTGTGCATTTTTAAATTTACTTATTTTCTTTTCAAATGCTTTTTGTCCTTTTATAAAATTCATCGTTAAGTGAAGCATGTCCTTCGCTGCTATTAAAGACCCAATCGCACACATTAGTTTTTCCTGTTGCAGTTTTTGCATGATATATGAAAGACCCTTCCCTTCCTCACCAAGGAGGTTGCCAACAGGTACTAAAGCATCATCGAAAAATAGCTCGGCTATGCCTGAACTTCCCTGTCCAGCATTACCAAGCTTTCTTCCTCGCGAAAATCCTGGCGTATCTTTATCAATGAGCAGCAAACTGATTCCGTCCTGAGAAGGAACAGCATTAAGATCAGTTTTGCATGCTACTATCATGAAATCAGCTGTAAAGCCATTTATGACAAACGTTTTAGCTCCATTAACATTATAATATCCATCTTTCTTGATGGCAGTGGTTTGAATATCCGCTATTTCCGAACCCATTCCCGGCTCTGTGAACGCAAAGGCGGAAATCATTTCTCCTGTAAAGAACTTTGGTAAATACCTTTGTTGTTGATCTATTGTTCCGAATGTAGCTATATAAGGGGCTACAACATCCGAATGAATGGATATTCCACCTAAAGCTGAACCAACCATTTCCAATTCCTCTGCCAGCACAACTGAATATCCAAAGTCCGCTCCTATTCCACCGAATTCCACATCAAGCCAGGGACATAAAAATCCATTATCTCCAATCTTTTTCCAAAAGGAGCGAGGTATTCCCCCCTCTTTTTCCCACTGATCATAAAAGGGGACAGCCTCCTTTGCGAGAAATTCACGAATTGATTGTTTAAATAATAAATGTTCTTCCGTTAGGAAGGAACGGGAATCATCTTTATTGATTGCCAGCGTGCTAACCATAGGTTAACCTCCATTCGCTAATGGTTTTATTAAATACATCAATGTCAAAATAACTTATAATCCCTTCCATGAAAATATGTTAAACGCCTTGATGTAAGCGATTACAATAACAAACATCAAACAGTAAAAATGTTCCACAATATTCATGTTCAACAAAAGTATTGAATTCCCTTTAACAAATCTTTTTTTTACCATTTTAATTATGTATTACTTAACTGCTTTGAATATGGGTTTTCTATATATTCTACCGAGGTTATTTTTGGAATATTAATGGGATTACAATAACATCGACTTCTTTTGTAAAAATCAATTTCCCTTTTTTTCGACAAAATGTTCGTTTTAATTGACTCAATATGGAGGTTAGCAGAATAAGAAACAGTTATATAACAACGTTTATGGTATAATTAACAGAGAAAACGTTTACAAAGAAAGAGATACTAATTGTTCGGAAAATTCATTCTTCTAGGAGTCGATGAAAGTTGACAGTTAAAGAACAAACCATCTTTAATCATATTGGAAATAAAATTATAACAGAAGATCGAGAAATTAACGTAATTGCTAGATTAGAAGAACCTTTAATTGTAGTTTTAGGAAATGTTTTAAGTGACGATGAATGTGACGAACTTATTAGATTGTCAAAAGACAAAATGCACCGTTCCAAAATTGGAGTTACACACGAGGTAAATGAAATAAGAACAAGCAGTAGCATGTTTTTTCAAGAAAAAGAATATGACGTCATAACTAAAATTGAAAAAAGAATATCATCCATCATGAGTATCCCCATTGAACATGGAGATGGTATTCAAATTCTTAAATATACTCCTGGTCAAGAATATAAAGCTCATTTTGATTTTTTCACATCTACAAGTCTGGCAGCAAAAAATAATAGAATTAGCACAATCATCATGTATTTAAATGATGTGGAGCATGGAGGGGAAACTTTTTTTCCTAAGCTGAATTTTTCAGTGTCACCGCGAAAAGGAATGGCTGTATATTTCGAATATTTCTATAACGATAAAAACCTAAACGAACTAACTTTACACAGTGGAGCGCCAGTTATCACTGGTGAAAAATGGGTTGCAACACAATGGATGAGGCGACAAAAAAAATAGTCTGCAGCTTGATAATGTAAACGCTGGACTATAAATACCTCAATTTTAGGTGCCAAATGATCTAAGGCACCTATTTGTTCATTTGGAAACTGTTTACTTAAAATGACCAAACGAATGGCATCAAAAAAATAATGTTCCCTTGAACTTCATAGCTTTCTTGATCCTAAACAATTGATTCGTTTCAAAACATACTTTTGCCCTGGAATTCTCGTTAAGTTTGATTTGATTATACTTTTTTTAAAAACGCTCTCATTTACCTTTGTTGCTCTTTCTAAAATTATCGTAATCAGTCTTAATGTAATGAAATACCTTCGCGTTGCCATTATGGTCAGGGTGAGTTATTTTTAATAACCCTTTATATTCTGCTAATACTTCTTTATTGCTCGCCATTTTAGAAAGCCCTAATTTTTTACTATAATCATTTGATTGAGCAGTGGAATCAATATTGTAATTATTTCTGATGTTTTCTTTTAATTTTATCAATTCATTACGTAATTCAATATTTTCTTTTAATAAATCCTTTGTTTCATTTTGTAATTCACTTTTCTCATTCTTTAGAATGGCAACTTCCTTTTTGAACATATCCCTTTGCTGAATCAATATTCTTTTTGCAGTTTCATGAAGTTCTTCGATTCCTTCTATATGCTTATCTTGAGTTTGTATTTTCAATTTTAATCGATGTATGATTTCGTCCTTATTTTGATCTATGAAATCATTTATGGCCAGCTTTGAAGCAGTTTCATCGCTTATGTATCCAGTGTTCCTCTTTCCGTTTCCCGCATTTTTAATTTTACCTTCACGAAGCCAGCGCCTAACAGTTTGTATGCTATTACTTTCTTTTATTCCTGCATCTTTTAACATTTCAAATGCTTGATCTGTGTCATCCAATATGTATCCAGTTTCTCTAATCCCGTTTCCTCCCTCATATTTAATCTTACCTTCACGGAGCCAGCGTCTAACAGTTTGTATACTGCTGCTTTCTGTTACTCCTGCGTCCTTTAACAGGTCGAAAGCTTGATCTGTGTTCACGTTGTTCCCCCTTCCCCCTTATTACGCAACGTAATATTACTTCGATTGCTATTAGCCTATTAAAAGGAATATATTTTGCAAACAATGCGGCTAATTTATATGCCAATGTTTTAAATGATAGCATAGCCATTTTCTAAACAAAGAACAAACAGATGAAGAATATATGACGAATATCACAGAGAGATAACGATAAGGTATCAAACTTAAAAGTGGGACCAGAACATGGCCCGTAAAATTGTAGATAAAGGGAAAATGACAGCAAGACCCCGTATGGCAGTGAAGAAAGCACGTGAATTGACCCGGAGGAAAAGTGTTTTATTTTTGAATCTTTCTGAAGGGGCGGAATGAACTTAGACAAAAGCGATAGGTATCATACCTATAATTCCATAAGGAGTACCGCAAGCAACACGTGGATTTACAATGTTAAGGATATGCCAATATTAAAAAGCCCAATCTCTCAGTGATATATAATTGAGAAATTGGGTTTGCAACTAAGTCACCAAAGCAGCTGCTATTAGTTAACTAGAGATTATTGTTTACCCTCTGTATACACTTGAAAGGTTACACCGAATTTGTCTGTTACAATTCCATATGCAGGGCTGAAAAAAGCTTCCTGCAGCGGCATTGTCACTTCTCCGCCTTGAGACAATGTTTCAAAGATTCTTTTTGATTTTTCAATATCGTTTATTGAAATACAGATCGTGACTTGATCTCCAGAGTGACTAGGTTGACCTGGAAACGTATCGGAAAACATGAGATCCGTTTCCCCAACCTTTAACATTGCGTGTGCCACAAGATTTTTTGCTTCTTCTGGCAGAGGAAATTCCGGGTTTTCAGGCATTTCTCCAAAAGTTTGATTAAAAAGGACTTTCGCATCAAGTGCTTTTTCGTAAAATTGAATCGCTTCTTTTGCATTTCCGTTCATCATTAAATAGGGGGACAGTCGCATGGTCATAAATAGCTCCTTTTGTTCTAATTTTTGTTAGAAAGCATGAGTAACTTCCAAGCCTCTTTTTGAAGTTGTGGACAATAACCATTATTACCCATGACTGTATTTTATAACAAAGAACGTGTGTTCGTCAACGAAAATCACTTGAATACTAACAATTTTTCAGGTGACAGACTGGTTTAAATAAAATATTAAATGATTATCCCACTATCTTAAAGTGTTTGTTTTGTTCATGACCACATTGTTACAAAAACTGAACCATTCACTTTGGAATTTTCTTCGATTAAACACCAACAGAAGCTTTTGCATTAAATTAATCTATTTTTTGTTTGTTATTCATAAAAGCTATAGAAGCAGGAGAAACCACGGTCCTTATCAAGCCTAATGATCATAACACCCAATTACGTTTAATATGGAAGTTCTTGAATCTCATTGCTGGACTAATAGAAAAATCCTTCAGTGTTTCTCTTTTAGCCTTACTTAACTAAAAAAGGAACCTGATGGATTGCATAGACCAATCAATTTTTTTTTTCCGCAGCCGATTCGTCTTAAAATTCCCCGCCCGGTACATGGTAGATTTTCTCTCCTGCACTTTGCCTACCATATGCAGAGTACCAATAAAAAAATGTAGCGAACAAAAAGTAGCCCCGAAATACACCACTTATGTAGTATATTTTGGGGCTACTTGACGTTTACTTAAATACTGAGTAGCCAGTCATATATTCGGACTATCAGTTCTTTTCATTCCCAAATTTGAAAGTTTGTCTAGTCTTTTATCTTTTGTAGCTTAGAATCATGCTAATTTGCCTCTGGTTGATTAATGGCTCTCAGACTAAATTTGTATCCCACTATTATATAAGTTACCCATCTCGTTTAAATTCTCACGTTCTAAAAAAGATGGAAAATAGCTATAGAATGTTGATATAAGAGGTAATTAATCTTGAAAAAATAAGATATTTATTGTTTGTAGTACAGATTTAACTATATAACCGAAAAAAATTAACGTTTTTCTTCTAAAAATAATAGAAGAATTATAACCAATTTCACTTCCCAATAAACTATAAGTATTAAATTATTTCATGTACAATTCCTAAACTCAAACCTTCGTCATTTGCAAACATGTACCATTCTTCATCTTCCTTTTCAGCATACAATTCTTCTGAAATGTTGGTATTTTCCACAACAAACTTCTTAATACGATTATCTAAACGGTCATAGAAATTCATTGTATTTTTAGCCTTCTTAGAAGTTGATTGAACAGACATACTTCCATCATGAATAAGAATTATTGTATTGGGATATGCTTTTCTATAATGTCCACTAATCAACAGTAACGCACCCATAGAAACACAAGATCCTACACCAATGGTTTCAACTTTCGTTTTACTTGATTTAATTGCATCAATGGCAGAAAAACCAGCCACTACATCTCCACCATCAGATGTTACATAAATTTGTATTGTCTTTCTTTTATCTATTGGAATATTTAACTCTTCATCTTCTCGATTCCATTCTTGAATCCAATAAACAATTTTATTTACAATGGTTGTATCCACATCATAATTATAATAAATTTTCCGTTCTTTCAGTCCAAGGTAAAACTGATACTCCTCAAGAGAATCAGGTAAATTTCCTATTATTTCTAAATATTCATTATTGAATTCAACTTTTTTCATTATAAATCCTCCTTAATAATATGCTGTGTTATAGGAAGAAAAAGTGTAATACACAATCATATCTATTTATTAATTTATTCAGCAAGTACAATCTTCGCAACAGCATTCATCATCATTTTAAAGTCCATTATTTTTTAGAACATAGAAAAGTGAAATGAGAATGTAGAACCTTTTACAAAGGAAAAAACACAATAGCCCAATTTTGAAATTCCAAACCATTAAACCCTGACTCGATTTTCTTTATCGATTATTTGCATACAATAGTAGAAAAAATCAAAGGTTCTGGTGCATTTCAACAGAATATCGCTCCATCAAAAAAAGGACCTAATCGATTAGGTCCTTTTTGACTTTAGTCTATTCGTTTCAATTTGGTGAGCTATAAACTTAACACTGTGATATTGTTTATTTTTATTAACTTGCTTTCATTTCTGAATCTTGTCCTCTTTTAAGATTAGGTAACTTAGAATCTATCGATAGGAATCGACTTCCATTTAAAACTAGATGAAGTGCAATAATCATAAGAACGAGATCCAGTTCGTACCCTGAAGCTTCTCCATTCCCCATAAAACCTGCAGGGAATTTCACATAAACAATTGCACCAGCCATGATGAATACAAGGAGGGCAGATATTATTCTTGTTCCAAGACCTAATATTAAAGCAATTCCTCCAAACAATTCAATAACACCGACTACATAGGCCATAAATCCCGGTATGCCTATACTTTGAAACCATCCTGATGTGTTCTCCAACCCACCTTGGAATTTTGACAATCCATGTAGCAAAAATGAAATTCCCAACATAACTCTTAATAAAAAGGTACCGATCTCTTGTTTATTCATGTCACATCTCCTTTTTTTATTTTACACTACAAAGTGTAGTGCAATGTGGTAAAAAAATCAAGTGAAAGTCATCAGACAATCACTATAGTCATTCCCAAAAGTATAAGCAAAACATAAATAGAAACAAAAATCGTAGTAGTTTCAGCCCTCAAAGGAATTTTTTTATGGGGATCGATTAATTGCTGAAGTCTATAGTTAACTGATTCATTGGAGAAGTGGACAAGGACGGGCGAGGATTTATCAGTGTAACCATGTTTAATTAACTTCAACAAAGCAGTACTTATGCCTAATTCAGTCCCCATTTTATTTATCGCATTTTCATCGGCTGATAATTCACTTATTATTTTGTAATTTTTATGACACCATTTTGTAAGTGGGACAAACCATAAAGCATCTGATATCAACTGTAAAATAAATATTACCAGCGGATGATATTTTTTTTGGTGAAAGGCTTCATGCTCTACTACCGCTTCTAGCTCATCCTGGTCCAATAATTTAATTAAACCAGAACTAAACACAATGAATGGCCGACAAAAACCAAGCGTAAACGCAAGAGGCTGATCAGCATTCACAACTAAGATATCATTGTTGACCCGGTTGAATGTTTCATTTATAAACCTTGTCTTTTCAAAATTTTTGGAAAGAAAAAGCTTTTGTTTAAACCTTCTGGATAAGAAATATTGCTCTGCAATTTTGAAAAGGGTGCTCAATATGCTATAGGATATTATTATACTGAGCAGGGTGACGACTACAAAATAGTATACTGAATCTTCCTTGAATAGACTAAAGCAAAATTTAAAAAAGTTGGCTTTAATATTCACACCAAAAAAGATATGTACCAAAAACGCTCCCATTTGGCACCATACTACACAGGCAATTAAAAGACTCAGGCTTATCACAAAATAAGACTTACTCTTCCACATTATAATTTATCCTTTTTTAACGATTGAATTTTTTGTTCCAATTTTTCAATTAAACCTTGGTCAGCATCTTTCATGGCATCCAGCATATGGCTTATGACCGCTCCACCAAATTCATCGAGCAAATTCTCAGTCAGTTTCTTTGACTGCTCTTCTAAAAACTCCGCTTTGGATTGAACTGGGCGAAATAATGAGAGCCTTCCTTCAGACCTCTTTTCAAGAATGCCTTTTTCGACTAAACGATTCATGACGGTCATTACCGTGTTGAAATTGATAGGTTTGTCAAGTTCCAATGATTGCTGAACCGCTTTGATGCTCTGTTCATCTTTATCCCATAAATATTCCATGATATTTGCTTCCAATGGACCAAAGAAACGATTCAGTCCAACTTCATCATATTTAAAATTTTTAATATTCATCCTTTACCACCTCCCACTACAAATTGTAGTGGATATCACTGTTACAATCAAGTTTCATCTGGAAGATTTGAACGTTTATAAATAAAAACAGTAGGCAAACTGGTGTTTCTTCGAGTTTGACTACAGTCTGAAACGAGCCTTTTACAGGCACGTTTCAATAATTAATAGTAATCCTTTGTCCTCCATTTCCTCAAATTTTTTGACCTTGCTGTTTCTTCTGGTTAACCACCTCTATTACTCTCCACTACCTTTTTTCTGTAGCAATGTTCATCCGTTCGTTTTTCCTTTTAAGCGTTTTAGATTAAAAAACGAGCCTTTTGCAGGCTCGTTTCACTAGTTAACCCTTTGTGCAAGTTTCTCTATTTCATGAGAATCATAAAAATGATATCCTTTAGCCATCGTTTGGGCTGCAGCGTACATTGCAGCAGCTACTTTGTTTGCTTCTATTGCACGATATGGACGTAAAGGGCCTACAAAGACAAATTTCACAAAAGTACTTAGCAGCCCCGAAATCTTTTCACCTGCCCTGAATTCCTCGCGTTCTCCTAGAAGTAAGGAAGGGCGGAATATATGTACAGTATTCATTTCCAAGCGTTGTAGTGTTCCTTCCAGATCTCCCTTGACACGACTGTAAAAAAACTTTGATTTGGAATTGGCTCCCATGGCCGTAATGACGAGTAATTTTTCAACATTCGATGTCTTCGCCATTTTAGCTGCTTCGATTATATAGTCATAATCAACTTTACGAAAAGCTTCTTTCGATTTAGCCTTTTTGATCGTTGTACCCAAACAAATGAAAACATCGGTGACGTTGAATAAATAGGCATACTGGGACAAATTATCGAAATCCACAACATGTCCTGTGCACTTGGGCTCCGTGAATTTCATTTCCCTTCTTGTCAGCAAATGGATTTCACTATAGATTTTGCTGTTGCTTAGCTGTTTAACCAACTGGGTGCCTACCACACCTGTAGCGCCTAAAATCAATGCCGTCTTATTAATCATGATTTCCCACTTTCCGTCATTAGCTGCTGAATAATATAGGACTAAGATAAATGATGCACTTGATTGAAATCATCAATTATCCAAGAATCGACTTCAAATCTTATCGTACTCAAACACGCATTGAACAAGCGCATTTCATTTGATACGATTGACTCGTTTGACATCAAGCGTAAAATAAAATGAATGACTGCACCATGTGCAACAAGTATAACTTTTTTCTCAGGATACTCCTTCTGAATTCCCTGAAGCCCATTCATCAGCCTGTTTCGTAAAGATTCCTGATTTTCCTGACCAGGATATTCTTTATCAATGAATGCTGACGCCCTTTCAGCTGCTGTCATTCCTTCGGCAACGCCAAAGTTTTTTTCAATGAATTCCTTTTTTTCAATGACCGGGACTTCAATATAATGCGAAATGATATCTGCCGTTTCCCTTGCCCTTTTTAGAGGGCTCGAAATAATCACATCCCAAGAAGCTTCTTTTGACAAGAATTCACCACATTGCCGTGCCTGTATCTTTCCTAGTTCATTTAAAGGAATATCAGTCTGCCCCTGCAGTTTCCCTAGTGCATTCCAATCTGTTTGACCATGCCGCACTAAACAGATAGTAGTAATTGTCCTCAAACCCTTCTATGTAGAATGTTAATTTTTCACTTCTTCAATGATGGAGTGTCCTTCAGTCTGATCTAGATCTGACCATTTCCATTTTTCATGCAAGCGTATCCTGCCATCTGGCAATAATTCAGGAGTGGAAAGACAGCTGCCTCCTCTAATTTCACCTTTTTCATTGATATGATTATACCTGAATTCCAAGGAACCATCCATATTGACAAGCCCTATTAAAGTTCCTTTAACAATCTCACCACCATGATAACTTGCTGAAAGAATTGAGCCTTCTTGTGAATAGTGGAAGGAAGTATTTCCCGATACTTCTCCATTTTCAGAATTGACTAGAGCTTTGAAAATCCTACCATCATAATTAAACATCATCATTCCTCCATATGAATTAATAAGGATAATGATACCAAATTAATCAAAAAATGAATATTCAAAAATCTTATAGGATTGTTAATTCTGTGTCCAGAAAATGACACAAAAAATACATAATATTCCCCATTGAATTCCCCTATTATGATGTGGTTAGATTATGGAAGATGTTACTTATGGAATGAACAATTCCCAAGGTGAAACGTCTAATCAAACTGGAAGATGTTGGTGAGGTGCTCAAGTGAAAGAAATACTTCTGATTCTACTATTACAACTTATTTATGTTCCGATTTATACGTTGCGAACCATTTTCTTAGTAAAAAATATTACCATACTTGCCTCGATACTGGGTATCGCAGAAATGTTAATATACGTTTTTGGATTATCCTTAGTATTTGGCGGTGACCAAAGCATACTCGCCATGGTTGTATATGCAGTCGGTTTTGGAATCGGAATAATTTTTGGTACGAAAATTGAGCAAAAACTTGCCATCGGTTTTATTAATGTAACCGTTAATACTCAAACCAAAAATGAACTTTTGGTAGATACATTGAGGAATAACGGATTTGGTGTAACTCTTTATACGGGCGAGGGCAGGGATAGCAACCGTTATCGGATGGAAATCTTGACAAAACGCAATCGGGAACAAGAATTGATAGCAACCGTTGAAAAGTTTGAACCTAAGGCTTTCATCATTTCATATGAACCACGTTATTTTAAAGGTGGTTTTTTATTGGACCGGTTGAAAAATAAAGCAAGCTGAACCGAAATGCAAAAGCCCATCTTGTTATGATGGGCTTTTGCATTATTTCGTTTTTGATTTTCTAATTCTCACTGCCCTCGTTACCGGCTGTTTTTTGATCCACTTTAAGTATTTTTTTAGTGCTTCATCATCTTTTAACAAAGGCACGGTATATAGTCGGATGGCCAGCTCTCGGTTTGAATACAGTGCGTGAATCTGTTTGTGACAAGATTTACAGAGATAGGCAATGGGTAAATGGCTGCCACCTAATTCTCTAGGTGTTAAATGATGGATGGTCAGTTCTATCTCACCCCTGTCACAAAGCTCACAAGTACCTTTCATCTCATTGATCGGCCGTTAAGGCTTAACGGATTTTCCTTCTTCAACAATATGAAACATCAAATGGGCAAGATGATGGATTGGTCCATACTCTTCATTGGCATCATCTTCTTCATCTTCCACTTCGACTTCATCCATGCCTTGTAAATAAAGTGCCATGAACTCATAAAAATCATTTTTAGTAAAAGAGTAACAATCACTTGGATCCTGATTATCTTCTTCATACTGTAAAACTAGATGAGATAAATCACCCTCATCATCTTCAGCATCAAAAAATACAAAATATCCGATATTTGTATCCAGTTCAAATAGTCTGCGAAAACCGCGTGATGTTGCTTTTTCAAACTCAGCCGCCGACAATTTTTGCACTTGCATGCTGTCTACATTATCTTCTTGATGAAAGCCCACGATAAATGTGTTCATAATCAAACCTCCTGTTGAATATGGATAACCATTAGTATCCCCATTTAACCGAATTTATTCCATTTATAGATTTGTTTCCAAGACGACCGGGCAATGATCGCTGCCCATGACATCGCAGTGAATATGAGCATCTATTAAAGATTCCGCCAGACGTTTTGAAACAATGAAATAATCGATTCTCCACCCTATATTCCGCTCCCTAACTTTTGCCATATATGACCACCAAGAGTAGGCCCCTTCCTGGTCTGGATAAAAATGGCGAAATGTATCGATAAACCCTGCATCAAGTAATTCAGTCATCTTTCCACGCTCTTCATTAGTGAAACCGGAATTTCCAATATTGGATTTTGGGTTTTTTAAGTCGATTTCCCGATGAGCAACATTGAGGTCCCCACAAAAGATAACCGGCTTCACCAAGTCCAGTTCACTAAGATAATCTATCATCCCATTTTCCCATTCGAGACGGTAATCAAGCCTTGATAAATCCCTTTTAGCATTTGGGGTATAAACGTTCACCATATAGAAATTTTCGAATTCAAGTGTTATGACCCTGCCTTCCGGCTCCTCGTCCAGCTCCCCAACACCATATTTCACGGAAAGCGGTTTTTCCTTCGTGAAAATGGCTGTACCTGAATACCCTTTTTTCAGTGCATAATTCCAATATTGATGGTACCCTTCCAACTCAAGTGTAATCTGTCCTTCTTGAAGCTTAGTTTCTTGCAGGCAAAAAATATCTGCATCCACATCTTTAAAGTAATCTAAAAATCCTTTTTTAACACAAGCTCTAATTCCATTCACATTCCAGGAAACCAATTTCATATTCTCTTAAATTCTCCTTATGGCCAATTAATTTCTTTACATTTCAACTATACTATTTATCTGCTATTTTTCCCATTAGAGTACATTCGAAAACAATCTGGCAAATGATTCTTTTGAACGTTCCAGCAACCCCCGATTGTTATACCTAATAGGATCTAGTTTGTCACTATCCATCATATCCTCTTTGTAGTGAGTGATGAGATCTTCAATGGAACGGCTGCCCATTAGAAAGACATTCACTTCAAAATTCAGATGAAAACTCCTCATATCCATGTTTGCCGTGCCTATGGAAGCCATATCACCATCTACGATAATAAGTTTTTGATGTAGAAATCCTTTTTTATAAGTGTATACCTCTACACCGAATTGAAGCAGCTCCCCGAAATAGGAGCGACTGCCGTATTGGGTTAAAAACCCATCATTTACTGCCGGAACCATAAGCCTAACTTGTATCCCCTTAATTGCGGCATGTTTAATTGCTGCTTTAATCGCTTGATTTGGTACGAAGTATGGACTTGCAATCCAGATTGATTTTGTGGCGCTAGTAATAAGTGAATAGTAAAAATCACTCATGATTCCCTGTTGTGTATCAGGTCCGCTTGCCACCACCTGGACAGCTCCATCCCCTTGTTCCACTGTATTGTTGAATTCTGGACGCTCTTCTAATACATCTTCCCCACTGACATATTCCCAATCCAAAAGGAAAACAGTATGAAGCATATATACCGCTTCACCTTTAAGGACCATATGTGTATCTCTCCAAAATCCGATCGTTTTATTTCGCCCTAAGTATTCCTCTCCTACGTTTAAACCTCCAACAAAACCAACTTCCCCATCAATGATGATTATTTTCCGGTGATTCCTAAAATTAAACTTTTGATTAAAAAAACCATGTTTCAATGGTGAAAAGGGATAAGCCTTTATCCCTGCATTTTTCATCCGTTTAACTTCATTATTTGAAAGGCTTAAACTACCGGCAGCATCAAAAATGAATAAAACTTCAACACCATTTTTTGCTTTTTCAATAAGGATATCTATAATTTCAGTACCAAGCCTGTCGGAACGAAAAATATAATATTCTATATGAATGAACTTTTCAGCTTTTTTTAATTGTTTAATGATTTCGGTGAACGTTTCGTTACCATTTTTCAACACTTCCGTTTGCGATGATGTACTAATGGTGGTCTCAGATGCATTTTTGGCAAAAGCTGCGAATGATTGCTGATGGTTATTCAAGAACGATAGATTTGGCGATGATACATGTGTAACAAGACTCTTCCATTCTTCGCGATCTTTTTTCCTTTTACTTCGAAATAAATACCCTTTTAAATAGAGCTGACCTGAAAATAGATAAAACACATATCCAAATACCGGGAAAAACAAAAGTACATACATCCATAAAAGGGTCTCGTGTGCAAATCTATTTTCCAGCATGAGTGAAAACATGGTAATAAACATGACAAAAATATACAATCCAATAAAAAATAGCTTCACGTCGAAGCTAACATGAGTGAACAGGATCATATAAACTGCAGCAATCAAAATAAATAAAAATACAAATTCTATTCTTCTTCTTTTCATCGTTTCATTCTCCTACACAGCAATATTTTATATATCTAAACATATACCCATATTTGATGGTAAAAGAAACAAAACACTTACGAAAACAATATTCGTAAGTGTTTTTTGTGTATTACCTATCCAATTATCACTTCATGACAGGAATCAAACTTTCATATAGCTCAATATACTTTCTGGAAGATGATGTCCAACTGAAGTCTAACTTCATTGCACTTTCGGCCATTTTCCTCCATCTTTTCGGCTGGAATTTGTACAGGCCAACAGATTGCTCAATTGTATGAAGCATATCGTGTGCATTATAATTCGTAAAACTGAAGCCATTGCCTTCACCAGTAAATTGATTATACGGGATGACCGTATCACGAAGTCCGCCAGTTTCCCTCACTAAAGGCAGGGTACCATAACGGAGTGCCAATAGCTGGCCGATGCCACATGGTTCGAATTGGGACGGCATCAGGAATATATCAGAACCTGCATATATCTGTCTTGCTAACCCCTCATCAAAATATGTATTGACTGATACCTGATTTGGATATTGGTCAGCTAAATGGCGAAATGCCGATTCATATTGCTCTTCACCCGTACCTAAAAGGATGAATTGAACTCCTTGATTCATTATTTCATGAAAAACATGGAGAATAAGATCTATTCCTTTTTGATCAACAAGCCTGGTCACCATGGATAGAACCGGGACCCCATCATTGACAGGAAGATCCAGTGTTTCCTGTAGCTGACGTTTATTCTCCATTTTACCGTCATAGGAATCGAACGGAACTGCAAGATGTTCATCTGCCGCAGGATTATATTCCTCATAATCGATTCCGTTTATGATCCCTTTAAGGTCACCATTTCTTTTGCGTAAAAACCCATCAAGGTTTTCCCCAAAATAAGGACTCTGAATTTCTTCTGCATAACTTGGGCTTACAGTTGTGACTATGTTAGAGAATGCAAGGCCGGCTTTCAAATAACTGACATTCCCATGGAATTCAAGACCATCGATATTAAAATATAACTCACTCAAATCGAGTAATTCAGCTAAAACAGCTTTAGGATAAACTCCTTGATAGCGTAAATTATGTATGGTAAATATCGTTTTAATATCCTGATAGAATGGATGGTTATGATAATGAGCTTTCAGCAAAACGCTGACAAGGCCCGTTTGCCAATCATGACAGTGTATGACATCCGGTTTTACTTCTAAATAAGGTAAAGCCTCTAAAACTGCACGGGAAAAGAAGGCGAACCTTTCGCCATCATCAAAGAAACCATAACTGCCATGTCTTTTGAAATAATATTCATTATCCAGAAAATAATATGTAATTCCGTTAGCAACAAGTTTTTCGATGCCACAAAATTGCTGGCGCCAACCGACAGGAACTTCAATACTCGTCATATGTTCCAATTCCTGTTTGAATCGGTTAGGTAGATCCCCGTATTTAGGAAGGATGACACTTACATGGACTCCCTGTTTTTTCAGCGCTTTCGGGAGCGCGCCTATAACGTCTCCGAGCCCTCCCGTTTTTATAAAAGGGGCGCATTCTGAAGCAGCAAATACAACATTCATTGCCGCACCTCCTCTATTAAATTACTTCCGCTTTTTTTATTACAGTAGGCTGTTTTAAACCAATAACTGATTTTTCACTAGTAATTCTCACTTCTTTATCAGTTATGGTATTTTCAACGATAGCTCCTTCTTCAATCACGCCTTTTTGCATGATGATGCTATTTCTTATAATGGCACCCTTTTTCACCTTTACCCCACGAAAAAGTATACTGTTTTCCACAGTCCCTTCAATATCACACCCGTTGGCTATCAATGAATTGGTAACCTTCGAAGAACTTGAATATTTGGTTGGTGCCTCATGTTTGATTTTTGTATAAACATCCCAAGTATCCCCGAAGAAAGAACGGATTACCGAAGGATTCAGGAAATTCATATTACTGGAATGAAAGCTTTCAATGGAATGGATGAATGGCATATCTCCAGTAAAATTGTAGCCTTTGACGGTAAAACGATGAAGATTGGCTTTCACTGCGTCTTTCAAAAAGTCATATTCTCCACTGGCAACACAGCTTTTGATCAAGTTCACCAATAGAGTTTTACTTATGATGAATGTTTCCAGGCAAACATGGTCACCAGGTCTAGGGATGGTATAAAAGCTAATGTCAGTAATGTCTTCATCCGAATCTACCGAGCAGGTGTGATAGATTGGTTTCTCAATCAATTCCCCTACATAATCCTTATATACGACCGTGATATCCGCTTTATGTTTTTTGTGATAATCAAGCACTTCATTAAAATCCAATTTGCATACATGGCTTCCAGGGGAGATGATGACAGTATCTGCCTGTGCACGTTCGAAAAAGCTGAGATGATCATAAAATTGCTTCATATCGCCCGTTACCGTTTCATCCGGATGGATAGGGGGCAAGATATATAAGCCTCCTGACCGCCGATCCAAGTTCCATTCTTTACCTGAGCCAAGATGATCCATAACTGAAAGATACTTTTCTTTTGGAAAAACGGCTACTTTTGATACATCTGCATTAATGAGATTCGACATCGTAAAGTCAATCAAACGGTAGCGTCCGCCAAATGGCACAGATGCTACATTACGGTGAGCAGTCAGATCTTTTAAATGTTGTCTTTCATTGATTAAATTAATAATACCCAACACATTTTCCATAGCCATCTTCCCCTTTTTCTAGTTAAGAGTAATCTTTTTTTTGTTTGGATTGATAATGGTCTGATTTTCACCAATTAAGGTAATATCTGATGTAACCGCTGAATTGCCAACTACGGCACCATCTTCAATAACACAATTGCTGGCTATGATGCTTCTTTCTATATGAACATTTTCACCAATCGTAACATTAGGCATGATGACTGAATCTTTTATGGTTGACCCATAGCCCACCTGTACATTATAGGATAAAACCGAATGTTCAATGTTCCCATGAATCATGCACCCTTCATTGATGAGCGACTGACTGACCTTGGCATCCGGTGATATATATTGCGGCGGGTGATTTGCATTTCGGGCAAAAATTTTCCATTGCTGATCATCCAACTGGAAATTTGGCGTATCCTCCAATAAGTCCATATGGGCCTGCCAAAGGCTTTCGACCGTTCCAACATCTTTCCAATAATCATTAAAACGATAGGCATATAGCTTTTTTCGGTCTTCAAGCATCTTTGGAATGATGTTGCTGCCGAAATCGTTGGAAGAATTTTTATCTTTTTCATCATTTATTAAATACCGTCTTAAGGTTTTCCAATTGAAAAGGTAAACTCCCATGGAAGCAAGATTACTCTTTGGATACTTTGGTTTTTCATCGAATTGAGTGACTTTATCATCATCATTGGTATTCATGATTCCGAAACGACTTGCTTCCTGCCACGGTACTTGAATGACAGCTATGGTCGCCTCGGCATTTTTTTCGATGTGATAATCCAGCATCTTACTGTAATCCATCTTGTAAATATGGTCACCAGAAAGAATCAATACATGTTCCGGATCATAGTTATCAATGTATTGGATATTTTGATAAACAGCATTTGCCGTCCCTTTATACCATTCACCGCCTTCTTTCCCTTGATAAGGAGGAAGTACGGAAACTCCGCCAACATCAAGATCAAGGTCCCAAACTTTCCCATTACCAACATAATCATTTAGAATCAATGGCTGGTATTGGGTTAGTACCCCAACCGTATCAATACCAGAATGAGTGCAGTTACTTAATGGAAAATCGATGATTCTATATTTACCGCCAAAGGGAACAGCTGGTTTTGCCAAACCGATTGTCAATTCACCTAACCTTGAACCCTGGCCTCCTGCCAATAACATTGCTATCCATTTTTTTGCTCCCATTATTCGTTCACTCTCCCCCGTCTTTTTTTTGTTTGCTTCATAAAAATAGAAATGCCTAATGGAGGTACAGTTATTTCCATGCTGTATGGTTGATTATGGTATGGTTCCTTTTTGACATTAATGGGTTCTTCATTGATTTGACCCGATCCTCCGAAAGCGGCTGAATCACTGCTGAAAACCTCTATATATTTGCCTTGGGATGGTACACCTATTAGATATTGAGCATGAGCCTGCGCAGAAAAATTACAGACAACGATGCAATAATCGCCTTTCCGTTTACCTTTTCTCATAAAGGTAATGACACTCTGATTACTATTGTTCGGATCTATCCATTCAAAACCCTCCGGGACATGATCCAATCTCCATAGTGAGGAAGTTTGCCGATAAAAATCCTGGAGAGTTCGGAAATAATGGGCCAGCTTGTCGTGTGATTCATATTCCAAAAGCAGCCAATCCAATTGTTCCTCATCTTTCCATTCTATGAATTGGCCAAATTCACTGCCCATAAATAGAAGCTTCTTGCCAGGATGCGTCATGAAATACCCAAAGAGTAACCGTAAATTTGCGAATTTCTGCCAGTAGTCACCTGGCATCTTATTCAGTAATGACTTCTTGCCATGAACCACTTCATCATGTGAAAAGGGCAAGACGAAATTTTCTGAAAAAGCATAGAAAAATGAAAATGTTAAGAGGTTATGATGATATGGCCTTTCATGTGTTTCAAGTTTCATATAACGAAGGATATCATTAGTCCATCCCATATTCCATTTGTAATTAAAGCCCAGTCCGCCTATATCGGTAGGAGAAGTTATGAGCGGCCGGTCTGTTGCTTCTTCAGCCATCATTAATGCATTTGGATATTTTTTGAAAACCACTTCGTTAAGTTTTTGTAAAAATTGTATGGCTTCCAGGTTTTCCTCACCGCCAAACTGGTTTTTCAGCTTGACCGGCAATGGATTATCATGATTTAAATAAACCATTGACGAAACCGCATCGACACGAACCCCATCAATATGGTATACATCCATCCAAAACATTACATTTGATATAAGGAAACTGACTACTTCCGGTTTGGTAAAGTCAAAATTGTATGTCCCCCATAACGGGCGATCTGCTCTAGTATGATCAATTGGTTCATAGAGAGGCGTACCATCGAAACGGGAAAGTCCATGCGCATCTTTACAAAAATGGGCGGGAACCCAGTCAAGGATTACTCCTATGCCCTTTTGGTGACAAAGGTTAATTAGATATTTAAAATCTTCCGGTGAACCGTAACGGCTGGTTACGGAATAATAGCCCGTGACCTGATATCCCCACGATTTATCAAATGGGTGTTCCATTATGGCCATGATTTCAATATGTGTAAAACTATTATCAATCACATAATCAACTAATCTATCAGCCAATTCACGGTACGAATAAAATTCGCCATCTTCTTTTTGTTTCCATGTTCCGGGGTGCACTTCATAAATGGACATGGGCTTATGATAAATATTTTCCTTTTTCCTATCGGCTATCCACTTCGAATCTTGCCATTCAAAATTATCCAGCCTTTTAATGACCGAGGCTGTATTTGGTCTGACTTCCGAATAAAAGGCATATGGATCGGCTTTTAGGATACGTTTATTTCCAGGTGTATGTATTTCGTATTTATAGAGTTCCCCTTCTTGTAGTCCTGGTACGAACAACACCCAGATACCTGAACGCTCGATCCGTTTCATCGCATGGTCTTTTCCGTCCCAATTATTAAAATTACCGACAACTGAAACTTGCTTGGCATGGGGGGCCCAAACGGTGAAGCGTACTCCTTCAATACCTAATGATGTTACAATGTGTGCCCCAAGCATTTTATAGCTTTCATAAAGGGTGCCTTCATGAAACAAATATAAATCGAAATCGCTTGGATAATTCTCTTGCAGCTGGTCCATAATTGTACTCAATAAAACCCCTCCATCAGTATTAACTCGATAGTATTTTACCCATCCTTCCCCAGTTATTATATATATTCGGTAAAAATGGTATTAATCCTTCAAATGGAGGTGAATATATTGTAATAAATGCCCGTTTTTTTAATAAATAAAACATCTTTTCGCGAAAAATAGCCATTTATTGTAAAAATATTATTATTTCAATAAAAGCTCTCCCCATTTTTGGGAAGAGCTTTATGTTATCATGTATGAATTCTTCATTTTATTTGTTCAGTTCGAATCATCTGAGTCTTCGTCAAGAATAAATAGGATAATGAGACTGACCATGCCAAAGGAGTATTCCTGTTTGGTATATTACTGCCTCCTATATATAACTCAGGAACTTCCCAATTTTCTGGAATGATCATTTTCGTTTTATCTATATATTCCTTAACTTTGTTCATCATGCCAAGTTCAAGGTAGCATAATCCCAGCCACGGAAGCCCGAAACACCATTCCGCTTCTTGACCGTCATTGTAATAAAGGTCATTCTCATATCTAATGCAACCTTTTGTTCTTTCTAGGCGCCCTGTGACATTCTTCAATATTTTAAGTGCTATTTCACGGTCTACCAGACGATAAGGATAAATTAAGGATAAAAGGGCTAAATCCGTCTCTTTTGAATAACTTTCCCTTGGAAGCAGGAAACGAAGAGCTTCTTCTCCCTTTTTAATGAGTCCTTCCTTGACGTTGACCAGCATTTTGACTGAATTCAAACCGGCAACACATGCCCCTATGCTTGAAGCATGGATTTCGATATTCTCTTCCCACATCCCGTTATCTTCCGCTTGCCAATATTGCAGGCATTCCAAGTAACTGACCAACTTTTGAACGATCTTTAAATCACGTTGATTTCTTATCACCTTTTTCCCATGCCTATATCCTTCACCGACACCCCATAAAAAGGCACCTATCGCATCATTTTGGGCATGGCCCCACTCATCTGGCAGTTCTTTAAGCTCAGTGGAATACCGTGCATGGATATGTTCAAATAGAAATTGGGGTTTCTGTTCCGTATGAATATCTATCTTCCACTCATAGGATTGAAATAAGTCGAATAAAGCATGATATGCTTTCTCGTACCGATTGGACGGATCATTTATAAAAGGTATTACTGTATAAACGACATCCCTTATCCAGACATAATTATAATCATCGGAAACACTTGCAGTATATGCGCCATTAGGAAGCCGCATGCGATCAAGAACCTCTAGGGCACCATTTACATTCATTAATTGAACACCTCCATAGTTATTTGCTTATTCCCATTGTTGACAGACTCCCATTTTCTAAACGTTGGTTGTTTCATTTTTCAATTAAAAGCGCTTTCAATTCAGCTAGCCATAACGACTTTTTCAGAAGTTCATTCACCACAGTTTATGTAATCACTGCCGTTTTTGATAATCAAGCTTCCAATGTTCAATAAAAAAGCGTCATTTGCCTACCCGTAATGAAGTTGCCGTTATGAAATATGTTCTTTGGAAAATAAAAAACCAGTAATGGCAATCCATTACTGGTTATATCGGCCTATCATTCAAATGTTTAGTAGTTATTAAAAGAATAATCGTATCATCAATGAAAGCATGCCAATCATTACCGTACTCCATAGACTTCTCGTAAACATGGCAACCAGGAAAGCTGGTAAAAGCTGAAGCCAATTTTAAAGCATTACCCTTAATTTAAAAAACCTGTTCCGATAATAGAAGTTCTTGAACCAATGACGCCTCCATTACGGCCACCGTACATGCTTTAGCCAATCTATGCCCTTGGAATCTGCATATTACTAATCAGCATCAAATGAACGATTCTAGGTATGAAAGTCACAATTGAAGCCCCAAGGATATACCTGCTTATTTCCATCTGTCAATCACCATCCCCTATCGCTGAAGCTATAACCGTTGCAACTATGACGCCAGTACTGCCAGGAAAGAAGAAACCCTAATGCAACAACGATTAATATGCTGCCAAAAAACGACTGCAAGATCTATAAAAAAGTCTTTTTTCACTCAATATTCAAAACTAAGAAGACCGGTAAACATGGCTGTCAGGGCAGAAACCGCTTTTGCTAGTGACCAATTTATATAGGCTTCAAGATTGTGACCAAGCATAATAAAATCAAACCGTTTCCTCTTCTGTGCCGTTGTGGCCGCCAACTCCAAATGTTTCATCCGTTAGTAAGGCTCCAGTTATCAGTTTTTGTTTTCCAACCTTGCTGCCTGAATTAAGGAGCTAATGCAGCAATAGATGACGACTGTTAACAAAAATATACGTAAAAATCATGGCCGAGACCGGATGACTTGAGGCCATAATCCATGCCGCCATGAATTGTCCAGACCCTGCATAGAGTAAAAGCGACATTAGTGCCACTTCAATCATACTTAATCATGACTTTCTTTCGCGACCCCTTCAGCAAAACCGATACTTAGGTATACAATCCTTTACTCCTTGCCAAAAGCCTTCCCCATCATCGGGAAAGTCATCGTTTTTCCAATCCACCCTTATATTAATAAGTGCCTTTAATTGCTTTTCAGCTTGCCAAGCAGAATTGGCAACTCACTATATATTTCGATGATCTCATCTATCGGCATTCTAACTAAGCCGCTGGAAGAAGGGGCAACGAATTCCATGGATTGATTCGATGAAGGTTCTTCTTGCAGCCCCCAAGAGATTTTTCGTAATTGACGGTATTCCTGATAAACACCCTTGCCTACAAAACAGACAAGTCTAGGTTCATACCTTTCAATTTTCCTTTTTAATTGCTGCCTTCCTATTATGTACTCTTCTTTAGTGATATCTTCCGCTCCTTTTGTAGGCCTGGAAACGATATTGGTAAAACCATAACCTAAATCCAGTAATGACGAGTCTTCGGTTGGAGCATATTTCCTTGGTGTCAGCCCGGACTCGAAGAGGATTTTCCAAAAGCGGTTGTTTGGATTCGCATAATGATGGCCAGTCTCGCCTGAACGGATGCTTGGATTGAAACCTACGAACAAAACATCCAAATTTTCCCTTAAATGATCAGAGATGCCTTCCATTTTAAAACTCCTTTTCAAATTCATATTTAATCATTGTACAAAACTGAAAAATAATTAACTACCTTTTCCGACATTTTCACAACATATATCCAAAATTTAAACACGTTTCTTGTAGAATGTGGGATGATTGTTTCAAATTAATAACTCTAATATTGATGACATATGATTCCGCTTTTAAATTACAAGCATTTTACACGTTCAAAAAGAAACAGCCACCTTATAGATGGCTGCTTCTTCATATATCTTATTGTGCGTGACTAACGCGAACAAAGCTTATTTCACTTAGTGGAATGGTTATGATATCAAGATTGCCTTCATAACCTGGAGAGGTTTCTGTTAATTGACAAATATCATCTGTTACTTCAAATAACACTCCCTCGAATAAATCACTGCTCGTTGCCACTTCGACCGTGTTCCCAATGTAATGTTTTAATTGTACATAAAAAATACTAGCTAACAATGCATTCTCCTCCTTATATAGGCTCTCTAACAGAATTGATGGAATTGAACGGAACAAATACTACAGTTCCCGCAGCTTCAGTAATTACGATATAATTAGTTTGAATTGAACTCAATATTCCCGTTACCGGGGCAAAATCAGTTGAAGCCGTTACCGTTCTTCCTAGTAATGCTGCTAAAGCACCTCTTAAATCAATGAATGGATCTCCTGAAGTGCCAGGTGTTCCTGGTCTTGGTTTACCATTTTCAACAAGCCATTTATAGTAGAGATAGTCGTAACTATTCTTTTTACATGGCTTCTCACTTTGCTTCTCACTTTGATTCTCACTTTGCTTCTCACTTTGCTTCTCAGTGCTCATTATTTTACCACCTTTATATTGTCTATTTTATTACCTTCGTCATGGTTCTCTTCTTTTTTCCTTCATCCCCATGCTCTCATTTCTTTACCTTCGCCTTTTTGAAACGGTCCCCCCTTCTTATCTTTCATGCAGCACTGAACTCGTTGTCGATCGATAATGTGAATCCTGGTATGGTTCAAACCGAAAATGAATTTTCGACCTTGCTAATATTTTTGCCTTGATTCGATTTCCCCTGAATTCATTGATCCACCAGATACATTTGATTCCTTTGAGGATCTTGACAATTTGCTGCTGCTTCTATATCGCTTCAAAAGTAGTATATTGATGACTGATGTTTTCGGCTTGGACTAATCAACCTTTTTTTAAATTACTTTACTTTTTTTTGAAGGTTTTACGAAATCATGTCCATTTCTCTAATGAATGAATATGATACGGTTGAGGTGATAACTATGACGAACAAACAAAAAAAGGATTATATAGGCATTGTAATCCCTTCATGTCACAAAAAGTCTGCATTAAAAGCAGAACGTATGGAACAAGCAAAATCCCCTTTTTTCAATTGTTCACTTCCTATTAATAAAGGTTTTTCTGAAGCGGACGATACTAATTGTTGTGCATCAATAAATGAGCCAGGTTCCCATATTAAATTGTTACTTTCACCATTAAATTCAAATAAAATTCATCATCATACAGTTACTGGATCTGATGAATTTTCCCAAAGAGGTAAGGCAGCATGAAATCAATAAGAGTCCTGATGGTGTTAGATACAATGGATGTAAGCGGAACGGAAACGCATGTATTGAGTCTTGTGAAGGAATTACAATCTAAAGGAATATATACAGCAGTTGTTACTGGAAAAGGCAGCATGATTAGCCGGTTACGAGAAACGGGATGTAAAGTTCACCAAATGAATTTCCCTAAAACATTAACGATTAACTCGAATGAGGAATCTCCATTATTGAATAGCTTGGTAGAATTGTTACGAAAAGAACAGATTACACTAGTGCACGGGCACCAAATTATATCCGGCTACCTCTCTGCAAAGGCAGCTAAGCTCTACAATATTCCCTTCGTCTTCACCCTGCATGGGACATACTTCCAGAAATCGGATATAAAAAGTGTGTTACAGTTTACAGATGCTGCGGTTGCAGTTAGTGAACCGGTAAAAGAACATATTCAGCCATTTTTCCCTAAGAATATTTCAGTCATTGCAAATGGAATTGATACAGCCGATTTTTCCCCTTCCCTTTCATTGGAATTAAGAAAAAAAATGAATATTCCCCTTGATGCAAAAGTAATTCTATACTGCAGCAGGATAACACGGCATAAAGCAAAAATCTGCATGCTTTTAATCAAAGCTTGCAGGGATTTAAAATTAAAGGATATCCCCAACCTTCATGTAATCATCATCGGTAACGGCAGCCAGCTCAAGGACATTAAGAATGTTGCTGCGAGCATCCAATCTTTATATAAAGAAGAGTTCATTCATTTCACTGGGGAACAAAAGAATGTGAGAGACTATTATGCACTTGCAGACTATGTTGTAGGTACAGGCAGGGTTGCTTTGGAGGCTATGGCATGTGAAAGACCCGTTATTTCATGTGGAAATCTAGGGTATTTTGGGGAAGTGAATAAGAAAAACTTTCAACAAGCCTGGGAATGCTACTTTGGGGATCACGCTGCAAAACAGACTTGCAGCCAAGCCATTCTTTATCGGGACTTACGCAACCTTCATCAATCAAACGCCGGGGTTCAAACAGGCAGGGATTTAAGGAAATTGGTATTGAAACAATTCGATAGTAAAAAAAATATATTACCGCTAATTGAATTATATGAAAGTACAATTCAATCATTTGAACAGCAGCAGGCCATAAATTAATGGTTCTGCTGCTATTCAATCTCTCACGATGGCCATCAAGGGTTCTATTAATTCTTTATTAGGGGAATAAACTACATAGAAATTGGAGGCATAGATCTCTCGATTAATAACAGCCAATAAATGATTCTAGAAAATGAATGAATCTATTAAATAGAGTTTAGAACCTTATAAAAATTTAAAGGCGCTCCCATTTAACAAATGGCTTAACTCGTAGGTATTTATGTACCTACGAGTTTTTATGTTACGTATCGCAAATTCGATTCTATCAAACTCGGGGTTCAGGAAACATTCTGCCGTTGTTCGATATGATCATGTTTTCTCGCATTGGACATCTTATTGATGGTAAGAAGTATTCCAGAAAGCCATATAATCACGATGCCGGTATAAATATATATGTGTGCTTCAATCGGAATCCATGTAGCTAATAATGTTCGTACATTAATCAAGATAATGAAACCACCGACTAAAACACCCATTAATTGAGCAGGAAGCATCCGGACTAACCAGGCTGCAATTGGTGCAGCAACCACCCCGCCAATTATCAACGCTACGACCCAAAGCCAATTGACTGCTTCCCATCCAAGCGAAATGATAAAACCAAGACTTCCGAAGAAAGCAATGGCAAATTCACTCGTATCAACTGTCCCTACGGCTTTTCTCGCTGTCATTCCTTTTTTTGACAATAAAACAGGCGTTGCAATAGGTCCCCAACCGCCTCCGCCTGTTGCATCACAAAAGCCTGCAAAAAGGCCTAACGGAATGGATTGTTTTGCGGTCAATGGCCTTACGGTTTCAGTGTCCTTTGACGGTTTAAAAATGAATAAAAAGCGGAATAAAACGTATACACCAAGGCCAAATAAAAATATGGCAATATACGGTTTAGCTAATTCGGCTGGCAGGTTGCTCAGGAAACATGCACCTACAAATGCACCAACTGAACCTGGAATGATCAAGCGATAGACCATATTTTTATCCACGTTCCCAAACTTTATATGTGAAGCTCCAGAAACTGCTGTGGTCACTACTTCCGATAAATGTACGGATGCTGATGCTACTGCAGGGGCAATTCCGAATGTCAACAATAAGGAGGTGGAACTCACTCCATACCCCATTCCAAGCGAACCATCGATTAATTGGGCTAAAAACCCGATAAAGGCTAAAACGATTAACTTTTTCATGACATTCCCCTTTTTCAACTAAAATAGAACCTAGATAACATCGACCACCGTTTGCCTGTATAGATCAGTTTGATCTTTAAGACACAAAGAGGCACCTAACCAAAATGAAATAACATGTTGGTTAGGTGCCTTCAGTTTTTCTGATCAGCCCATGATTTTTTTATTCAGCTTCTACTGGCATAAGCCTAGCTAAGAAACGATATCTTTCTTTTAGGGAATATTTATAAATATCCTCTATTGAATCTTTCAATAACTTAGATTTTTCTTCTTTTGAAAAGGAACCACTTTTAATGATCATCCTTGCTTCGAAAAGGAATTCAAGATAATCTTCATAAGATTCATCATATACTTTACCTAGGTCATTCCGAATTTTTTTAGCGAGAGTTGGACTTGCTCCATTGGTAGAAACACTAATGGAAAGCATGCCTCTTTTCAATGTGGCCGGTATATGAAAGTTACCCAGCTCATGATTGCTGATTACGTTCACCAGCTGACTTTGGGATGCATTCTCGTACACTCGTTCATTAACTTCCGTAGAATTCGTTGCAACAATAATTAAAAACGCATCTTTATAGTCAGTTTCTTCCACTTCTTTAAGTAAGACTCGAATCTTACCTTCTTTCTCCAACAGTCGAAAATCCGTGCATATCTCGGGGCTTACGACGGTCACTTCGGCACCAGCTTCCAATAAGGGGCCCGCTTTAAAGTAACCTATTTTACCACCGCCGATGATGACACACTTTCTGTTCTCAATATTAAGCGTAATTGGATACATAGGCTCCCTCCCCACTCACTTCTTGAATTCGTTCAGATATTGCTTGTTCGATCTTTGGATGATAACCTAGATATCGGCAAAGAATGATTTTTTGCTTCCCCTTTTTTTGGAGCTTTTTTATACTATTTTCAATCGACTGCATTAAGAGACCGGTAAACAATAGGTAAGGAATGATAAATACTTGGTTTGATCGAGATTCCCCTGCTAATTCCAATGCTTCTCCAAAGCTTGGAGTGGCAGCTGTCAAATAACATTCTTGCACTCGGATTTTAGGAAACCTGTTCCTTAGCAAATCGGCCAATCGAGACAAATCCCTTTTCACGTCGGGATCACTGCTGCCCCTTCCAACCAATAAAACCAAGGAATCCTCCGTAACACTTACATTTGTTTCCTCCAACCGTTCCACTAAAATGTCAACCATTTTATCACTGACACCAATCGGTCTTCCATATTTCAATTCAACGGCAGGGTACCGTTCTTTCATTATGTTCAGGATGACCGGAATATCATGTTTTGCATGTACAGCCGTTAGCAATAGAACTGGAATGGCAATGATTCTCGTCGCACCTTTTTGTACGCATCGGTCGTAGGCCTCTTCTATCGTAGGAGTTTCCAATTCCAGGAAGCAATACTCCTGAATGGAATTCGGCTGTGCTTGCATACAAACTTTAATAAAATCAATGGCTTGGGCTGAAGCTTCTTTAACGCGGCTTCCATGGCAAATATATAAAATGGCTTCCATTAAAAGGCCTCATTCGCCAACAAATTTTCGGTTTGTTTTCCTTCAAACCATTTGATTTTTTCCCGTAAATTAACGACATCGCCCACGACTATCATGCAAGGATTGGAAATCTGTTCGTTATTGGCGGTTTCCACTACATTAGCCAACGTACTGACAGCTGTTCTTTGTGTTTTTAATGTCCCCCAATGGATAAGGGCTACCGGAGTCTCTGGATTTTTTCCATGCTCCAAAAGTTTCCCTTGAATATAGGGCAGGTTTTTAACACCCATGTAAATGGCTAATGTATCGATTCCTTTTGCAAGGGATTCCCATTTGATATTATCCTCTTCATCCTTTTTCCGATGGCCGGTAACAATTGCAAAAGATGAAGCGTGGTCCCTGTGTGTAACTGGGATTCCCGCATAAGCTGTAGCGGCGATTCCAGCAGTAATTCCTGGAACGATTTCAAAGCTCACGCCATTTTTGGCAAGGGCTTCCGCTTCCTCCCCGCCTCTCCCAAAGACGAATGGATCTCCGCCTTTCAAACGGGTGACCACTTTTCCCTTTTTTGCATATTTGACCAGGAACCGATTGATGGTATCCTGCTGCAATAAATGATAATCCGGCAGTTTACCGCAATTAATCAGCTCTACACCATCTTTTGCATGATTCAAAAGTTCTTTATTGACAAGTCGATCATATAAAATGACATCAGCTTCTTGAATGCATTTTAATCCTTTTAATGTAATTAAATCTGGATCTCCGGGACCGGCTCCTACTAGATATACTTTCCCCATTTATGCAACCTGCCTTCCCTTAGAGAATCGTTTCGAATTCCGATAAAACGAAACCTGCTCCATTTTTAATTTTCCTTTTTTCATATAATGAGATGTCATCCACTTCAGGCATTTTCAAAAAATGTTTTTCCAGCTCGATATCAACAAGGTCAAACGCCTTTTCATCCGAATCGGCAACAATGATGACATGGATTGGTTTTTCCTTGATAGTGACTTCGAAACGGTATAGATTCATGGATTGCTTACCTTCCCCTATTAAACGGCCACTTCCGTTAATATATCATCTAGCTTACTTTGTAACTGGGATATCCCTACCCTTTCCACAAAATCAAGAAAGGTTTCGGATAGAAGTTTTGTTTGTTTGAAAAATAGGATCAGTTCTTTCAGAACATGATAGAGCTGTTCAGCTTCCACTTTCCCTTTAAGTTTTTCATTGAACTTACCGCCTTCATTCAGCGTTCCCCCGACGTATATCTCAAAAGCTTCGACCATCTTTTTATCCTGGTTTTTCATTTTTATGCCTTGCAGTCCAATTTCGGCGATGGCTCTTTGACCACAATTATTCGGACAACCCACCATATGCATCCTTACAGGAACATCGAGATCTATTTCCTTGTCCAATGATTCAGAAATGGTCCTCATTCGTTCTTTTGTTTCAACGAGTGCCAGGTTGCAATACTCGATGCCTGTACAAGAAACGGAATAACCAATGAATTTTTTTGGGTGGTATGGAAATCTTTCAAAGATGGATTCCTGTTTTATTTCCTCAAGTTTTGCATCCGGCACATTTGGAATGATAAGATTTTGAGAATTACAGTTGCGGATTTCACCATTTCCATATTTCTTCGCAAGTTCGGCAAACTCAATCACTTCGTCTGGATTTAGTCGACCAACTGGTATATTGACTCCAACATAGTTCAGACCATCTTGTTTTTGTTTATGGATGCCGTAGAAATAACCTGCATTCCATTCCTTCACCGCACTTTCACCCTTTTCAGGAAGCGGACCGGTGTACTCCAGCAATTTTTCCTTGAATTGTTCAGGACCCCAATCAGCTACAAGGAATTTCAAACGCGAGCGATGACGTTTTTCACGGTACCCAAAGTCACGGAATATCGTCGTGATGGCGGCCGCTACTTCGACTGTTTTTTCAGGTAAAATGAATAAGTCAAGTTCTTCTGCCAGCATCGGAACGGAGGATAGTCCACCGCCTACTTTTACGTGAAAACCAACTTCCGTTACTCCATCAATTACTTTAGTAGCCGGATTGAATGAAACACAGTTGATTTCAGCATTTGAAGCATTATGGATATTAGCACTTATGGACATTTTATATTTCCTCGGAAGGTTTGAATAGTCTTCGTTAAGACGGAAATACTCAAATACATCATAAAGTACCTCGCGTGTATCAAAAAGTTCGTCAGGATCGATGCCTGCCAATGCATTACCGATGATATTACGTGTGATATCACCACATGCACCGGCCGTAGTCATTCCGACCTTTTCCAAACGGTTTAATATATCCGGGACTTGTTCGATGGTCAGCCAGTGGAATTGAACGGCTTGACGGGTTGTAATGTCATATACACCCCTCCCATAATCTTTAGCGATGTTAGCAAGAGTTATCTGTTGATCATAGGTCAGGATACCTCCGGGAATAACGACACGCATCATCCAGTAACCTGCTTCTTTTGGCCGTTGCAGGTATAGACCTGCCCACTTGAACATATCCCAATTCTCTTTAGGGATGGAATCAAAACCATTTACAGCGTAATGTGGAATATCATCGAATATCTTCAATCCATCTTTTTCCAATTTCCAGATTTCCGTTTTATTTTTAGCGATTAGTGGATTTTCCGACCAAAATTTCTCGTAAACCATTACATTTCCTCCTTGATTAGATCGCTTTCTTTGCTGTCAAATAGCCGATTACCTGTTCAACGCACTCTTCAATGCTGTATTGGTCGGATTCTAAAGTGATTTCCGGTTGTTCAGGTTCTTCGTATGGAGAGTCGATTCCGGTAAAATCTTTAATGATTCCTTTACGCGCCTTGTCATAAAGACCTTTTGGATCACGCACTTCGCACTCTTCGATCGGACACTTTATGTATACTTCAATAAACTCCCCTTCATCGAGTAAATCACGTACAATCTGCCGATCTGCCCTGAAAGGTGATATGAAGGCGGTCAATACGAACTGCCCACTATCCACGAATAACTTGGAAACCTCACCGATTCGTCTAATATTCTCGGTTCGATCTTCTTCAGAAAAACCTAAATCTTTATTTAATCCGTGGCGGATATTATCACCATCCAAAACATAACTTCGAATATTCCGATTATATAACTCTTTAGCGACCGCGTTCGCAATCGTTGATTTTCCGGAGCCCGAGAGACCAGTGAACCATAGAACTGTGCTTTCATGGCCGTTTTGCTTCCGGCGGAGCTCCTTGGTCAATGACGTTTCATGCCAAGTGACATTCGTACTTTTACTCATTAATAATCCCCCTCTTCATGTGGTCCTTCAATTTATGTCCGATCAGTTATAAACTTCATTCTTTTTTAGACCTTCGATCAATACCTCGATGACTTCTTTACGGCTAAAGGTAGCTGGAGGAATTTCTCCGTTACGCAGCATTTCCCTTACTTTCGTTCCAGACAGGATGACATGGTCTTCCTTGCCATGAGGACAAGTTTTAGCGGAAGCCATATTGCCACATTCTTTACAATAAAAACTATGTTCAAAGAATAATAGCGTGATCCCTAACTCATCTGCGTTGAAATTCCCAAAGATTTTTTGAGCATCATATGTGCCATAATAATCGCCCACACCCGCATGATCACGTCCGACGATAAAATGGGTGCAACCATAATTTTTACGGACCATGGCATGGAAAATGGCTTCTCTAGGTCCTGCATAACGCATGGCAGCAGGGAAAACTGCAAGGGAGACGCGATCCTTAGGATAATATTTTTCAAGCAGCACTTTATAGCTTTCCATTCTTACATCTGCCGGAATGTCATCTGATTTAGTGGCACCTACGAGAGGATTTAAGAATAAGCCGTCGACAATCTCCAATGCTGTCTTTTGAATGTATTCATGTGCACGGTGAACAGGGTTCCTGGTTTGGAAGCCGACAACCGTTTCCCAGCCCTTTTCAGCAAAAGCTTTCCTTGTCTCGACCGGGTCCAAATAATTAGCTTGAAACTGCGGACGCTCTATTCTCTTGATCAACTTTATTTCCCCGCCGGCATATACATCACCGCGGTTATATAAATTTTTCACTCCTGGATGCTTCTCATCATCCGTTTGATAAACTAATGTCGCTTCCAATTGCTTATCTGGTGTGTATATATCGGAAACGGAGAGAACCCCGTATGTTTCACCTTCATGAGTCAACGTTACTTCTTCACCTATAGTAAGGGTTTCGGCAGTTTCTTCGGTCAAAGGCAGCGTAATCGGGATGCTCCATACATGACCGCTGCTAAGCCTCATATCCTTGACCACTGTCTCATAGTCACTTTTTGTAAAGAATCCTTTAATTGGACTGTAGGCACCAGTGCCTATCAATTCAAGATCACTTAAAGCAATTTCATCGATTTCGATCGACTTTGTTATTTTACTAATATCATAATTTGGTTCCCAAAGATCGATTAGTGTTCCTCCGTGCGGTAAACTGATTGTCATGCTAATTTCCCCCTATGGTTTCTATTTATTTAAGATAAATGCAATCCGCATTCCGTTTTTTGAGCTCCTTGCCAACGGCCAGAGCGTAAATCATCTGCATTGAAGGCTGGTGCTGTACATGTTTTACATCCAATGCTCGGATATCCATTATCATGCAGGATATTATATGGAAGTCCGTTTTTATGGGCATAGCGCCAAACATCTTTCCATGTCCAATGTATGAGTGGACATATTTTAACTGACTTGAACTTATTATCCTTATTGATATACTCGGTCGAAGCCCTTGTCTCGGATTGCTCCCTCCGCAGTCCCGAAAGCCATGCTGTTGCCGTTGAAAGCACATCGGTAAGCGGAATGATTTTACGGATGTTACAGCACTTATTTGAATCTCTAACCCATAATTCATCCCCATATTCCGCTGCTTGTTCCTCAAGCGTCAAGGCAGGTTTCTTCATTTCTATCGAAAGCTTTGGATATCGCTTTTTCACTTGCTCGATCAATTGATAAGTTTCCTCAAAATGAACATCTGTATCAAGGAAAACTATTTTGGCAGAAGGATTGACCTTCGCCAATAAATCCGTAAGCACGATGCCTTCAATGCCAAAACTGCAAGCATAAATCAGTTCGTTTCCATAATGGTCATTCGCCCATTGCAGAACTTCCAAAGCACCTTTTGTCTCACTGTCTTCGGGAAATACAGGGAAATCCCCAGTGTTGAAATTTTCATAGTTTATTAATGCAGCCAACTTTGTAGCCCCCTCTAAAACTTGCTGTATCAGGTTAGAGTAACTGTTGATCAATACCCGTTGTAATCTTCTCCAGTTTATTTGACTCTAGGAAAAAAGAGACGAATCTAACCAATACTCTCTTTATATCAGTTAAACCCGCCTCTAGTTTTTCTAGTCAGCAGATACCTTATTTAATTCTTAATTTTTCATTTCTTTCCATTTGAATGATTTTACCATCCTGGACAATAAGTGTAATGGACCCATATTTCATAGAATTAAGCATTTCTTGAAGTCGTTCAAATATTTCTTCAAGCTGATTCTCTTTATCCAAGCCTGTTCCTCCTTTAAGAAAATCCGCGAATTTCTTATTTTCACCGCTGATCAAATGAATTTCTTAGATTTATATAATTCCAAACAACCTTACATTGTTATGGTTTGCCTACAACTTTCCAAAAAGCAAAAATCTTTCCATGATGGAAAGATCCCAAGGTAAATATCTTTACCTTATCTTCCAAAATGATCAACATTTTGTTGGAGGTAGCACCTTGCATCGACCATGCAGGTTGCTGGACTTCAAAGGGCCAATTCCCTCCGTCGCTCTGGATAAGTTTTATTATTTTAAATATTAACATATATTTAATCCTTGTCAATGGAGTTTTCTTATAAAATAACTTGGTTTAATATTATGGATGAACTGTTATTTTTATACACACTATTCCGATTATGATTTTATGTTCATGTAAATATGAAAATAGACTCGTCTTTTTAGATAAAGCCTCCAAAAAAATGAGTCTATTTTCATTAACAAGCCTATAATTGGCGCCTGTCATCTATCCGAAAAAATAATTTCTCGAATTCCAGTCCTTTTAAACGAAGGGATTACTCGAATTCATTAATTTCTTAACTGTATCGCTTCTACAAATTCTTGAACTTGACTCTGGACCCGATCAATTAAATGCAAATCATTTATCGGTTTTTCTGAATTCTGTTTATCTATTTCCTTATCAACAAAATAAATGCCCTGCAGCGGCTCGCCTTTTAATATTGAAATTAATGGTTTAAGTGCATAGTCAATCGCCAATAGATGCCTGTTACTTCCGCCAATCATGATTGGCAGTACTGGCTTACCCTTAAAAGCACCTTCTGGCAGCAAATCAATCAAGGCCTTCAATACACCTGTATAAGAAGCCTTATAAACCGGTGAACCAATAATGACACCTCTAGCTGCTTGAATTTTCTCTGAAAGCTTTAAGATATCTTCGCTATTATATTTGCCTTTGAATAAATCATCTGCTGAGAAATCCGTGATTGAGAAATAAGCTGTAGTAAATCCTTCGTTTTCGACTAATGATTGAATATGTTTTAGTGAAATGTCCGTTCTGGACGGAATAGCCGGACTTCCTGATAAAATTACGATATCGCTCATTTAATATACCCCTCCAATATTACATGATTGCCAGATAAAATCTTCGTAAAGCATTTCGTACAGTATGCATTTATCGTAATAGTCTGAAAAATATAAGTCAAATCTTACACTCTGGACATCTACTCTGAAGGAAAATAAAACGGTCATATTTGCGGCTTGATGCTAAAGCCCTTCAATATGACCGTTTCATTATGTATGTTTTTGTTTTCCATGAATACCATATACCAAAAGTTGAGCAATGCTCTTAATTCGTTCAGAAGTAAAATATGGCTCCTTTTTCTGCTGGTGGATCTCATAATGTGTAGATAATGCCAATGTGAATGAAATGATCCCTACATTAAATAGGATAATATCAGAGATATATTGTATCTCACCACTATCTATTCTCTTCTGTATTTCAATATGCCTGGCATTCGGCTTGAAAATCTGATCTACATATTGCTTCGAAATATCTTGATCGAATTGTGTTTCCCTGAATAGTATCGAAAATTGTTCTTTATTATCAAGAATTTTATTTATCATGGTGCAAACATGATTCTCCACTAGATCATCCGTGGATAGATGGCTAGTCCCATCTTCAGTTTCCTCTTTCTCATCAGGGGTAATTGTAGCTAATAGCAAATCTTTTTTGCTGTCAAAGTATTTGTAAATAGTAGCTTCGGAAACATTGCATGCAGAGGCAATTTCATTCGTTCTTGTCATGTCAAAACCTTTAGTGGCAAAAAGAGTCCGGGCTACATTTATGATTCGTTCTTTCGTTTGCTGCCCTTTTTTCAAAAATATCAACCTTCTTTTATGATGATAAGACCGGTGTCACCAATCTATTTAACATGATATCCCGATGGTATCAATCGGTCAATATTACCTTTGATTCATTAGAATTCAATATTCCCATATATCATAAATAGAAAACATCGTCTAAATTGGGACGAAGTTTTCTTTTACAGAAAATCACTTAAAGGATGCATAGCCATCATCGACCATGACTACACTTCCATTGATCGCATTGCTTCCTCTAACGATAATAGATAGACGGCATTTGCAACGGCTTCTGGCTTAATTAATTTACCGCGCATTTGACTTGCATTCAATTTATCGATGATTCCCATATCTTTATAGCCTTGAATGATAGGAGTGTCAACCCCGCCTGGCGCAATGCCCACTACCCGTATGCCATAAGCACCCAATTCCAAAGCGGCGGTCTGTGTCATAATTCTTACAGCTCCTTTAGTCGCCTGATAGGCAAAGGTTCCGTGGGAAGCTAAGTAGCCAAACACAGAAGCGGTATTAATAATGACCCCCTTGTTACCTAGCTCCTTCATTTTCCGTCCTGCTGCCATGATTCCAAAGGCAACTCCGTGCTGATTCACTCCAATCGTTTTGAAGTAACCCTCCATATCTTGATTGGGGATCATACCGCCTGCACCGATGCCGGCATTATTAAACATGATATCGATCCTTCCGAATCTTTCCGCTGCTTTTTTGATTAAGGATTCAACATCCTCCTGCTTAGAAACATCCGTTTTTACAAAAATGGCCTCTCCGCCATCCGCTGTTATCTGTTCAACGGTTTCCTGTCCCATTTCTTCATTAAAATCCGCAACAACGACCTTGTCCCCTTTTGCTGCGAATTTCAAACATGTGGCTCGGCCAATACCGCTTGCTCCTCCTGTACTGCAACTCTTGCTGTCATATACATTCCCCTTTCAACACCGAAATTTAGTGAGTGTTTACTTACCTTTTTTAATTACAAAAGTAAAGAATATTTAATTCAAGCAATATGTATTTATATAGGGTTTTGAGCTTTCAAAAGTAAAGCTGTCCTATTAATAGGACAGCTTCATTTTTTAACAGGTTTTCAATTCGGCCTTACTTATGGATGTCTTCACCATTTCAATGAAAAGCTGCATAAAACGATCATCACCTGTTAATTCTGGATGAAACGCACTAACGAGGACATGGTCTTGTCTCGCAGCCACTACATTCTCTTCATAAACAGCCAATACTTCTACACCTTCTCCAATTCCATCAGCAAATGGCGCCCGGATGAAAACTGCCTTATAAGGAGTTTCCATTCCTTTGATTGATAGTTCAGCCTCGAAACTATCCTTTTGACGTCCAAATCCGTTCCTTTTCACGGAAATGTCCATTAGTCCAAGATAGGCCTTCTCATCGCCAGTCAATTCATTGGCCGCCAATACCATCCCAGCACATGTACCGAAAATTGGCTTTTTATCTTCGAAGAAAGTTTTGACCGGTTCCATAAATCCATAACGATCCATTAGCTTCCTCATCGTCGTGCTTTCTCCGCCCGGAATGATCAAACCATCGATTTCAAGTAACTGCTCCGGCTTTTTTACTATAACTGCTTGTTCGCCGGCAGCTTTGATTTGATTCAAGTGTTCTTCAACCGCTCCCTGTAATCCCAAAACACCGATAGTTATCATATTACCATCCACGTTCCTGCATCCGTTCTGCCGGAGCTAGTTTGGAAATATCAATTCCTTTCATTGCACTTCCTAACTCTTTGGACAACCGGCCAATCAATTCATAATCCGTGAAATATGTAGTCGCTTGAACGATTGCGGAGGCGAATTTTTCTGGAGTTTCAGATTTAAAAATACCAGACCCAACGAAAACGCCATCTGCTCCCAATTCCATCATCAATGCAGCATCTGCTGGAGTGGCAATTCCGCCGGCTGCAAAGTTAACTACAGGCAATTTACCTGTGCGTTTGATTTCTCTTAAAATTTCATAAGGGGCTCCAAGATTTTTTGCCTCTGTCATTAATTCATCATCACTCATGATGCTCACTTTGCGAATTTGTGACTGTACCTTTCTCATATGACGCACAGCTTCCACAATATTACCTGTTCCTGGTTCTCCTTTTGTACGAAGCATTGATGCTCCTTCACCAATACGGCGCGCAGCTTCGCCTAAATCACGGCAGCCACAAACGAAAGGTACTGTGAAATCACTTTTTAGAATATGGTATTCTTCATCCGCAGGAGTCAGCACTTCACTTTCATCTATATAATCCACTCCCATTGATTCCAGGACCCTTGATTCAACGATATGGCCAATCCTTGCTTTAGCCATGACCGGGATGGACACTGCATTCATTACTTCCTCGACAATTCGCGGATCTGCCATTCTTGCTACGCCGCCAGCCGCACGGATGTCGGAAGGAACCCTTTCCAATGCCATGACAGCGACAGCACCAGATGCTTCTGCGATTTTTGCTTGTTCTGCGTTAATGACGTCCATGATCACGCCACCCTTTTGCATTTGTGCCATTCCTCTTTTTACTGTGTCAGTTCCTAATAATTTTTCCATTTTTTTCTTCCCCCTAATATTTGCATTTTTTAGATTTGTTAGGCTTAGTATAAAAAAGAGTTGACCGCATTGAAAGTGTCAGTTTTAATAAATTTAATGGGGTCAGTAAAAATTTATCAAAAAGGTGGCAACAAAATGAATATGCTTTCTTGCGATTTAAATCGGTTAAGTGAAGTACCTTTGTACGAACAATTATATTCATATATTAAAAAAGAAATCATTGAAGGCCGTCTTCTTTACGGCACAAAACTGCCTTCCAAACGGAAATTGGCAGAGTTCCTGCAAATAAGTCAAAATACTGTGGAGACTGCATATGAACAATTGACTGCTGAAGGATACGTTGAAGTCATACCAAGAAAAGGGTACTATATTCAAACATTCGAGGATTTAGAGTATACACAAACTAACGAAGTATCAGTGGAACAAATCAATCATAAAGAAGGGGAATTACTATATCATTTTCATCCCAGCCAAATTGACACGGAACATTTCCCATTTGAAAAATGGAGAAAATACATGAAAAGCAAAATCGATGAATCACATCAAGATCTTCTATTACTTGGGGATTCTCAAGGGGAATATGAATTACGATGTGAAATTGCCCATTATTTGTATCATGCACGTGGTGTACAATGTGTTCCAGAACAGATCATCATTGGTGCAGGAATGGAAATTTTATTACAGCAGCTTGTCCTGCTATTCGATAAAAATGCCATCTATGGTGTTGAAGATCCCGGGTATCACTTGATTCATCGGATTTTACGCAGCTACCCAAATGAAGTCCATCCACTGCAAATTGATGAAGAAGGCGTAAAGGTGAACCAAATTGAAGATTCAAACATCGACGTTGTATATGTCACTCCCTCACATCACTTCCCCAATGGGACAATCCTATCCGTTAACAGACGGACGCGATTGTTGAACTGGGCTCAAGGGGCAGCAAACCGCTATATTATCGAAGACGATTATGATAGTGAATTTCGTTATAGTGGAAAAACAATTCCTTCCTTACAAAGTATGGATGCTGGTGATAAGGTGATTTATTTAGGGTCATTTTCAAAATCATTGATGCCATCAATTCGGATCAGTTATATGGTTCTTCCCGCTCCATTGTTACAAATGCATCAACAGGAATTATCTTTTTACCATTCAACCGTTTCACGGATTGATCAGCATGTGTTGACACAGTTCATGAAGGAAGGGGATTTTGAAAAGCATTTAAATCGGATGAGGAAAGTGTACCGTCGGAAGTTGGAAAAAGTGATTGATCTATTTAAACCCCATCAACAAATAAAAATCATTGGAGAGCGGTCAGGATTGCATATAGTCCTCATCGTTAAGAACGGCATGGATGAACAGACACTTATTCAAAAGGCAAACGAAGACCATATTAAAATTTATGGATTATCAACATATTCAATCGAGAAAATTGACGAACATCCTCCAAAAATTATATTGGGCTTTGCAGGGATTCCTGAATCCGAATTGGAAAAAGCCATTCACCTTTTATTGAACTCATGGGGTTTATAAAGAAAAAAGAAGCTCACTTTCGTGAGCTTCTTTAAGCTTGTCGATAAAATGGGATTCGGAAAGGTCTCATTCTGGTTCCTTTCATGATTTTAAACAAGACTTTTATTTGGAATGAAACCATAATGGATTGAACACACTCTTGCCGAATGACTGGTTAGCCGCGAGGAGGCTGGGCAGGAAGGCTCGGGGACCGAAAAATGCGTTGACGGTCGAATAATGTGTAGTGTAGGTCGAATATATTGCGTGTAGGTCGAATAAAGCACGGTGTAGATCGAATAATGCACGGTGTAGGTCGAATAATGCACGGTGTAGGTCGAATAAACTGCTTTGGCTAAAAAAACTGCAGGCAAACTCGCTTTTCTTCGTGTTTGTCTACAGTCTGATTAATTAACTCTAGTGAATCTTTAACTTTTAGATAAATACTGTTCCATCATATCCTTTGGTACCATGCTCCCGCCGGTCGCCCAGATGATATGTGTGGACTGGTTCATTTTATCCACCAGTTTTTGGTCCATGAGATATTTCTTTCCTTCTGCAGCTTTAAAAAGTTGTATCGGACCGAATGCTCCTGCGAGGGCAGATGGCTCTAAATAATGACCTTCCGTCTCTGCCATTCCCCTGAGCAGATCGAATAACCTTTTATCTTCTATGGTATAGCTACCGCTTAACATGGTCGTCATCATACGGGAAACCAATGCTGAAGGCCTTCCGACAGCAAGACCATCCGCTTCCGTCTTATTATCGATGCCAAAGTCCTGCACCGAGATTTTGTCATGAAGGCCTGTCATCAATCCGAGCGTCATGCTTGGTGAATGTGTCGGCTCTGCAAAAAAACAATGTACATTATCTTCAAAGGCTAGCTTGAGCCCATATGTAATACCACCGGGCCCGCCGCCGACTCCGCATGGCAAGTACACAAACAAAGGGTGATCTTCGTCTACTGGTATGGACATATCTTTCAGTTGTTTCTTCAGGCGCGTTGCAGCTGTTGCATAACCTAGCAGTAGATCCATTGAATTTTCATCATCAATAAAATGGCAATCGGGATCAAGTAATGCTTCATTACGGCCTTCTTCTACAGCTTTACTATAATCATCATCATATTCCTTTACAATGACTCCAAGACTTGTTAATTTATCCTTTTTCCACTGTTTGGCATCTGCCGACATATGGACCGTTACTTTGAATCCCAGCTTAGCGCTTATTATTCCAATACTCATTCCTAAATTGCCGGTTGAGCCGACTGCAATCGAATATTTTGAAAAAAGCTCTTTGTATTCATCACTTGCAAGTACCCCATAATTATCAGTCCGTTTTAATCCACCATGCTTCATTGCTATTTCCTCAGCACGTTTTAAGACCTCATAAATACCTCCGCGAGCCTTGATGGAACCTGATATTGGTAAATGACTGTCACATTTTAGCAAAAGATTCCCAGCCATTTTAGTTCCATAGGATTTTTCCAAGTTTTTTTGCATGGAAGGAATCTCGACTAGTGGTGATTCAATGATCCCCTCCAGTGGTTCGGTTTCTGGAAAGGCTTTAATTATATAATCGGCAAATCTATTTAATCTTTCTTCAGCAGATTTAACTTGTTCAGCTTGGACGATTGGGTTTTCTTGCTTGTTACCGTAATCTGGATTCGTCCAGAAGACTTCGTTCATCTTTATCACATTATTAAGTATAGGATCCTTTGCTTTCCAATCCATGATCGATAAGCCTGCGATTTTATGCATCTCCACAGCAGTCCCTCCCGGAAATGTAGTTTTCATCATCTACTATAACTCAACAAACAGCAATAAAGATTACAATTTTCACTTTTTTACGAATAATCAGCTTAGAAAGTCAAATTCACTTTTAATTTCCCACGCACACTATTAATAAACCAAATTTCCTCAGCGTTATTAAGGTCAGCTTTTGAAATGGGTTTTTCCTTGATCTCCTTCTTCCTGATCAGGTCTTGACGAAATGTTCCAGCAAGCAGACCTGCTTCCACCGGAGGGGTATAGAGGTCACCATTTATCTTCACCACTACATTTCCGTTCGTGAATTCCGTTATGAATCCTTCTTCATTCCAAAGCAAAACATCATGGAAGTCAGGATTATTCATTTGAAATCCTTCATATACATCACGATTGGTGGTCTTATGAAATAGAAATGGATTTGCGCTTGATATTGGAGTTTCAGCCAAGATTGCCATAAATTCTGAATCAAGGGGCTTGATTGCTTGTCCAGAGACTTCAATTTCACCATTTTCATGAAGTAATACCCTCACCTTTTGTAACGTCCCTTGATTCATATCCGCATACTTTTGGAGTTGATCTCTAAGATTCAATTCAGGGAACCGGTAATCGAAGTAATCAGCGGATTGTTTCATCCGATCGATATGATCAGTCAACAAATAATATTCGCCATCGCTGAGCTTCATTGATTCCAATAGTTTGTAAGCTGGCCTTTCCACCGTCAATAATTTGGCTTTTAAAAAAGCTTCGTCATATTCTTCCGATAGCTCGGAATCCCAAGTGATTCCCCCGCCTACCCCATACTCGGCTTTCCCAGTTTCGTTATCGATCACGACCGTACGAATCGGCACATTAAAGATTGCTTCGGATTCAGGTGTGATGAACCCGATTGCACCGCAATAAACATCACGTGGTGAATTCTCGATATCAGCGATGATTTCCATCGTTTTAATTTTAGGTGCCCCTGTTATCGATCCACAAGGGAAAAGGGCCTTGAATATATCGATGATTGTTGTTCCTGGATTCGTATCGGCCGTAATCGTGGATGTCATTTGCCAAACAGTCGGATATTTTTCAATTGCCTTTAGCTGTGGAACCTTGACGCTTCCTGGTTCTGCAATCATTCCCAAATCATTTCTGAGCAGGTCAACAATCATGTAGTTTTCAGCTTGATTCTTTTCCGAGGCTGCTAACCAGTCTGCATTAAGCTGATCCATTTTCAGTGTCGTTCCCCGCTTTACCGTTCCCTTCATTGGCCGAGTAATCAGCTGACCATCTTCCCAACGGAAAAACAATTCGGGTGAAGCCGATAGGATTCGATGTGTCCCCACATTCAAATATGCACTATAGTTTGAGCGTTGAGCTCTCTTCAAACGATCAAAAAAAGCGAAGTCATCTCCTTCGAACCTGGATTGTAAACGCATCGTGTAATTGACTTGATATGTATTGCCTTTCTCGATTTCCGATTTTATCCTTTGAAACCCGGAATGATAGTTATGTGAGTCCGTTTCTGATTGCCATTCAGCTAAATTAAAAGCCCCTGTCATTTTTTCAGGTAATTCTTCTTCAGGTTTATCGAAAATCCCGAACCATAATAATGGCATTTTGGCTCCATCTTTTACTTTAAAAGATTTTTCAAAAGCAGGTGCCGCTTCATAGGAAACGTATCCCGCTGCATAATGCCCCTGTTCTATCGCTTCCTGGACTTTTTGGAATTGGGGAATGACATCCTCAATTGTATGGGCGGTGAACACTTTTTTCGGGTTCATAAAATATAGAGGCCTGCTGTCACCTTGTTTATCTGTGAAGTGAAATATTAAGGATAAAGGATCTTCTCGTTTCATTCTTCTCTCCTGACTTTGTTTATGAAGTAAATCGGTATGTATTTTATAAAAAAGCTTGCAGACACGGAATCTGCAAGCTCATTCTTTGACACTTATTTCATTCCAGTAACTTCTGCAATGATTTCATAAGAACGAAGGCGTGCATCCTGATCATAAATGGCAGAGTTTATAATCATTTCGTCCGCCTGTGTTTCATTTAAAAATGCCTGCAACTGCTCTTTTACCTCTTTTGGATTTCCTATGATGGAAGCGTTCAGCTGCTTCATGACAATGGCCTTTTCATATTCTGTCCAAAGGCCTTCCATTGTATCAACTGGAGGAGCAAGTTGACCGGGCGTGTTACGTATTAAATTCAAGAACTGCTGTTGATAAGAAGTAGCAATCCTTTGCGCTTCTTCTGTAGTATCAGCTGCAAATACATTGACACCAACCATGACATAAGGTTTATCAAGAACGTCGGATGGCTGGAAATTATTGCGGTAACGGGCTAAAGCCGGTTGAGTATTTTCAGGGGAAAAATGGCTTGCAAATGAAAATGGCAATCCCAGCTGTGCTGATAATGCTGCACTGAAGCCGCTTGAACCAAGCAGCCAAATCGGAATATCCTGTCCTTCGCCAGGGATGGCGCGAACACGGTTATGTTTGGAATCCGCATCTAAATAACTACGGAGCTGCGCCAATTGTTCAGGAAAATCCTGACCGTTATTACGTACATCACCCCTGAGTGCCATGGCTGTATATTGGTCGCTTCCCGGTGCACGGCCCAGTCCTAAATCTATTCTACCAGGATACATTGCTTCCAATGTACCAAATTGTTCTGCGATAACGAGCGGTGCATGATTCGGCAGCATAATGCCTCCAGAACCGACACGAATTCTTTCCGTCTTTCCTGCCACATAGCCTATAAGCACTGACGTTGCAGAGCTTGCGATTCCTGGCATGCTATGGTGTTCTGCAACCCAGAAACGATTATAATTCCATTGCTCCACATGCTTGGCTAATTCTACTGTATTTTTAAAAGCTCCCGAAACTGTACCACCTTCAACAATAGAAGCTAGGTCCAGAACGGAAAAAGAAATGTCGCTAAGTTTTTTTGCATGTTGATCAGCATTCATATCTTCATCTTCTTTCTTTCAATTATGATAAATTGGACGCAAAGCCATCATATAGAAAATGCACACAAAATGCACACAAAATGCTCGAAGGAGTTAACTGTTAAGAATTTCCTTGGCAATCAAACGAAACGAATTAAGCCTATCCTCCAACTTATGAGTGATGGTTATCAGCATGATTTCATCTGCTTGGTATTTCTCCTGAATCTCCAAAAGACGATACCTTACTTGTGAAGGGGTACCAAAAATCAGTTTTTCATGCATGGTTTTCATCAATGCTTTTTCTTTTTCAGTCCAATCATGGTTCCTTACCTCTTCTATGCTTGGAACCTGCTTTCTTTCACCATGTCCACTTTGAATTTTCCATAGTATGTTGCTAAGGGCGATTTCTTTCGCATGTTCCTCCGTTTCTGCGCAAATGGCCGAAACTGTAACAATAGTTTTAGGTTCTTTAACAAACCCTTTTGTTTGAAAGTGTTCACGGTACTGATGAAAGCTTTGAACTCCATCATTTTCACTCATGAACTCACCAAATGCGTATGCAGTTCCATTCTCAGCCGCAAGTTTTGCACTTTTCCCGCTTGTTCCCAAAATCCATGGTTCAGGCGGCACCTTTGGGATAGGAGCAGCAGAGACATTTGAAAATGGATGTTCATTCGGAAATTCATCTTTTAGAAAATTCAACAGTTCTTGAACTAGTTCAGGCATTTTGTAAACATTCTGCAGAAAATTATCGGATAATGCCATCGTTGCTTCGGCAGATCCACCAGGAGCACGCCCGATTCCCATATCAATCCGGCCAGGAAAAAGAGTAGCTAGCATATTATAAGTCTCTGCTATACGGTATGGCTTATAATGTGGAAGCAGCACTGCCCCTGAACCAATCCGGATATTTTTTGTTTGTGCACCAATATAGCTTATCAAAACCTCTGGAACGGAACATGCCAATCCCGGGAGATCATGATGTTCAGTTAACCAGATTCTGCTATAACCAAGTCTATCTCCTTCTTGTGCGAGTTGCAGTGAAGCTTGCAAGGCTTCTTGTGCTGATTGTCCTGATGCAATTGGTGATTGATCCAAAATGCTAAGTTTCATTTTGTAACCTACTTTCTTGTCTTTCGTAGCTTAATGGTAAATCATAACTATTCGAAAGTCCCCTGAAATGCTTGCTTTGTTATTTTAGTTTGCAGCCTTTAGCAAAAAATATAAGGAGTTGATTTCAAATTGGGGAGTATGGAGCTATCAATATATTCTAACGAGGTGTTTGCTTTAATATATTATTGGCGGCAGGTAGATCAAGGACTTATCACTTTATTCTATCGAGGTATTTTTAAGTATATATATGTAAATGAAGAAAAGCCCTTATTAAGGGCCTTTCCCGAGCTATTCACTTTTTTTGAATTGAGATAGTAATTCATTTGCCATGATTTTTGAATCCAAACGAGCCGCTATATATGGAGGCTGGACCCGATTATTGGACTCTACGGGCAGCCCTAGCCAGACAACTCGTTTATCCAAGATGATAAACGAAAAGGAAACAGGTGAACAAATAAATTGATCAGAGTGGATATCAGGGTTTCTTTTTGCTGAAATGATCGTCAATTTCACTGTAGGGTTTCGTTTCATTAAATATTGCTGCCATTCTTCTGACAAACTGTTCAAATCCGGAACAGCAAAAACCATCTCTAGTTTTGTTGATTCAATATCTTCCTGAAAGTCCCCCAATTTACGGGCATGCATCCATTGTAATTTCGGATGCTGATGTTTAATCCATTTTCCAATGTCTTTCTTTGATACAATCTGATCATTTTGAATTTGATGATCGACAAGCTGACGAAGTGTTTTGCTGCGATAAACGTGTTTGTTAACAAATGAAGTGTCACATACATGTATGAACTTACCCTTAGTCCTTGTTATGGCCACGTTAATGAGCCTTTCACTTTCTCTCCCTGTCAATAACATTCCAGCCCTGTTTTGCGGATAACTATCAACTGTGTCAAAAATCATCATCTCCCGTTCACTTCCCTGGAAACGGTGTACAGTTGCAGCGATGATATCCGCCGTTTGCCGTTCTTTGACATATAAGTCATCCAATAGTTTTTCCATCAAATCTGCCTGGGCACGATATGGGGCGACATAACCGATTGACCTTGCCCCGCCCTCATAAGCTTCATGAATCAGTTGAAAAGATAAAAGCAATTGCCATATATTCATTTTCGAGTGGGATGTCCGTTCAGTGATGCAATATTCCCCTGCTAAGCTAGTATCAAGCAGTGCCGCTGCCTTATTGGCAAATGGTTCCGCCAGCATTATTCCCTCCCTGCTGGTCGCAACACTTTTATGATCGCCAACAAAATTGTTATAGACGACACGATTAGTGAATGCTGAAATATCCGGATGCATGCGGCGCTGTTCCTTTAATAGGAATAAATGGGGATGAAGTTCTCCTTCTTCAACAGACTGGGCCACACCAGCGCGATGAAAAATGTCTTCCTTCAGCCAAAGTTTCACTAGGGAATCACGAGCCGAAGCAATAGGTGGCAATTGTTTGAAATCACCACAAACGATAATATGCTTGGCTAACGCTGCAGCAAAAGCCACCTGAGGTACGTATGCCATACTCGCTTCGTCCAAAATGACCAGATCATACTCCTTTTGATAAACCGTTTCATCATTTGCGGCTTTAGCCAAGGTCGTTCCGATGACTTTTGCTTCTTTTACGAATTGAACCTCTTTTTGGCGGATTTTCTCCAAGACTTTGGCCAGCTTTTTCTCTATCTCAATTAATTGATCTGTATCCCTTTTACTGAAGGACCCTGCCAAGTCATGCTTTAACAGACGTTTCTCTTCGCCAAGCTCTTCTTTTTCTTTAACTAATGTCGGTTCATGTTTACCTAATAATTGCCCTGTAACAATATCATCATGGATGGCTAGTGATTCACCGATTTGAGATCCATAGCGAAGCACATCGCCTTCTTTGAAACGATCTTTCTTTTTAATGAATGACGAAATTTCAGCCATCAAAACATCGACAGCCTGGTTGCTATGGGACAAAACCAGAACTTTTTTATCCTGTAAATAATGATTGGCTACTGTACGAGCCAATGTATAGGTTTTTCCTGTTCCAGGGGGTCCCCAAACAAAAGTGACAGGGTTGAATTTCGAGCGGGCATATAATTCTTTTACGCTGCTTTGTTTTTCAATTAAAGGATGTTTTTGCGGCATGGACGGATCCATCAGGCGCTTGATCCGAAGCCTTTTCCTTTTGCTTCTCTTGATTTCATCCAGGCGGATGATCAATTGCTCAAGCAATTCCCAAGGATCGTGGTATAAAAAGGCTTCATCGATCATATCGCCTAGCGAGCGATCAAAAACAATGATTATACTTTTTCCTTCCGATGAGAGGATTCTCCCCTCTTGCTTAATCCCTCCCCATTCCAGTCGAACGAGGGAACCGACAGGGGTTTTTATCGATGAACCTGTTTCGAAATAATAGTTGAAAGAATCGCCACCTGTAAGCAGATGGCCGTTCGAAATCAGGTATTTTGTGCTGCCATATTTTTTCAAATGCAGGATTTCAAGTTGAAGCGCCTGCTGCCATTCTTTTATATAATTAACTGTCGAATTCATTTTTCACTTTCCTCACAAAATATGCCATTGAAGTACAAAGAAACTGGCCCATTGGCTAGGCTCCGAAGTAGGAAATAACGCTGTTACCAAGACTTTTTGCGCGATACCTGTTTCTTAAGCATATAAAATAAGGCCCAATCAATAGATTGGGCCTCTCCTACGCCAATGTTTTAACTATAGCATTTTTTATAAAATCATACCATGGGCTCTTTTGGAAGAAATGGTTTAGATTAGCCTTCTGTCAACTCAGTGAATTGGTCGACAAGATCGCTGAAAATCTTCATTGCGTTTTCGATTGGATCAGGTTTAGTTAAATCTACGCCTGTTTTCTTAAGCAGCTCCAATGGGAAATCGGAACTCCCGCTTTTCAAGAAGGTCAAATAACTTTCAAGTGTTTTTTCGTCCCCTGAGAGGATTTTATCAGCGATGGTGATGGCTGAAACGTAACCAGTAGCATATTTGTAGACATAAAATGGACGATAAAAGTGTGGGATACGTGACCAGCCATACTTCACTTCTTCATCGAAAATTATTTCATCTCCATTATAAGCACGAAATATTGATTCATAGGCTGTATTAAAAACCTCGGCATTTAGAGGTTCATCATTTTCAGCTTTTTCATGTACGACCTTTTCGAACTCCGCAAACATCACCTGTGTGAAGAATGTTCCTTTAAAACTATCTATGAAATGGTTAAGTAAGTGTTTTTTCTTCTGCACGTCTTTTGTAGTCTTAATCAAATGGCGAATCAAAAGGATTTCATTCACAGTGGAAGCAACTTCAGCGACAAAAATGGAATACCCAGCACTTATTTGCGGTTGATATTTTGAACTATAGAATGAATGCATTCCATGTCCAGATTCATGTGCAAGTGTAAACACACTGTCTAAATCATCACGGTGATTTAATAAAATGAAAGGATGAACACCATAAAGTCCTAAATTGTAAGCACCTGACCGTTTTCCAGGTGTTTCCCTTACGTCGATATATCTTTTTTCCTTAAAGGTTTTCAGGATTGTGATATATTCTTCGCCAAGAGGTTTCAGTGCTTCAACCATCAAAGAAAAACCATCATCGTAAGAAATCTCCTCTTTAGCGCCTTCGACTAATGGCACACTTAAATCATAGGCACGCAATTCCTCTACACCAAGCAATTTTTTTCTTAAATGAATATATTTATGCATGGGCCCGATATTTTGTTTAGTAGACATAATCAAATTATCATAAACCTCTTTTGGAACTTGATCTCCAAATAGAGATTTTTCCAAGGCTGATGGATAATTTCTTAGTTTTGAAAGATTCACATTATTCTTGATTGCAGTGGAAAGTGTGGAAGCGATTGTATTCTTCAATTGTACATATGGCTGATAATAGGCGAAATAAGCCTCTTTTCTTTTATCGCGATCATCGTCTTCAATCAATTTGGAATACATTCCCCTTGTCAGCTCTACCCTCTCGCCGTCTTCATTCGTAACCTCCCCAAATTTTATATCAGCATTGTTTATCATCCCGAACGTTTTTTGAGGTGCTGAAAAGGCTTCGCCTATTTGGGAAAGCACCTCTTCTTGTTCTTTCGTTAACACATGGGCTTTATAGCGGAAGGAATCAAGTAAATCCTCCTCAAAATATTTCAAACCCTCGATTTCATTTATGTACCCTTTTAATGTGTGTTCTTCCAGGCTCAAAAGAAACGGCATGAAAAATGCAGAAGCATTACTGATTTTCTGCCCTAACTTACCAGCCCGATCCAATAATGCTTGTGATGAGGTTACCCGAGTATCTAAATCAGCTTGCAGCATGGCAAATACATATAGCTTGTTATAAATGTACCCAAGTTCTTCACTTAATCGTAAATAATCGAACAAATCTTGAGCTGACTGAATCCGACCATCATAAGTTTTTAATTTTTCTGCCATCTTCAGGACTTCTTGATAATCCTTTTCCCAGATAGTTTGATCATCGTAAATATCCTCTAAGTTCCATGTTTCTTCTATTTTTATTTCGTCACGTGATTTAAACGTTTGCATATTATCTACACTTCCTTTCATCCTTTATAGCTTACCCTTTATTATAATCGACTTTCAGAAAAATCTGCATAGAAAAACCAGTATGCTAAAAATACATACTGGTTTTTCTGTTTACAATTAGAATTTTGCTGCAGTTTCAGCAACTTTCGCCAATCCTTCTTCAACGATATCCTGTGAGCGATCTGGATATTGATTATGTCCCTCGATTACAACTGTTTCTGGGTTTGTTATGCCCCATAAGTTTAAATTCATCGTTACGTATTTCTCTGCCATTTCGGCAGCATCCATTCCAGGCAATGCATAATCTGATCCGCGTGCATTAAGTAAAGCCACTTTTTTACCACCAGCTAAACCGACTGGGCCTTCAGCTGTATATTTGAATGTTGTTCCAGCTTGAGCAAGATAAGAGATATAAGTTACCAATGGTGCCGGAACCGTTGCGTTCCATAGCGGGAAGGCAAATACCACTTTGTCGGCAGCAAGGAATTGATTCAAGTATTGTTGCACGATATCGGCAATCTCCACTTCTTCTTCAGTCAATTCCATGCCTTGGTTGCGTTTATATAGGGCAGTGATCGCTGTATTTCCGTAGTAAGGTAAGTTCAGTTTAAATAAATCCAATTCAGTTATTTCATCGTTACTATTTGCTTCCTTATATGTGTTCAAAAACGTTTCATACATTTTGACACTGATTGCTTGATCCGCTGGACGGTCATTTGATTTAACAAATAATACTTTAGACATTTTTGTTCCCCCAATTGTTATTATTGTATGTTTTTTTAAAAATAGCATTTAATCCATATATCTCGAATTAACTGCAATTGCTACTTTCACATTATAAATCTGAAAATCTTATAAGGCAAGAAATATGTTTTTTATTTTGCGCGCCTTTATTTTTTTTCCCGAGGCTTTATAAGCAGGACGCGAAAAAAACCGAGAGCAATTTGCCCTCGGTTAAGTTAACTCTTTATGATGGAAGGGGCACTTACCTTTTATCGGTTCTATATCATCCCCTATGAAAAATTGTTTCCATTCATTATGATTTACATCTCCAAAGTGACTGATATCCGGATGTTTAGGAAGGTTATCCCATTTCTCCACTCGTTCACGAACCTTTTCACGTGACATTATTCCGCCTTTTTCCGTTCCCTCCAAGCCCTCAAAGATCATCCGGGGTTGGAATCCAAGTACAAGGCTATTTCCTAAATCACGCGTTTTACGCTGTTTATAAGCAGGTGCATTACCAAAGACAAAGATTGGTTCCCCTGCAAAATGATAGTCCCATAAATAATGCTCGGGATCTTTCGGCTTATCAATTGGCCAAGGCTTTTCATCCGCTTTATGTAAGTATTGCAGGATATCCCAAAACCTTTTACGGTAAAATTCTATATCACCCTCTATTGATTCAGGCTCCATAAAGACGAAAAGACCGTGCCTGATATATGGGGGTTCCTGAAATAAATCAAGAAAACTTTCCACTGCTTTTGGGAGATTGGACCAATCTTTCTGTGTGATATAAGCATAGCGAAGTTCCCCTTTATTTTCAGCTTTCATACCAAAATAACAAGGAAAGGTTTTATCGGTCACTGTATTATGGAATGTTTGATATTCCTTAATTAGCCATTGCGGCACTCGATCGGGATTTGTCATATCTTCTTTTGTTAACAAACTTGAATTAGCAGTCAGCATCATTTTTCTCCTTAAATCGTTTTATTATATGTTACCCGCTTTAAATAAACTAAAACTTCTACGGACCAGTGCACCCTATATAATTACTTCTTTATTAAAGGGATTATGACTTCCTCCAGTTCATCGGAATTCAATTAAAAAACATTCGATCTGCATGTTAATCATTTTCTCTACAATTGGATAACCTAAGAAAAAAATAGGAGTGGTGCTTAATGGCAAGGAGAAGGAAAATTCTAGTATCTGAAGCGAGAAAAGGACTCGATGATTTAAAAGCAAAAGTTGCTGGTACAAAGAATCCCGAAGAAGCAAAGTTTGAAGTGGCAAAGGAAATTGGCGTACCACTGAAAAAAGACTATAACGGTGAACTGACATCCAAGCAGAATGGAAAAATAGGCGGAAAATTAGGCGGAGGCATGGTCAAGGAACTTGTCAAGATGGCACAGGAAAACTTAGGGAAAAAACATTAACAAGATTCGATCCCGTTTGGTAGTGCTCCCCTTTAAAAGCTCATATATAGAAACTGGACTTAACACGTTGGATGGCATTAAACCATAAAAAAGCCAACCTTAACGGGCTGGCTTTTTTAAAATCAACTAATTCTCACGGGTGAAACTCTTGAAACTACTGACATTATTAATTCCTCCGACATCGGGTAATTAGTGGCAGCTGGATCCGTCCTTACTGCTTTAAGAATTCTTTCCATATCGGATTGGTTAATTTCATAGGCGCTGAAGTCAGAGGGCAGCCCAAGATCGGATAGGAAAACACGGAGCTTTTCCACCACTTTCACTAAGGTTCTTTTTGAATCTTCATCATGGATTTTCACACTAAAGGCTTCGGCTATCAAATGGGCCTTTGGAAGATATAAATCCGGGGTTGATTCCATTACGACCGGTAATAACACAGCATTGGCCAATCCATGAGGAATACGGAATAACGCCCCATATGCGTGGGCAAAGTTATGAACCGGGATCGCATTCAATGCACTACAAAATGCAGTGATTCCCATCATGCTTCCATGAAGCATTTCCATTCTGGCCTCAATATTAGTTCCGTCCTTTACGGCCCCCTGTAAATTTCTATCAATAACTCGGATGGCCTGAAATGCATAAGCATCGGTTATTGATGTAGCCGCAGGTGAAACGATCGCTTCCATTGCATGTGTCAATGCATCTGCACCAGTAAACGCCGTAATATCACTCGGCAGTCCGACTGTTAACTCAGGATCTAGAATGGCAACATCCGAACTTAAAAAAACATTGTATATATTCATTTTTACTTTTTTATGTTCATTATATATGACTGCTATCGGAGATACTTCAGAACCGGTTCCTGCTGTTGTGGCTACGGAAATATGCGGGATATTCATGGATTGGGCTTTTGGAAAACCCTCATACAGATAGCCGCTTGGAATTGCATCTTTAATATCCGTAATTCCTTTGTATAATCCGAATTTCAATGCCTTTGCGGTATCAATGACACTCCCTCCACCGATGGCAAGTATGGCATCGGCATTCACTTCGCGTGCATATTTTAATGCTTCATTTACACATTCACTCGCTGCGTCTTGTGTAACACCCAGAAACTGTCCAACTATTTCAGCTCTGGCACCTAAATTCTCCTGATCAAAAGTTTCGGCAACTTTATTAACGACACCTGCATTTTCCAAGCCCGCATCACTTACGAGTAGAATCCTTTTGGCCCCGAGACCATTGAAAAGGTTTGGAATGAGTGAACGAGTGTTAGTGCCACTGTAAACCGAAGTCCTTAGCCAAAAATTCGATTGAGCGTTTACGTTCATACAGATCACCTCAGATATATTAGTCTATATTCTTAGATAAGGATTGTTTATACCCTGTCTCAAAGTTCCTGATGGCCATTCATTAACAAACATACTAAATAGTAAGCTTTTATCTTTTACCGGCTTTACAAAACCCCATATTCCTTTTCGTTACTTTGATAGATTTCTTCAATCCCCTTCCCTTTTGCCCTGGCTAAAATCTCCATCCGCACCGTTAATTGTTTCATGGTAAAATTCAATATAGCTTGTTGGTCATTGCCAAATGGATTTCCTAACCGATCATACCCCTCCGTATTTAACGCGATGGCCAGAGGAGAAAGTTGCTCCATTCTCTTTTCAACCTGTTTAAAGATATGTGGATGTTCACTGATGATTCGTTGCAGCAGGAAGGTCCCATAAGCAATATGGCGCGATTCATCCTTCTTCAAAAGACCCACGCCTTTTAATAAACCAGGCATCATTTTATTAGCTTCAAGCGTCTGATAAAAACCGAAATATCCAGTTTCTGCAAGAACTCCCTCGGTAAACATATTATAAACAGTGGCTGCTTCTGCCAATGCTTCAGGGGATTGGTCGGATAAAAGTTTCTCCATCGCTTCAGGCAATATTTCGTAAAATATCGATTTATAAGTGTCTGAATGATAAACTGTCAAATCACCCGTTTCACCAACCTGATCTAATGTATAACGAAAGAACTCCATATGCTTCGCTTCCTCGAACAGAAATGTCGTTAAGTACATTTCTTCTTCAATCCTGCCTTCTTTGGCTATCGTCATAATGAGAGGCAGCAAATCCAAAGTCACTGCTTCTTCCCCGCCCTGAAAAAGTGAAATGATCCGTAATAACACTTGCCTTTCAATATCAGTAAATGACTTCCAATCTTCTTTATCCTGGCTGAAATCAATGTCACGAGGATTCCATATACCGAATCTTTTGGCCTTTTGATAGAGTTTAAATGGCAGGGTATCTTCTCTAAAACTCCGGCTGGTGGTCGTTAAATTCTTTCTTTTCATGGTAATGCCTCCTTAAAATTAAGAACTTTAAACTTTTGTATCCAAGGATTTATTAAATTTGTAAGAGTTTTCATTATATTGTAAGATATTAGTAGCATTTATCCTAGCACTGAAAATGTAGGGAGGAATAAAGTCGAATGCTTGAGGAAACTATGATGAATCATGTAAAAAAGATTTCCCATCAAAAAGATATGGCAAATAAAGCACAAATGATCTTAAAGGGCTGTGTGGATTTTTTTTCATTTCAACGCGCTTCTTTATTCAGTTACTCATGTTTAACAGGAATGGGTGAAGGAATATGTGCATGTACGAGTGAAGATACCTTTTCATTACATAATGTTAAAGAAAATATTCATGATATATATCCCATCCACCAAGCAGTCATCCATAACAAACCCATATACTTAACCATCCAACATGCGAAATCCTCCATCCCTGCAAAATACGTTAAAAGGTTTTCCATCTCTTCATTGGCTATCATTCCGGTAATTGTGAATGACATGGCCATCGGTTTAGTGTTGGTTGATCCCATTCACGCTAACGAGCCTGTTACCAAGAATGATTTAATGAAGCTTTCCCATTATTTAAAATTGGCCGTAGGTTCGACATTGGATTCCGCCCCTCCCACTTACCTTCTAAGCAAACGTGAAGTGGAGGTCCTTCAATATTTAGCCAATGGATTGGGATTAAAGCAAATGGCACCAAAGATGAGCGTTAGTGAATTCACAGTCAGAGATCATATTTCTTCTGCTATCAGGAAATTGGGAGTGAATCACCGGACCGAGGCCGTCGCTGTTGCCATAAGGCACAAAATGATTATGTGAAACAAAAAAAACCTTCAAAGAAGGTTTCAGACTGTAAACAAACTCTATAAAATCGAATTTTTTACGGTTTGTACAATTTGAACGTTGATTTCCTCTCCAGGCACTCACTTTTCCCGCTGGCGTCTCGTACCCTCCGTTCCAATCAACTTTGTTTTAACTTTTAAATAGAACCCTTTTGCCTAAAGTCTTCATTTGAGGTGATGAGGATGCTTTCTAAAACATGATTCTATTCAGCGAAAACACGGAGGTCTCGTTGAGCCTCAATACTTAATTTCAGGCCAAAATTCAAAGGGAATTTCAAAAGGGGTTCGGAATTTTTAAATTCCGAACCCCTTTTGTTTAAGTCTCATTGAGTCACTTTTTCTTCTACTTTCGTAGTCCAATTCAACTCGTCTGCGACTTTACCTGTTTGGACACCTGTCAGTGTATCATAAAGCTTTCTGGAAAGTTCGCCAGTTTCCCCGCTTTGAACAATCATTTCCTCACCATTCCACAAAAATTCACCAATTGGCGATATGACCGCGGCTGTTCCCGTTCCAAAGGCCTCTTCCAAGTGACCTAATTTATGGGCTTCATGGACTTCCTCCATCGAAATGCGTCTTTCCGACACGGGAAGACCCCAATGTTTCAGCAATTCTATAATGGAATCACGAGTAATACCCGGAAGGATGCTTCCATTTAAAGCAGGGGTGATGATTTCACCATTAATTTTGAAGAAAACATTCATGCTTCCAACTTCTTCGATATACTTTTTCTCCACTCCGTCTAACCAAAGAACTTGGGCATAACCCATCTTTTCGGATACTTCCTGGGCTTTTAGGCTCGATGCATAATTACCGCCCGTTTTGGCTTCACCTGTACCTCCATTAACTGCACGTGTAAAAGCTGACTCCACTGCAATTTTAACTGGATGGATGCCTTCTTTATAATACGAACCTACTGGTGACATGATGATGATGAACTGATACTTATTCGATGGAGATACTCCAAGATAAGGCTCAGTAGCTATAATGAATGGCCTGATATATAAAGATGTCCCTTCTACCTGGGGAACCCAATCCTTATCAACGCTAATTAAAGTCTTTAAGGCCTTCAACGCGAAATCAACGTCGACATCCGGTATGCATAATCGGCTATTCGAACTATTTAAGCGTTGGAAATTCTTTTCCGGACGGAATAAGATAATTTCATCCTCAGGTGTTGCATATGCCTTCAATCCTTCAAAAACGGATTGACCATAGTGAAAAATCATAGCTGACGGCTCCAATGAGAGCGGTTGATAAGGAACAATTCTTGGATCATGCCACCCTTGCCCTTGTGTGTAATCCATAATAAACATATGATCGGTAAACTGCTTACCGAACTCAAGCTGGTCCGCTTGTGGTTTTTCTTTCTTTGTTGTACTAAGCGTGATTTGCATGTCATGTTCCTTCATTACCAAAACCCCTTGTTGATTAAATTTACAAGATTTCACTTCCATAAAATCTATCTTTAATTAGTTTACTCCTATAAGGAATCATAGTTCAAGCCTTTAAGACGAAATTTTCGGAATTTTTTAAAATAAATGGGTTTTTCTTTGATTTCCAGACTATGATTCCTGAAAAAAGAATCAATTATTCCTGAAACCCCTAAAAATATCAATTCCGAGTGGTACGCTAAGATGTCTTGAATATTAGATTAATTTTATCAAAATAATCACTATAAAGCCAATGAGAATAATTCTGGTTCATCACACCTTAAGAGTAAATTCAATCGTTTCCCTTTTTGTAACCAGGAAAATCGATAAATGAAAAGACTTTTGGCAGATTCGTGAATAAAACACCTAAGCTAATAACTGCAAACCTTATATGTATATTAAAATCCTTAGAATATATAACATTTTTAATCCGAATCCATAAAGTGTTTTTTCCCAACTCTAAGCACAGAGGAAAATTTTACATGAAATTCAATTTAGTAGTTTACTACTAAATAATATTCTTATATACTTATCCCACAAGATAGATAAAACGCATGCAAAACGATATATTATAGATAAAACGCATGCAACTTTCTTATTTTTTAACGAAAAGGGGTAACAACATGACAAAAAACAGATGGTTAATCGCTTTATCCGCTATCGCCATTCACCTTTCCATTGGTGGTGCATACGCATATAGCGTTTACAAAAAACCATTAGTCGAGACTATGGGGTGGTCAGAAACTGAAGTAACTTTAGCATTCACAATAATGATGGCGCTTGCAGGAACTTCTGCTGCCTTCTTTGGCAAATTCGTAGAAAAAAATGGTCCAAGGAAGTCAGCTATGGTCGCTGCCGTATTATTCGGTTTAGGTCAAGCTGGTTCCGGTTTAGCAGTAATGGTCGATTCACTGCCGCTTTACCTAATGACATATGGGGTTTTAAGTGGACTTGGTATGGGGATTGGGTACATTTCACCAGTATCCACTTTAGTCAAATGGTTCCCAGATCGCAGGGGATTGGCAACAGGAATGGCAGTATTAGGTTTCGGTGCCGGAGCACTCATTACAGCCCCAGTAGCTGCAAGCCTTATGGAATCCGTTGGCATTTATACTACATATTATATTTTAGGCGCAGGCTATTTCATATTGATGTTCCTAGGAGCATCCTATATTGCACCGCCAAAGGCCAACTGGCTACCTGAAGGAATGAAGAAAGATATTGAGTCCGGTAAGAAAGAACTGAAGAAAGACCTAAGGCAATTAACTGCAAAAGAAGCGGTTAAAACTAAACACTTCTGGATGTTATGGTCCATGAAACTGATAAATACAAGTGCAGGGATCATGATGATTTCGGTAGCTTCACCTATGGCTCAAGACGTTGTTGGTCTGTCCGTAGCAGGTGCAGCAACATTAGTCGGAATTATGGGAATCTTTAATGGCGGAGGAAGACTTGGCTGGGCAGCAGCATCGGATTATATTGGACGTCCAAATGTTTTCGTCATTTTCTTCATCATTCAAATCGGAGCGTTCCTTTTACTTCCTACCACTACAAATACACTATTGTTCCAAGGACTCATCTTGCTGGTCGTTAGTTGTTACGGAGGAGGATTTTCAAATCTCCCTGCATTTGCCGGGGATTTATTTGGAACTAAGGAAATTGGGGCCATCCACGGTTACCTTTTAACTACATGGTCTCTAGGCGGGGTTTGCGGACCTATGTTAGTTACCGCAATCAGGGAAAGTACGAACAGTTACATCCCCGTATTCTATGTTTTCGCAGCATTAATTGCGATAGCATTTGCCATCTCCATCTGGTTGCGTCTGGACATTAAAAAAATGCAAACAGAACAGAAACAAGGGGTAACGAACCCATTCAGTAAAATATCCTAATTTAAAACCTTGTAAAAAGGCATTATCAAGTAAAGTTCCATAACCGGAATTCACCTTTGATGATGCCTTTTTTGTTTTGGCCTAACCGGCGGCTGCCCTTAAAAAAATTTCGGATATCTTCCGGATCGATGTCTTTTTGGAACTTTTTACGATTTATCATCCCAGCAGGATTTCTTGCTGGTGCAGTTTTGGCGCATTGCTTAAACTTAACCGCAGTAGTCTAGGGAAATGCATTCATTGGGCATATCGACTTATGAAGGTGAGGACAGGTAAAAGTCAAAGTGACCAAATATTTTTTAAAAGTTGACTTTCATATTTCAGTGAAAGTCTGTTTTTGTTTGCTTGCCGCTATATTAACAGACTGTATTCCCATCTCCTTCTGGTCAGCTATATCGAAAAAAGTTGAATGATCATTTTACACCAAACAATTAGAACAAGTTATTTAGTTTAACATTAAGCTAAATCAGGGAATCAAGTAAGAGATGGAATTAGGGGGGATTGTCTTGTGGATCAATAAACCGTTTTTCAAATATGCATGCGCGATCATTTTGATCATTTTAATTATTTTTTTACTAGGTAAGATTGATTATATTCTGCAGCCGCTACAAAAAATAATTGCTGCGATGTTTTTCCCTATTATTGTGGCTGGGCTTTTATACTATATATTACGTCCGGTCGTTAACTTTTTAACTGAATTTATCCCGAGGTCAGCTAGCATCTTTACCGTTTTTTTAATTATATTTAGTATGATTGGGATGGTAGGTTACTTTGGCAGTCCTGTAATCGTTGACCAATTTCAAAAATTATCTGAAAACCTCCCCAGCAAAGTCAAGGCATTATCTAAAGAATCTGAAGTCATGATTGAAAAAAATGATTTTGGCATGGTCAATATGGAAGAATTGAAAGAAAAAGCGGTCACACATTTGAAAGATTACTCCGAAAAACTCATAGTGAATGTCAATACCATTTTTTCCACGATCACTAGTGTTTTAACAGTATTGGTCATTACACCATTCATTTTATTCTATTTCTTGAAGGATGGAGATAAATTAAGACCATTTCTATTAAAATATATTCCGACCGATGTAGAATCAGAGGGAAACACGATTTTAAAAGACGTCGATAAAACCCTTTCAACTTATATTATCGGTCAATTCATCATATCAATCGTCATTGGAACTTTGATGTATATTGGCTACCTTATTATCGGTCTCGATTATGCACTTGTACTAGCCCTATTCGCCATGATTTTTACCGTTGTACCATTCCTTGGTCCATTAATAAGCATCATCCCTGCCCTCTTCATTGCCTTACAGCAAGACATTGGGCTGGCAGTGAAAGTACTCATTGTCCTTACCGTTGTTCAACAGGTCGAAGGGCACTTGGTTACACCGAATGTTATGGGAAAACGTCTTAACATTCACCCACTTACCATTATCTTATTGCTGCTTGCTGCAGGATCAATATACGGTTTCATTGGCATTTTAATCGCTATCCCCACGTATTCCGTAGTAAAAACAATCATAGGGAATTTCAGGAAGTTTTATAGCTTACGGAAAAGGGTTGCATAATCAGGAATGGTTGTCTAAACATTTAATTAAAGACGCTTGAAAAATAAAACAAAAATCATTCATCAACTTTTCAAACTGTAGACAAACTTTAGGATAAGCGAGTTTGCCTGCAGTTAATTGTTTTTCAAAACGTTCCAGTTCATCCACATATAACAGTAAAAAACAAGAAGGATAACCTATTCTTGATTTTAAATCTCTTTCGTGCCTCTTTTTATAGACAAACTAAAAACGTTGATAATTCTACCAACGTTTGTTTAATAATTTTTTAACAAAGCGCTTGAAAAACGATTTGAAGCTTTTCTTTTTGATAACTTGCTGGGCATGAAATTTCTTCTCGATATGAATTTCCTCTTTGTTTATGGCATTATTTTCTGCCAATACCAGACCCAAATCTGAGTTGTGATCTTTGTTTAGGACAATTTTATAAGGAATATTATGACTCATTGCCAATTTAATATATTTCCCTAAATATTGATAGTCCATCTGACCATTTAAAAACAAATTTGAACGGGGATACTGCTTCATCATCTGCTCTATCTCCGGATATACATTCGTTTCAAAGACTTGGCTTTTTTTTAGTACGATGACGACGCGTTCCCGTAATGTGCCCAGAAATTCCCTTCGTTCACTAGGCTTTATTTCTTTTGGACCATGGATTCCTTGTTCTAGATAGTCCTCCACATTTAGGCGTGACAATTCTTTTCCACCTCCGCTTTCACTTCAATAATGTATGTAATATGGCCAAAAATAGTGCCCATCATTCTTTAGGTATGCAAACAATCAGAAAGTACTCTGGGTTTAAAATACCCATTGTTAGTTTACCCCCACTTTAAAAAATTGTCACTTTAGCCCCACTTCATGCATAGGATAGTATATGTGTAAAAGTAGGTTGCTTAAATGAGGGACGGGGAAAAACATGAGGAAATTAATTGTATTTATATTGATATTCGCCTTTACTTTTGTTGGGTTCAGTAATACTTCAGGTGCTGCAGCAAGGCAACTGATTATCATCAATAAAGCCAATAATCAGCTTGCCTATTACGAAAATGATAAGTTGGTGAGGGTATTCATTGTGGCGACAGGAAAGAAAGCCTCCTACACTCCTGAAGGAAAGTTCAAGGTAGTGACAAAGATTGTGAATCGTCCCTATTATAAAGGCAACATTAGAGGCGGAGACCCAAAAAACCCTCTAGGTAAAAGATGGCTGGGGATCAATGCAAGGAACACACCAGGAAATACGTACGCAATACATGGCAATAATGATTCTACAACCATTGGGAAATATATAAGTGCCGGTTGTATTCGGATGTATAACAATGAAGTTCAGTGGCTGTACGATAGGGTGAGAATGAACACTGTAGTCTTGATTGCCAGTTCGAATAGATCATTTGCCACCATAGCTGCCACGAATGGATATAAAGTGAGCGGATCTGTGAGCCTACCTGTAAATACCAACTCCACCCTAAAAAAAGGAAGCAGTGGCCCCCAAGTAATTGAACTGCAAAAAAGATTAACTAAACTTGGATTCAGCACTAAAGGAGTGGATGGGTCATTTGGAAAAAACACCGAAACAGCTGTGAAAAAATTCCAAAGCTCTAAAAAGCTTACTTCTGATGGGATCGTCGGACCAAAAACGAAAAAAGCGCTTGGACTTAAATAATTTTCATTGCCGATATCCACTTTTAGAGGATATCTTTTTTTGTGTTTTAACTTTCCAACCTATACATTATTACCCATATCGTCTTTAATTTCCCACCACCGGTTATTGACTTTATGTTATAATTTATACATCAACAGCTAATCATAATCGCACTGTCATTACATAAAAGGAGGTAATACAAATGTACGATGAAATTCTCGTAAATTCCATTAAAGCAATTTTTGTTATTGGCACCATCTCGATGTTTGTGATATTAGGATTCGTAAAAGGACGCCGGTTTTAACTTTATCCAATTCTTTAAAATATCCTCACTTGCCTGATTACTTGTATTTTTTTCATACCGGTACTCAGGTTATTTTTAGTCAGAAAAAAAGCATATCCTCTATGGGCATGCTTTTCCTTACCAATTATCCGTTTTATCTAAAAGTTGATCGATGTCAAATGTATCAAGATGGAATGGAACTGACTCTTCTGCTATCGCTTCAGTGGCTAACAATAATTGGTCGATATCAATAATGGCCAAAACAGTCCTCTCCCTTTTTTAATGGTCTTTACCCTCATTTTTAATACTTTAAACAATTCGTTCAAAAGAAATTTTATTAGAGGGTATCTTTAAAATTTTACATTTGACATTTATTTAAGATGCAGTGAATCTTGTTCAGATCCTTCCGGAGAAAGCGTATGTATCAATTTAACCAGCTTATAAAAGGTCCCGCTGCAGATTGTTACCTCGGGCAGATTATGAAATATTGATTTTTTATTAATATGATAATTGTCTTTCTCAGGCGAATACACAATTATTTTCTTATTTAAAGATAAAGCATAGCCAAGCTCATATAGATTACCTTTTCCTGCGGTTAGGAAGATCAGCATGAAATCGGCTTCCTCAATCCCCTTTTTCTCATATTCTCCAATGCCGTCCGTTATTTGGTTTTTCTCATCATTCGTAATTAAATTCAAGTCATTCACACATGTAAACCCTTTTGAAGTCAATTTCTTGATCAATGATTTGACTTGCTTCAAATTTTTTTCGTCTGATGCTATATAATATTTCACACATACACCTCCAAAATATATAACTATTGATACTTTTTACCTACGTTACCTATACTATACATATTCGTTATAAAGAACGCAATATCCTTTCCCAAAAATTAAAAAATAATTAAATCGAAGTTTCAAGCGAAACAAAAAACCATCATTCCTCTACAGGTCATGATGGTTACAGACTGAAGACATCCCCTATGAAAATCGAGTTTGCCTACTGTTTTTTTAGGGGTTTGTGCAATTTAAACGTTAATTTCCTCTCCACCAGGCTCTCGCTTTTCCCGCAGGGGTCTCGCACACCCGCTCCAATCAATGAAAGTGAAGCCAATCAGGAGTATTTTATACAATGGTCACTGTCGAGTTCACCTTATACAAAAAATAATATTCTATGTACGTATTAAGTGCCTGACAATCCGGGTTACAAAATTTTCATTGAATCTCAAGATATGCAAAATAAAAACCTTGTCCTTTAACCGGCAAGGTTTTTTATTTTGCATATGTGATATTTTCTATTTCAATCCTAAAGGGTGCAGCCTCACAAATATTGATTCCCCTATCCAGATTTACCTTTTCCATTTCACTTGCATCCGGGATTCTTTTTTTATCGTGAATAAAATGTTCGACCATGGATTCCAGCAGTTCTTGAGCACAAGCTAAGGCATCTACCCGATTCCTACCGCTAACGGAAGAAATAATTCCTTCTCGCCTAAAATCCGGGAAACAAACCTGAACGGAAAAAGAGTCGATAATCAACGGGTGTTTTTCATAATAGAATACGGCTGGGTACTCAAAGATTTGAATGGTCAAAATATCATCCCTTCATACAAAATTTAGGTTTTTATATTAATTATAACATGAATTTCCATTTTATATAGGTTTAATTTACTTTTCTTTGTTTGTCAAGTTAATTTTTGCACTCAATAGGTTGTTATGTCCGTATTTACTGCGAAATAAAAAAACACCAGGAAAATCAGAATCACGAGAACATTCAAGATTATTCCAACAATGCTGCACACTTTTCCAGCTGTCACTAATCCATCTCCAGATTCACCAGTAAGCTTAATTTCTTGTTTGCCCTTCGATGCAAATATTAAACCGAGAATACCTAATATGATGCCTATGAATGGAATAAACAAAGATAATACACCCATGATCAATGATACAATCGCTTTGCTATTGCTTCTTTTAATTTCCGACATATATTCCACCTTCTTTCTTCCTTTATATATACGGTTATTAAAAGCAAAAGATTCATTTTTTGTGTATTCATTCATCACTATTATTCCAGTCCATACCAGAAATCCACGCCTTTTCCGCCGACTGTATGCCAAGCCTCATCAAAGCACGTGCCTGTGGGGTCTCGGCTAGCCAGTTATTCGGCAGGAGTGTCGCAAATTTCTTCAATCTATTGGGGTTCACAAGGAAATTACATGAAGGATAACCAAGTATAGTTTTATAATCATAGTTAGGGGTGAGACACTTCCGAACCTCGTAAAAAACGACTCATTTCTGAGCCGTTTTTTTAGGTTCGTTTCAATTCAAGTCTCTGGGCTACCAAAGAAAGGCTATAATTCACAATGAAGTACATGAGAGCCACCAGGATCAAAATCGGTATTAAATACTTTTGACTTTGTCCATATATGATTTGACCATGATGGGTCAGCTCCGGCAAAGAGATGACAACCGCTAAAGAGGTATCCTTTAATAAAGAAATGAATTGGCTGACAATGGGAGGAACCATGCGGCGCAGCGCTTGGGGCAGAATAATATGTATCAATGCCTGTGTATAGCTCAAACCTGATGAACGGGCAGCTTCCATTTGGCCTTTATCAATGGATTTTAGCCCACTTCGAATGACTTCAGAAAGCATGGCTGACTCAAAAATTGTCAAGGCAACTATGGCTGCTGGAATGATTTCCAGTTTAATCCGTATCTCCGGCAAAGCAAAATAGGTAAAAAATATTATTAATAACAGAGGCAAATTACGCACCGTTTCTACAATCAAAGCTAATATTTGTGATAACACCGGCACTTTTGCGTATCGGATTATACCTACAAGACCGCCAATAATGAAACTTAGAATAATGGATATAAAAGCTACCTGGAGCGTTACCCAAAATCCTTCTAATAAAAACTTAAGATTATCTGGTGTATAGGCACCTGCAAAATCCATATCTTATACCTCCCTCAATTACTCTTAGCCAGACGTTTTTCCAAATAACCGACGCCAAAACTTAAAGGAATGGTAAGAATTAAGTAAAACGCTGCAACGAAAATGTACACATCGAACACGACAAAAGTCCTTGAAGAAATCAAATCCCCGTGGTACATAAGATCGAGTCCTGCAACAACGGCTAAAATGGAAGAATTCTTTACTAGATTGATAAATTGGTTTCCTAAAGGAGGAATGACTATTTTAACGGCCTGCGGCAGAATGACGAGCCTCATTGCCTGTCCATAAGTCAGACCTGATGAACGGGCAGCTTCCATTTGACCCTTTGGCACAGAAAGTATGCCTGCTCGAATTGCCTCAGCTATGAAAGATGAAGTGTAAATGGTCAAGGCTAATGTCCCGGCGTATAGTCCGCTTAGTTTAAGACCGAGAAAGAAGAAAAAGGTAATGATCAATAACGGTATGTTCCGAATGAACTCGACATAGGCGGTACCCAGCCAGTTTAGTGGCTTTAATGGTGCAATCCGCATGATGGCAATTAGCACACCAAGAATCAAACTCGCTATCAACGCGACCAAACTCGACATGATCGTATTTTTAAAGCCTAATAAATACATATCCAGATTCTCTATTAAAATGGAGAAATCAAGCACGGCATACACTCCTTTAACTAGTAAGGATGAGCAAAACGCTCATCCTCATAGACAAATGTTCAAATGTTATTTAAGGTCAGCTTCCCTTATCCATTTGCTAAAATGTTTAATGTTTAATCCATTTATCATGGATTTCATCGTACTTGCCTGAATCTTTAAGAGACTTAAGGGCTTTATTCAACTCTTCAACAAATTCAGCATTTCCTTTTTTCACGGCAATACCATAAGGTTCTTCCGTAAATGTACCGCCAACAAGCTCATAACTTGGATCTTCATCTGCCATTCCATAAAGGATGGAATCATCCGTGGTCAATGCATCCCCTTGTCCGGATTTAAGTGCAGCGAACGCTTCGGAATAGTTTTCAAATTCAAGCACTTGTGCTTCAGGAGCTTTTTCACGGATATTTATGGAAGAAGTAGAGCCCTTGACAGCCAATACCTTTTTCCCTTTTAAACTATCAATACCCTTGATATCGCTGCCCTTTTTGACTAATAAAGATTGTCCTGCGTCGAAATAAACATCAGTGAAGTCTACTTCTTTTTTACGATCTTCCGTGATTGTCATGGTCGCTACAATCGCATCGATATCACCATTATTCAATAATGCCATCCTGGTTTTAGAAGTCACTTCTTTAAATTCAACTTTATTCTCATCACCAAGGATTTCTGCTGCAAGAGCTTTGGCAATATCAATATCAAAGCCTTCAACCTCTCCAGTACTAGGATTCTTCAATCCGAATAGTCTTGTATCATTTTTCACCCCAAAAACGATCTTATCCTTTTCCTTCACTTGTGCGAGAACATCTTTTTCTTTGTCTTTGCCTCCACCCTCTTCAGCTTTGTCTGAATCGTTCCCCCCGCCGCATCCAGCTAATAAAATGACAGCCAGTAAGGATAGCAAAGATAATTTTAACCATTTCTTTTTCTTCAACATGTAATTCACCCCTGTTTTTTTTTTAATGATTTAATATACGGCTAAGGAATAAACGAGCCCTCTCTTCACGAGGATTGGCGTAAAACTCAGCCGGTGATGCCTCTTCTAAAACCCTGCCTTCGTCCATGAATACGATTCGATCCGCTACTTCACGGGCAAATCCCATTTCGTGCGTGACCACCACCATCGTCATACCTTCATGGGCAAGTGCTTTCATTACATCCAGTACCTCGCCAATCATTTCTGGATCCAAGGCTGAGGTAGGTTCATCAAATAGCATGATTTCAGGTCCCATTGCCAAACCTCTGGCAATCGCTACCCGTTGCTGCTGTCCACCTGAAAGCTGAGAAGGAAATGAATTCGCTTTATCTCCAATCCCCACTTTGTCCAGATACTTCAGTGCAATCTTTTTCGCTTCCTCTTCGGATTGCCCTAGAACTTTCCTGGGAGCAAGCATGATATTCTCGAGCACTGTTTTATGAGGATATAAGTGAAAATGCTGGAAAACCATACCGATATTCCGACGAAGTTTGTTTATGTCCGTCTTTTTATCCGCTACATTTAGACCATTTATTGAAAGGGAACCTTGCGAAATGGTCTCTAGACGATTAATGCATCGAAGCAGTGTACTTTTCCCTGAACCCGAAGGTCCGATGACCACTACCACCTCCCCCTTCTTAATTGTAAGATTAATTTCTTTCAATACATGGAAATCGCCATAATACTTATTCACTCGGTCAAAAACTATCATAATTAGCCCCCTGCCCAAAACTGAAAATTTATAATAATCAGAATTCTAAAAGCGTAATATATCACTCTCTTAACTCGAAACAAATCTTATGTATAATCCTTTCTTCAAAAATTATTTCCCAATATTTCATAATTCATCGTGAAAAGTCCATTTTTATTGTTATTTTAAACTAGTAATTCAAATAATATATTCAATATTCACATTTTTTATTATATATAATATTTCTTAAAATTACCATATAAACTTTAAATTGTTAAAAACGATATTATATTTCATGATATTATTGCTATATTTCATAAAACTGATAAATTTAAATTGATATCCCATAAAAAAAATTCCCTCTTTTTGTAAAAATGCATTTATTTCCCGAAGGCTTAATACGCTCTTAAAAATACAAAAAGACAGCTATCGCTGTCTTTTTCATCATTCCTTTATCGCGTCTTCAAATGGCGCTGAATATAAACCCCTTGGCGCCAGCATATCCGTATCCGATTCACGGATTTCCCCTCCGTGAGTATATGGTCCTGCCGGAAAAAAATCAAACAAATCACTTTCCTTATGTATGATCAAGAAATAATCGTATAAATCATCCATAAGTTCCTGATGTTCATCTATTTTCACGATTTCGCCATATTCATCAATTTCAAAGTTTTCATTTATCGCATCCTGAAGTTCCTCATTATTTGAATACGCGATATAAAAATCGACATCACCGCACTCCATGCATAGCAAGAGTTTTTCTTCCAGTGACTCTTCATAGGTTTTCAGAACGATTCCCTTTAAAATGGCATCAATCTTTCCAGTATTAGTCAGTTCAATTTTAGTCTGGAACATAAAACCCCTCCAATCAAATACAGGCATTAAAAAAAGTAAACACCAGTTTAACAAGCTTGCCCTTTAATTTTAAATGAAAATGATTTGGACACCTAAATCAAGTCCACAAGTCGTTCACTAACCGCGAGGTCAAAGGTAATTCATATAATCTTTCCTGATCCCTCTTTTAATTAGCCAGGATTCTTCCGCTTCTTGTATATAATAAGTTTGCCCACATAATTAGAATGATAATCTCCTATAATACAAAGAAAAAGATGATTGGAAGCGTAATCAGGCTTAATGATGTACTTATGAACGTAGCACTTGATACGAATTCAGGCTCCGTATTGAATTGGAGCGCATACATCGTAGTGTTGGCCGCCGTTGGCATTGCAGCTACGATGATCATGATATGCCTGACCATATCACCCACTGGCAAGGCAAGAGATAGCAGGAAGGCAATGGCCGGTGACACGGCAAGTTTAAGGAGCAGCGAAACTGATAGCTTCCGATAGGCTATTTTTTTCAGCGAAATGTTGGCCAGCTGCATTCCCAGTGTAATCATTATTGTGGGAATCGCTGCATTTGCAACAAGGTTAATAGCTTCCATAACCGAATTGCTTAAAGGTACGTTAACGAACTGAAATACTGTACCGGCAATGGCTCCATAAACAATTGGCATTCGACATACTGCTTTAATCGCCGTTTGAACTCCGTTACCTTCCGGGCTGCCCTTCGCTGCGAAATAAATGCCGATCGTGCACATCACTAACTGCTGTCCCACCATAAGGATGATTGCATAATCGAGTCCTGCGGCTCCGAATAACAGGAAAATGACGGGTGTTCCGTAATTTCCGTTATTCATGAATGCAGATGCCAATATCATGCCGCTTGTCTCAGTGACTGTATAATTGCGAAAATAAGATATGATGTAGACTACCAGTATAAGAGAAAGACAAAGTACTATCGTGAATAAGAACAGGTAGAAATAATTAATCGTAAATTCTGCGGAATAAAAAGTCCGGAACACAAGAAAAGGTGACATTAAATATAATGCCATCGTGGAAATCGATTTTGTATCAAGTTTGAACTTTTTCTGACCGATGAACCCTAAAACAAAAATACCGAAAATCGGTAAAAGAACTCCCAAAAACCCCATGCACTTCACCTTCATAATCTTAATGATTTTCTTTTAACAATATCAGTTTTATTATTATTTGTAAAAATTCTTTTAAACCATTTTGATTGCACCTCATATACCCTAACACAAACTGACTTTTCTCTATTTTCAGAAAACAATATTCCATTTCCCCATGCATATGGTATATTGTTTATTATATTTACGTTAATAAACGTAACATCAGTACTTTAGGTTATAAATATATATGAAGGGGTGTTTTTAGTGGATGTAAAATTCATGGAGATGGCTGTTCAGCTTGCATATGAAAATGTATTGGCGAAGAACGGAGGACCTTTCGGTGCTATAATCGTAAAAGATGGAAAAGTCGTAGGCAGAGGATGTAATAATGTGACAACAGCCAACGATCCTACTGCTCACGCCGAAGTACAGGCGATTCGTGATGCATGCAGGAATCTCGACAGCTTCCAGCTTACAGATTGTGAAATATACACTAGCTGCGAACCTTGCCCCATGTGCATCGGTGCTATTTATTGGGCACGTCCAAAAGCCATTTATTACGCATGCACTAAAGAAGACGCTGCAATTATCGGCTTTGATGATCACTTTATATACAAAGAACTTGCCCTGCCAATGGAAAATCGCACGATTGAAATGAAACAATTGTCTTTTAATGATCATGATTTACCATTCCGCACATGGGAAACCTATGTTGAAAAAGTGAAATATTAATCGGATATATTTTGCCAAAGGGGTTACGAATATGAAAAAAAAATTGCTTAAAAGGAGAATTGACGTTGCAGCAGGAAGAACACCAGCAGATTGCGTCATTAAAAACGGGCAAATCATAGATGTTTTCAATGGGGATATCTATACAGGCGACATTGCGATCGTCGATGGTTACTTTGCTGGAATTGGGCATTATGATGGTATTTCACAAATCGATGCTACAGGAAAATTCGTATGCCCTTCCTTCATTGATGGCCATGTTCATATAGAATCATCGATGGTCAGGCCTTATGAACTTGCAAAAATCCTCCTTTTACATGGTGTGACCTGCATCGTTGCAGACCCTCATGAAATTGCCAATGTTTCTGGCAAAAAGGGCATGGAATATATGATTGAACAATCCGCTCAACTTCCTTTTGACTTTTACTTCATGATGCCCTCTTGTGTACCTGCTACGGAGTTTGAACATTCTGGTGCTGTCTTAAGAAGTGAAGATTTAATTTCCTTTTATCAAAACCCGAGAGTGCTTGGTTTAGCCGAAGTCATGAATTTCCCTGCCGTTTCACATACGGAGGAGGATATGCTGCAAAAAATATATGATGCAAATAGACTAGGCAAAAGCATCGATGGCCATGCAGCCGGATTATCCGGACAACAGCTCGATGTTTATATGAGTGCAGGCATAAAAACGGATCATGAATGCACTACTGCGGAAGAGGCAAAAGAAAGACTGCGTAAAGGTATGTATCTTATGATCAGGGAAGGCACCGTTGCCAAAGACTTAATAAACCTGATTCCAGTTATTAACGAGAAGAACTCCCGCCGTTGTTTATTCGTCACCGATGACCGGCACCTAGATGATATTGTATATGAGGGAAGTATCGATCACAACGTTCGACTTTCCATAGATACAGGTGTCCCGCCAATTACCGCCATACAAATGGCGACCATTAATGCAGCAGAATGCTTTGGTTTAAAGGAACATGGTGCAATTGCACCTGGATACAAGGCAGACTTCCTTCTATTGGATGATCTTGATTCCATCAACATCCACTCGGTTTTTAAAGATGGAAAGCTTATCGTTCAAAATAATCATTTACTTAACTTTCCAGATGATAGGAAACAGGTTATTGATGACGGGTTGAAGCACTCCGTTCATTATCATGAAATAACCGAAGATGATTTGGCGATACCTTTTAAAAATGAGTTCGCTAATATTATTGAGATAACTCCAAACAGCTTGATTACAAAACATTCGATTGAACCGGTCACACTTAATTATGATGGACTATTCCATTTCTCCGAACATGTTGATCATTTAAAACTTGCTGTTATTGAAAGGCATCATCTGACCAAACAATTAGGTCTTGGAATCGTCAAAGGGCTCGGGTTGAAATCAGGTGCAATTGCCACGACAGTAGCCCATGATTCACATAATTTGATCATTGCCGGAACGAATGATCAGGATATGCTGCTGGCAGCAAAGGAAATCAAAAAAATGCAGGGTGGATTGACCGTAATCCAAAATGGGGAAATACTCGCTTCCCTTCCCCTGCCAATAGCTGGATTGATGAGTGAATGTGATTATATGGATGTGGTCCATTCATTGAATAAAATCGATGAGGCCCTATTGAAACTCGGTGCTAACAGGCATTTCAACCCTTTTCTTACACTTGCCTTCTTGGCGTTACCTGTCATCCCTGAAATCAAACTGACGGATCAGGGTTTATTTTCCGTTTCTGAGTTTAGGCATATTCCTATCGAAGCCTCAAAGCCAGTCGATTAAATTTGACCCCCTAGTCGGGGTTTTTTTCTTCACGCACCCAAAAACTTCCAAAATAAAAAGGTTCCAAATCAATAGAATACGGGAAAAGGATATAAGGTATCATCTATGTTAAAATAAAAATAAACACAAATCTTTCTTGGAGGAGATAAATATGGTAAAACATGATCAACAGAACATTATTGGATACATAGGCACTTACACAAAAGGAAACAGCAAAGGTGTTTACCGATTTACTTTAGATACAGCAGAAGGAAAACTCAGCACACCGGTTCTTGCAGCAGAATTGACCGATCCGACTTATGTCGCCATCAGCCAGGACAAAAAGAATCTCTACGCCATTTTAAAAGAATCGGGCAGTGGAGGTGTTTCAGCCTATTCGATTAATGAAGATTCAGGTGAGCTTACCTTCTTGGGGAAACAATTGACACCAAACGGTTCTTCCTGCCATATTAGTGTTGACAGCAAGAAACAGGTCTTGGTCACTTCCAGTTATGGTGAAGGCGTGATTGAATCATATCCGCTTCATGACGATGCGACCCCTTTGCCTGTATCATCAACTGTTCAACATAAAGGTCAAGGACCGAATGAAGAACGCCAAGAAAAAGCACACACTCACTTTGCTGGTTTCACACCAGATGAAAGGTTCATTGCTGTAGTCGACCTCGGGATAGATAAAGTGATAACCTATAAAATACATAGTGGGAATTTGGAAGAAGTAAACAGCTTATCTGTTGCTCCCGGCAGCGGACCACGGCATCTGACCTTCCACCCAAACGGAAAATTTGCGTATGTTATGGCAGAATTGGTACCCGAAGTCATTGTTTTGAGCTTCGATAGTCAAACTGGAAGTTTTTCTGAATTACAAACGGTTCGGACCGTCCCGGAAGATTTCAAGGAAAATAACCAAGGAAGTGCCATTCATATTTCTGATGACGGGCAATTCATATATGCTGCAAACCGCGGACATGACAGTATTGCCGTTTTCCAAATCAATCAAGAAACAGGCAAACTGGCATTCGTGGAACTGGTTTCTACCGAAGGTCACTGGCCACGTGATTTTTCATTGGATCCTAGCGGAAAATTCCTGATCGCTTCTAATGAACAATCAGGAAACCTGACACTATATGCACGGAATGAGCATGACGGAAAATTAACATTATTGCAAAAGGATGTTCAAGTTCCCTTCCCTGTTTGCGTAAAATTCTTATAATCTTAAAAAGAGGATTGAAGCTTGTACTGCAGCTTCAATCCTCTTTTTAAGATTCTTCTTTAATTCCATTTCTCCGCCATTTCGGGAAAATCTATATATGGGTTACGATTACCCTGCATTTCATGTATAGCCTGGTTTCTATGTTTTTCATAAGTGCTGACGGGAAAAAGCTGATGCCATTCCAAAAGCAGTGCCAGGTCGATTTTGCTGCTATCGATGATTCCCTCATATCTGAGTAAAAAATACAAAGTTGCCCTCGCCACGATCCCTTTTCCGTATTCAGGCTCGAATTTACTTTCGTCTGATTTTCCGCAACCCGCTTTTATACCGGCAGCCGATCTCTCAGGGATATAATCCTCAAAATCATGGTATGGATAGTTACTCCGGCTGCTATTACACGTTGGTTCACAAGCGAACAGATGATGCAAATCCCCCCTCATCGGTTCTTTTTTATCGAACCATGATTGAGGTACTACATGTTCACAATTAACGAGAATGTTCTCCGAATTTATTGATTCAATACCTCTTGACAACACTTCCAGTATACGGATATCTTCCTCAATCACTTGTACAGGATCCATCCCTTTACCGGAATACAGACTTTTCAGCTGGCCATTTTCCTGTAAGTCCACCCATGGGTAAACATGACGATGTGGTGAGTAGTTCAGCTGGTTTTTATGGGTTGCCACAAGTAGGTCCTTCAATCCTTCCCGGTCCAAGGAACCATCTTTGTAGTATGCTAGCTTAAGTTCCTGATCTTTGGTTTCATCATAGTATTCGCGGTTTTCATTGAAGTTGACTAGTGCAGCCATTGCCATTTCCCGTTCTTTTTCAAGTACTTCAAAACTATACTTCATCCACTCATCCCCCCGCTTCTATTAAAAACCTAGCATTTACCATAATTAAAGCTTAATAGAAAAAGACTGAAAAAAAAAGGTGCTTTAGAAGTGTCTAACGAAGAATTTCAATAAAATGGGTAAGGATTTTCGCCGTCATTCCCCAGATTACCCGACCATTATATAAGTAAAAATATTCTTCCATCCGTTTCGGCTGCCATTTATAATTCTCCCCTCCAACGACTAAATCGTGGGGGAAGTTTTCATGCGGTTCCACTTTATATTCCACATGGTAAATTTCTGGCGGTTTTTCCATGAAAAAGGATAGCGGGACCGTAAAAATGGTTTCTACCTCAGCTGGATTAGGTATTATCCGTTGATGGTTACGAACAAACCCTGCATAAGGATAGACGATCATCCCAAATGGAGATACCAAATAATCGATAGGAAAGACATTATCGATATCTTCTTTTCTCAAATTAAGTTCCTCATATGTTTCCCTTAGGGCCGCCGCCTGTTCATCATGGTCCAGCTTGTCTATTTTTCCGCCGGGAAAACATATATCCCCTGGCTGCCTCCTCAGTTTGTGTGAACGTTCTTCGAAAAGAACATGAATTCCATCTTCTTTCTCTAGAAGCGGTACCAATACAGCATACTTTGAAAAATTCCCACTCCCTAAAATTTCAGGGATATGTAATGTTAGTTTTTTTGTTATATCTTCATTATTCATGTCCCTCACCTCTTCTGACGGTTAATATTGAGTTTCTACCACTCCTTATCATTCCATTTTCGAACATCTGCTATAACTAAGCAAGGAAAACGATTCCAAAATATTGCCTATAATTTCTACTAGATTCCTTTTCCTCTTATTCTTCCTTGATCATAGACAAAAGCACCGTTCAAAGTTCTAAAACGGTGCTAAAACTAAACGCATCAGTCTCATATAAAAAGCATGTTTGCGTATCAACAGTACACGCGTAAACTTAATTGAATATTCGGGTTTTTCTACTTATTTTCATAGTTCAGCTAGCGTTCGCTTTACCGTCGTTATGATGAATGAAAAATCCTCTTCAGTTATACTAAGTGGGGGAGCAAGAGTCAGGACATTATTGAAACCCGCTACAGTATCACCATTTTTACCTATGATCAGCCCCTTTTCTTTACATGATGCAATCACTTTATTGATTTTGGAAAGTTCGATCGGTTGTTTTGTCAGTTTATCTTCCACTAGTTCAATCCCTACCAACAAACCTTTCCCTCGCACATCCCCAACATTGGGATGAGTTTTAATTTCTTCAAACTCTTGCAGAAAACGTAACCCTAACTCCTTAGACCGTTCTATAAGTTTTTCATTTTCATATATTTCAATATTCTTCAAAGCGACGGCACATGCAGCCGGATTGCCGCCAAATGTATTTACATGCCGAAAGCGGTCATATACATCTGAGCCAATATACGCTTCATAAATTTCACGTTTGACGGCTGTAGCGGATAATGGCAGATAAGCGCTCGTAATTCCTTTAGCCATTGTTACGATGTCTGGTTTTACATCATAGTTCATAAATCCGAATCTCTTACCAGTACGGCCAAACCCGCAAATGACCTCATCCGAAATGAGAAGGACACCATTTTTCTCACAAATTTCTTTGACACGTTTCATATAACCATCAGGTGGCATTAAAATTCCGCCCCCAGTGATGATTGGTTCCATGATGACCGCAGCAACCGTTTCGCTCAGCTCCCATGTAATGGTACGTTCAATTTCCGCTGCACTTTTTTCACCGCTTTCATCCTCTGGATTTCTGTAAGAATCCGGCGGTGATACATGGAGAAAACCTGGGGCCAGCGGTTCATATTTGTATTTTCGCTGCGCCTGCCCGGTCGCTGACAGGGCACCCATTGAATTGCCATGATAGCCGCGATAACGCGAAATGAATTTATAGCGTCCATGTTCACCTTTTTGCTGATGATACTGCCGCGCAATTTTAAAGGCAGTCTCATTTGCTTCTGAACCGCTGTTAGAGAAGAAAACCACATAATCCCCACCAAGCCATTCATTTAATTTCTCTGCTAGCTTAATAGCCGGAATGTGGCTATTCGTTAAAGGGGCATAAGGAAGTTCCTTCAGTTGCTCGTAAGCGGCTTCAGCCAGTTCCGTGCGGCCATAACCAACGTTGACACACCATAAACCTGACATCCCATCCAGGAATCGATTCCCATCAACATCCGTAATCCATGCTCCTTGCCCTTTTTTTATCACCATTGCCCCAGGGGTGGGTTCAGCCCCTTTCATATGATGCCACACATATTTACCATCCATCGCTTTAAGATCCTGACCCTGCTTTTCAACCTGCATAAGCTACACTCCTCCTAAAAAGATGTATAAAGGAAGGCCGACCACAATTTGAGCCGACCCCCTTTTTCCTATCAGTATCTTGCCGTTAACATTTTCTTTCTAGTGTAAAATTCCACTCCGTCTTTCCCATTGGCATGAAGGTCTCCATAAAAGGAACTTTTATAGCCGGAAAATGGAAAGAATGCCATTGGCGCGGGTACCCCAAGATTAATGCCAAGCATCCCTGCATCAATTTCTTCGCGAAATTCCCTGATGGCTTTTGCACTATCCGTATAGAGGCAGGCACCATTGGCAAATTCTGATTGATTGGTCAATTCGATTGCTTCTTCAAGGGTATTGACCCGTACTATGGATAAGACAGGAGCAAAAATTTCATCACTCCATATTTTCATGTTTGTTTTTACATGATCAAATAATGTCGGTCCAACGTAATAGCCATTTTCCTGATCGCCTTCATTCCTGCCATCACGAAGGAGGACAGCTCCTTCTTTCTCCCCGATTTCAATATATTGTTCTGTTCTCTTTTTATGAGTATCACGAATCACAGGCCCCAAGAAAACGTCCTTATCCATTCCATTTCCTATCTTGATGTCATCCGCTGCAGCCTTTAATCTCTCAACGAGCGAATCTCCCACTTCTCCCACCGCAACAACCACTGACGCAGCCATGCAGCGCTCGCCTGCAGATCCGAAAGCGGCATTCGTAATGTTCGTTACCGCATTATCCAAATCCGCATCAGGCATGACGATTGAATGATTTTTCGCTCCTGATAAAGCCTGGACACGTTTTTTATTGGCAGCTGCCGTTTTGTATACATACTCTGCGACAGGCTGGGATCCAACAAATGATACCGCTTTAATGTCTTCATGTTCCAATATCCCATTCACGACATCGTGGGCACCATGGACAATATTGACAACTCCATCCGGAACACCGGCTTCTGTCAATAATTCCACAAGACGGTTGGCCAATAGCGGTGTCCGTTCTGAAGGTTTTAAGATAAACGTATTTCCACAAGCTATTGCCAGCGGGAACATCCAACATGGTACCATCATCGGGAAATTAAACGGCGTAATCCCTGCAACGACACCCATTGGATAACGATACATGCCAGATTCAATACCTGGAGAAATATCAGGAAGCTGGCTGCCCATCATCAAGGTAGGCGCACCTGCTGCGAATTCCACGCATTCAATCCCCCGCTGAACCTCACCATATGCTTCTGTATAGCTTTTTCCATTTTCGATTGTGACCAGCTTTGCAAGCTCATCCCAGTGTTCTATCAATAATTGCTGATAACGGAATAAGAAGCGGGCTCTTTTTGGAACGGCGACCTTTTTCCATTCTTTATACGCCTTTTTAGCAACCTGCACTGCTTGGTTTACATCTTCCTTTGTTGAAAGGGGAACGATCGCCAAAGCTTCTCCTGTTGCCGGATTAGGCACTTGTTCATGTTTCGATGTTGTGGAATCCACCCATTTGCCACCGATATAATTTTTCAACGTTTTTACTTCATTTATTACTGCCATTAAAGAAACCCTCCATTTCAACACGATTTTATAGTTTCATTATATTTTTCAAACGGACTTTTTACATTAGACGTTTTGTATAGTTTTTGATTCAATATTTGCACATATTGTTTGTTTTTGATTTTCCAATATTTATAATTTCAAAACCGATGTATTTTTCCTTATTTCTTCTTTAATCAGCAGACTCCAAAGCCATCATTTTATAATGGAATATAGCTTTAAGTCTTGATGCTTTCCCTTTACAAACATTCCTTTTCTAATGATTCCCTCAATAGACATACCAGCCTTTTGCATGACGCGTTCTGAACCCATATTTTCAACGAAGCACCTTGCTTGTATACGAACTAGGTTCATATTTTCAAAGCCAAAGGCGATTATCTTTTGCGCTGCCTCCGTCATCAAGCTACTCCCCCAATATTCGGGTGCAAGCACATACCCGATTTCTGCACTATGATGATCAACCTGCCATGAAACAAAATCAATAGTACCAATCAACTTACCACTTTCCTTGTGTTCTATGCCCCATGGAGCGATTTTCTTATCCTCATAATTTTGCAGGATAAACCTGATAAAATCTTTTGTATCACATAGGGAACGATGAGCTTCCCATGTGACGTAACGGGAAACTTCACTGTTGGATGCATAAGCGAACATGTCTTCGGCATCATTCATGGTGACTTTCCTCATGACCAAACGTTTTGATTCTATAATAGGCAGCTGTCCATATATGTCTTTCACGTTCATGAATACACCCCATTCCATTGATTATTAGTATTATAGCAAGATTGTTAAGCAATCGCTTTCCCGATTGAAAGATTTTCAAAACTTACGTATAATTCAGAAAAAAAGATACAGGAGGTTAGTTATGCCAAAAAGAAAACTAATAATAAGCCAAAATTTGAATGAGCTCTTACTACAGAAAATTAAAGAATTGGTTCCCGATTGGACGGTTATCACCGGAAGATCTCCGGAAATATGGAGAAATCATATAGCCGATGCTGAAGTGATCGCAGGCTGGAAAGCGGAAATGTCTGTATCGATTGATGCAAGCGAAGTAAAATGGATCCAGACATGGAGCGCCGGAGTGAATGCTTTACCCCTGGAAAATTTAGAACAAATGAATGTTCAGATTACAACTGCAAACGGTGTTCATGCGTATCCCATTTCAGAGACTATTTTCGCGTTAATGCTTGCCTTAACAAGAAAAGTAGATACATATATTAAACAACAGCAGACAAAGACTTGGCATCACGCACATATGAAGCAGGAAATTCATGAAAAGACCATCGGAATCATCGGTGTCGGAAAAATCGGAAAGGAAACCGCAAAAATTGCCAAGGCTTTTGGCATGACAGTGTTAGGAATGCGCCATTCGGATAAATCAGAAGAATTTGTCGATGAGATGTTCACACAAAAACAATTGAATGATCTTCTTCCAAGATGTGATTATATTGTCGTGACATTACCTTTGACCCCAGAAACAAGGTATATGTTCGGGAAAAAGGAATTCATGTTAATGAAGCGCTCCGCTTTTTTCATTAATATAGGAAGGGGAAATCTCGTCATTCAAAACGATTTGGTTCAAGCACTTATGGACAAAGAAATTGCGGGTGCCGGACTTGATGTGTTTGAAACGGAGCCACTTCCTGAGAATAGCCCACTATGGGAGTTGGACAATGTAATCATCACGCCGCACACATCCGGAAATACGGAATTTTACGACCAAAGGCTCATTCATGATATTTTCATGCCGAATTTAAAGAACTATCTAAATGGTAAAAAACCTTCAACAAATTTACTTGATTACAAAAAAGGGTATTAAAAATTGTTCATCGAATGTGTACATAAATAATCTTCCCATGTTAGCTTGCAGATTCCGACATTATCTGTTATATTTAAAAAGAATTATTTTTGTTCGGGAAGATTGATAAGTGAAAAACTTTTCGTCTAATGATTGAGCAAGGGTAGTAACACAATGTGTGGATTCACACTAGGAGGCAACAACAATGGAACAAGGTAAAGTAAAATGGTTTAACGCAGAAAAAGGATTTGGCTTCATCGAACGCGAAAACGGAGACGATGTATTCGTACATTTCTCAGCTATCCAAAGCGAAGGATTCAAATCATTAGACGAAGGTCAAGAAGTTACTTTTGAAGTTGAGCAAGGTCAACGTGGACCCCAAGCTACTAACGTTCAAAAAGCATAATTTTAAATACAATATATAACGGACCCTACTTGTAGGGTCTGTTTTTTTTGATTAAAAAAGCAATCATAAAAAAACCCTATTCACGGGGAATAGGGAACATGAAACAAGTTTAGTAAATGGTAAACCCAGTATAACACACTAAGAATAGAAACCCTAATTTATCCGAAAAGTAAAAATTATCACGCACTTCCCCTGGTTTCCCTGGGCCATTCCATTCAATCATTTCTTATCCACTTCATATGTTCGATCCGTTCCCCAAGGATAAAACGGAGGCATATCACTACTGCTTTTCATCTTGAAATCAGCTTTCCTTTTTTCGAGGAAAGCTTCGATCCCTTCTAGTGCATCCGCTTGTTTTCCGGTCCAATGAATCATTTTCGATTCTATTTTGTGTGATTCAACAGGATGGTTTGCACCGAGCATGGTCCACATTAATTGCCGGGATAACGTCACAGAAACGGAAGATGTATTTTCCGCAATGTCTGTTGCAATTTCCATAGCAGCAGACATCAATTCTTCTGGCTCGACGATCTTGTTTACCAACCTTCCCTCATATGCTTCACTGGCCGAAATCATCCTGCCGGTAAAAATCCATTCGGAAGCTTTACCCATTCCGACAAGCCTGGGTAAGAACCAGCCGCTGCATGCCTCCATCGTTATCCCCCGCCTCGCAAATACAAAACCCATATTTGCATCTGTTGAAGCGATTCTAATGTCCATGGGCAAAGTCATTGTTATCCCAATCCCGACTGCCGCTCCATTAATGGCAGCAATCATAGGTTTCTTCATCTCGAAAATCCGTAATGACAACATTCCCCCTGCATCGCGGTATTCAACCAAAGGAGTGTGATCCATAAACGTTTCTGCACCTTTTTCCAAATCCATTCCAGCACAAAAAGTATCCCCAGCGCCAGTTAATATGACGGCTCTTACGTCATCATTTTCATCCGCTTCATTAAAAGCGCGAATCATCTCCTCACACATCTTTTCATTGAAAGCATTCATTCTCTCTGGACGATTAAGAGTAACAATCATGACACGATCGACGATCTCACTAGTTATCGTGGAATACAATAACAGCCCCTCCTTCTCTCACAAATTGATACATTCAACAGAATTTTATATTTACATATAATTACATTTTATATGTTTTATTTTCAGATTCCTAGTTTTTTATTTTGACATGCTGATAAATAATTTGATAATCGTTTCTATTCTAAAAATATTTTACATAAATGTGTAAAAAAAGACCAGTCGCAAATGCAACTGGTTTTTTTGTTTACCAATATAAATGACAAGCAACGAAATGCCCTGGTTTTTGTTCTTTCCATTCAGGTACAGCACTGGAGCATATCTCCATCGCCTTAGGGCAGCGCGTCCGAAATACACAGCCGCTCGGCGGATTGATCGGACTTGGTACATCGCCTTTAAGGACGATCCTTTCCCGTTTAATAGTCGGGTCTGGTATCGGCACTGCGGATAGCAAGGCCTGTGTGTATGGGTGTAGCGGATCTTTCGTTAAAGAATCACTATCCGAAAGTTCCATCATTCTTCCAAGGTACATGACTAAAATGCGATCTGAAATATACTTGACCATCGATAAATCATGCGCGATGAATAAATAAGTCAATCCCATTTCTTTTTGCAGTTCTTTTAATAAGTTGACCACTTGGGCCTGTATCGAAACATCCAAGGCAGAGATTGGTTCATCACAAACGATGAATTTAGGATTTAAAGCCAATGCCCTTGCAATTCCAATACGCTGGCGTTGTCCACCACTGAATTCATGCGGAAAACGAGTGATATGTTCCGGACTTAAACCAACTAGCTTTAGCAGGTCTTCCACCCGTTTTCTTCGCTCTTTACCTTTTGAAATTCCATGAATGGCAAGTGGTTCCCCTATCAATTCCTCCACCTTCATCCTTGGGTTCAAGGATGCGTACGGATCTTGGAAAATCATTTGTATTTCACGGCGGATATGTGACATTTCCCCGGGTTTGTAATCGAAAATATTTTTCCCCTGAAAAAGAACTTCTCCATCAGTCGGTTCATATAATCGAGTGATTGTACGACCTGCAGTCGACTTACCGCAACCGCTTTCCCCAACAAGACCGACAGTTTCCCCTGGATAGATTTTGAGATCCAAACCGTCTACCGCTTTAAGCGATTGAGAACCGATAGGAAAATGCTTCTTCAGATTCTTTATTTCAACAAGAGGAGAATTTTCGTTGTATGTCTTTTCTTTTACGGCCTTATTTTTCAGTGAAACCATTAGTTCTCCTCCTTTATACATTAGTCGGTGCTTGTACCTGTGCTGCCTTGGCCATCGGGTGGTGCAGCCAGCATGCGGCTGTCTGACCTTCTTCCACTACTTCAAGCTCCGGATCATGTTCTTTGCACACTTTCATAGCTGATTCACATCTTGGGTAAAATGGGCATCCTTTTGGCGGATCCAATAAATCCGGTGGTGATCCGATAATCGGAACCAACGGAGCCGTTTTTTCCATATCCAGCCTTGGCACCGTTTTAAGCAGACCTCTTGTATAAGGATGCTGCGGGTTTGAAAATATAGCCTCTACCGTACCCGTCTCAACAACCTTGCCTGCATACATGACGACTACCCGTTCACAAGTTTCTGCAACCACGCCTAAATCATGAGTGATTAATATGATGGAAGTATCCATTCTTCGTTGGATATCTTTCATCAGTTCCAAAATTTGCGCTTGTATCGTTACATCCAATGCAGTTGTTGGTTCATCGGCAATCAGTAATTTCGGTTCGCAAGCAAGGGCCATCGCTATCATCGCCCTTTGGCGCATACCACCTGAAAACTCATGCGGATATTGCTGCATCCTTTTTTCCGGCTGTGGAATACCTACTAGTTTCAGTGTTTCCAACGCCCGTTCGTATGCATCATTTCGGGACATATTTTTATTATGCTTTAAAATGCCTTCCATGATCTGGCTACCGATTTTTGTCGTTGGATTGAGTGAAGTCATCGGATCCTGGAAAATCATGCTGATTTCATTTCCGCGAATCCTCTGCATTTCCTTTTCACTCATTTTAAGAAGGTCTTTACCGCCAAAGTTTATCGACCCTTTTCCATACTCTGCCGGGGGTGTTTCCAATAATCTCATGATAGATTTCGCTGTAACACTTTTGCCGCATCCGGACTCCCCAACAATCGCAACGGCTTCCCCCTTTTTCACGCCAAAGTTCACACCGCGAACCGCTTGCACTTTACCTGCATAAGTATGGAAGGTGATTTGTAAATCGTTGACTTCTAATAGGTTCTCCATCATCGTCCCTCCTATTCTAGTAATATCAAATCATTATGTTAGGACTCATTTATTTCCGTAGTTTTGGATCTAAGGCATCCTGCAACCCGTCACCAGCCACATTGAACGCGAACATCGTTAAGGAAATCAATATTGCCGGGATTAACAGTTGATAGAAATTCCCTACCAGAATGCTTCCCAGTGCATCACTTGTCAATGTTCCCCAGCTTGCCTGAGGTGCCGGAACTCCCAGTCCCAAAAAGCTAAGTGTAGCTTCGGCAAAAATGGCAGTAGGTACAGTCAACGTTAAATTGACAAGGATCGGTCCCATTGTATTAGGAATCATGTGTTTTCTTAAAGTCCAGCTCGTATTGGCTCCAGAGATTGTTGCAGCATGGATATATTCATTCTCTTTCAGTTGTAAAACCTGTCCCCGTACCAGTCGCGCCATCGGAATCCACCCCGTAATCGACATCGCAATGATGATCGGCAGAATACCAGGTTTTAATACGACCATCATTAAGATAACCATCAATAGGTATGGAATCGCATAGATAACCTCGGCAAACCGCATCATGATATTATCCGTGCGTCCACCGCGAATGGCAGAAATCCCGCCATAAAGGACACCAATTAAAAAGTCGATCAGCGCTGCCATCAATCCAATGAACAAAGATATCCTTGCACCGTACCAAGCTCGCGTAAATAGATCCCTTCCTGATGAATCCGTTCCAAACCAATGCTCGCTATTTGGGCTAAGATTCTTATTCTCGAAATCTTGTCCATAATAAGTATATCCGTTAATGTACGGACCAAAAATCGCCATCAAGACCAAGAGGATTATAAGAACAAATCCAGTCATCGCCAGCTTATTTTCTTTAAATCGACGCCAGACGTCAGACCAATATGAAACTGTAGGTCTTGCTATTTTTTCAGCTTCCTTAAAGTTGCCTTCGGCGGGTTGGAACATATCTTCGGTTAAATGCACTTTATCTGCCATTATTTCTTCTCCCCCGTCACTTTAATTCTAGGATCAATCAACGTATAGGCTATGTCAACGATGAATATCAATAGAATAAGCACCGCACTATACACAATTGTGGAACCAAGAATCACCGGGTAGTCCCTGTTGGATATTCCCTTTACGAACATATCTCCCATGCCCGGAATACCAAAAATACGTTCAATGATGAAGCTTCCTGTCACGATATTAGCCGTAAGGATGCCCAGAATCGTGATAATCGGCAATAACGCATTCCGAATCGCATGTTTGATTATGACACCGCTCCGTTTCAATCCTTTGGCTTTTGCTGTCAAAATGTAATCCTGCCCCATTACTTCAAGCATGCTTGTCCGCATCAGTCTCGCGATGAAAGCAAGCGGCATCATAGAAAGGGCAATGGATGGTAAAATGGTATGCTGCCATGTCGCCCATGTAGCAACAGGGAATATATTCCATTTAATTGCAAAATAATTGATTAAAATAGTCGCCAGGATAAAGTTAGGAACGGAAATCCCTACGATGGCAATGATCATTGATAAATAGTCGGGCCATTTATTTCTTTTCAGTGATGCCACGACACCCAAAATGAGGCCAAAGAAGATGGCAATCACCAAAGCTTGTGCCCCTAAGTGCAAGGACACCGGAAACCCCTTCAAAATGTAATCATTCACGGAAATGGATGAAGATTTCAATGAAGGACCAAAATCAAATTGAACGACTTCCAATAAATAATTCCCATATTGGGTCAACAACGGCTTGTCTAATCCATAGTGGACTTGAAGGTTTTCATAAACAGCAGGAGGCATGGCTCCTTCTTTTGCAAATGGATTTCCCGGAATCGTATGCATTATGATGAACGTTAATGTAATAACAGCCCATAAAGTAATAATCGCCCATTTAAAACGGTTTAATGTATATCTCAACATGGTAATCACCCCAATCATCGATTTTCTAAGAAGTTGAAAACGGAAATGAATGCATGAAATATTCAAATTCGCAATTGAAAAATGGGGTATGTCCTTAATCGGACATACCTCCCATTTCACTATTATCCTTCTATTATTTTTTATCCGCGTAAATAAAGTTCGGATAAGCGTTAATCGGAGCAAAAACTCCAGTAACATTCGATTTAACCATATATGGTTTTGTATAGAAGTAAACCGGAAGGATCGGCATTTCGTCAATCATGACTTTCTCTGCTTTATGCAAAGCATCCATGCGTTCTTTTGGATCCATTGTAGATTTTGCTTCTTTTAATAAATTATCATATTCTTTGTTTGACCAACCTGCATCATTATAGGCTCCGTCCGTTTCCCAAAGCATGAATGTCATCGGGTCAACATAGTCACCAACCCATCCTGCACGGGAAATTTCAAAGTCACCAGCTTTTTCACGGTCAAGCTTAACTTGGAATTCTGCATTTTCAAGTGTCACTTCAACACCCAGGTTATCACGCCACATTCCTTGAACCGCTTCAGCAATTTTCTTGTGTGAATCTAAAGTGTTATACAAAATTGAAAACTCAGGTAATTCTTTCATGCCTTCTTCAGCAAGTCCTTCTTTTAACAATTTCTTAGCTTCGGTAACATCTTCCTTAAATAGGTTACCTGTATTTTCCTGGAAATCTCCAGATGCATCAGGAATACCCGGAGGGACTACGCCGAAAGCAGGCTTTTGTCCGCCTTGAGCAACATTTTCGGTGATTTTTTGACGCTCGATAGCCATTGAAAGCGCTTTCCTTACTTTAGCATTATTGAAAGGTTTCACTTCTGTATTAAAGTTGTAATAGTAAACGGCAAGTTCTTTGCCCATTTTGAATTCTTTATCATCAGAATTGACCATTTGACCTTGAATATCCACTGGCAGTGGATAAGCGAGGTCCAATTCGCCACTCTGATACATTTGCCATGCTGTATTTTCATCTTCAATTAGAGCAAAGTTAACCGCATCCAATTTGATTTTATCTTTATCGTAGTAATTTTCATTCTTTTCGATTTTCAGGCTTTCTTTATGTTTCCATTCCGTTAATTTGAACGGCCCGTTTGAAACGTGAGTTTTTGCATCCAAAGCCCATTTCGGATTTTCTTCCTGTACCTTTTTATTGATTGGATAGAAAGTATAGAAAGAAGTCAAGTCAAGAAAATACGGTGTAGGCTGTTCCAAAGTAACGACTAATGTATGTTCGTCTGTCGCTTTAACCCCTACGTCCTCTTCCTTCCCTTTCTTACTGTTGTAAGCTTCCCCGCCTTTAAGATAATAAAGTTGGTAAGCATAGTCAGCAGCCGTTTCCGGTTTCAAAGCATATTTCCAAGCATATTCGAAGTCATTGGCTGTAAGCGGATCTCCATTTGACCATTTCAAACCATCTTTCAATTTGAATGTCCAAGTTAATCCATCTTCACTGGTTTCCCATGATTCTGCAGAACCAGGTACGATTTTGCCTTCTTCCGTTTTCTTTGTCAGTCCCTCAAACGTATGTTCAAGGATCCATGATTCATGAGTGCCTTGTGCATTTGCAGGGTGAAGCGAACCAGGTTCACTCGAATTGTTTACATTTAATACCTTTGATCCGGATGAGTCACCCGAGCCACCTTCTTTTTCATTCGAAGTTTCCTTCGAACCGCCATTGCATGCCGCAAGCATAAGCATGATGGCCATAAGAAGAGCAAGCACTGAAAATTTAGACTTTTTCAAAAAATATTCCCCCTCATCTTTAATCTTTCTTAGAATAATCACATTTAAGAGATTATCCTTCTAACACCTATTAATCTTTCGTATAGTACAAATAATGTCAGCGAGGAAAGTTAGAAGCATTCATTGCAGGAATTCACCAAAAAACAACTAGCGAACCGTTTGCATAAATCTGTATTTCTACCTATAAAAGCAATTAATGCAGTTTACTAGTTAAAAATCACCCTCTTTTCAACCTCGCTAAGGATACTATACCTCGAATTAAAGATGTTGAATTTTAAGTATATTACGAATAAATCAAAAAATCAATAAACCAGTGAGTACTTTTTCACAATATAGTAATTAATTGCTAATCAATTCGATCTAGATACTAGGTAAATAGAAATGATCACCTGAAAGGACTTCCGACTTCCAGGTGTTTTTCCAAACACCTCTAAATCAGTATTCATATAGGTTCTCTTGTCTATTTATTTCTAAATATTCTAATAATTAATGCTAGGTTGGTTACTAAGACCACCTTCCTAGCAAACCATCCACTCTCAAATAATATATTTTAGTAGGATAATGCATTACTTCATTAAAATATTTAGTTCTTTTTAATCGATATCCAAATAATAGTTAATAACTATAGTAGAATAGAAATACCCCTTCATTCTCCCCTATATGTACCCGTCGTTTCAATGAAAAATGACCCTTCTTCATTTATGATTAAATAAATATAATGACACGAAAAGTAAACATATGCCTGCCACCTTTTTCGCGTCCAATGGGATGCGTACCCCTCCAAATAAACCGAAATGGTCAATGACAGCCCCGATTAGTATCTGGCCTGCGATAACCCCGACCAATGCAGGTGCCACTCCAATCTGAGGGACAACCAATATAATAACAATGACATAAATAGCCCCTAACAGTCCGCCTATCAATTGCCATTTTGGTACAGAAGCTACCGCAGAAATATTTCCATTTCCTGCAAACAAAACAATAAATAATAAAGCGAGTGTCCCGATTCCAAACGAAATGAAAGAAGCCTCAATGACCCCCACTTTTTTCCCTAATCCACCATTGATTTGTCCTTGTATGGCAATGGTGATGCCGCCTAGGACCGCAAGCAACGGAAATAGTATCTTCACAATGATTTTGCTCCTTTTTATGTCCACCCGGACTGATTAAATGAATTCGCATTCCATTTTAACATGAAAAATATGTATATTGTCCATTACTGATATAAAATCATCTGCAAATAAAAAACTGGCACTTGGGCCAGCTGCAATCTTCTATATTAAACTAAAATCTATTTGATCCCTGAAAACTTTGTTGCCGTAACTGGCAATACTCTGTGCTTAACAAGGAAAACACAAGGGCATCATGCGATTGTTCACGAAGAAATAGATAACTTCGGAGGCTGCCTTCCTCTTTGAATCCAAATTTCTTCAATAAGTTTCTGGATGCAATATTATCCTTGAAAGTTAAAGCGGCGATTCTTTGTAGTTTCAATTCTTCAAAGCAATAGCGCAATACTTCGTTGACAGCTTCAGACGCAAGGTGTTTCCTCCAATATTCAGGATGGATTTCATATCCTATTTCGGCGCGTTTGTTGGCTAGGCTCAATTGATTCAGGCCAACGGTACCGATGAATTTGCCTGAATCCTTTAAAATGACTCCCCATCGCATCCCACGTTTGTTTATATAGGCACTTTTAAACGAGTCGATTAAGCGACGGGCATCTTCTAATAGAGTTAAACTTTCTATCCCATCATATTTAGTCACTTCATCTTTAGAGAGGATTTCAAATAGACTCTCAGCATGATGGTGACCTATTTCGATTAAACGCAGCCTTTCTGTTTCCAATTCCTTAAACCACATCGAAGAATCCCTCCGTATATTCAGCTGTCTACTTATTTCTATTCATGAATAAGAGATACCTGTTTTAATGGACAATACTTTTTGAAAAATTCCTTTCCTTAACGTACAATGCCGAGTCCTCATGTCCACCCTTTGTAATCAAATCCCTGATGATTTGGGAAAGGATGACACTGTAAACCGTTCCATTCCCGCCATAACCCAATAAGAAGTAGCAATTAGGATGGTCAGGATACATTCCTATTGTCGGTAAACCATCATGGGTCTCACCAAAAAAAGCTCCCCAATAATAATCAGCCGAAATCCGATTCTCTAATTCTGGAAACAAATTGACAAGCTGCTTTAATAATTTATCTCTTTTGTTCAAAATCATTGAATCCCTTTTATCCAGATAACCGGTCGATTCATCAAGACCACCAATGATAATTCGATTGTCAGGAGTTTTTCTTGCATATAAATAAGGCCGTGCCGTTTCCCATATCATCATATTATCATGCCATTTAGCTTGATCTGCTATTTGATTGGTTGCGATGGCATACGAACTGAGAATCACTGCATTTTTATCCTTCACCTCTTCTTGGGCTTCATACCCAGTCGCGAAGATGACCGTCTGTGCATGTATCGTATGTCCGGTTTGGGTAAATAACTGGGTTTGATTCTCTTTTAATATCTTCCCATTGATTTTTGTTTTTGAATAGACACGTACGCCTTTCGAAACTGCCATTTCAATCAATAAATGTGCATGTTTATAAGGGTTGATTTCAGCATCATTATCTGTAACCAGCGCTCCTGCTTTCGGAAACGAAAACTTTCGGTAAATCTCTTTTTCAGTATAATATTCAACAGGGAAATTGCGGGATTTTAGATTATTATATTCTTCTTTAAGCATAGAAACATCCTTGGGATTGGATGCATAGTATAAGCTTTTTCTAATTTTAAAATCCGGGTTTTCCTTTAAACTTGGAACAACCTCTTTTTCAAGTATCCTAATGGCGTCCAAACAAAGCAGAACATGCCGCGTCCCAGCTTCTTCTCCAAAACTATGAATGAGGGATGTTAATGTTTTATCATTTGAATACTGTAAGAGTCCAGTATTCGCAACCGTACTCCCTTCACTTATATCCCGTTTATCGATCAGAACCACATTCAGACCCGTCTCTGCCAAAAAATAGGCACAGTGCGCCCCAGATGAACCACTCCCCACTATACAAACATCACATGAAAGATCCTCTTCCAGCATTGGGTATTCTTTTGCTTCAAATGTATCTTTCCAAAACAATTTGCCTGCCTTTAAATCCATATAAGTTCCACCCTTAGGATAATTTATTAGTTCAATCATATTTAGTTACATATAACTATATCGTTTTGATGTTCTTATTGTTTACCCTGACAAACACGGCCTGCAAACGTAAAATGATTCTTTATCTACATGAAATGATCCTACCAATTTATCAAAAAGCCCTATGATTTTGATTTACCATATACTCTCCCAAGTTATATGGACCCGTATTTTGTATGTTCTTATTCGATACCTTTTTCCCATTCCAATAAAGAATGTTAATGAGCTAATTTTACACAAAACTATTTTTATAGCATACTATACTTCCAATCCAGATATTCTACTAGGAGGAATCAAAATGAAGAAAATCATCATTTTATCAGCACTGTCTCTATCCCTACTATCTCCAAAAGTTGCAATGGGAGCCAATACATACGAGGTGGCAAAAGGAGATACCTTAACGAAAATTGCTTCTGAATATGATGTCAGCATTGACGAATTACTCAAAACGAACTCTGCAATAAAGGATGCAAATCAAATTCGAATCGGACAAATCATAAATCTTCCGGCATCCAACACAACAGTAAATCAAAAAGAAAGTCAATCAGTTGAACAGCGGGTTCTTAGTTTGGTTAACGAAGAACGTTCAAAAGCTGGCCTCTCTCCCCTTGAAATGGATACAGAAGTTTCCAACGTAGCAATTCTGAAATCTGAGGATATGCGTGATAATAATTATTTCAATCATACAAGCCCGAGTTATGGATCTCCTTTCGATATGATGAAATCCTTTGGTATCAGTTACGAGTACGCAGGGGAAAATATCGCAGCAGGTCAACCTAGTGCGGATGCTGTCATGAAATCATGGATGAACAGCCCCGGACATAAGGCCAATATCCTGAACAAGAACTATACACATATTGGAATTGGGCATGTGACAGGAGGGAAATACGCCCACTATTGGACCCAGCAATTCATTGGAAATTAATAACGTTAGAGGCGGCAGGTTGCCGCCTCTTTTTTTATCCTTATATTTTAAATTTAATGCTTACTATTATCCGTGATTATATACTTTTCTCAATTTATAATGAAAAGACGTCATATTAGTTTGCTCACTTCAATACTAAAACGCAATTCATAATTTTTGTTGTAGGGATACCATGGAAAACACGTAAAGTAGTTATTTCGAACCATCTTTCATTATCTTACTGATAAAAATTAAATTATGTTAAAATAGAATTCTAGACATAGGTACAAAGGGGCAATTGTAATGAAAATAGAGGTTGGCTCTGTTATCAACGAATTACGTATAAAACAAAATCTTACAAGGGAAGAACTGGCTAAGGATATATGTGAACCTAATGCCCTGTCAGATTATGAAAGAAGCATCACTTCTCCAACCATTGATGAATTGGCACTTTTTGCGGATAAACTTAAAGTTGACCTGCCGTATTTCTTCACTACCAAAAATGAACCGATTTATAATTACATAGAAACGATAAAACTTTTGATTAACAAATACAAACGGACTCGTAATTATGAAGCAATCTATGAAATCGTCCAAAAAGAAATGGCAACTGCATCGGAAAAATCGATATCATTTTATCAATTCTTAAAATGGCATGAAGGTATCTCTTATTTTTATTTATACAATGACAAACAAAAGGCTATAGAATTATTGAATGAGGCCATTCAGATTACCATGGGTAAACGGGTCATTCTTCATCAACAGGAAATAGAAGTTTTAAATAGTATCGGGATCATCCATTTTAAAACGAAGAATTATGAAGAGGCCATCACCATCTTCAATGAAGCACTGGAATTTATCGAGAATATTCCCCATGTGAATCAAGAAGGTACCATTATAGTGAAGATCATTCATGGATTAGCACAAACATTGACTGAACTTCATTATTATCAGGAATCATTAAATTATACTCTTAAAGGGATCAACATTTGCAATTCGATAGAATCATTATATTTATATGCGGAACTCCATCTTTTAACTGGTAAAAATCTGGTTCATCTTCAACAACCTGAAGAAGGACTGCACTATATAAAGCAATCCAAGAACATTTTCAGCCTTCAAAAAAACGAAGAATTCGTACAAATTGCCGAACATGAATTGGAAAGCATTTTGCAATGCTTATGAACTTCAATGGATAAAAAAAGATAGAGATTGCTTAAAATCTCTATCTCAGACTGTAGACAAACTCGATGAAAATCGAGTTTGTCTACAGTTTTTTTTGGCTTTACAAATTTGGACGTTGATTTCCACTTCAGGCACTCGCTTTCCGCGGGCGGTCCGGGAGCCTCCTCGGCGCACTTGCGCCTGTGGGGTCTCCCTTGGACTCGCTATTCCCGCAGGAGTCTCGCAAACCCGCTCCAATCAACTATGTTTAAAATTTTAGATGGAACTCCTTTTGCCTATAATCTTTTTTGTTTTAAAATAGAACTATTAATACTTGAGGTGATGAGGATGCTTTCGAAACATAATTCTATTCAGCGAGACCAACTTGAAATGATTACTTTAGATCAACTGGTGCCGGCGAATCATTTGGTTCGTATAATTGAGGCTTCCATTGACTTCACTTTCATTTATGACTTGGTGAAAGATATGTATTCAGAGGAAGGACGCCCAAGTATTGATTCAGTTATTTTAGTTAAACTGACATTCATTCAATATACCTTTGGTATTCGTTCCATGCGTAAAACGATCATTACACTTTCAATAGCTATTCTATGTCAGCTATAATAGAAGAATGTAACCAAACTGGAGGAAAAAAAATTGACTAATAGATTAGGTTTAGTACTCGACGTAGAAACAACTGGTTTACGTCCCTCTTCAGATGAAATTATCGAGCTTGCCCTTATACTCTTTACATACAGCAGTGAAACAGGGGAAATCATTAATCTTGTTGATCAAGAATCATTTTTGAGGGAGCCTCTCTCCCATGGAGCAAGAAGGAATTATGATCAAGCATACAGAATTCATGGGATTCCATACAGCTCCGTCGAAGGAAAAAGTTTTCACGATGAAAAAATTAAATCCTTCATTGCCCGTACCGATTCGATATTCGCACATAATGCTTCTTTCGATAGAAGTTTTCTCTACCAAATGTATCCGGAAATCAATGATCAAAAATGGTTCTGTACGATGCGGAATGTACCTTGGAAGCAATATGGATTTGAGAATAGTAAACTCTTAACATTACTGCAGGCACATAATATCACCAATTTTCAAACACATAGGGCTATGGACGATATTGCTTATCTAATGGAACTTATGAGAAAACCAGGTCCTTCTGGCCATCCTTATTTAAAGGATGTCATTGCAAAAAATCCGATGAAGAAATATGCACCTGCACCTCAAAAGACAAGGGTATAGCCGTTTCAATAATTACTTCATTGTTCAGGCTGCACCAATGTTTAGTCACAAACAAACCGTTGCCAATTCCGTTAGAAAATGAATGCATATCTTTACGATTGGTGTTATTTTAGGGGCACTTTTATTTTCCTGCATTTCACTTATTACCTGATATTTATCAAAAAACAGCGACCCATTACGTGTCGCTGTTTTTTGATCATTGTTCAGTTGCTTCTTCCTGTTGTTCATTTAATGCGCCGTTCAATTTCTTATGCCGATACATAAAGTAAAGAAGTGATAATATTAATGCCGCAACGAGGAATATGGCCAATATGCCAAGATTATGCCACATGAAGCTATAATCTCCTGTTGAAATCACTGCCCGAAAAGCATTAATAGAGTAAGTCATCGGTAAAAACGGTGTGAATCCTTGCAGGAAGCCTGGAACCAATTCATTTGGGAATGTTCCGCCACTGCTTGTCAGTTGAAGAATCAAAATCAATAATGCTATGAACCGGCCAGGATTGTCAAAGGCCGAACCAAGGAACTGAATGATTGCCATGAATGTGCAGCTAGCAAGAATGCTTACTGCAAAAAATAGCGGCAGGCTCGTAACATTGATTCCAAGGCCTAAAATTAAAATCGAGTCCACCAATATGGCTTGACAGATTCCTATGAGAGCCATGACGCTGTATTTACTAAGAAACCAGCTAAATCCACTCGCCGGTTTAACAGCAGGGTCTCTTAACGGGAAAATGATTGTCAGAACGATAGCCCCGATAAATAAACTTAATGAAATTAAATATGGTGCAAAACTTGTTCCATAGTTCGGTACATTATTAATTGGTAATTTATCCACTTTAACTGGGCTTGCAAACATGTCATATACTTCTTCATTGGATTTTATCTTACCTGCTTCGTTTGCCCCGTCATTCAATTCCTCATGTAATTCTGCAGATCCATCTGAAAGTTTGGCGATTCCATCTTGTAACTTTATGGCACCATTCGCCAGTTCTCCCATACCGCTAGTAAGGCTGGATGAACCCTCCTTCAACTTATCCGTTCCCGTAACCAGACCTTTGGAACCTTCGGAAAGCTGTGAGGTTCCACTTGATAATTGCTTGGAGCCATCTTCAAGCTGATCAAGCCCGCTTACCAAGTTATTGCTGCCTTCGGTTAACTGTCCTAGCCCACTCTGAGCGGAATCTATACTATCGCCAAATGTTGTCAAACCAGACACCAATTGACCTTGACCATTTTTCAGTTCATTCGCCCCATTGGCGAGTTTATCCTGAGCTTGCTTTAATTGAGTGAAACCTCCGCTTAATGCACTTGTACCTTCACCTAACTGATTTGCACCATCACTAAGGCTATTTGAGCCTTTAGCAATTTCAGTTGCACTGGCTGATAGTTTCCCTACTCCTGCAGAAACTCCTTTACTACCTTCACTGATGCGGGTTAGAGAAGAAATCACTTCCTCCAAACGCGCTTTTTCTGCAGGATCATCCGCAGCTTCAGATTGTTGTTTCAATCCGGAAATAACCTCATCCAATCCTGCCGACACTTCAGATGCCCCCGCTTTTGCTTCGTTCGATGCTGCGCTCCAATCAGACAATGAACCTGAAAGCTGGGCAGCACCAGCCGCTACACCATTTGCTCCCTCTGTCAACGCGGGCAGCTTTTCTTCTATTTGATTGAAGCCCTCTAATGACTGCTGCAGTCCAGAGGCCAATTCACCAGTTCCCGCTTCAGATTTCTTGGCTCCTTGCAAAAGCTCGGATTGCCCATCTTTCATTTGTCCAACACCAGAGCTGAACTGTTGTAACCCTTGATTGAGTTCTTTCGATCCCGCAGCTGCCGAACCGACCCCATTCGAAAAGGTCAATGATTTTTCAGCTAATTTTTCCAAGTTTTCATGGATTTCGACAGAACCTGAATGAATGGAATCAATTCCTTCATCCACTTTTTTGGAGCCTTCTTTGGCTGAGTTAATCCCTTCACCAAGTTCACTGGATCCGCTCTTCACTGTATCTGTCCCATCTTTCAATTCCCCAGCTCCATCACTGGCACTTTTGAGTCCATCAGCCACTTCGTTCAAATTATCGAACATTGACTCTGCATAGGTTTTCGTAACGGCTGACGATACCTCCCCTTTAATTCTCTCAGAAGCTGCGTCACCTATTTTAGTCGATATATAGTTGAACCCTTCATTGGACGTATAAATCAAATCAAGTTTTTCCGGATTATCCTCCTGTAAGGTCGTTGCATTCTTCGAAAAGTTTTTCGGGATTTCTATTTTCATGTAATAATCTTGATTTTCAAGGCCTTCATTGGCTTCTTTTTGACTAACGAAATGCCAATCGAAATCCTTCTTTTCCTTTAATTCCTTGACTAAATCTTTTCCTATTGTAAGTTCCGATTCATTGAACTCCGCACCCTCATCCATATTGACAATGGCAACAGGCAATTGGTCGACCTTACCATATGGATCCCAAAATGCCCACAGGAACGTGCCGCTATATAATAAAGGAATCAGTATGATCCCTATTATGGAAATGAGTATCATAGGATGTTTTATTATGGCTAAAAATTCACCCTTTAAAGATTTAAACACGCCTACCAAGCCCTCCTATACGACGAATATGCCGTTTATTAATCTATCTAGGTGAAAACTGATTGAAGAATGCATAATTAAGTCATTTGCTTCTGCAATATAAATTTAAATTCTTCTTCACCTTGATATATATAATTTTTAAACAATCAATAATTACTGACCATATTGTTCATTTGGTCAGTATCACAAAAATAATATAACATTTATCCTTCTTTTTATCAATATTTTTTCACAATCTTACCTCGTATATTTACTGCTTTTCTCTTTATATCCTATTTTGATTGCCTTTTTAGCTGATTGAGACCTTATCATGAATTATGTCTGACATTATATGAAAAAAAGGGATATCCATAATGGATACCCTTTTTGTTAGCTATATTAGCATAATTAATAAAGCGCTTTCATATCATTTTGATATAATTCCTTTTAATTTTTCGGCCTGCCCGGTCAATTTCTTCAAGGACTCCTGATACTCTTTTTCCAATTGTTTAATGATGCCGGCAGCGGTATCTATTTTTTTAATTGCCCCTACACCATGACCCGCTGACCAAATATCACGCCACGCTTTAGATTCAGATGGTTTGGACATGCTGTCAAAATCGACTTTTTCTTTTTTGGCTAATTGTTCCGGGTCCATGCCTTCCTTTCTGATGCTCGGTTTCAGCATATTACAATTAACGCCTGAAAATGCATCAGTCAAGATGATGTCATCATGATCACAATCGACAAGCATTTCACGATATTCATCATTTGCCCTGCTCTCTTTCGCCACGATAAAACGTGTACCCATATATGCAAGATCAGCTCCAGCTGCCTGAGCTGCCAAAATACTGTGACCAGTACTGATGGATCCGGCAAGCAAAATGATTCCGTCCCAGAAAGTCCTTACGCTGTCCACGAAAGCAAAGCTATTTATCTCACCCGCATGACCACCGGCTCCCGCGGCAACCAAGATCAATCCGTCCACACCTGACTCCGCAGCTTTTTTTGCAAAATCCACAGAACTGACATCCGAAAAGACCAAGCCGCCATAGCTATGTACGACATCCACCACATGTTTGGGTGAACCTAATGATGTAATGACGACGGGAGGCTGATGCTTTTTGACCAATTCCAACTCTTCTTCAAGCCGGCTATATGTACGGTGGACAACCATATTCATTGCCCATGGAGCAATCTTTGAGCCTGGTTCTTTATCCTTTGCTGCAATCAATGTGTCGTTTATGTCACCCATCCATTGATCCAGTACCTCTATCGGACGCGCATTCGGTGCTGGAAAAGAGCCGATCACCCCATTCAAACAGCATTCTTTCACTAACTCAGGACCGGATATTAAAAACATAGGTGCTGAGATAACTGGTAAAGATAATTGATTCCACCACTGTTCAGGCAAACTTCTAGTCATCCATTAAACCTCCCATTATTAATATATTACCAAAATATAACACTACAAGATTATCATACTTCTAAAATACACAATTTTCAAGAAATTTAATTTAGCAGCAAAAATTTCATTTTCGGCAGCGCCATTTCAATAAAAAAACTGTATATGGATACGTCCCATATACAGTTTCGGTTCAATTTGAAAGCGCCCATTTACGAATTGCCTTAGCCACACCATCTTCTTCGTTTGTCGCTGTAATCCAATCTGCTTTTTCTTTCACAATTTCTTGGGCGTTTCCCATTGCCACACCCACTTTTGCTTCAGAAATCATTGCAAGGTCATTAAGGCTGTCACCCACTGCCATAACATTATCCATAGTAATATCGAGCAATGAACATACGAGCTTTATCGCTTTCGCTTTATTTACGCCCATGGCATTCACTTCAATATTCGTCGGGCTTGAATTGCTTATTTCAAAGTTTCCTTTTGACACCAGTTCATCCATGATGATTTTGCGGATGCTTTCATCATCTGTATCAAATCCGAATTTAAGCCATTGCGAATCATGGATTTTCTCAGGCATTTCAGCCCTGTAAATATTATCGCAGCTTATTGCCCAGAAATGTGTACCATGTTTTTGGCTTAATTCCCACATCCATTGTATGGAATCACTATCGACTATATTCCTTTCCACCAGTTTTCCTTGATTATCGTAAATTTCGCTTCCGTTTACCGTAATGAGAAATGATTGAAGTTCCATTGACTTTGCAAAATCACTGCATGTAGCATAGGATCTTCCTGTGCTCAATACCACAAAAACCCCTTGATTTTCGGCTTCTTTTATCGCTCTGCGATTTTCTTCAGATATCTCTCCTGTCTTATTGAGAAGCGTGCCATCCATATCAAGTGCAACTAGCTTAATATCTTGTTTCACCAATCTTATTCACCCTTTCATAATCCTTCTTTATGTAACTAAGTCCATGATAGCTTATAATGCATACGCAAGGAAAGTACGTGAATAATTGAACAGGCATTATAAGTAGTGTCGTGATATTTATAATCAAACAAATTTCTTATCATGACACTTTGTATTCTGCCATTCTTTCTACTCCCTGTCTTTTTTAATTTCATTCAATTCTTTTTTTATTTGACCTTCCCATTTTGGGACACCATCATTTTCATCGAATTCTATAATGACATCCGTTACCCCTCTTTCCTTGAATATCTCATTAAATAGCCGATCTTTAATGTCATCCGCTTGGGCAATTGAAATATGGGGATCAAGTTCGACTTCAAGTTCTACATGGAAGTCTTCCCCTTCTTTTAATACCGCCAGTTTCTGTATATCCCTTACGTCTGGATCATCCATGACCATCGTCCCGATTTTTTGTCGCATTTCAATATCGGCTTCCCCAAGAGCCCCTGCAGCATTATCAAGAAAAACCCTTCCAACCACATAGAACATACCGAGACCGATCATGACGGAAGCAACTCCTTCCGCTTGAATGAAAGGCGTGAAGTTTGCTAATAAAATGGCAATTATCGCAAGCACCCCGCCACCGGTCGCTACCATATCTTCCATGAATACTAATTTCGTCGCTGGTTTTGCTCTTTTTAAACCAGTGAAGCTCTTAAATATGACGGCTGCTCCTTTAGCTTCGATTCCAGTCTCATGCACCACTTCTTTCATCGCTTTAAATAATACATATGATTCCAACACAACCGCTAAGAAAAGGACGGACAAGTTAATAAGGATACCAGTTGATTCTGCAGGGTGCAAAATGTGATGAAACCCTTCTTTAATCGTTTCATAAGACATGATTCCGACAATCAATACTGCCCCTAATAATACTAGGTTAACCAAACGTCCAAAACCATCAGGGAATCGATCAGTTGGTGCCTTTTTACTTAGTGCGGAACCAATGAAGACGAAAAACTGATTCGCAGCATCGCCCAAAGTATGTAAAGTTTCAGCAAACATAGCGACATTCCCTGTCATGAAGTAAGCAATCCCCTTTAGCACAGCGATGATACTATTCACACAGGCAGCAATGAAAGCCGATTTATTACCTTGTTTCAATAACTGAAATAATTCTTTCATTTAAAAATCCCCCCTAATCTTTTTATAAATCCATTTTCATAATGTATTATCCCCAACACTGGAATATATGAAACCACAAAAGCGAAACCCTTAACTATACGATTTGCGAATAATTTGCATCACTTTGGTTTTTAAGTTGTATCTCCCACAAACGAATATATTCCAGAATCGGACTCATCTATTCTAATAAGTTCACAATGAACGCATCCACTTCTTTTGAAGGATGATTAATGCATCAAAAAAAGGAGTAAGCGGCGGCTTACTCCATATCAAGAACTTCAAGCGTTTATCCTTCCTTTTTCACTAACTTAGATGGATTATTTACTTTATAGCGTATTTCTTTATTATATTTTTTGTCGACCACTTTTCCATCAAATTCGATTTCGTCACCTTCTTCGAATTCAGCTTTTTTCAATGTCTTGCTATATCCACACCAAGCATCGCCGATGGTCAATTCAGGTTCCGTTGTCACTTTGACATTCTCCAAGAGTATGACTTCATCTTCTTCACCAGTAAAATGGTTCATTTTCGCCGTGAACTCCTTGACGGTCGCGGTGAAATGCACTTTTTCCCCAGGTAAGTCCAACTTAGGTTTTGCTGTCGTTTTTTTAGTTTTGGTTTTTGCTTGTTTTGGTTCTTCACTTAGCTGATCGGAGTTTTCCGTAATTGGCGCTTCCATCACCTGCTCAGTTTCACTTGGAACTGCGGCTGTTTCGGAAACCGGGCCACTCAACAATTCTTTTCCGAAACTGGAGCTTTGCATTTCCTTTAAATAGGAAGGGTTAATGCAACTAAGCTTACCATTTTCAAATTGAACGACTACAGTGTCAAGTCCGTTGCCGTATTGTTCATAACCTGCTAATTTGACCTTTGCTTGAAAACTTCCGCTTTTATATACTAGTTCTCTTTTTACCGAACGGGCAGTGAATAATTTCCATTCCAATCCTTTAGCGATATAGTCCGTATCATCTAAAAAAGGGATAAATTCTCCTTTTGGTGCGATATAATGAATCAAATCTTCAGCTGGAGTTTCAGCCACAGTAACCACTCCTAATCTTTTCTATAGATTATATTCTAGCAAAGGATTTCAAAGTTGCAAATGAATGAGTATCGTAATGGGTTGATTGCAGTCAGAATCCCGAACTCGCTTAAATCTTTACCATGAAATGAATGCGATCATTTTTGTAACCAGAAAAAAAGCTGCCCACTAAGAGCAGCCCAGACTGTGACAAATTCAAAAGAGCCTTTGCCTGCAGTTTTTTATTTGAAAAACGTTCCAGCATCTCAGAAATCCGCTCCATTTTCCGCCGACTGTCTGCCATGTCACATCAAACCGTAAAAACCATAAAGAAAAACTAGTCTTTAATATGGTTCGGGATGAGACCAGCCTACAGTTTTTTTTCTTAAAATACAATTCAGTTGATTGGAGCGGGTGTTCGAGACTCCCGCATAGAAAAGCACGTCCAAGGGAGACCCCCACAGGCGCAAAGAGCGCCGAGGAGGCTCCCGGACTGCCCGCGGAAAGCGAGTGCCTGGAGTGAAAATCAACGTTCAAAGTGTACCCCCAAAAAAGTAAAAACCATGAAGGATAATCAAGTTTTCTTTCTTTAATTGAAAAAACTACTGTATCCATTACCCTTCCTTAACGTGAATGTTTTTTAGTATTGCATCTTGTTCAGGAGTAATTACCTTTTTCTTATGATAAAACAGAAAGTATGACCCAATTACTAGAATAGTGAGAAGGGTTGTAAGAAAGAATTGCAATCTCATGGAATCAATGAACGCCTGAGCAACGAATATAATAAATAATACGGCAATGGTCACGTAGGTTAAATAAGGGAATAGCCACATTTTCACTTTGAGTGTCCCGGGATTTTCTTTTTCCGTCTTTTTCCGTAAATATAGATGAGAAAAGGCGATAAAGATATACATGATCATAGTGACTCCTCCAGAGCTGTTTGCGAGGAAAGCAAACAATTTATCAGGAGAAACAAATTTAAATGTCGTGAACACGTAAGAAAAGAAAACACTTGCCATTAACGCCCAAATCGGGATTCCCCGCTTATTCACTCGGGAAAGTATTTTCGGTGCATCACCTTTTTTTGATAAAGAATATAACATACGAGAGCTTGTATAAAGGCCTGAATTCAATACAGAAAGCAATGAAGTGAAGATTACGATATTCATGATTTGACCCGCTGCCGGCAGGCCTGCCATGTCAAATACGCTGGCATAGGGGGTTTTCAGTAAATCTTCAGCCCCTTGGGGGATTACGAGAACCAACACGGTCACTGAACCAACAAAGAAAAGAAGGAGACGCCATACAACACTGTTTATGGCTCTAATAATATTTTTTTCAGGGTTTTCAGACTCTCCTGCAGCAATGGCAGCTACCTCACTTCCCGATAAAGAGAAAGTAATGAAAATTACACTAAGAAGGACAGGCAGAAACCCTTTTGGTAAAAATCCTCCATCTCCAGTAATGTTTGAAAGGCCTGGAGAATCAAATCCCGGAACAAATCCGAAAATCATGGCGGCACCCAGGAAGAGGAATATTACAATGGCAGCCACTTTCATGAAAGCTAACCAGTATTCAAATTCCCCATAAGCTTTGACTGAATAGATATTCGTAATCGTCATTAATATAGGGAAGGATAGACTAGCAGCCCACATGGGTATACCAGGAAACCAATCATGAATCATAGTACCCAATAACGTAGTTTCTATAGCAATGATGATAACCCAGTTGAACCAGTATAACCAGCCGATCGTGTATCCGGCCCAGGGACCAAATGCTTGATGCGCATATGTTGAAAAGGATCCGCTATCAGGATTTACCACAGCCATTTCACCCAGCATACGCATTATAAGCACGATCATCAATCCAGCGATTATATAGGATAAAATAGCACCAGGCCCAGCTGAATCTATTATTGTTCCGCTTCCGATAAATAGTCCTGCCCCAATTACCCCGCCAATAGAAATCATTGTGACATGCCTGGTCTTAAGACCATGTTTCAATTCATTTGTTTGAAGTGCCACTATTGTCACCATCCTTTAAAACTGTCTAATTTCCGTTTTGTACAGTAAACCATTGCTCATGGGTACCTTAGTAGAAATCTTTCATTCAAAACGATGTTTACAGTGCAGTCCTATTCCCGTTTCATCATTAGTTTTAATGAGGCCAAATTCACGATCGTTATATGTATATTGCACAGCATATACTCTATTAACCGTAACCGCTTTTCGATTTATATTCCCTCTTTACTAACATCAGCACCTCAACTGAAAGTACAAAGAACCTTGCTGTTTTTGCACTTTTTGTTGAGTGAAGTCCTTTTATGTAAAAATATAGATATCCCGCTCTACCCTTTCTTTCCTTACACTTCCTTTTTAATAAAAGCACCCTCTCTCACTAAAATTTTATACATATATAATAAAAGCAATATCCATGCCAAAAAAAGGATAGTTATTTTATTAGGGTTTAACGCTTTTATGTATTTAAAACGATTCAATATTGAATTATTTTTTCAATTTTCGATTCATACATTAATTATCGACCCTTTTCGATTCATAAACGAATCAAAAAATGACAATTTATTTGTTTTCTTTTATTATTTCGACACATATATACTGAAAAATACAGGGATAAAAAAGAAGATGCTAAAATCCTAATTATGATTTCTTGGCATCTTCCAAATAAATTTATTTTCACTGAGAATGATTATATGTAAAACACCGGCAGAACCGGTATGCCCCTCCTTATAATAATTAAAACTCTATGTTTACAAGCTTCGAAAAAATTCGATATGTATATAATGCTGTATGTAAATTACCCTACTGATATGTATGAAACCCTTATGATTCAGTACTGAACTTCGGGGAAATGGATGCTGAATGTGGTTAAATTTTCATTGGAGACACAATTCATATATCCATCATTACTTTCAATGATCTTTTTACATACGTATAATCCAATTCCCGTTCCTAATTCTTTCGTTGTGACAAAGGGCTCAAAAATAGATTCGATCAATTCACTGGCAATGGCCGGTCCATTATTTGAAATTCGAATTATTCTTTCATTCGCCTCAATTAAAGAGTTTATCCTCAAAATTCTAGGATGTTCCTTATCCTTTAAGGCATCAATGGAATTAATAAAAAGATTCAAGAACACTTGTTTTAACCCATCCTTGCTCGCTGTCATGACGAAGTTTGGATAAATATCTATTTCCACATTAACGCTGGCATCCACAATATTTGCATATGTCAATTCTTGTATTTCTTCAATTAACTTTAATACGGCAATTTCCTCTCTTTGTTCCTCATTAAAATCAGATTTAGAGGTATGGAGGAATTGGGTTATCCTGAAATTCAACTGGTTTAACTCATAATCTATGATATCCAAATATTTCAAGTCAGGATTCTCCCGCTTCAATAATTTATTGAACCCCATTATAGCTGTAAGAGGGTTACGGAACTCATGTACAAAGCTTGATGATATTTGACCCAGTACCGCTAATTTATCTTTGTGGTTTTCACTAATATAAGACTTTTTTTCCTCAATCACTTCATTTGTAAGATTCGTATATCTAGTTACTGCATGGTAGCTGAACGTATCAAAGTGCAGGTTAATGTCATTAATGAATCTCTGCATATATTTAATTGGGATATTGGCGCCAAAAACATTTCTGATTATGATATTTCTTCCCAAATTGATATTATATAGAAAATCCCCAATGTTGATATTTGCTTCAAGACGTTCTTTTGCAACTTGGTAAGCCAATTTTATCAGCACATCATCAGACAATACCTCCTTGAACGTTTGGATGACCAGTGAGTACATCCCATAACCATTTTCCTTAATTCTATCTTTGTAAGGGTCTATTTCATTGATCTTAATAGTCTCGTTCCATTCATTTAAAAACACAGATTCATTTTCTTCCAAATATTGAATCAATATATGTTTATACTTCTTATGTTCAGATGACAACTCCATACTATTGACCACACATCCCCTTGCGGAATTTAGTTACTACATCAATAACATCATTCTATATGAGATTTTGATATCCTGCACTTCATTATTTATTGTTTTTTAGGTGAAATGTAGCTTATAAGGAGACAGGTATGCTAGTCCGCATATAGTTACTTGCGATAACAAAGAACCGACCAAATCAGGTCGGGAATCTGAAATTGTCATAAAAAGATCCTTCATATTTTTTTATATACTGTGAGTCTCTTACTTTTGAAAGTTGATTCCATACTTTTTCATTTTTCTATATAGCGTATTACGGCCGATGTCGAGTTGTTTCGCCGCGTTACTGATATTCCCATTTGTTCGTTCCAATGCATTCCTGATAAGTAGGGTTTCTTGTTCTTGAAAGTTTCTTGGTTCTCGATCGGCATTTGCCCCTTCCTCATGCGTCATGGAAGAAACAGGACAAAGTGCCGCAACCAATTCCCTTGTAATCGGGCCATTATCAGCTAGGAATGCAGCCTGTCCCAGCACATTTTTCAATTCACGGAAATTACCTGGCCACGAATATTCCAAAATGAATGTTTTAGCTTCGTCAGTTAGTTCGGTATGTTCGCTCTTATAAGGTAAATCCATTAAAATATATTCTGCTAACAGCAATAAATCTTTACGACTCCTTAGATTTGGAAGTTTTAAAGACAATCCACAAAGACGGAAAAATAGATCTGCACGGAATTCCCCAGCTTCAATTCCTTTTTGTAAGTCTTTGTTGGTGGCGGCAATGACCCTTACATCGATTGGAATGGAAGCATGTCCTCCGACGCGCGTCACACATCGTTCCTGAAGCACACGGAGCAGAGTCGCTTGAGCTTTAAGCGGCATGTCCCCGATTTCATCCAAAAACAGGGTACCGCCATCTGCAGCTTCGAATTTCCCCTTATGCCCCCCGCTTTTTGCGCCAGTAAAGGCACCCTTTTCATATCCAAATAACTCACTTTCCAATAAGTTTTCGGGAATTGCGCTGCAATTGATGGCGATGAATGGTTCATCACTTCTTAAGCTAACCCCATGAATGGATTGAGCGAACAGTTCTTTTCCCGTTCCGCTCTCCCCAGTGATTAGCAGGCTGATATCAAGCGCTGCAGCTCTTTTAGCAATGGATATGGTTTGATTCATTTGCGGATCATTACTTATTATATCGGTAAATTGATAACGATTAGTTTTTAAACCATCAATCAATTTTTGTTTTTTTAACCTTACGATCACGGAGGATTGATGTTCTATATTTTTACCAAGGGTTTGAACCAGGAATTCCTGGTCCTTAATTGAAACCTTCTGTTCTAAAACAAGTGGGTCTGTACCTGATATTATATTCGATACTGGTTTTTCCATTGTGCCGATTACATGTGACGCCGCTATATTGAGATCTGTAACTTTTCCCTCTTTATCAAGGGTAATTAACGGATCAGGGTATGAATCATATATAAAATAAAGGTTTTTCTCCCTTTTTTGTGTATGTGACAATAAGAGTGCTTGTTTGATGCTATCAGCCACCCTCTGAACTAAACTAATGGAAAAAGGATGATAATTCTGTTGATGACTGCTTAAATTCAGAACACCAAGCAGATGCCCCTCAGGGTGATAAATGGGCGATGCGGCACAAGTAAGGAAATGGTTATCCTGATGAAAGTGTTGACTGCCATGAATTAGTACAGGGTTTTTCTCTACTATGGCTGTTCCTATCGCATTTGTTCCTTTTGATTCCTCTAGCCAATTAGCCCCTTTTCTTAGGGAAACATTATCTGCATGCCGAATGAAAGCTGGATCCCCAACTGTTTCAATGATATATCCTTCAGGAGCAGCAAGTAATAAAATGGACTCCAAACCATTAATCGAGCGATAAACTTCTTCTAAAATGGGAGAAGAATGGTACAGGAGTTCCGCATATCGATCGTGGTATTCGGCCAACTCGAATGCACCAAGCATATCTTCCCTATCCATCATGCTTGGCTGAAGTCCCTTCGAAATGCACCGCTGCCATGATTCTTGAATAAATGCCGGTACGGTTCCTTTATCCGAGCTTATATTAACAGACATTGAATAATCCTCCCGTATGTATAATCCAGTAAATCGGCCACTGTTTTTTATTCAATTTCATTAATGAAACTCTATGTAATCCAAAGTTTCAGAGCATTTAGGGTTCGTTCATTCAATTTAATTATAACAGAAAATTCAGATACCCACCAAAATGAAAACGCATTATGCCAACTTCTAATCTTTTTTGTTCCATATTGGTACAACTTCCTGTTCCAATATGGAACAGTTTACCACCTTCCCATGTCCCTCCAGCATCTTCTTTAGCTGGTTTCATTGGTTTTTTGTTATGGCATAAGTCTTGCATAATTACATGTCGAGAAATTGATTCCTTATGATAAGGGGGGAAAGAATTCAAGTAATCCAGTTTTAAAGATATTCAGACTTGCTGCAAGTCAGTCAATGAGAATAGTATCAAAAACATAAGATTATGCCTGATCCTTTTACTTAGAGGAACGCAATTGTCCGAACAAAACAAATATCGAACTTAAAATCCAAATGAAAAGGGGTATTATACATGGAACAAACTATTAAACTTAATCCGAGAGTGCAGGAATTCTTGAAGGGCACTAAAAAGCTTTTGATTAATGGGGAATTGGTGGAAGCTGCTTCAGGAAAAACCTTTGAGACCCTCGATCCTTCAAACGGCAAGGTTTTAGCGGTTGTGAGTGAAGCAGGTCCGGAAGATGTAGATAAAGCAGTCAAAGCAGCCCGTAAGGCTTTCGACAACGGTCCATGGAAAAAAATGAGTGCATCGGAACGCAGTCGCCTCATTTATAAATTAGCGGACCTCATGGAGGAACATAAAGAAGCGTTAGCACAATTGGATACCCTGGATAATGGCAAGCCGATTGGCGAAACCACCAATGCCGATGTCCCCCTTGCAATTGATCACTTCCGTTATTATGCTGGATGGACCACTAAGATAGTGGGACAAACAATACCTGTTGCTGGGAATTACTTCAATTATACCCGTCATGAAGCAGTCGGGGTGGTAGGGCAGATCATCCCTTGGAATTTCCCTTTACTTATGGCCGCATGGAAATTAGGCGCAGCCCTTGCAACCGGATGTACGATCGTTTTAAAACCAGCGGAGCAAACGCCGCTTTCAGCATTATATTTAGGTCAATTGGCGCTTGAAGCTGGTTTTCCTCCTGGCGTTCTCAATGTTATACCTGGATTTGGTGAAACAGCAGGGTCACCGCTTGTAGATCATCCTGATGTCGATAAAATTGCCTTTACTGGTTCAACCTCAGTAGGGAAAATGATCATGCGCCAAGCTTCGGGAACCGTGAAAAAAATCTCGTTGGAATTAGGCGGGAAATCACCTAATATCATTTTACCGGATGCAGATATGAGTAAAGCCATTCCTGGAGCTTTAATGGGCATCATGTTTAATCAAGGACAAGTTTGCTGTGCCGGTTCCCGCCTGTACATTCAAAAGAAATCCTATGATAACGTGGTAGCTGACTTAGTGTCCCATGCAAAAAACATTAAACAAGGGGCCGGTCTTGATCCATCTACCCAGATAGGTCCTTTGGTATCCAGTGAACAAATGGAAAGAGTCGGCGGTTATATTGAAAAAGGAAAGTCTGAAGGAGCTGAAGTGGTTACCGGGGGTAATTACGGACAAGGAGAGGGTTATTTTGTAACTCCTACAATATTTGCAGGCGTTGAAGACGAAATGACAATCGCTAAAGAGGAAATCTTCGGTCCTGTTGTAGCTGCGATGCCTTTTGACGATTTGGATGATGTGATAAACCGTGCAAATAACTCAGAATATGGATTGGCTGCAGGTTTATGGACACAGGATGTAAAAAAAGCCCATTATGTGGCTAATGAATTAAAAGCAGGTACAGTTTGGGTAAACTGCTATAACGCATTTGATGCAGCTTCCCCATTTGGCGGTTATAAACAAAGTGGAATCGGTCGGGAAATGGGCAGTTATGCTTTGGATAATTATACGGAAGTCAAAAGTGTATGGATTAACTTAAACTAATAAATAGGGTGAATGCTCCATATGCTCATTTGGCTAAGATATCATGATTGAAGTGCATGTTATCGTTTGCTAATTCGCAAAAGGATGTACCAAAGTGCGGACTTTGGTACATCCTTTTTCTTGTTTTGTACTTATATGGCATAGACAAAAAGAAGAGACCTTTCATTTCGAAAGGTCTCTTTGTATCAATTATCCATTACGTTCGATTTGCATTTTTTCTCTGTTTGCTTTTTCTTTTTCGATATTTTTCTGTCTTGAAATCCCGGCTACCAGGATTCCAATTACCACTATTGCTTCAAATCCATATTTAATGAAGGGATTTGCAAAGTAGTCGTGCATGAAAGGTTCAGCTACGATCATTTTAGAAGCTGTCCAGCCTAGTATTCCCGCACCAATTATTATGATGAATGGGAAGCGTTCGATCAGTTTCAGGATCAAAGTGCTTCCATACATCACTACTGGAATTGATACAAGTAAACCGATCACCACTAAAGTGAAGTTACCATGAGAAGCACCTGCAACCGCTAGGACATTGTCCAATCCCATCAATGCATCTGCGATAATGATGGTTTTTATAGCAGCCCACATAGAGTCTGCAGGCTTCACATCATGTTCTTCTTCATCGATAAGGAGCTTATAAGCAATCCATACAAGAAGTAATCCCCCTATTAAATGCAGTCCCGGCACCTCTAATAGCCAAACAACAAGCAGCGTTGCAATGATCCTTATCACAATTGCGCCGACCGCTCCCCATATTATCACCTTTTTTTGCTGTTCTTTTGGAAGCTTTCTTGCAGCCAATCCAATAAGGATCGCATTATCACCGGCTAGAACCAAATCTATCATAATGATCGCTAAAAGTCCTGAAATGAATTCACCTGTTAAAAAATCCAACACAAATTCCTCCTTTTTACAAAAATAAAGAGACCTCTGCCATAAATGGCAAAGGTCTCGCTAAGCACTAAATGAATTAGGCCAATAAAGCCGGTGGGATTCCCACGTAATGACGACTTTATTTCAGGTTATCCCTGACGCTACTCCCCTTCACGGGAATAAAGAATATGTAATTCTTTTAATATCTTTCCATTAGGAAACTACCAAGAAAAAATATCACTAATTCAGTATACCAAAAATACAAATAAAATAAAGAAAAAAATAATAGATAGTAATGTTATTCATGAACTTAACCTTGTGGAATTCCTTTCAACGGATAATTTCAGTCAATCATCCCTTCTAGATATTGGCATAATTCGTTTCCAAGGTTAGGGATACCGCTCAAATCCTTCCCCCATAGATATTGATTACTCAACGTTGCCTCTACCAATTGTCTAAGCGGGATTTCTTCCCTCTCATAACGAAGCCATTGTTCCCTGAAAAATTCAATTACCTTTATATCATCTCTAACGACATAGACTTTACCCGCAAAGCTTTTACCAATATAACTCCCCTTGGTTTCGTTAACCCTATAAAATCGGATCAGGCCCGAAAAGCCTTTTACGATACAGTCGGGCAGCCTGCCTTTCGCCTTATGATATTCCTCCAAGGTAGGCAGGAGACGAGCCTTGAACTTCGAAATACTGTTCAGCGAGATATCGGCCAGGAGGTGATGTACAAAAGGATTCTTAAATCGCTCTAGAACACTTTCCCCATATTGCATCATCTCATTTTGATCAAAAGGTAATGAAGGAATTATTTCCTTTTCGATGGCATTGCTCAGAAATTGGCTGAATTCCGGATGATCGATTGCCTGTTTTACTTCTTCCAATCCAGATAAAATGCCTAAAGGAGCCAACAAGGTATGTGAACCATTAAGTATCCTTACCTTCCTCATTTGATAAGGTGTCAAATCTTTTACCCAATGCACATTTAAGCCGGATTGTTGTAAAGGAAGACGTTGATCAATACAAGGGTCACCTTCAATCGCCCATAAATGGTAGGGTTCTGCCGTATTTAGCAGAGTATCCTTGTATCCCCATTCAGCAAATAGGTTGTCCGACTCATTGGCTGGAAATCCTGTAACGATACGGTCTACAAGCGAGTTTAGGAATAGGTTGTCCCGGTCCACCCACTCCATGAATGGCTTTGGTAAATCCCAATCCCTGCTATGCTTAAGAACATATTGCTTCAATGAATCACCATTTCTCTCTAAAAGCTCACATGGAAGCATGATCAGTCCCTTTTTCGCATCCCCGTTGAAATGCAGATAACGATGATACAAAAAAGAAGTCAGCTTTCCTGGAAAAGATTCAATCGGCTTTCCTTCTTCCAAAGGAATCGGCTGGTATTTGAGTCCTGCTTCAGTCGTGTTGGAAACTACAAATTCCAATTCAGGATTTTCTGATAGTGCTAAAAATTCCATCCATTCTTCATATGGATCAATTACCTTTGAAAAAACGGAAATGATCTCTGTATGTTCCACTTTCCCGCCTTGGTGAAAACCACGTAACATTAATGTATACATTCCATCTTGCCGCTTTACTTCCTCTATTTTCCCTTTTCCGGCGAGGCGGGGCTGGGTAACTGCAATACTTCCCATGAAATGTCCTTGTTTATTACATTCATGAATCATCCAATCAAAGAAGCCTCGAAGAAAATTCCCCTCCCCTATTTGCAATACTTTCATGGGAAGTTCCATCATATGTGAATATTGGGCAGCGTTTGTATCTTTACTCAGATGCTTCAGTTGACTTTTATTTAGGTTCATGATCAAGGAACTCCTTTCTAATAGAAATATCCAATTCGGATTGCGTTTTATGTGGTTTCCTTATGACAGCGTACTAATGTTCATATTTCGACAATGGCCTTGATCACTTTAGCTTCAGGAGTTAACCAACCTTCAAACTGATTGATCATTTCATCCAAATGTGTGCGGTGGGTAATATACTGGCTCATATCCAACAAATCATTTTTCAGCGTATTCACGACATAATCAAAGTCATCCCTTGTTGCATTGCGGCTTCCCATTAATGTAAGCTCTTTACTGTGGAACTCAGGGTCATTAAAGGAAATATCCGCTTTAACTAAACCTACATAAATCAATCTTCCGCCGTGAGCAGGGTATTTAAATGAATCCATCATTGACTTAGCATTACCTGTCGCATCAAATACCACGCTTGGCATATCTCCATTCGTCAATTGGGCTAATTTCTCCATTGGATTCTCCAAAACATTCAAAGTATAATCGGCATTTGCCCACTTGCCGGCAAACGCAAGGCGTTCATCATTTACATCCATTGCGATCACCTTAGCACCCTGTTCTTTAGCGAATGCCATGACTCCCAAGCCAATTGGCCCAGCACCAATTACAAGTGCAAATTCCCCTTTATGAATAGCAGCGCGCCTAACTGCGTGAGCCCCTATACTTAAAGGCTCTATCATTGCGGATTGGTCAAGTGTGAGACCCTCGGTTCTCACCAAATGATTATAAGGAACCGTAATCCACTCACTCATGCCGCCTTCAGCATGTACACCCAACACTTTCATATCCGTACAGCAATTCGTTTTTCCACTTCTGCAAGCCAGGCATTCTCCACATTCCATATAGGGGATGATCGATACTTGATCCCCGACATTAAGCCCAGATTCATTTTCCGGTATCGACTCAATAAAACCGGATAATTCATGGCCAAGTATTCGAGGATAGCTAAAAAAGGGTTGATTGCCTCCATAGGCATGAATATCCGTTCCGCATATACCTATGCGCCGCACACGAATCAAAGCTTCCCCTGAGTTTGGAACTGGTTTTTCCGACTGTATCATCTTAAATTCAAAAGGTTGTTCACAAACGATACTTTTCACTGAATAACACTCCTTTTTAATAGCTTGATAGAAATTGTGTATGTATTAGAGAATGACTCCTTCTTTAAAGATGCTTATCTCCCTATATCCGAATTTTTCATTATTCGTTTTCTTTTTACCTGTTGAAAGCTCAAGAATGTAATGGAATAAATCGTCCTTTAATTCATCGATCTTTTGACCTTCTATCAACCGCCCGGCATTATAATCAATCCAGTGCTTTTTACGATCGGCTAAATCCGAATTCGTAGCTATTTTTACAGTAGGCACGGGTCCCCCAAACGGCGTTCCCCTTCCCGTAGTGAATAGAACGATATGTGCGCCGGCTGCTGCCAAAGCCGTCACCGAAATCAGGTCATTGCCAGGAGAATTGATTAAATTCAAACCATGCTTCTCTACTCGTTGTCCATATGGGCTTACATCCACTACAGTGGCATGGCCCCCTTTTTGTGTACATCCAAGTGATTTTTCCTCCAGTGTACTTATGCCGCCTTCCTTGTTTCCAGGTGAAGGGTTTTCATAAATTTCCTGATCATGGCGAATGAAATACTGTTTGAAATCATTAATAAGGCCAACGATTTTCTTAAAGGTTTCTTCATCCCTTGCCCTGTTCATCAATATCGTTTCCGCTCCAAACATCTCAGGAACCTCTGTCAATATCGTGGTCCCGCCATTTTCCACAATAAGATCGGAAACAGCACCAACCAATGGATTAGCGGTAATGCCTGAAAAACCATCGGAACCACCGCACTTCAAGCCTATTTTCAACTTTGAAACTGGTACGGTCTGGCGTACGAACCTTTCCGCATATTCCACTAATTCCCCCATTAAACGTAAGCCGCTCTCCAATTCATCTTGAACCTCCTGGGCTTTTAAAAATTTAATCCGATGAGGAGGAAATTCGCCTATGGCTTCTTTAAATGCTTCGATTTGATTGTTCTCACACCCTAATCCTACAACTAAAACCCCTGCTGCATTTGGATGTTGAGCCAAGGCTGCCAATAGTTTCTGCGTATGGGTCAAATCATCTCCCAATTGAGAACAACCGTAGGGGTGGGAAAAGTGATGAATCCCATCGATTTGACGATCTTTAAACTGCTCATTGCCCATTTTAGCGAGAAGTTCACATGTTTTATTGATGCAGCCTACCGTATTGATGATCCAGATTTCATTCCGGATACCCACTTCCCCATTTTCACGGATATATCCTTGGAAGGTATGATTTTGACTTGGCTTATTTGTATCTTGAATGCTAGGTTGATAGGAATAATCCAATATACCATGCAAACCGGATGCTAGATTATGGGTGTGAACCCAATCGCCAATGGAGATATCTTCTTTAGCTTTTCCGATCGAGTAGCCAAATTTGATTACGTCCTCCCCTCGTTTAACCGGTTTCACTAACATTTTATGCCCTTTAGGAATGTCGTCATTTGCCTTGATATGGATCATTCCACTGTCTTCTGTTTGAATCTGGAAGCTCTGTCCTTTATGAATTCCCTCCAAGGAAATAACAACATCATCATTTGAATGCAATTGAACATATTTATTCATTTTGTCCCTCCTTATCATGAGTAAGACGTTCAGAACCAAACGTCAATTCATTCCGAAAGCCCTTTCATTTTTCCCTTGAATTTTTTAATTTTTAAATCTATTTTAATTTTAACATCAATTTATGAGATATAAATTGCGTTTTTTGCTATAAATATACTCATTCTTGTTGTATTATACTTTCAGGAGATGAACAAATGAAAAAAATTCATAATGCATTAAACCATGATTTACTCTTCCCATTCTCATTTGTCTATCAAGATACGAAAAGTCCCCAGAATGAATTGTCCGATCATATGCATGACTATTATGAAATTGTTTATGTTTATAACGGTAAAGGGACCTTTTTTATCGGTGATGTGTTTTATGATATGCAGCAAGGGGATGTATTCCTGATCCCGAATAATACCATTCATAGGGCATTACCGAATAAGGACGACCCTGTCACCTCCACCATTATCTTTTTCAGTCCCACATTAATATATAAAGATGTGGTTGATGATTCTTTTTCATATTTACACTTGTTTGATCTGACAAAAAAGAGTAAGAATTACAAAATATCATTGCCGCAGAAGGAACAAGTAAAGTTGGAGGAACAGCTACAGCTCATCCTGCAAGAAACAACTAGCCAACTAATAGGCTCGAGGCATGCTTGTTTGCTGATCGTTCATCAGATCATACTTGATTTATACCGTACCCGGATAAATGGCAAAGAGGATTTATCCGAGGGCAGCTATAGCTCAGAATGGATCAAAGATATTTTAATCTATATTAATGAACATATTGATGAACCATTAACACTGACGGCACTTGCACAAAAAGCTTTGGTCAGTCCCGCTCACTTCAGCAGAGTTTTTAAGGAAACGACTGGAATTGGCTTAATCGTATATCTAAACACGAAAAGTATCATCAAGGCAAAGGAACTTTTGCTGGAAACGAATCACACCATTGCACATATTGCTGAAATGTGTGGTTTTGAAAGCATGCCCCAATTTTATCGTACCTTTAAGAAATACAATGAAAAGACACCAGCTACATTTCGAAAAGAAAATCGTATTCGCTAGGCGTGCCTAATACAAATGAAAAATGGAAGTGTCTTCCCTTTGGGAGACACTTCCATTCTAACAATCTATTACGCAGGCTTTACTATCGGTCGTACAAAACGGATGACTGCAAGCGATGCAACGATGGCCAATCCACCAGCAAGCAAGAATGCAACTGTGTATGTGCCTGAGGTATCGACAATGTATCCTGTTAACGTCGGTCCGATGATTCCTGCTGTATTTGCCAAGAAATGCATAAAACCTCCAACAGATCCAACATTACCAGGGTCTACGACATCGTTGACGATTGCCCAGTAAATGGCACCAGTCAAATATAGGAAGAAGACGGAAAGTGCTACAAGCGTTACCGCACTGACCGTCGTGGATACAAGTCCGGCAAAACCGATACATACTGCCGATAAGAACAAGCATGTTACAAGCACGAGTTTACGTGAGAATAAAACACCTTTTTGAGCGAATTTTTTAAAGAAGAAATCCGACACGAATCCACCCAAAGCAAGTCCGATGAATCCAAAGATCCAAGGAATCACTGTAATGATACTCATATTTTCCACACTTAGGCCGCGTGCATCCACCAAATAGCTTGGGAACCAAGTTAAGAAAAAGAAGAGAATATAGTTGTAGGAGAAAAAGGCTAGAGCTGTAAATAAAACAGTTTTTTGTTTTAAATAAAAGGTGAATTTCACCTTTCCTTCCGATGTTGCCGCTACATAAGATTTTCCTGTATGTTTCTGTTCTTTGGACTCTTGTGGTTTTTCTTTAACGAACTTCCACCAGCAAATCGCCCAAATAAGACCAATTATCATTATGGCAATGAAAGAAACTCTCCATCCATATGAGATGGCAATGAATCCAACTATTGGACCTGCGATTGCGCCACCAAGCGGAGTCCCGCTATTCGTCAGACCAACGACAGATGCCCGTTGATTTGACGGGAACCAGTTATTCACCATTTTATTGATGGTTGCTGAAAGAGGGCCTTCGCCCATCCCAAACAAGATGCGGATGACTATCATACTGGCAAAACCGACAGCAAGCACAAGTGCACCACTGAATAATGACCAAACGATCATTGCCACGAAAAGCGTAAGCTTTGCTCCCCATTTATCGGACGCCATGCCTCCAAGGAAGTTAAATACGGCATAACCAACTGAAAAGCTACTAAAGATAATTCCCATCTGTGTTGCTGTTAGGGATAAATCATCTTGGATGAACGGAGCTGCAATGGATAGTGCAGATCGGTCCAGATAATTTATTACCCCTGCCAAGAACAAGAAAACGATAACCATTCCTCTACCATTTGAAAACATAAAGAACCCCCCTATACGTTTCTATAAATGCAGCAGCATTTTTGGAAACGTTTCCATTTAATAACCAAGAGTAAAACCTATATGACCCAAAAACTAAATCGGTTTAGAATCCCCGTAAAAAAAGCGCTTTCTTTTTCACAGGAATTCTTACATCCGAATCTAGCAAGAATTCCTTGAAAGCAAAGTCGGTTTCAAGCGATGGACGCTTGTATCCTCTTTTCCTGATTTATTGATTTGACTAAGCAGTAACTCTGCTGCCAAGTTTGCCATTTCAATGGCCGGCTGATTAACCGTTGTGATGGTCGGTGTATAGAAACTGGCATAAGGAACATCATCGATACCTATGACCGCTATGTCATCAGGTATATTGATTTCGTGCTGTTTCATATAACGCAATACTTCATTAAGTACGATATCATTTCCTGCCAAAATGGCTTGAGGCGGCTTTTCCAATTCGAAAAATTCTAAAAGCGCAACCGGAATTTCATCTGCATTCACAGTTTTAATATATTCTGAATTGAATGGTACCCCATGTGACGCGAGTGAATCCTTGTACCCTTTGATCCGTTCGATTCGAGGACTGATATCGCGTATTATTGAAGTGGTTATGATTGCAATGTTTTCAAAACCCTTTTCAATAAACCGATCGACCGCTAACTTGGAAGCAAGGTGATTATCGAGCATGACTGTAGCAATATTCAATTCTTCGATCGTCCTATCCATGAAAACAATCGGGAATTGATCACTCTTCATACGTTGATATAAATCAAGATTGTCCCCTGTGGGGAAAATGATGATCCCATCCACTTGTTTAGCCCTTAGCATTTCAATATAATTCTTTTCCTTTTCAGGATTGTCATCTGCATTGCAAACGATAATGTGGAACCCTTGTTCATAAAAGTAGTTTTCTATAGCTCTAATAACTTGCGTTGAAAACGTGTGAAGGATATTGGCAACCACTACCCCAACGGTAAAAGTGGATTTTTGTTTTAAACTGCGCGCTATTATATTAGGCTGATAGTTTAACTCTTCTATTGTTTCTTCAATCTTTTTCCTTGTTTTTTCACTCATATATTCATAGCGTTTGTTCAGGTATTGGGAAACTGTGCTTTTTGATACTTTCGCGTGATTGGCGACATCAGTAATTGTAATGGTTTTCATTTCATTCATTCCTGTCGTGTGATTTCAATTTTTTCTGCCTAATACCAAAATGGCTTATATATAAGGAATATTCTATTATAATAAGTAAAGCTTTACAATCACCATCTGATGCAGTAAATAGACAATTTCCCAACCCGTTGAACTAATTTAAATCTTAACTTGTTCGCCTTTTTATTGGACCTGGCTTCAGACGCCCGAATATGCCATGAAGCCCCCATCGACCGGTACCGTAATTCCTGTGACAAAGCCCGAATAGGATTCATCAACGAGCCAAAGCAATGTACCAAGTAAATCTTCAGGCTGCCCGAAACGCTTCATGGGTGTTGAAGTAATGATTTTATCAGACCTTGCCGTCAGACTGCCATCTTCATTAAGCAAAAGATCCCGATTTTGCTTCGTCAAAAAGAAACCTGGAGCAATGGCATTCACCCGTAAACCTTCTTCGGCAAAATGAACAGCCATCCACATGGTAAAATTATTTATCGAAGCTTTGGCGGCACTATATGCTGGTACTTTAGTCATTGGAGCGTAGGCGCTCATGGAAGATATATTTACGATAACTGGTGCTTCCACTTGCAATAATTCTTTTCCAAAAACCTGACTTGCCAAAAATGTACCGGTAAAATTACTGGCAAAAACTTGGGAGAAACCATCCTCATCCAGATCAAAAAATGATTTTCCTTCTGCTTCTTCCCCATATTTCTCTGGAGAAGTAATGGCATCAGGATGATTGCCACCCGCTCCATTTATTAATAGATCCACTCTTCCGAACGTATCAATTATTTTCCCTCTTGCATCCTCCAATGAGGTTCTATTCAAAACATCTGCCGCGATTGATATCGCAGTTCCCCCTGCTTGTTCAATGAGTTCGACCACTTCTTGACCTTTTTCTGCCGTTCTGTTCAATATAGCTATCTTGACACCATGACGGGCCAATTCCACAGCCATTTTGGAACATAAAACACCGCTGCCCCCAGTGATGACTGCCACCCTGTTCGTTAAGTTTTCATGTATGGGGATCATGATTCCCCACCTGATTTACCAGCTTCATATGCATCCCATAATCCGAGCAAATACATGATTCCCAATGCTCGGTCATATAAACCGTATCCAGGGCGGCAATCTTCACCCCATATATGGCGGCCATGATCCGGTCTGACATAACCAGTATAATTTTGCTTATTCAATTCTTCCACGACGCCCTGTATATTGATGGATCCATCCTGGGTATGATGGGATGTTTCCACAAAGTCGCCATTTTCATAAATCTTCACATTTCTTATATGGGAGAAAGGCGAACGGTTTGCATACTTTTTAGCCACTTGGACCATATCATTTTCAGGGTTTGCCCCCATCGAGCCTGTACACATGGTGAACGCATTCGACGGTGAATCCGAAATCGAGATCAGTTTTTCATAGCTCGACTCTCCGGTGATGATTCTTGGCAAGCCAAAAATGGACCATGGCGGATCATCCGGGTGTATTGCCATTTTTATACCGCAAGCCTCGGCAACAGGTAATATTTCTTTTAGGAATATTTCAAGATTCGCCCACAGCTGCTCTTCGTCCACAGTTTTGTAAGCTTCGAATAATTCAGAGATTTGATCCATCTTTTCTGGTTCCCAACCTGGTAAAGTTAAATCTGAGGCTTCCGTTACCGTACGAATTAAATCTTGTGGATCTAACGTATCCACTTTCGCCTTTTCATAAAACAGGGCAGTTGAGCCATCTTCCAAAGGATGGAACATTTCAGTCCGAGTCCAATCAAAAATCGGCATGAAGTTATAACAAATGACTTTCACTCCAGCTTCCGAAAGATTCCGGATCGTCTCTTTGTATTTCTCTATATATATCATGCGATCTTCGTTACCCAATTTAATCGATTCATGGACATTTACACTTTCTACGACATCCGTGTGAAAACCAAATGATTGGATATACTCGATTTCTTTTTTAATTTCTTCCTTTTCCCATACCTCACCAACAGGTTTTTGGTGAAGTGCCCAGACGATCCCTTTCACTCCAGGAATCTGTTTAATGTGCTCCAATGAAACGGTATCATTGTCTTTCCCGTACCATCTAAATGTAATGTTCATCATGCACCTCCGTCATTCCGCAATTTTCTGCATGTATTTTCTGCTTAACTCCACTGCGGCCTCATAGCCGCCATTCTGATAGGCTTTGTTCAAGTCACTGCCGATACCGATTGCTACCGCGCCTGCATTAAGCCAGTCCTTCATGTTATCTAAATTTATTCCGCCTGTTGGCATGATCCTTACATTGGGCAGTGGTCCATTAACCGACTTGATGAAAGAAGGTTCGAAATGGTTTGCCGGAAATAACTTTAAAACATCACAACCTGCTTCCAATGATGTAGCCATTTCTCTAATTGTCATGCAACCAGGCATATAGGGAATGCCGTATCGATTACATAGTTCGGCTACTCCATTGACAAAATAGGGACTGACGATAAAATTGGCGCCAGCTAAAATCGCATGTCGTGCCGTTTCAGAATCAAGTACCGAGCCTGCCCCTAAGAGTGCTTCCGTATTTTGCAGTTCTTTGAAAGCTTCTTCAATTCCCGGTGTTGTATAAGTCAATTCGATTGCCCGAACACCTCCTTCTACAGCTGCGTTAGACAGCTGTACCGCTTCTTTTGCATCCTGTCCCCGGATAACAGCTACAACTTTCGTTTCCGTTATTTGATGTATGATTGAGTGTTTATCCATGACTCCTACCCCCTTAATTAAAAACGATGATCGCTTTTCGAACTTGTTCGGGATGATTTTCAACAAAATTAAATGCTTCCTGGATATCATCGAGCGAAAATGTATGGGTGACTAAACCTTCATGTCTGAGTTTGCCTTCATTCAAAAGCTTAACCACTTTTGGAAACTGGTCGGTTTGCAATCTAGATCCTTTCACAGATACTTCCTTTTTAGTGATTGGAAGCTGGGAAATAGCTGAAGGACGTTCATCAAAACCGAGTACGACAATCCGCCCGGCCGTTGACACTACATCAAAGGACAATTCAAAGGTCATCGGTAAGCATACTGCATCAATGACGACGTTGGCCCCTTCCCCATTCGTCCATTCTTCCACTCGTTTTTGAACATCTTCCTTTCCCGCATGTACAGTGATATCAGCGCCGCTTTCTTTAGCGAATTCCAAACGCTCATCACTTAAATCCGTGATCATCACAGATGCTCCTTGAAGCTTTGCCATCTTTAAAATGCATATCCCAATAGGTCCAGCTCCCTGGATTAGCACGGTTTCCCCTTCCTCGACTTCGCCTCTCCAAACGGCCTGTGCTCCAATTGTGTATGGCTCCGCCAATACTATTTCATCCCAAGCTAAAGCGGAATCCACAACATGTAATTGTTTCTCGGGAAGGACGAACCATTCCCTCAACCCACCATCTTCATGCACGCCAAAAACGGAAAGTTTTTCACAAACATTTTGGCGTCCTTTGCGGCAAGCGTAACACTCACCGCAATAACTGATGGGCTCAATAACAACGTGGTCCCCAACTTTTATGCCCGCGACGCCTTGACCTATCTCCACAACTTCTCCCGCTACTTCATGTCCAACGACCCGCGGCAAAGTTGCAAGAGGATTGGTGCCATGGTAAATATGCATATCCGATCCGCAAATCCCGACTCTTTTTACTTTTACAAGGACATCCGTCGAGTTCGAAATCCGTGGTTTTTCAACTTCTTGAATGTTAAGTTCATGAGCTTTACGTACTTGAACCGCTTTCATTTCCCCACCTACTTTGTAAGAAATTCATAAACACTTGATGCTATCGTAATACCTTGTTTCAGGTTTTTTTCTTCATTGATTTGTTCGATCTCACCCGGTACATATACGCGATCGAACCCTGGAGCAGGTTCAACCTGTTGCAGCTCTTCGATCATTTGATCCATTTGCTCTAGAAATATATCAGTATCCGTAAAGAACGAAGGATTAATTACACAAAAATAATGTCCCAGCTTCCGTTTCTTATCAAGATCGTCATACATTTTCCCAATGTGCGGGCCAAATGCCGCACCGGCCAATAATCCAGAAAACACATCTACAATTACGGATAGGCCATAACCTTTCGGGCCTCCGAAAGTGGAAAGGGAAACGACTTTATTCGGGTCTGTGACCGTAGCTCCATTTTCATCCACTCCCCATCCTTCAGGGATTTCCTTTCCCTCTTCCCGTGCCTGGAGGATTTTCCCCAGTGCAACATTGGAAGTTGCCATATCAAGAATAAAGGGTTTCTTCGTTTTGGCAGGAACTCCGTATGCGATTGGGTTGGTACCAAGAAAAGAAGTTTTCCCTCCGAATGGGACCACAATTTTATCGGTATGTGACATTGCGATTCCAATCAACTTTGCTTCAGCTGCTTTTTGAACGAAATAGCTTAGTGCTCCGCAATGGCTGCTATTAAAAACAGTCACCATGCCCACGCCATTATCTCTGGCCATTTCGATCGCATGGTCCATGGCCACGTCGCTGATCACATGACCAAATCCATCATCTCCATCAACTACACCGGTAACGGGTCCTGTCTTTTGAAAGGAAATCTGTGCATCGGGATTTATTCCTCCTGCCTGTAAACGGTTCACATAATGCTCTGTTCGTAAAACACCATGGGAATTGACATTTCTAAGATCGGCATGAACCAATACTTCCGCGATTTTCCCGGCATTTTCTTCATTTAAACCCACTTTGGTCAGCTGTTGTATTACTAATCGTTTTGCTTCCTCCGCTTGAATCGTTACTGTTGCCATTTCATTCCCTCGTTTCTTTCAGTCATCTATCTTTCTATAACGGCCTCATTCTGTATGAAAGGCATTACTTCATCCAAATACGGTAATCCTTCATTGTCCCCAGCCACAGTTGTGACAAGAGCTCCTACACCATTTGCGAATGTTAATCTTTCATCAATGGATAAGCCATGAAGATATCCGTAAATATAGCCGGCATCATAACCATCTCCCGCTCCAACAGTGTCCAGGGGTATAACAGGGAAGGCTTCTTTTTCATGCCATTCATTTTTGGTATATAGTTTTGAACCATGTTTCCCGTCCTTGATGACAAGTTGATCAATGTCATTCACCTTCGCGAATTTTGCCAAAGATTCTTTTGAGTCAGTTCCGATGATCAATCTTATTTCATCCAAACCTGTAAGCAAAATATCAACATATGGAAAAATATCATAATAAACTGATCTTGCTTCCTCGATTGACCATAGCTTTAAGCGGATATTCGGATCAAAGGAAATAGGTATATTTTTTTGTTTTGCAATGTCCATTACCCTCTTGGCAATATCCACATTTTGGGGATCTATAGCCAGAAATACTCCAGTAAGATGGACTATATCAATCTCTTCAAACATCTTTTCTGTTATATCTTCCGGTTTTAAAGTTAAAATCGGAGATTGATAGCGGTAATAAAATGTCTTTCCGGAACCATCTTCCCGGATTTCTTTAAAGTTAAGGGATGTTGGATAACCATTTACAAAGGCAACATCACTCATGTCCACGCCTTCCCCACGAGCGAAATTATAGATAACTCTGCCGAACTCGTCCTTGCCTAAACGACTTATCCATTTTGCCCGCATGCCTAGCCTTGCACAGCCAATTGCAAAATTCAGTTCTGCGCCTCCTACTTTTCGCTCAAAACGGGTTACGAATCTTAAAGGTCCTGTTTCTTCCGGATTTAGCGTAATCATGGCGTCGCCCAGCGTTAAAACACCATATTTTGATGACAATACAGTACCCCCTTCTTTCGAACAATCACAAATAAAAAGAAAAACATTTGATCATATCACTTTCATTAAGCTATATTGCTAAATCGATTTAGTTAATTACTAAACCGGTTTGGTAAATCATAAGGAAATTGTAAATGAAAACCCTACCAAAAACAATAGAAAAGTTAGATAATTTGTAATTTTATTTTTATTTGATAATATTTCAGCTAAATTTATGATAAAAAACCATATTAAGGTAAAGTGAAAGGGGTTATTTCTTCCCTCTTTTTTTAATGATTAAGAGCTTCTGATTTTTCATCCTTGGGCTTTTAATCAAATTTTACTCTTTGCTATTAATTTAGTGAAAGTTGTATAATATATCAATTATTAAATAAGTTTGAAAGGTTGTTTGGAATGAGTTTTTTGAAAATATACATCTTACTTACCGGAATAATGATCACGTGGGGGTTAAATGTCTCAGTTATTAAAATTTTAGTTGCGTATACGCAGCCAGTAACGATCACTTCATTGAGAATTTTTACTGCTTCTCTTATCGTCATTATTATTCTTTTCTTCTTTGGATTAATACGTCTTCCTAAAAAAAGTGAACTTCTTTACGTTTTTGGAGGAGCACTTTTGAGTGTCGTTTTTCATCATTATTTTTTAGCTGAGGGATTGACGAAGACTTCAGCCTCGAATGCTGGACTGATTCTGGGCATGGGGCCAATATTGACTGTCATCTTGACCATGATATTCTTTCGTAAAAAGCCCACTTTAATCCGGCTTCTTGGCTTTATATGCGGTGCTCTGGGCGTGAGTTTTACCGTTATGGCAGGAAGTGGAGGACTTCATTCCATTAATCTGGGAGATGTGGATATTCTCCTTTCCATTCTTTCACAGGCACTGAGTTTCATACTCATTAATAGAGCCTCAAAAACAATGGATCCACGATTATTAACCGGCTACATGATGCTTATCGGGTCTTTTATTCTTTTTGCCATCAGCTTATGGAAGGAACCAGAGGGCTTATCTTCACTGGCAACGGCACCGCCATCCATCTGGGGAGCTTTCTTGTTCTCCGCTATTTTTGCCACTGCCCTTGGGCACATGAGCTATAATTATGCCATTGGTAAGGTAGGCGCAGCCGAATCATCGATATTTCTTAACTTAAACACCTTATTCTCTTTGTTAGGGGCAGCATTTTTCCTTAATGAAGCCATAGTTCCTGCACATTTCATTGGACTTATATTCATTGTTTCAGGAGTATTGCTTGGCTCCGGTGCAATAGAAATATGGATTCTTCAACGGAAAAATAAACGCATTTCTGCCTAACGGCTACAGCAAAACCTAGATTTCGTGACTTTCTATATAAAAATACTAACAGATCCTACGACACTGCCATTCTTAAAAAAATGGCTTAGCAGTGTCATGGGGTCTTATTTTTATTGTCCATCCCTTCTTCCAACTACAAATAATTGCAGAATAATAATTGGAGGTTCATATCCGTTACAATATACCCCGGAAATTTGCTTGGACATGTCCATTGAAGTGTGCCCATTAAAACAAGCCTTTTTGTCAGTTTTCTTTCTGAGAAACCTCCTAGAAGACATATTGTCTACTTAATATTGGTTTTGATGAATTAATAAAAATAAAAGAGACTGTCCATGGGTTACAGACAGCCTGAGATTTCAGTCATGCTTATAAAATAAATCAATTAGCCCAGAGCGCAAACAAACCTTCTGTTACACCCAATTTGTATATATAATAAAGTCCGAATGAAAAACTTAAAGCTCCCGCCAGCTTGATGAAGATTCGGTTTAAAACGATGTCCTTTCGATTCAAAGCAAACGGTATGCCTAGTAAAGTTGTAAAGCACAGCATGCCAATAATGGTTCCCGCGCCAAATATTATTATATAGATGGACCCTTGGCCTATTCCGGTTACTGTCGACATCGTTAGAATGACCATTGCGGCACTGCCCGCGAGACCATGGACGAACCCAATTAAAGCAGACACCAAAAAAGGGCGAAATCTATCTTTGTCGTTCGTGATATTAGGGCTAGCTTTAAATAAACTTTTCGCCCCTAGCATAACAAGCATAATGCCAACACCGAATTCCAGCGTCATGCTTAACGACTCTGGAATCTCCCCTTTCATCCAAATGAACATCATACCTATAAGAAACAGCGTACATGTATGTCCTATACCCCAATACACCCCCGTTAGAGTGGAACGCGATAATTTTTTCGCATTTCCTGCCGTGGTTGCTACCGCAATAACATGATCCGGCTCTAACGAATGCTTTATCCCTAATATGAATCCAAATGTAAGAATCGACACCAAACTCATTTCTCTACCACCTCCCCGAGACACTTCCATACTTCTTCATACACCCTTTTAAGAGGTATATTGTTCTGTACGGCAATTTTACGGCAATCTTCATATTCAGGTGCCTGCTGCAAGGTCAACCCCTCATGAATCCCTCTCTTCATCGTCACTTCCCCCCATTGAGTATTCACATTGAAAAAAGAGCGCTCAAGCCGGTGCACGGTAAGAGGGTAGTAGCGAATACCGAGAGTCGTCGTTTCAGCAAATAATATCTTCTTCATTTTCGAAATCACCTGCTGTGAACAGAGAAGTTGCAATAACACCCCCGGTCGATTTTTTTTCATAAAGATTGGTGTATAAAATACATCATTTGCTCCTGATTCAAACAACAAATCCATTACATGCCCAAGCCATTCACCGGAAATATCATCTAGATTCACTTCCATTTTCACCATTTGTTCATCAAGATGCTCATGATCAGGTGGGCGCTTCATTGGATCTCCCCTATAATAATGCGTAGGACGTTCGGATGATTTTCGAATGTTTTTTTTCCCGCACCATAGCCAATCGATTCGACAGTCATGGGTGGAAGCGAGCCGAAATTTTCAGCTAAAACAGCAGCGATGGCAGCACCGGTCGGCGTTGCTAATTCAGAACGAATATCGTTTGAGGCAATCGGTACCCCCTTTAATATTTCAAGAGTGGCAGGTGCAGGAACAGGATATATTCCGTGATCAATATGTATATGTCCAAATCCCGTTGGAATGGCTGATGACTGAACAGATTCAATACCTAGCTGATCGATTAAAATTGCAGCCCCGATTATATCTATTATTGAGTCTACCGCTCCCACCTCGTGAAAGTGAACTTTATCAAGAGGAAGCCCGTGTATGTGCCCTTCCGCCTCACCAATCTTCTTAAAAATGGCGAGTGACATGTTTGTTACCGATTCATTAAAGTTCGCCTCATTGATAGCTTCTACAATTTGTTTGTAGGTACGGCTGCCGTGATGGTTGTGAGGTACATGGCTATGGTTGTGTTCATGTCCATGACTTTGTTCATGTTCATGGCTATGGTTGTGTTCTTGTCCATGGTTGTGCTCATGTCCATGACTGTGTTCTTGTCCATGACTGTGACTGTGTCCATGACTTTGTTCATGTCCATGACGGTGTTCTTGTCCATGGCTGTGGCTGTGTTCATGTGTTTGCTCTGATTTACTGGTAAGAAAGACATCAAATTTAGTACTTGTAATGCCATTTTTGACGACCTTCACCCATGACAGATTATATTCTTCATCTATGTTCAGCTTTTTTAACTCTTCTTCCATTTGTACAGGGTCTGCACCTGCATCAATCAACGCACCAATAACCATATCTCCGCTTATGCCGGAAAAGCAGTCAAAATATAAAGTCCTCATCACTATTGACCTCCTTTTTATGTACGAGTTTGTATATAATGGCTGCATTGTAGGCTGCACCAAATCCATTATCTATGTTCACCACACTTACACCCGATGCGCATGAATTAAGCATCGATAAAAGTGCCGATAAACCGTTAAAATTAGCACCGTAACCAATACTTGTCGGCACAGCAATAATTGGATTCGTGACAAGGCCTCCTAACACACTTGGAAGTGCCCCTTCCATCCCCGCAACACAAACTGATACCGTAGCCCCTCGTATCTCGTCAATATTATCAAGAAGGCGGTGCAGTCCAGCAACACCTACATCGTATATACGCCTGACTGGAATACCTAGAGTTTCGGCCGTCACGGCAGCTTCTTCAGCAACGGACAAATCTGATGTCCCGGCGCACACAATTGCAATATATGAATCAACGGATTTCGGCTTTTCTTTAACCCAAGCAAGTGTCCGTGCAATCTCGTTATACTCAAAATCACTACATTCTTTTTGTACAAATACCGCTTTTTCCCGAGAAATACGAGTCACAAGCACAGAATCATTCCTTGTCCGCAGCGATTGGACAATCGTTAAAATTTGTTCAGCTGTTTTCCCTTCCCCAAACACAATTTCGGGAAAGCCTTGTCTCCTTTTACGATGATGATCGATTTTTACAAACCCTAAATTTTCATAGGATGCAAGTTTTCCCTTCGCTTCCGCAACTGTCAATGAACCCTTTTGAACCTGCTCCAAAATATCGTCAATCATAACATTTCTTCCTTTTTAAGCGCCATATTCATACTTCCGCTTGTATAGCCCGTGAGATCCATTGATACATACTTATAACCAAATTGCTTCAGCCGTTTCGTGATCGCCGCATGGTATTGAAGCACTCGCGGCATATCATCGGGTTCAACTTCAATTCGGGCAGTATCCTCATGGGTCCTGACTCTTACCTGATGAATATCCAGTGATTTTATGTAAGCCTCTGATTTATCAACTTTGGTCAATTTTTCCTTCGTAATGATATCGCCATATGCTATTCGTGAGGATAGGCAAGCAAATGACGGTTTATCCCAGGTTGGCAATCCGGCTTGCTTGGACAATACTCTTATTTCTTCTTTGTATAAATCGGCTTCTAGAAGAGGTCCCTTGATTCCTTTTTCTTTAGCTGCTTTCATGCCTGGACGAAATTCGTTAGCATCATCAGCGATAACTCCATAAATAATATTATTAAATTCATATTCTTCAAGAATAGGAAGCAGATGGTCAAATAAACTACTTTTACAAAAGTAACAGCGATTCTGATTGTTTTCTTTATATCCAGGAATGGCCAACTCCGAAGTTTGAATGACACGATGGTTGGCACCAATCCATTTTGTTAGCATAATGGCTTCATTCAATTCACTCGACGGATAGGTTTCCGAATCTGCTGTAATGGCTAACACATTATCATAACCCAGAGTATCAATAGCGACTTTTAGCAAAAACGTGCTATCCACCCCTCCTGAAAAAGCGACCACAACCGACTCCATTTTTTGGAGAATACCCTGCAGATTACTGTACTTTTCTAGTAACATAGCACTTTTCCCCTTTCTGGTTTGTCTTTAATTTATCTACTGTCCATCAGCAATGCCACCCTTGATGGAAATTTAACGGATACATCAAATTGGTAGGAATGGAGGAAAAAACATACAGTCATACTTTCATTTCCAGCGATTATTGAATTGATATGAATATAAGCGTCGGACTGCATTAGCTTTTTTGTACGATAGCCGAGAATTTTTTTGCCGTTTCTGTCAGCCTTGTGTAATCTTCACCTGTAATCAATTTCGCAGGATTGATCAATGAACCGCCAACTCCCGCAGCGATGGCCCCTGCCTTAAAAAACGAAGCGAGGTTGTCAAGGTTGACACCGCCAGTTGGCATTAGAGGGATGTGAGGAAGCGGCCCTTTAAGATTTTTAAAGTAACTAACACCCAATGCATCTGCCGGGAAAACTTTGATGATGTCAGCTCCATTCTCGTAAGCAGTCAATATTTCGGTTGGTGTGAGCGCACCTGGGATGCTAATAACGCCATAGCGCTTCGCCATTTTAATCGTTTTGACATTGACGGTTGGAGAAAAGATAAATTCCGCCCCTGCCATTATTACCGCACGGGCCGTTTCAGGATCCAATACTGTACCGGCACCCGCTATGATATCATCACCGAACTCCTCTTTCACTCTTTCAATCAAATGGCACACTTTGGGAGTTTCCACTGTTATTTCTAGCGTTCGGATGCCGCCCTCTTTCAGGGCCCGGGCGATTGGTATAATTTGATTGGGGCGTGCTCCGCGAATGACGGCGACCAGCTTCCCATGTTTAAGCTCTTCAAGTTTAGTCATTTTTTCCACCTTTCTACCTCTTCACATCATCAGCGCCGCCACTCATGAACAAAGCGAGGTCGGCACGGGCCGGCAAACCCTCAACATCGCCATTTACCATCGTTGCCATTGCTCCCATGGCATTTCCACGCCTTGCAGCTTCATCTAGCGGCAGTCCATCAAGCAGACCGGAAAGTACACCGGATGCAAAAGCATCACCAGCACCGATGGGATCCACGACCCGTTCCACATAGAATCCAGGAACGTATGTTTTCGGTACAGACGGGGCTGAAATTAAAGAGCCTTCTTTGCCCAATTTAAGTAAAACTGTTTCGACACCGAGTTCATGAAAATGATCGGCAAATTTCTCCGGAGTATGGGAGCCGAATAAAAATTCGGCTTCGGCCACCCCAGGCATGACGATATCACTTTTCGAGGCGTACTTTGTTATGATGTGACGTGCTTCATTTTCATCACCCCATATTTTCAAGCGAATATTCGGATCGAAGACGATTTTTGTTCCGTTTTCCTTAGCAATGCGGATCGCTTTATCCAAGAGCGACTGACAAGAATTCCCTAGTGCAGGGGTAATCCCCGTAATATGGAGATAAGCGGCGTCTTGGATGGCAAGATCAGTTAGTAATTCCGCCGTCATTTTACTAGCGGCCGAATCTTTCCGGTAATAATAAACTCGAGTATCATTCAGCCGTCTGAATTCTTTAAAAAAGACTCCGGTAGGCGCATCAGGGTCTCTTGTTACATAAGAGACATCAACGCCTTCTCCGCGAATGAACGATTGCATGGCATCGCCAAATTCATCCTCACCGAGACGGCTAATCCAGCGTGAGCTATGACCGAGTCGGCTTAACCCGATCGCGACATTGGATTCCGCACCGCCAAACTTCATCGAAAAAGATCTGGCGTGGCGAAGCGGTCCTTCTTCATTCGGGGTAAACACTGTCATTGTTTCTCCGATGGTTACAACATCCATGTCATCATCTTCTTTCTCTTATCATGCTATTACGTGATTAGAAAGCTTACCGATCTTCTCAATTCTGACGTTCATCCGGTCACCGTTTTTCAACCAGATTTTCGGATTCCTTCCCATTCCAACGCCTGGTGGCGTGCCAGTTGCAATCAAATCACCTGGCATTAGCGTCATGGACTGTGATAAAAATGAAATGATTTTCGGAACCGTAAAAATTAGGTTGCTTGTATTTGAATCCTGCATAATTTCACCGTTTAATTCGAGCGAAATCGCTAGATTGTGGGGGTCACCCACTTCATCTTTTGTCACGATAACAGGACCAAATGGAGCGAATGTATCCGCCGTTTTGCCCCTTGACCACTGACCGTCCTGAAATTGCAAATCTCGGGCGCTGATATCATTCATAATCGTGTAGCCAAAGACGTAGTCATCCGCCTCTTCTTCTGACACATGTTTCGCTTCTCTACCAATGACAAACGCAAGCTCTGCTTCAAAGTCGACCTCGGTTGAATTAATCGGGATTTCAATCGCATCATTATGTCCGGCAATAGCATTAGCATATTTCGAAAAAATGACCGGTGATTCAGGAGGCTCCATCCCGGTTTCCTTGCAATGATCAAAATAGTTAAGTCCTACGCAAATGATTTTATCCGGCTTTGCGATTGGCGGCAGGATATTTACTTCTGACAGTTTGAATATTGCATCGTCATTTACCCGTTGCTCGATTAACTGTTCAGCACGTGAACGCAACTCGCTTCCTCGTTCTATAAATTTTTTCATGCAAGCAGGAAATTCTTCTGGACCGAGGGCCGTTAAGCTGATAATTTGATCATCTTTAACAAGACCGATGTGCTGTTCGGTTTGCACGGAAAAAGTTGCTATTTTCATATTTTTCCCCTTTCTTAGGTTAATGCGTATGGTGTTTTTTCCCCTTTTAAGACCTGAACGATATTTCTTGCTGCTTTTTGACGAAGTTCAACCATCGCTTCCTCAGAATACCAGGCGCTGTGCGGCGTAATGATGACATTGTCCATTGTGAGTAGCGGGCTATCGATTCGGACCGGCTCATTTTCTGTCACATCAAGTGCAGCACCTGCAATTATCCCTTTTTCAAGTGCATAGGAAAGTGCTTTTTCATCGATTATCGGTCCACGTGCCGTGTTAATGATGACCGCGTTACTCTTCATTTGTTTAAGGCGCTCCTCATTGATCAGGTGGTATGTATCATCAATTAAGGGCACATGGATCGACAAATAATCGGCTTCGCCTATAATTTCGTCGAGATCCATTTTTTGAACCCCGACAGCAGCCATGTCTGCCGCCGATACGAAAGGGTCATAAGCAGCGGTTTTAAAGCCGAGCGGTTTCACCTTTTCAATGAAACGGCGCGGAATCCGGCCAAAGCCGAGAACCCCAACCGTTTGTTCGTTAAAACGGTGAATCGGGACACACACTTTAAAGTCCCAGTTACCTTTTTTCACTTCCTTGTTTAACAGTGTCACTTTCCGCGCCGACGAAAGTAAAAGTGCCAATGCATGATTCGATACTTCTTCCATGCCATAATCCGGTACATTGGCGACAGTGATCCCCTTTTCTTTAGCCGCATTGAGATCAATTGTATTGACGCCAACACCATAGCGGGAGATGATTTTCGTGTTTTCAAGCGACTCAATGACTCGGCGTGAGATAGGAGCATATTGATTTAAAATTGCATCCGCTTCTTTTGCCTGCTCCATAACTTGTTCTTCAGTTTTGCATTGCGCTTTGATGAAATTGATATCCAGACCGCTTTCTTGAAAAATCTCTTCTTCATATTTCAAATGTTCAAATTCGTAATCCGTTAATAATATTTTAAAGGTCATTCGGGCTCAACTCCTTTATTGTAATACCAGACATCTATTTCGCTGCTGCCTTTTCAATTTTTGCAATTCCCAGTCCTTCTGCACCGAGTTTCGATGTTTTTGCTTCAGGATAGTATCGTTCGATCATTTGAATACCAATTGCGGCACGGCGTACACGTTCTTGAGCGAGTGAGATGTTCGTACTTTCCCATTGTTTCCCTGAAGGGTATACATCAGGATGATTACGCAGACCAAATTTAATGTATACAGGCGCCAATACACGGATAATTTCCGGTATTTCATAATAGCGAAGAAAGCCTCCAAAGGTATCCGGAACTTCAACATATAAATCAATTGGAATGTTTATTGATTGTCGGATCGCTGCAAGTTTAGACAGCGTTAATGCAGGTGGCACGTTGTAGGTATCCGCTCCGATGTCTTCCATTAATTTAACGGATACTGGATTGGCTGAACCCATTTGAACTGATACTTTAACAACAAAGTCTTCCGGAAGCTGTCCGTATTTTTTCATTTCTTTCGTTAAAAGTAGGAGTCCTTCATCCGCAACTAACGCACCGCGAAGACCAAGTGCAGCTCCTCTTTTCAAGTCTTCCATTGCATAAACAAGCTGGTCCGATCCTTCATGGCGGATTCCCTGAGATTTACCTCCTGGCGTAAGCGGTCCCGCACTGACATCCCATGAACCCCTGGGGCCGACAAACAAACTGAGCTCCATGCCGCGCTCTGCTGTCATTTCACACATTTCTTTAATTTCTTCATCCGTTTGAAGCATGATGCCGCTGCCCTGGGATATCCGGTGAATAGTCAAACCAAGTCGGTCAATTTCTTTCAATGTTTCTTTTAGGGCAGCTGGACCTTCTACACTTGGTAGTTCAATGCGGTATTGAGCTCCATCCGGAAATGTTTTCGTTGATGTAGGAAGTTCTTTAAGATCAGTGGATGGGTAGCCTAATTGTTCGAGCAAGTCGCGTGATTCTTTCATTTTTGGATGCCTTCTTTCATATCAATATTTTTTAAGAGAGCAGCTACTTTGTCACTCAAATCAGCAGGGTATACATCGCATGGGGCACGGTGTCCAGCCGCAACGTCAAACCAGCGCTGATGAACGGCTTCTTTCATGGCTGTAAAAAATGTCGGACCGTAATTGTACACATCCATCAGTTTTGAAATCACTTGATGATTTTTCTGGGCTTCAGCGAGATCCCCTTTATGATACGATTCATATAAATGTACGGATATTTCCGGGGCAAAGACAGCGCTTCCATTAATGCTTCCAGCTGCACCAATCATTTGAGCCGGAAGCAAATGCTCGTCAAACGCGGAGAAGACTTTGAAATCACTGCGAACTTTCTTCACTTCCGCGAGCACTTGACGAAGGTGCCCGAAATCACTGACCGTCTCTTTAATACCTGCTATGTTGGAATGATCTTGGGCTAATTTTTTAATCAATTCGATTGATAAATTTTGTCCGGTCAAGAGCGGGATGTTATAAATGAAAACTTGCAGATTAGTATGATTCGCTACGCTGGAAAAATGTCGATATAATTGCTCGTCAGACAGCTTCCAGTAATATGGGTTTACTACGAGAACGCCGTTTGCTCCATGCTCTTCTGCATAAGAAGTCAGTTCATGCACCTCTTTTAATGCGGTATGCCCGACTCCGACCATAACTGGCACTCGTCCGTTAATGTGCTTTAACATTTCGCGTACATATAATTTCCTTTCTTCAGTCGTAAGTGAGGAGAACTCACCTGAACTACCCATCAACAAAATACCGTCAATATTCCGTGAGATTAATAGGTCGATATACCTTCTGTTCAACTCCAAATCCAAGTTCCCAGTTTCATCAAATAAGGTGACTACCGGTGGAACGATGCCATGAAAGTCCATTATTTTTCCTCCTTTTATTACCATTCAGCGATACTCCCGTCTTCATTACGCCAAATTGGGTTTTTCCAATTATGTCCGGTCTCTGCTGCCTGCTTCACTTTTTCTTCATCAATTTCCACTCCAAGACCAGGTTTATCCGGAATGTTCACATAGCCATTTTCATAATCGAATAATTCTGGATTTTTCATATAATCGAGAATGTCCATGCCTTCGTTGTAATGAATACCAAGGCTTTGCTCCTGAATAATGAAATTCGGTGTCGTTGCGTCCAAATGAATGGATGAAGCAAGAGTCATCGGACCGAGCGGGCAGTGCGGCGCAATTGCTACATCATACGCTTCTGCCATTGCGGCAATTTTTTTCCCTTCTAAAATACCACCTGTATGAGACAGATCCGGCTGAATTATATCGACATAACCATCTTGAAGTAGCTGCTTAAAGCCCCAGCGCGTATACATTCTTTCTCCCGTCGCAATCGGACACGTAGTATGCCAGGCAATCTCACGAAGTGCTTCATTGTTTTCCGGGAGCACCGGTTCTTCAATGAACATTGGACGGTATGGTTCGAGTTCTTTCACAATCACCTTTGCCATCGTTTTATGAATCCTTCCGTGAAAATCCACACCGATCCCAAAGTCCTTGCCAACCGCTTCCCTGATTGAAGCAACGCGTTCGATGACCGCTTCTACTTTCGAAAAGCTATCTATGTAATTCATTTCTTCTGATGCGTTCATTTTGACAGCAAGGAAGCCTTCTTTCTGTTTTTCTATTGCGGCAGCAACTACATCCAGCGGTCTATCTCCTCCGACCCATGAGTAGACTTTAATTTTTTGACGTGCTTTGCCGCCGAGCATTTGGTATACAGGAATATCGAAGTATTTTCCTTTTATATCCCATAGTGCCTGCTCAATGCCGGAAATGGCGCTCATTAAAATTGGGCCCCCGCGGTAAAATCCACCTCGATAAAGCGTTTGCCAGATATCTTCAATATCGTTCGGATTTCTCCCGATCAAATAATCAGTCAGTTCGTTAACTGCTGCTTTAACAGTTTCAGCACGGCCTTCCACGACAGGCTCTCCCCATCCGGAAATGCCCTCATCCGTATCGATTTTTAAAAACAGCCAGCGGGGCGGAACTTTGTATAAAGAAATTTTTATGATTTTCATCAAGCACCTCGCAATGTTTTTTTGAAGAAAGAGAGATTTTCAAAAATGGAAACCTCCCTTGCACTTGTTAAGAACCTTTAATAAAAACCGTTTTTATGGCTGTATAAAATTCTTTCGCCGCTTCACCTTGCTCTCGCGAACCCGTGCTTGATGCCTTCATGCCTCCGAATGGGGCTTGCAACTCTACGCCCGCGCTTTCTGCGTTAATGCGGACAAGACCTGCTTCAATTTCATCAATGAACTCCAAAATTGAGCTAATATTTGATGTGAAGATTGATGCACTCAATCCATACTTCGTATTATTTGCCAAGTCAATCGCTTCGACAAGATCGGTTGCTTTCATAAGTGCGATAACTGGTCCAAAAATTTCTGCCTGTGCAATCTCCATTTCGGACGTCACGTCTTCAAAAATCGCTGGTGTGATGAAAAAGCCCCTATCATAGTCTCCGCCAGTTAATATCTCCCCGCCATGTATAAGTTTTGCGCCTTCCTGCTTGCCTTTTTCAATGTACTCTGTGACCGTTTTGAACTGGCTTTCGCTTGCACATGGACCCATCCAAATACCCTCTTGAAGACCGTTGCCTACTGTAATTTCCGCTGCTTCCTTTACCAGTTTTTGTTTGAATTCATCATAGACGGATGATTCAACGACTACACGACTTGAAGCTGTGCATTTCTGGCCGGAAGAACGAAATCCACCGCTGATGACCGCCTCGACAGCTTGGTCGATGTTTGCATCTTTCGTTACGATGACTGGGTTCTTGCCACCCATTTCAAGCTGATATTTTATGCCGCGTGCGGAAGCTGATTTTGCGACGCTCTGACCGACACTTTCAGAACCGGTAAATGTGATCGCATTTAAAAGCGGATGATCTATGAGTCCTTGACCGATGATCGACCCCTTACCGGTAATGAAGTTCACTACGCCCTCTGGGAAGCCTGCTTTTGTGAAGCATTCCATCACTTTCGCTGCAGTAACGGCTCCCTCCGTAGCCGGTTTCCATACGATTGAGTTGCCATATACAAGAGCAGGAGCCATTTTCCAGATGGGAATTGCAACCGGGAAGTTCCATGGCGTGATTATCCCGACAACACCAAGTGGGCTGCGTTTCGTAAACATTAGGGCATCTTTATCGGATGATGGAATAACATCGCCGTCTTTCCGCATCCCTTCCCCAGCATAGTAACGCAGAATTGCAACCCCCCGTGCCGTTTCACCTTTTGCTTCAGGTAACGTTTTCCCCATTTCGCGCGTCATCGTTTCGGCAATTTCATCTAGATTTTCTTCCAATATATTGGCCGTTTTGAAAAGGATTTGTCCACGTGCAGACTGCCCGATCCTGCGCCAATCCCTCTTTGCTTTATGCGCAGAAGCTACAGCTTTGTTCAAGTCATCTACCGTTGAGCTTTGAACATAACCAACCGGTTCTTTGTCCGCAGGATTAATGCTTTCGATTGTATTTCCAGAAGATGCATTCATCCACTCATTATTAATGAAATTTTTATATGTTTTCGTTGCAAATGTAGTTGATATCATAGTCTTTAGCTCCTTTTTCGTTTTAGAATGTCGGTCCAATTCTCCATATACCAAAGTCATGCTGCTTTAATATCTCAGCTTTTGTTAGTTTTCCGTTAGAAACATGTTGAATTTCTTCCATGATGCGCCTGCCCACTTCATCAACGGTTTCTAAACCATCGACGATCGTACCAGCATTTAAATCCATATTTTCATTCATCCTGTCAAACATTGGTGTATTAGTCGAGATTTTTATGACGGGTGAAATAGGAGAACCAGTCGGCGTGCCTCTTCCACTTGTAAAGAGAACGATTTGGGCACCGCCTGCGACCATTCCCGTCAATTGCTCGATGTCATGGCCAGGCGTATCCATCCATACGAGCCCTTTTTTTGTGGGCACCTGGGCATAATCAATGACCTCTTCCAGTCTGGTAGTGCCTGATTTTGTCGCTGCCCCCAGTGATTTTTCCTCGAGTGAGCTGAGACCTCCCTCAATGTTTCCCGGACTCGGATTTCCGGTGCGGATATCTACGCCCATTTGAATCGAGCGGTCTTCCATCATTTTAATAACCGCATAAGCTTTTTTGGCTACCTGGTCGTTTGCCGCCCGGTTAGCGATCAAATGCTCTGCACCGATGAGTTCAGTCGTTTCCGCTAATATTGCAGTTCCCCCCTGCTGAACAACCAAATCGCTTGTACGTCCGACTGCGGGGTTAGCCGATAAGCCGGAGCATGCATCCGACCCACCGCATTCTGTGCCGACAATCAGCTCGCTAAAATCACATAATTCCCGCTGCACCATCGAGGCATCCTGGACCATTTTGACCGCAATTTTAGCTACTTCGGCAATGGTTTGAAGAGTGCCGCCATGTTCCTGAATCGATACCGTTTCCACTGGTTTACCGCTTTTGGCAATTTCATCTCCAATACGGTGCGCCTGATGTGTTTCACAGCCAAGTCCGAGTACTATGACACCATATACATTTGGATTCATGCCCATTCCCGCATAGGTTCGGGCCGTTTGATCATAATCAGAGCCCACTTGCGCACAGCCATGCTGATGAATGAATGTGACGGTTCCGCTCACCAGCTCTGTTACTCGCTGCGCTGTTTGTGTTGCGCATGTTATCGTTGGCAAAATCAGTACGTGATTCCGGACACCGACGCGGCCATCAGGACGGCGGTAGCCCCAAAACTGCATTTTTTCATTCAGCAATTTTGTCACCCCTTCCCCTCTTTCCTTCTAAATTGTGTACATGAACATGTGCACCAGCGGGAATAAAAGCTGAGGCTGCACCTATGACTTCCCCATATTTAATTATGTCCGCTCCTTGTTCGATGGCTTTGACTGCGAACTTATGTCCAAAACGAATCGGTTCAAGAATGGATACGACAAGTTCTTCCATGCCTTTCTTCACAACTACTGATGTGTTTTCAGGGATTTCGGATAAAGCGACAGCTACACTATCTTTCGCACTTAAGTAAAGTGTTTTATATTCGCTCATTTTGTCACCCCTTAAATTGTTTGAACTGCTTTACTTTGGATAACCGGGTTGTTCAATACTCCAATTCCTGGTATTTCGATTTCAATTCGGTCATCGCCTTTCAATGTAAATTCATTTGGCGGAACCACGCATGTACCTGTAAGTAGCACTGATCCGTCAAAAACAGTATTATCTAAGACTAAATAGTCGACAAGCTCTTCCAATTTTCGTTTCAGTTGGTTTACTTTCGCTTCACCTTCAAATACTTTTTCTTCATTTCGATAAATACGGCACATGATTTTAAGCTCATATGGATCCGTAACAGCCTCTTTTAACAATATTGCCGGTCCAATTGAGCAAGAATTTTTCCATACCTTTGCCTGTGGAAGATAAAGCGGATTTTCACCTTCAATATCTCGGCAGCTCATGTCATTACCCGCGATATATCCGAGTACCGTTCCCTCTTTATCGATGACCAGACCAAGCTCCGGCTCAGGAATTTGCCATTTTGAATCTGAACGCAAGTATACCGGATCATTCGGGCCCACAGTTCTTGCTGCAGTCGATTTAAAGAAAATCTCAGGACGCACTGCATCATAAACTTTGTCATAGAATGTTTGGCGGTCCAGCTTTCCTTGCGTAGCTTCGTAGTTACGTGCTTCCTTGCTTTTTTTATAGGTAACGCCAGATGCCCATACTTCAGGTGCGTCGATAGGAGTTGTTAATTGAAGACCTTCCAGTGGCTGCAGTTCCCCTTCGGCGGCAATTTGTTTTACAATATCAAACGCTGTTCTGTTATCATGACGTGCCGTTGTAATCAACGACATAAAATCCGTAAATGGAAGGTCCACCACATTGTTTTCGTTTGTCACGGCAGCAAGTTGTTTTTTACTTTCTTTTACATAGCGAATAATTCTCATTTTCTAGTTCCTCCTAATTGGCAGGCCTCATTTATATTTTTTGATATTCATAGCCGAGCTCCTGCGAAATTTTACTGCTGCATTCCTTTAAGAGACGTACATAATACTCATGTGTTTCTTCATTTACTTTAGAAGCAGGCATCGATACACTCATTGCAGCGATTACCTTGCCTGAATAATCTTTTATCGGTACTGCCAGACAGAAAATGCCCGGTTCGTTTTCTTCATTATCCATTGAATATCCATTAATGCGTGCTTTTTCGATTTCCGCTAAAAATTGGTCCTTGGATCTAATCGATCTATCGGTCGGTCCTGTATAATCATAGCCGTCCAAGAGTAAATCCAGTTCACTATCCGTTTTGGTTGCAACAAGAGATTTGCCAACTGCACTCGTATGAATCGGAACACGCCGGCCAATACGTGAATAGAGGACCGTTACCCCAGTGCCCTCCACTTTATCGACATAGACACCTTCCTGCCCGTCTAATATGACAAGGTGCAGCGTCAAATTCGTTGTTGCTGAAAGCCATTCAAGATGTTTTCTTGCTACATTGCGCAAATCGAGATGGGTCACGACAACGCTTCCCCTCTCCAATAGCTTTAATCCTAGCGAGTATTTTCCATTTTCTTCGCCTTGTGAAATATAGTGATGCTCCTGTAAGGTTTTTAATAGTGAATGAACCGTACTTTTATGTAAATTCATTCGTTTGCTTATCTCTGTTATAGTTAGTTCACGCTCACGCTCATCAAATAAATCCAATATTTTCAAGGCACGCTCCACCGATTGGATGATAGGCATCGTTCCTCACTCCTTTTATCATTCTGTCTACCTTTATCTTATCGGATTTACGACGAGCATACCTCACTTTATTTCTACTTTTTTTTCCTGGATTATAATATCTTGTTCATAATCAAGCACCGCATCCTCAATGACAGCGATTGGAACAACACCATTTGCTGCATCTGTATGTCCAAACATCCTGTTGCTAGCCGCAACCATTTTTTGTCTAACTTTCATCCGCTGCTTGCGTTCAGCTGCCAATGATTGTCTTTCTTCTTTAAAATGATCCGCAAAATCATGAATAACCTTTCCAGTATGAAGTTGAGTAGAATCTACAAAATCAATCCGTCGATCACGAAGCTGAAGGTGAATTACATCCCCTGATTTAAGTAAACCAATGCCGCCACCTTCATACGCTTCCGGTGTCATATGTCCTATGGCAGCACCATATGTGACTCCTGAATAGCGGCCATCGCTAATGATTGTAGCGATTTTTTTCATAACACGATTTGCATTGATGTGTTGCATTGGTGTAAACATTTCAGGCATTCCGAATGCCACTGGCCCCTGCCCTGAGATAATAACCGCAATTTTCAATGTGCCTGCTTCAACCATCCTGTCAAATAGCTCCCCATAGGTAGCGGTTTTTAGAAGAGACCATTCCGGCTCATTGTTGTATTTAAGAGATTCTAGCAATAGATTATGTTCGAAAAGCTTTTGCTCTTTAATTTTTGAAAGCAGATTTGAATCGAGCAGGCTTTTATTTGCATCATCTTCATTTTCGTAATAAAGGACAAATGCAAGCTTATCATCGAATTGGTCAAGCTGTGGTGTCGGCATACCGCTGATTTTTACAACGGCGCTTTCAAAGAAGTTTCCTTTTAATACATCAACACCGCTGAATCCACGGCGTGGATTGGATAAAATGACCTGATTTTCCTTTACATTAACCGCTTTTAGACTACTTGTGATCGAAAGTCGTTCTTTCCAGGTTTTTGCTGCGACAGTCGGCGCATCCTGATCCATTGGTACACCATTCTCAATAAGTTCATGAAAAAGTGTTTCCATTCCTCTGCTTTTCCCGCTGCAACACTGCATCGCAAGTGAATAAATGTCCCTTCCTTCTGTCAAACTGTAATCAAATAAGTCAGGAATTGGATGTGAATGATGAATGCGGTCAAGGTCCCATAAACTGAATTTGAATCCTGCATAGAGCATGCCTGCGACAATATGCATCATTAAGTTAGTAGAACCACCCGAAGCGCTGTGAATACGGATTGCATTTTTTATGTTCGCAGCGACAATGTTGGCCACGCCGTAGCGCTCTTCGTTTATCATGCCGGCAAAGCTATCAAGCACCGAGTTAATCTGACGTTGTGTTGGTGGATCGGTCAACAGCTCCACGGCTGGATGAACGAGACCCATGCCTGCCACTAAATGACGTGAACTATTCCCCGTACCATTAAAGGCACATACACCTCCCTGCCCGTCACATGTTGCGACAGCAAGTCTCATTTCAAAGTATTTATGCTGTTCCTTCGTCAATATTCCTCGTTCATAGGCCCGTTCAAATACACCCTGAAATGCAGTATTCGATGAACATTGCAATATATATGCCATCGTATCCCGTAAATCAACGGCTACATCAGTAGCTCCTTTACTTTCCGCTTTTTTTGCAAGAGTTTCCAATTCTTCAATCACGTCAGCTGGAATCGAACCGCCTTCCAATACGTGAGCAGGTGCGAATGTTGCGAAAAAGGGTGCTTCACCACGGTTTCGGCGAACACGATCAACATGTGCGAGTGCACTTACAACACCAAGAGGCTGCTTATCACACCCTTGAATGACGAATGCACCATGATAACTGTGAGCTTCTAGCTGGTTGACAACCATTTGTGCAACCGCGTTTCGGCTCTGGAGAGAGTAACTCATTCCTTGATTGTTTTGCGCAGTGCCATCACACATCACCGGTGTCGAGAAATGAAACGGCACACCGCCGTTTTGCCAAATGCGGATTGCTGCCCGTGCTGACGTTTGGTAATCCATTATATGGGCCGGATGATCGGACGAACCACCGATTATTGCGATACGCGGGGCATTCCTCTCTAACCGCATATAAATTTCTTCAAGCGTCCAATCAGGCTTGCCCCCTTCATATGTGGAGCCAAGCGTCAGCTTCGAACGGTCCAACAAACCTGCAACCGTAATGGGTTCATTTGCTTTTCCCTGTACATTATCGCGGTAAGGGTTTATCCCGTTATCAATTAGTGGATATAGGTGTGTCATTTCAGCACTCCTTTTCTGATTTCAACTGAATTCTTCCATTCTCTAAAAATATTAACCAAGGTTTTTAATCTAGTGCCAATTCTTCTGGTTCTGACAGGATTTCTAAATTTTTGTTTTTTAAAGCTTCTTCCATCATGCTTTCAGAAATCCAAATTTCACCGATTTCAAGCGTGTTTTTTATTCTTACGACTCTCACTTTATTCAAATTGAAGGCATTGCACGTTTTGATAGCAGCTTTAACAGCTAATTCCTGCGTATCTAAACACATCGGGAGCTTTACTACATCTGTCACTGTGCTTGTGAGTGCATTGGCATAGCCTTTTTCCCATTCGATTTCATTCATGACGGCCTTCGTCGTCATATCAGCCATGCCGATGCCGTTTGCATTACCGTGAGTTTTTTCAGTAAGTCCAAGTACAACGGTCCGTTTAACCTCTGGCCCACCGGTAGCATATGGAGTGGCGAAGTTACCCGTAATATTCGGATCCATTCCATCCCCTGAAATATCCTTTCCGAGTTCATTTACAATAAGTACGTCAATCGAATCGAAATGGATTTTTGGCATCAATGATTTTGCTTCAAGCAATAGTCCCGGTTCCACTTCCTCCAGTTCCTCTGCTGGGACTGCGACGATTTTCGCTGGTTTATCATAGGCATTTTCAATAGTCGCAAGACCAAATATGATAGGAGCTTTCGCTAAAGAAATTTTTGCCATTTCAGGGACATGTTCCGCCATATACTTAAAGCTATATGCATGTGCAGCTTCGGCTCCCTTTTGCTTGCCTAAACCGATTGTAATCATTTTCATTAGTCCGCTTTCAACCGGTCCACGAAATGCCGTATGTGGTTTTATCCGATTAATGACAATGATTTTATCTGATTCATATGCAAGCTTATCAATATAGACAGGGAGCCCATTTGGCAATTCATCCAGTTTAATAACTTCCATTGATGAAAGTATTGACGCTCCAACCGATTCTTCTGAAATACCCAGTTGAAGCAACACATCAATTTGTCCCTCCGCTGTAGCACCCCCATGGCTTCCCATTGCAGGGACTATAAAAGGATTTCCGCCAGCCTCCTTAACGGCAGCCACCGTTTCTCTTACAAGAGTAGGAAGGTCCGCCACCCCTCTGCTTCCTACTGCAATTGCCACCCTGTCATCTTCATTTATTCTTGATAAGACACCTGCTTCTTTTATCGCCTTCTTCACCTCACCAGCTACATCAGCTATATGAGGTGCAAGAAATTTCTGCCTCACTTTGACCATTTTCGGTAATTGGATTTCACGTAAAAGTTCAGAGATAATATCCATTTTCTATCCTCCAAACAGTCTGGATTATTTACCGCGTACTTTTTCAACTTCGCTCATCATTTCCTCTACAAGATCCGGCCCGAATTTTTGAGCATATTCGTCCGTCACTGGTTGGATGGCTTTCTTCATTTTTTCCATTTCTTCCGGCTCTACTTCATTGATTTTCATTCCTTCTTCTTTTAGATACTTAAGTGCCTTTTCATTTTCTTTTTGGTTAACCTCCCGTTGATACTTTCCAGCCTCTTGTGCGGCCTCACTCATGATTTTTTGCTCTTCTTCTGATAGGTCGTCCCAGAACTTTTTACTTACAAGGAATACAAATGGTGTATAAACATGATTTGTAAGACTTAAGTAGTCTTGCACTTCATTATATTTTTGCGTTTGAATTGTTGCGAGTGGGTTCTCCTGCCCATCAACAGTGCCGGTTTCCAGTGCAGTAAATACTTCAGAGAAGGCCATCGGCGATGGATTAGCACCCAACTTTGAAAAAGCATCTAAATGCACTTCATTTTGCATGGTACGAATTTTAAGGCCTTTGAAATCCTCAACCGTTTTAACAGGGTGTTTACTGTTGGTCAAGTTTCGGAAACCATTTTCCCAATATCCCAGACCTACTAAATCATGTTCCGGTAATTTATCCAAAAGTTTTTTGCCTATTGCACCATCAAGTACGGAATAAGCTTCTTCTTCATTATTAAAGACAAACGGGAAGTCATAAATTCCAAATTCCTTAATCATTCCCACAAGTGGAGAGGTTGAAGGAACAGTTACTTCCTGTAAACCACCTTGAAGTGCTTCTGTCATTTTCTGATCATCCCCGAGGGTGGCATCAAAAAAGTTTTGGACCTTCATTTTTCCCCCGCTTTTTTCTTCAACCAGTTCTTTAAATTTCTCCATTCCTTGCCCTTGTGGATGCATTTTACTATTCCCGATTCCTGCTTTGATTGTTCTTTTTTGAATACCGTCAGCTGAAGCGCTTTCATTTTGGTTTCCGCAAGCACTTAATAGCAATACGGCTGGCAGTAAAACCCCCACCGCCAAACGCTTGAACAGATTATTCATTATCATTTTCCTCCTATTAATTAAGATGAATATCAGCATACAAACCGAATTACTAGTTTAATTCCGTTAGGAGGTAAACCATCCTAGAGGAACCAGCACTAAGGAAGGGAAAAGAATCAACAAGATCAATACAATTACTTCCACGAGCAAGAAAGGCCAAATCCCCTTCATGATATCTTCCATACTGATCTTGCTTATGCCGCACATGACATTTAATACGGTTCCGACCGGTGGTGTAAGTAAACCTATGGCGTTATTCAGGATAAACAGGACACCAAAGTAAACTGGATCAATACCTGCAGCGACCACCAATGGCATTAATACAGGTGTTAGAATAAGGATTGTCGGCGTCATATCCATAGCAGTTCCAACTACGATGACCAATAAGTTTATCATTATTAATAGAAGGAATGGATGATCCATAAATGGCTCCAGCAATCCAATCACCTGACCAGGTAAATCGGCTACCGTTATCAGCCAGGATGACACGAGTGCCGCGGCGACCAGAAACATGACAACACTCGTCATTTTTCCTGCATGAACAAAGACCTCATACAAATCTTTCATTTTCATTTCTCGATAAATTACAAGACCGACAAATATGGCGTAGACTGCAGCCACCACTGCCGCTTCAGTCGGTGTGAATAAACCGAATTTCAATCCACCAATGATAATGATGGGCAGGAATAGAGCCCAAACTCCTTGACGAAGAGAAGTAAGAATCTCTTTTGTTGAAGCTCGCGGGTTAACGGCGACTTTATCTTTTCGTGCAACAATGGCCCAGGTAACCGTTAGTCCAACCGCTAGTAAAATACCAGGAACGATTCCTGCCATAAACAGCTTTGTAATGGACACTCCACTTGCGACACCGAAAATGATAAAGCCAATACTTGGCGGAATGATCGGGGCAATGATACCACCGGATGCAATCAACCCACTTGACCGGTTCACATCATACCCTGACTTCACCATCATTGGAATTAATATAGCCCCAAGCGCTGCTGTATCGGCAACGGCAGATCCTGATAAACTTGCAAACAACACACTCGCAATGATCGCAACATAGCCAAGGCCTCCCTTGATATGGCCAACCAAGTTCATTGCCATCTCAACGATACGCCGTGATAATCCGCCCCTATTCATCGCCTCTCCTGCAAGCATAAAGAACGGTATGGCCATTAGAGGGAAGTTATCAGCGCCACTGATTAGATTTTGTGCGATTATTTGACTATCAAAAATACCAAGGAAATACATTAACACTACACTACTCACAAGTAAGGCAAAGGCAATAGGTATTCCAAGTCCCATGGCTCCCAGTAAAGATCCGACAAATACACCTATCATCCCTGTTTCTCCTCCTTGACAATCCTAATATCTGAAGCAAATTCATCAGTATGGAGAGAAATTAGCTCTTCTGACTCACTTATCATCACCAATTCTTCGTCTTTAATTTTATTGAAGAAAATCCGATACAAATTGAAAATGATCATGCTGCCCATTGAAACACTCACAAGAATACCTGTCCCATATACAAATGCCAGTGGCATGCCTGTGGCTGGTGCAGTACTATCTATGTTTATCAATGTCATTTTCCAGCTGCCATCCAGGATCAGGAGAAGAACGAATAACATCATCAAATCACTAATAACAAGAACCACTTTTTTCATCTTATTCGGGAGCCGTTTGATGACCATGTCGACACCTAAGTGTTCTTTGTTTTTGAAAGCTCCGATGGCGCCGAGGAACGTCAACCAAATAAAGAGATACCTTGACATTTCTTCTGACCAAGTAATCCCTGAATTAAAGAAATAACGAAGTACTACATTACCAAACACGAGTACGACCATAATTGCTAAAGCTGCCGCCATAATAATGTTCAACGAATTTTCTAGGGTTTTGGAAATTTTATTCACCTATACATCTCCCCCTTCCTATCTATAGCGCCTGCTTCATTCTGCTTTTATTTTTCCTACAAGCTCTTCCGCCCAGTCATTTTCCTCAAAAACTTCATCATAAACAGGTTGAGATGCTTTTAACATTTTTTGTGCAAAATCTTCGTCAGGCTTAGTGAATTTGATTCCATTATCCTTAAGATATGCTTTGTCATCTTCATAACTTTTTTCCATCAAATCAAACTCATATGCTGCCGACTCTTTTGCTGCTTTTTGAATGATGGTTTGTTGCTCCTTCGTCAGCCCTTTATAGAATTTGCTATTGATAATGTAAATATTGGGGCTGAACATATGCTTGGATTCTAGTACATCACTTTGAACTTCATTCCACCCCGAGGATCTCAACGTGGCAATGGGATTATCTTGAGCATCCACTACCTTTTGTTCAAGTGCGGTAAAAACTTCTGAAATTGGTAATGGACTAACATTTGCCCCCAATGATTCACCTAGTTTTATGTAATTCGGAATGTTCGGCATTCTGAGTCGAAGTCCTTCAAAATCTTTCATACTCTTAATTGGACGATTACTCGAAAACATCCTAAATCCATTTGCACTCCATGCGAGCGGTGTCACTCCATGCTTTGGATCAAGCTCTTCTGTCAATTCTTCTCCGATAGGTCCATTCAATACCTTCTTTACATGATCGTAATCCCGAAATAGGAAGGGCCATTCCGGAACACCCATTTTCGGAATGTCCGACTGCATAATTAGTCCTGGAACACCCATTTCAATCGTTCCGTTTCTGACGCCGTCATAAAATTCTTTTTCTGCACCTAAAGTACTGTTCGCATAAATCCGAACCTCTAGTTCTCCATTACTCTCTTTTTCTACTATTTTTTCAAATTTTTCTCTCAAGGCAATGTTTTGAGGGTGATTTTCAGCAAAATAATTCGCCACTTTTATCGTTTTCTTTTCAACGCCAGATCCACTGGCTTTTTCTCCCTCACCTCCACCACATCCTGATAAAAGTAAAGCTGCTGCAAGAGTTAAGCTTGTGGAGAATACAAAAGGCATTCTTTTTTTCAATAAAAACCCTCCCAAAAGTTTTTTGTAAGCGTTATCATTAATGACTGATTTTAAGAACTTCTCCTCACCCTTGTATAAGCCAAAGTTAAATTGTTTTATATTATAAAACTCCGTTTTTGTTTTATTCGGAGTAAGGAAAACACTTAACTTCTAGTTGCGTTTCAAGTTGATTCATGACATTTTAAGCAATTACTTTTAATAACAAGAATGTTAATCTGTTCTACATTATAAAACTCGGTTTTAAAATTTGAAATCTTACGTTGATTATAAGCTTCCAATTTTACTAATGTCAAACCATTTTTTGAATTTTATAACAATTTAACAAATCCTCTATTTTTCACTAATTAATATTTAGAGAATCAACATTTATTAATCATATCCTTTTCAGTCAAGATTTATAGAATCAGAATGGGAAAGATGAATTTTTTCTATACTAAAATATTTATAGAATAGAGAATTGAACATAACTATAAGGTTTCCCTTAAAATACATTCCTCTCCTTTTAATTGGGCTTTTAAGTTTGGAATTTTGTTTTTCCTTCTGAAAAAACTGTCTTTAAGAATTTTTTCTTGTTTGACCTTGCGCTTCATCAAAGTGGTAACCGTTTGTATATTTTAACCCGTGTCTTTCATACAGAAGTTATTTTCCTTTTTTAAAGATTTATACTTTTTTCTCTTTTGAAAAGTTACAATCCATTATTTATATTGAGATCATTTCAATATGAACCTCTTTCCAACAGGTTAAAGACTAAAGGGAAAAAAACTCTACCCGAAGCTTTTAAAGGCTCATTAAATATATTCAATTATTACCGATATATAAAACATGGTTAATATATAACACGGGGAAGGAATAAACAAAGATGAATAAACTCAGTACGAAAATAGGTTTTGTTCTTTTAACAGGCATGGTCATTACATTAATTGGAAGTTTACTATTGATGTATAAAAGTACAAATGATACGGTTGAGAAAACAATCGCTATGAGCAGCTTAGACATCGCAAGCAACATCGCTCAAGGAATAAATCCAACATATTATGCCGATTTTTTAAGTAATCAATCCGAAACCTCTACATATTGGGAGATACGCGAACAGTTAGACGATTATAAACAAAAAACTGGAGCATTATATGTCTATACATTGGGGATTGACGAAAGTAGCGAAAAAGTCCATATTCTTATAGATGGAATGGGTAAGGAAGATAAAAAAGCATCTCCCATTTCAACCCCCACAACCGTAACTTCATATCAGGATGTAGAAAGCGTCATGAAGGGAAAGGTTTCTACCACTTCCATCGTTCATGATCCTGAATATGGTGACTATTTATCCGTTTTTGTTCCCATAAAGAAAGGGGACGAGGTCATTGGAATACTAGGGGTGGATATTGATGCCAGTAAAGTCGATGCTACGACCGGCAAGGTACTGGGTGGCATCCTTCCCCTGATGATAATAATCAATGTAATCTTAATGGCAATCGTTGTAGGTGCATTAATATGGTTCTTGACTAGAAAGTTAAGCCCCCTTCTCAAGGTCAGCATGGCTGCAAAGGAAATCTCAAATGGAAATTTATTATCAGCCAATAAACTGATTAGCAGCACAAGGGTTAAAGGAAACGACGAAATAAAGGTTTTAGTGAAATCCTTTGAAGAAATGATCACCAATACAACCATTATTGTCAACTCCATGAAAAACTCTTCATACCAGATATTGGAATCATCAAGTGATATCGAACACAAAATCAAAGAAATGGATACTTCCACACAACATATCGTTAAAGGCATTCAGCAAGTTGCAGGGGCTGCGGAAGTACAATTGCACAGAAGTGAAGAATCATCAAGGGTCATCGAGGAAATGACCATAGGGATACAAAAAATTGCCGAAGCTTCTTCTGAAGTCAGCGAACAGACAAATCATGTTTCAGCTAGAATGTCCATCGGAAATAAAGATATAAATGAACTCTCAAATCAAATTCTGCAAGTAAAAGATGTTATGCTGCAAACAAGTTCAGAAATAAAGAAATTGGACGAACAAGCAAATGAAATTGTGAATATTGTACATTTAATTACGGGAATTGCCGAGCAAACCAACCTGCTGTCATTAAATGCGGCCATTGAAGCTGCTAGAGCCGGTGAACAGGGTAAAGGTTTTGCGGTGGTATCGAACGAAGTACGGAAATTGGCAGTAGGCACCAAGGAATCTGCAATCAATATACAAGAGTCCCTACTTCATTTTAAATCCATCATAAATGAATCAGTGAAAATGATGGAAACCGGTACTAAAGAGGTAGAGGAAGGGACAAAATTTGTCCTGAATACAAGAGAAACATTTAAACAGACCATAAAATCCTTTGAGCATGTTAGTGACCAGATTCAAGAAATATCCGCCATTACAGAGCAAATGGCAGCAAGTTCTCAAGAAATCAATGCTTCGATAGAAGATTTTGCAGGGTTAACAAGGGAAACGGCAGTGGCTTCAAAGCAAGTTGCCCAATCAACCGATCAACAAGCGAAATCCATGGTGGACATCTCCTTCTCCACCTCTTCGATGGTAAGGCTCGCTAATGACCTGGAAACATCTGTTGAACAGTTTAACGCGTAAAAAAATTGAACTACATTTTATTACTATATCAAGAAAGGGATTTTGCTATTAATGCAAAATCCCTTTTTTATTTACTTAGTTGATTTTAGCTTCAAATCACCTTCATAAGGTATATGTTCAACTGTTATCGTTATATCTTTGCCCTCTTTATCTTTACCGATTCGTTTATAAGTGAATTTATTTTCATTAAGCTCCGTAAGTTCAAGAACTGCACCATACTTATTTTCCCCTTGTGAAACATGGGCTCTAATCTTATTTCCATGAACAACATCGTAATAGCCGTAATCACCACGGCTTTCACCGGTTTTAGCATCAAAAAATTCATACTTATTTGTTTTATCATCATATTTTGCCAGACCTAAATAATTCGAGTTATAGCTTGATACATCATTTCCCTTTTCATCCAATGCCACTGTACCTTTCCATGTGGTGCTTGATAAAATTTTGTCTCCATCAACGTCTGTAACTACATCTCCTGTATAAGTTTCCAAATTTTTGTCTGGATCAGTAAAGGAAAGTTCTGTTTCAGTATAGGGAATATGATCGACAAACACTTCTACTTCGTTACCTTTTGCATCTTTGCCCATTCTTTTATAAGTAAACATATCCTTATTCAGTTCAGTTATTTCAACAACGGCTTGGTAACCCATTGATTCTGAAATTAACACTCTAATCTTCCCATTCGTGATAAAGAAAGTTCCTTTATCACCTCGACTTTTTTTAGTATTTTTATCAAAAAATTCATATCTCGATGCTTCATCATCATATTTAGCTAGACCAATGAAGCTTGCATTCTCCTTTGTTAAGTCATTATTATTTTTATCATAAACTTTTGTTCCTTGCCAATTCGTGCTAGTAAGAATTTTAGTCATTTCCTCTCCTGCGGTTAACTTTTTTTCTTGTTTACTCTGTTTTGCAGTTTGTTCCTGCTTCTGAGCGCTTTTATTTTCTTGTGCGTTTGTGTTACATCCTGTTATTGCCAACGTTATCCCAAGTAGTATAGCTGATGAAATTATTGCTTTTTTATTCATTTTTTCGTCTCCTCATCATATTGTGGGTTTTTTGTAGTGCAATTGATATTACAAATTGAAAGTATAGCGATCTGGTTATTTTGCTCCTGCCTTAAGTAAAATTTGTTCGATTTCCTTAAACCCTTTCTCGCGGGCATGTTGTAAAGGTGTCATACTGTTATTATCGGGGATGTTGACATCTGCCCCATGATCTATTAGCAATTGAACTGTTTGCTGCTGTTTTCCATCTCCATCATTCAAAATGATTGCTTCTAGCAAAGCGGTCCAACCGAGATCATTCACATGATTCACATCAATATCAGTTTTAGTAAGAAGTTCTTTAATAACCTCAACATAACCATGTTCCGAAGCAGGGATTAAAGCCGTTCCACCATAACGGTTGGTTATAGAGGGGTCTGCACCCGCTTCAATCGCAAGTTTAAGTATATCTACATAACCTTCAGCACCGGCATACAAGAAGGGGCTATTTTTCATGTCATCCTGAATGTTGACGTCTGCACCCGCTTCAATAAGGATTTTTGCCGTCTCTACATCATTGTTATAAGTCGCAATCATAGTGGCGGTTCGCCCTTTCGAGTCCTGTGCATTTATTTCTGCACCTTGCTCAATCAAGCTTCTTATTCTTTCCGTTTCTTTACGTTCTACGGCTTGAATCAATTGTACATTCATTCCCTTTCCTGTCTCCTTTTCTTGTTTATTTAGCTCTACTTCATTATCCAAGACACAGCCTTGAAGGATGAAAAGGCTTCCGATGACAATCGTTAGCCATCTCCACATGAAACACACCATCCTTTCCCTGTTTGTACTTCACAGCCGCAAATGGATTTCCCGTCATTCTTATGTAGCAAATTGACATGTTCTTTAGGTTTCATGATGTTTTTTTCTCCCTTTTATTTTTAGTTGCTTACTTATTCCGTCTTCATTATGTTAATGCTTAACCTTAAACTCCCTCTAAACAATTTCTTAAAAAATGATTAACTTATTAATAAAATTTCTTAATGTTTATAAAAAAAACCGCCACTTCGTGACGGGTCCTTAACATGCTATTTAAACATTAAAGCGATACCCTGCTCCCCAAACGGTTTCCAAAAATTTAGGATGTGCAGGATTTCTTTCAATTTTTTCACGTAGTTTCCTGATATGGACGGTTACAGTCGAAACATCCGCAGCCGATTCCAATCCCCAAATATTTTCATAAAGCTGCTCTTTGCTTAATACTTGATTCGGATGCATGACAAAAAACACCAAAGTATCGAATTCCTTTGTTGTAAACGGCACCACTTCTCCGTTTATGTGAACTCTGCGCGCTGACTTATCTATTGAAATCCCATGAACATAGATTGAATTAGATTTGGGGTGACTTCCTGATAAACGTTCATACCGCGCTATATGCGCTTTCACTCTTGCAACTAGTTCACTTGGACTAAATGGTTTTGTAATATAATCATCTGCCCCTAGACCAAGCCCCCTAATTTTATCGATATCTTCCTTTTTGGCGGATACAAGCAAAATCGGGATATTCTTGACAGCACGTATTTGTTTACATATCTCAAAACCATTCAACCCTGGAAGCATGATATCCAAAATGATTAAATGATAATTTCCTTGAAGGGCCTGTTGGAGACCTGCATCACCAGTATGTTGAATATCAACACTAAAATCATTAATTTCCAAATAGTCCCTTTGCAATTCAGCAATACTGACTTCGTCTTCAATAAGTAATATCTTTTTCACATTTCCTCACCTTTCTTTATGGAAAAAAAGACACTTGTACCTTTTCCTATCTCGCTAGTAGCCCAAATATCTCCACCATGCTCGCCGATAATTTTTTTTGCAATCGCAAGTCCTAAACCACTTCCACCCGTCCGGGAATTTCTAGATTCCTCAGCACGATAAAAGCGGTTAAATATATAAGGCAAAGCAGAAGATTCTATTCCATAGCCATTATCCGTTACTTGTACAACAACATCATATAGTCCTTCATGCAGAGAAATGGAAATGTGTTTTTCATCTTTATTCATATACTTTACACAATTGCTGATCAGGTTGGCCAATACGCGTTTCAGTTTCTCTCTATCCGCTGTCACGTATATCGGTTTATTCACCTGATGAAGTTCAATCTGGATCCCTAGTTGAAGTAAATCCAGTTGAAGTTCTTCTACGTAGTCTTTTAAATACTTATCTAACCTGACCGTTTCAAAAGTGAATGGTTCTTTTTTCAAATCCAACTTGGAAAATAAAAATAATTCATCTATCAATGAATCCATATCTCTTGCTTTTAGGTATACAGTCGATAAATACTTGTCCATTTTCTGTGGGGTGTTTGCTACTCCGTCTTTAATCCCCTCAACATACCCCATAATCGAAGTGATCGGTGTTTTCAAGTCATGGGAAATATTAGAGAGAAGCTCTTTGCGATTTTCCTCATACTGAAGCTGAATGTTTACGGACTCTTTTAACTTTTTTCTCATTTCCTCAAAAGCTCTATTCAATTGCCCGATTTCATCATTCGAAGTCGCCTTGATTTCAAAGTTTAAATCTCCTGATTTTATCCGCTCTGCGCCTTCTTTAAGAATTGAGATCGGTTTGATGATGCTACGTGAAACTAAATAATTTAATAGTCCAATAATCATTACAAACAGTAATAACAATAGAGCGAATAAAATGGGAAAGAGCTCTCGAGTCAGCTCGGCATATGAACTTGCCTTTCTCAATACAAAAATACTTCCTTCACTTTTATCAGAAAAATAAAAATCAAACTTTACATAGGTGAAAAAAAAGTCTTTCATTTTGATTGTGTCCCGCGTATTGATATTCGTTTCTTCGAACTTGGGAAGTGATTGTATCAAGCCTGGCTTATCTAGTGTTTGGGACGCATAATCAATGTTTTTACCTTTTCTAACGACAATCTTAATATCTCCATGTTCAATCTTCTTCAGTTGTTCTTCATTTAGAAGCTGCTCAGGATTATTTTTTGCCAAAAGCTTTAAATCGAGAAACACACTCTCCTCTACTGCAGTCAAAGGTTTTTGGAGATAAGATTTTTTGTATAAATGTTCTATCGCTTTTACATCACCTGTTATCGCAAAAATAAGTAAAAATCCAGCTGTTAAAAACAAAGTGATGGAAATAAGGATTACGCCAACGTAGGACAACAGAAATCTCATTTTAATTGACAAATATTTTCACCCCGCTTCGATCTTTCGTTTACTCATTTATAGAAAAGTTGTTTATCTGCTGTTCTTGCATAAAAAGATGTTTCCTACGATAACTTTTTTAGTACTTAAAAAAACATATCACACAAATCTTAAAATTTTCTAAAATACATGAAAAAAATCCTATTCTATTGTCGGTTTACAGTTTTTTTATTTGAAAAACGTTCCAGCTTGATTTCAGAAATCCGCTCTCTTTCCGCCGACTGTTTATCAAGCTTCCAGCGGGGTTCCGGCTAGCTTGTTTTTTGTTAAAATATTTTTTATTTGTCCAGAGTTTGTGAGACATAGAGAAAAAGCGAACTTCCCCTTAAGGAAAGTCCGCATTTTACAAATATCAAGAAAAGTTCATCTGTTCTTCTCTTTACTTTGGTGAAACGATCATTTGGTCATCCAATCTAATATCGTCAATCGACCAAAACCAATTATTTTTAGCATTATGCATTCTCCATTGTAATTTCATAGAGGCAGCATCTTCAGGAACATTAATCGATTTAACTTCATACTTATTCAAAACATGTCCATTTTTATTATCCGAAGCAGCTTTATTGTCATAAACGAGAACTTGTTGTTTTTCCCCATTATCAAAGACAGCAGTCACTTCAGCTGTTTGCGTTCCTTCTTGTTTATAGTGAGATGCAAATCCTAAGTATAGCTCTTTGGCATCATCAACTTTTACAGTAGGTGAAGTTAATGTACTATCAAAAAAGCCTTTTGCTGCTGGTGAACCGTTATCATCCCATTCATCAGGATCCGCTACTGCTATAACACCTTGACCAAGTTCAAATTTGTTACGCTCTTGGTCTTCTGCTTTTGTCCAAAAGTCCTTTGTTGTGAAGCTCCACCCTTGCCACTCTTCTGTACCAGCTGGCATATTCGAGCTATTCGTAACCGACCAGCCATTAGGAGCTGTATGGCTCCAACCGAGAATGGAACTTGGAATGTTTTCATTCACTGCTGGCTTTAATGCAGACTCTAATTGGTCAAAACTTTCTCCAAGCATCATGTTGACGAATACATTTATTTTCTTGGAGCCAATTATTTGGCCTTCCTCGTAAGCAGTAATCTTGAATTGTGATGAACCCGATATCTCCTTGCTAGGTGTAGCTTTTATTGTCAATATTTTTTCTTCTGTTCCTGATAGCACATACTCAAGTTCATTGTGCTCTACACTCCAACCTTCAGGTGCATCAACTTTAATTTTCCCGTTCATACTTTTACTTCCATAATTTTTCACCTTCACTTGGAGTGCAGTCGATTCACCTTCTGTTACTAAAGAAGGTGAAGCTTGTGCCGAGACCATTTCCAGGGCTTTTGTCTGACCATCAGCCAGTAACACCTTTTTACTGCTATTGTTAAATGAATCTAGTGCTTGTACCTTAATTTCATAATCAGTACCTGGCTTAACTCCAGCAACAGGGAACTCTAAATTCTTTGGCACAGGATCATAATAGAATTCAGAAAATGCGGTGATATCTGCGTCCATCTCCCCTGTTTCCTTGTTTTTGGCTGTAATGTGATATGAATGTACGAGTGCGTTATCTTTTGCCTGTGGAAATGTTACATTTAAACTTCTTAGTGTAGATTTTTCTTCTACAATCGAAGCCTTATCTTTAACTGCAAAAACCGGTGGTAACTGATCTCGATCGTCTGTATATTTAAATTTATTTTTTTTAGAAGGATTTTTTATTACCCATGGTTTTCCTGTCCAATCGTCTTTATGAAAGTCACGTTTTTTAATGACAACTTCATTATTATAAACTTCTACAATCATTCCTTGACTAATATCCCGATATCCTTCTGGATGGAACCCTTGAAGTTTGCCTGGCTCCAATTCCAAATAACTTACAGAAGACGTGCCAACTGACGTAAAGTCTTTTTGATGAATCGTTCTCGGGTCTTCGAGTGGATAATGAGAATGGCCTGAAAATGTAATTACCTGTGGATGTTTCTTTAAAGTATCATATAAAAGTTCTTTATTTTCCTGAGTTCCCCACAAGTCACTTCCATACACAGTGTCTTTAATGTGTTGATGAAGAAAAACAAAGATTGGTTGGTCCGGATTCTCTTTTTCTGCTGCAGCTAACTTTTCACCTAGCCAGTTAATTTGATTAACGGAATATAAACCATGCGTATTACCATTTTCCGGACTTAACGTAATAAAATCATATCCATTTACTTTTTTATGATAGTAAAGAGAATCCATTCCTGTTTTCTCGAGAAAACGATTTTGTGCCTTTTCAACGGAAAGTCCATTCCAATAATCATGGTTCCCCATTGTAAACATGGATTGGACACCACCTTGTTTCTTCTCATTATAAATGGAGAAGAACTTATCATATTCAGAAGCGTATCCATAGTCCGTTAAATCCCCAACGACAACAAAAGCATCCTGTCTAGGCGCAGCTTTATTTAATTGATCCATGGCTGTTCTGAACTTGTTCATATCAGCTGTTGTTCCATCATCAATATGCACATCACTGATTACTGGAAAAACGAGCTCAGGTTTACGCTTATTATCTGAATTTGAAGATTCCGAGAATGCTTGTACACTTGATAAAGAAGTTGTTAATCCTACCGTTACAACTGTCAGCATTGCTGCAAATTTATTTTTCCCTTTCAAAATCAATACCTCCTATTTATCGTTTAGCTAATTATGTATTTTTTAAACAGATCAACAACTATCCTCCTTGTTTATAAATTTTTAAGGTGTTTACCAATTAAAATAGTAACTTTACATTATTAATAAAATATAAGACCAATGTAATTTATATATTAATAAATCAAAAAGGACTAAGGCCAGTATTCGTTCCATTCACTTTTGTCTCGTTTTTGGTATTGATTTTCCATTTCTTAATGGGAATGGAATCCTATCCCTCAACTACGTAGTTACCCGTAAAATGGTAAATGGTTCCACAGTACATAGAAATACCAATTTTGATATGGTAAAGTCTAGAAGAAGGAAAGGAGAGAGGTTATTATAAAAAATTATTAAATATTGTGATGGTAATAACTCTTGTCTTTGGACTGTTTTTTGCGATTGCACCGACACCGATGAATAAAGCATTAGCATTGTCCTATGATAATACAAACCCTTATTCGACAGGTTGTGCTTCTAAAAGCCCAATCACCTATGAAACAGAATATATCTATAAAACTATTAATGTTAAGATTACATAATCTAAAAAAGATGAATCCAGCCCTATACCGTATCCATTTTCATTGATTATTCATGTATTCTAAAAAAAATTTTCTAAATTGCCTTGCAATAGAAAGGATTCCTTGTTATATTACAGTCAATTAAATATTTTCTTGCTTCATACTTTTGAAGTGAGGATAGAGGAGCAAAAACCATTAGTACACATTTTGAGGAGAATGAGATCCTATGACTATTGTGGAAAGGGGAATTTGCCGAAGCCGAAAGAATCTCATGTTCTTGAAGCTGGTTCTGCTATTGAATAAATACAGGACTGTCATATAGGAAACTATATGGAGGGCTATCTTATGCGCGGAAACATTTTTTGATAAATATTGTTTCTACTGCAGCAGCGAATCCTCGTTGTTGCTTTTTTGCGTTTACTCCTGAATGGCCCACCACCTCTGAATATTTTTAAAAAATCATACAAAAGGGTGTGAAGTTATGAATTTTGGCCAAGTTTTAACCGCAATGGTTACCCCGTTCAATCATAATGATGAGGTTGATTTTAATGCTACGAGAACTTTAGTAAACTATTTAATTGCTAATGGCTCTGATGGATTAGTAATAGCTGGTACAACTGGAGAGTCCCCTACATTAACAACAGAAGAGAAACTGGATTTATTCAAAATTGTTGTTGAAGTTGTTGATGGAAGAGTTCCTGTCATAGCTGGAACTGGCTCAAATAACACGAAAGCTTCCATCAACTTAACAAGGCAAGCTGAGGCAGCGGGAGTCGACGGAATAATGCTCGTTACCCCATACTATAACAAGCCGTCTCAAGAAGGATTATTTCAGCACTTTAAGGCTATTGCCCAATCAACATCTTTACCGGTAATGCTCTATAATATTCCAGGACGAAGTGTTGTAAACATGTCAGTAGAGACGATTGTTAACCTCTCAAGAATCAACAATATTGTGGCAGTAAAAGAGGCAAGTGGTGACTTAGATGCCATGGCACAAATCATAAGCAAAACAACTGGTGATTTTACATTGTACAGCGGCGATGATGGGTTAACATTACCGGTTTTAGCCATCGGTGGAACAGGAATTGTTTCGGTTTCTTCACACATAATTGGTAATGAAATGCAAGAAATGATAAATAGCTTTAAAAATGGTGATGTCCATGGTGCTGCCGCTACACATCGTAACCTTCTTCCAATCATGAAAGCATTATTTGCTGCACCAAGCCCCGCACCAGTAAAATCAGCATTAAATATGCGGGGGTTAAATGTTGGAGGTGTCCGGTTACCATTGGTCCCTATAAACGATGAAGAAAAAAGAGCACTACAAATGGCTCTACAACCTAGAAACGAAGAAGCTGTTTTGTTAAATAAATAAATAAATAAAGATAATGATTCATTCAGCATACTTTAATACCGTTTTTCTAATTAAAGACCATAATAAACGGGATAAAATTTTAAAAAGCAGTGCAGCTCATAAAGAGTGCACTGCTTTTTAATCGATCCACGGCTCAGTGCTTAAACTGGTTGAGCAATCCATTTTCAAGAAAAAATATATGGCATACAGTTGGAATTATAAATTTCAAATTTCTAACGCAATGATTTTATCGGGATCGATCATAAGCTTGTATTTCTAGTGATGTTGAGATGTAATTATTGAAAGACATAGTGTACCTGCTCAATTCTCTTGAAGTGATAAGAATAATCTTAAATGACTCGTTCCTTGCGATCCAATCTATAAAGGACTTCATTTTTTTATTTCTTCTTCTACCTTTTCTCTCTCTCTTGTTCTATAAAACACGTTCGATAAAGTGTACTTTTACGAACGGGACTTTTCTTCCCATATAGGTAAAACAGTTGAATATTTAATTTCTCTAAGAGCTAGGCTAGTTTGAATTTTTGTTATGCCTAGTTTATTTAACTTTCTAATAAATATTTCTAATTCCTTCCGATCTTTATTAGCCACTTTTAGAAGATAATCATACTCACCAGTTAAACAATGACACTCTAATACTTCTGACATAGAAGCTAATGCCTTTTCCAAAACTTCCAGTTCTTCAGCTTGATGTATATTTGTACTAATAAAAATGAAACATAATAAATCAAAACCTAGCTTCTCCTGGTTTAAAATTGCTACTTGTCCATTAATAAACCCTTCATTTTCCAAACGTTTTATCCTTGAATGTATAGCTGGGGGAGATAACTTGACACGCTTTGCGAGCTCAGTATTACTTAACTGTGCATCCTTTTGCAGTAAATCTAAAATTTGAATATCAACATTATCTAGAACCTTGCTTACGATAGATTCCACTTATAGTCACTCCTTTTACAAATGTTCCAAAAATAGTATCACTTCAATAGCAAAACAAAATTTAATTCTGTTTATCGGCAATATTCATTAATATTATTCTAAGTTTCTTCTATTATACAAAATAATATATTAAGTAACGATCTAAAATGTTAAAATTATTAATAAATAATTGTAAAAATTGAAATGTCATTGTGCACAATGGCTTCGATCCTTTTACTTAAACAGTGAAAGATGTAAAGGAGCAAAATGAAATGCAATATTATTATTTTTCGTTATTACTTGTAACAAGTTTGTTATGGGGTGGAAACTTTGTCGTTGGAAAGTCGCTTGTCGAACATGCTTCTCCGATGACATTGACGAGTTTAAGGTGGATCATTGCTGTTAGTTGTCTTTTGCCGATTGTATGGTGGAAAGAAAAAAAGATATTTCCTCCTCGAAGTGCAATCCTTCCTTTATTTTTGATGGGAATTACAGGTGTGGTTCTATTTAACCTATTGCAATTTGTAGCATTAGAGAAAACATCCGCGACTAATGTTGGATTAATATCAACATTAAACATGATTTCAATTGCTATTTTTTCATTTTTCTTTTTAAAAGAAAGAATTAATATTCTACAAATGTTTTCTATGTTTTTTTCGCTTATTGGCGTAATACTTGTACTTTCAAAAGGAAATATTGATCTTTTCCTTTCATTACGATTTAATACAGGTGATTTATATATGATGGCTGCTGTATGCGTTTGGGGAATATATTCCGTTTGTAGCAAATGGGCAATGGTAACGACAACACCCATGATGTCTACGTTATATTCTGGTATATTTGGACTTATAGTTCTTCTACCGTTTAATTTTTCCAATTTTACAGTGTCTAATATAAATACTTCCTTCATACAATCTATTTTATATACAGGCGTTATCTCAACTGTAGCATGTATGGTACTTTGGAATATTGGTGTACAAAAATTAGGTACAACAACATCAGGTATTTTCTTGAATTTTAATCCTATTTTTACTGCAATTTTAGCTTTTCTATTATTAGGTGAAAAAATGACGTGGATACAAGGGATTGGTAGTGGTATTGTGATTATAGGCTGTTATTTGTTCTCACATTTTAAAGCGAAGGTGATTTTCAAAAAGAATTCTAGACAATCGCAGATTCAAGCATGATATTTTTTCAATGTCTAAAAACATAATATCTCTCGTGATTACTTTTCTATATATACAAGAAAGCCTGATCCAAGGTGGATACAGGCTCATTTGTTAAAAAAACTTTACGGATAAGGAATAATAAAAAAGTGCTAATTTTAACATCTTACATACTTGCGTTTAAAACCAATCCTTCCTGTTTCGACTTCTTTTTGAATACTTTCGTAAGCTTTTAGAAAGCTGCTTTTTTCTTGTCAGCCTTTGCAGTCTCGACTGCCTTTTCATGGTGCGGCAAATATGAAATCCCCACGGTGTATAGAAAATTATTCATAGCTGATTTCGTTCTGGCGAATCGTGAATTGTATTTTTCACAAGGTCAAGCATATTGGAAATCTTGCTTTCTGAAAATTCAACGTCTAGTTGATTCCCTGAAAGCACCGTCTAGCTGAAGAGCTTTATTGCACGAGGACTTACGATGCTATGTCCTATGCAGGCATTATTGTTGCCCTAAAAGCCATGACAAAGTCGGATTATGATCGTTGGTTTCATATTTTAATATGCTGTCCGATTTAGTAGTTGCTGATATATGGAATTATTATTTTGCACTTCCGTCTTTTTGGAATTTCCCCTATTAAATTTTGCCCTTAAGATTGGCATCATATTATAGACAAAAGGCATTCGGAACGAATTCATTCCGAATTCCGAATGCCTTTTATGAATTTCATTCGCATATCATGCTTTCTTGCATCAGCGAAAATACGATTACGAGCTTAATTGATGATTTTATAGGTAACTACTTAGTTTGAACCAATACAATTTCGTCAATAGTCGGAATCTCTCTTTTTAATAAAGATAAGAGAGTGTCTTCGATTGTATTGTCGATTTCACAAATTGTTATTGCAGCACCATTGATTTTGGAACGTTCATTGGCCATACGGGCTATATTGAACCCCTTTTGATATAGTATTTCCGATAATTCAGCAATAACCCCTTTTTGGTCGGAATGGCGAATAACAAGTGTTGGCCTTTCACCTGAAAATTTAAATGGATACTCATCGAATTCTTGAACCTCCACTTTACCACCGCCTAAAGAGCTGGCCAAAACCTTTACAGTACGTGTGAACCCTGTCAATTCTACGAGAACCGTATTTGGATGGTAGCTTCCAAGCACCCGTTTCGTGAATTCATATTGTAAGCCATTTTCCTCAGCAATTTCCTTTGAATTTGGAATGCCGTCATCCATGGTAGATAACCCGAGCACACCGGCTAAAAGAGCTAGGTCTGTTCCATGGCCTTGATAGGTTTCTGCGAAAGAGCCCATCAGCGAGAACTTTGCATATACTGGATTTTCATTTAGTAGCTGGCGGGCAATATTCCCGATCCGGACAGCCCCTGCTGTATGGGAACTCGAAGGGCCAACCATTACGGGACCGATGATTTCATACGCACTTTGGTATTTTGCCGGCCCACAGCCACTAGTTTTTTCATTTAAAATCTGCTTCTTTAATTTTTGCCCGGTCGGAGTTCCGGCAAGACCGCCTATCCCGGTTTCTCTCAACGATTCGGGCATTTGCTGTCCGACTTCATGCATCACATGGATCACTTCATCCGGCGGGATGACCGAGGCTATCCCGGCTAAAGCCATATCCGCAGCAGCTTGGGCGGTAATTGCATGTAAACCGTTGCGGATGATGCACGGGATTTCCACCAGCCCAGCAACCGGGTCACAAACCAAACCCAATGAATTTTTTAAAGCAATTCCGACGGCATTTCCAACCTGCATTGGTGTTCCACCGGCAAGCTCTACCAGGGTGCCGGCTGCCATTGCGGTTGCTGATCCTATTTCAGCTTGGCACCCGCCGGCTGCCCCTGATATCGAAGCTTTATTGGCAACAACTAAGCCGAGAGCAGAGGCAGTGAATATTGTCTGCACAAGCTGCTCTCGGGTAAATTTCCCGCTGTCAAGTGCGTGAACAAGGACAGCTGGCAAGATTCCCGCTGAACCAGCTGTTGGCGTTGCCACAATCCGCCCCATTGCAGCATTTACTTCTGATACCGCGAGCGCATTTGCTGCAGCATTCAATGTTTTAGGATTGACAAATGAATTACCGTTTTGGGCATACTGATAAAGACGGTTTCCATCCCCACCAGTCAAACCAGTACGCGACATGACTGGACTCATTGTACCTCTGCGGACAGCCTCCTCCATTACAGTAAATTGTTCTGACATTTTTTCGATAATCGTTTCCCTCGAACAGCCTTTCTGTTGTACCTCTGTTTTGATCATCAATTCCGAAATAGTTGAGTTTTCCTGCTCTGCTTGTTCAATTAACTCTTTTAAATTAGTAAATGACATGTGATCACTCCTATAAAGAAGAAGGTTCCCACGCCGCAGGCATAAGAACCGTCCCCTTTTTCCTTTTTTTTACTTCTGCCCAAAATATTCCGCAACCACTGCAGCCATTGCTTTTGCCGCGATGATAAGGCTGTCCTCATTAATGACAAATTTAGGATGATGGTGAGGATAAACTGGTCCATTCTCCGGCTTTGCTCCAACATAAAACATACTGCCAGGAATTCTTTGCAAATAGTAAGCAAAATCCTCTGAACCGGACATTGGCGGTGTTTCCATTAATGCTTTGATTTCAGGAATTCCAGCCTTTTTAATCCCATTTACAACCAGTTCAGTCATGGCATTATCATTCACCAAAACAGGGTAATCATGCGAATATATTAAGTCATAGGTAATGTCAAATTCTTGAGCAAGCCCCGCTAGGATTCGCTTGAATTCCGTTTCCACTTTAGCACGAACTTCACTGGACATGGTTCTAACGTCTCCTTCAAGTTCCACGCTGTCCTTTATGACATTAAATGATCCCTTTCCATCAAACGAGCCAATCGTTACTGTCGCCATATCAAAAGGATTGATTCGGCGACTGACAATCGTCTGGGCTGCTACAACAAAATGGCTTGCTGCGACAATACTGTCATTGCTTGTATGCGGCATCGAACCATGTCCGCCTTTTCCTTGGATTTTCACTTTGAAATATGAGCGTCCGGCCTGCATTTCTCCAGAACGATAGTAGACTTCCCCGGTCACCGACGGGGACATTAGGTGAATACCGAAAATACTATCCACACCTTCCAAACATCCATCTTCAATCATGGCAATCGCTCCACCAGGAGGCGTTTCTTCCGCAGGCTGATGCAAGATAACGACGTTTCCTCTTAATTGGTCTTTCATTTCGATTAATGCTTCGGCTAATATCATTAAATAGGCAGTGTGTCCATCATGACCACATGCATGCATAACACCTGGATTAACCGATTTAAAAGGTACATCTGTCTCTTCCATAATGGGCAGTCCATCAAAATCAGCACGCAGGGCAACCGTTTTACCTGCCAGTCCGCCTTCGATTTTAACTACCACTCCATATCCGCCAACATTTGTCCGTATTATTACATTTTTATCTTTATAAAAATCAGCAATATATTGGGCCGTTTTTTCTTCTTTAAAAGATAATTCAGGATGTTGATGGAGATATCTGCGTATTTCAATCATTCTTTCTTTTTTCTCTTCAAGTTTTTGCATTAGTTGATCTAACATCATTTTCCCTCCTATTATTTTTCTGTTTTAACGGTAAGTAAAACTAGACCGCATATTACTACGGCTATTGCCAAGGTGATAAAAACGATAGAAAACGATCCACCAGCCATGGAAATTAAAGCACCGAATGCCATTGGTGCAATAAAGCCCCCAAGCGTTCCACCCGTATTGACGATCCCAATGGATGACCCAATTACTTTCTCAGGCAAAATTTTGTGCGGCCAAGAGAAAATTCCCACAAAAATAGTGGTTAGTAAAAATGTGAGCACATATAAGAAAGCAATGGAAAGGGCCAAGGAATTTGAGAATACTAAACCAAGAAACAACAAGGATGAAAGGACTGAACATACCATTAACAGTAACTTTTCCTTGCTAGCGAAATATTTTGTCAACAATACACCTGCAAATATGGAGGCTAATGTTCCTCCAATAGCGTTCACTGCCAGAATTATCCCTACCGTACTAATGGATAGTGAAAATTTTGTCTTTAGGAAAGTTGGCAGCCATGACATATTTCCGTAAAAAGCCACATTCGCCAGCAGCATGGCAACGAATAAAATAATTACATTTCGATTAGAAATCACTGACTTAAAACTAACTTGTTTCTTTTCAATCTTCGTTTTGGCAGTTGGTTGGCTATTAGGTACCAATAAAGCAACCATAAGTAACGCAATGGCAAAAAATGTCCCCAGTGCATAGTAGGCATAGTGCCAATTTATGTCAATCAGCCGTGCCCCGATTACAAACGCAAAAATTCCGCCAATTCCACTCGTTGACAAAATGAGCGATTGAATAAAAGTTCGTCTTGTTTTCGGGAAATTTTCGGCGATTCCTTTTGAACAGCTTGGAGGATAGCCTGCATGGCCAATACCAGCCAAGAAACGAATCAAAATAAACATCAATAAGCTTCCAGCAAGGCCAAATGCAAATGAAAATATCGTAATGAGCGAAAGCGAAAGCATCAGTACCTTTTTATATCCAATCCTATCTGCGAGCCATCCCCCAGGTATCTGCATTAACGAATAACCCAAGAAAAATAAACTCATTATCAAACCGGTTTGACTTGTTGTTAGATGGAATTGTTCTGCAATTGGGATAATTGCAGTCGAAATCATGTTTTTGTCCATGTAAATCATGGAATAACCAGCCATTAAAGCTGTAGTCAACAAAACTCCCCCGGTATTCTTTTCCTTTGATACCGAAAGTTTTGCATCGCTTTGCTTCTTAATCGTTCCTTGAGAAACAGACATAAAAGGCTACCTCCGAATTAATATTTATGTAATCGCTTTCTTGTCTTCATTATAATTTTTTTAACTATTTAAAACATTCCAATCATTGTCGAAAACACACTCCATCATTTGCCCTTTTTCATAACTTGGCTTATCCAAACAACAAAAAAAGACCATTAAGTTTTAACCTAATGGCCTAATTTCAAAGAGATGAATGGCATTTAACGTCAAAGTGGATTGTAATAAGAGCTCCGAGGCAATGTTTTCCTCATAGATTTGCAAATCTGGATAGGCTCGCTGCTTGAGATACGCAATGATCTCTTGATCATAGATATACTGCTGATTGAGATTGAGCCAATTAAAGTAAAATGCACCGTTATTTCTATCGAGAATGTATTTGCGAATTTGATAAGTGCCAGAAGGCAGCCCTGAAATCATGATTTTCTTTTCCTTTGTTAAGGAGCTCAAAAAGAAGCTTTCGACAGAATAAGTGGGATTTACATAGGAATTGTTATATATAGCTAATTGGTACCCTTGTTTCCCCTTCGTCAGTATAAAGTCCTCACCTTCGGCTAAAATTTCTTGCCCAATTTTTGCGATAAATTGCATGTTAAAAAACGCCGGACGTTTTATTTGATAATAATAAAGGAGGGCAATTCCATTCATTGCAATATTATCATTATTCATATTACTATTTTCTAATGAATGGGTATCAATCCAAAATCCCAAACCGGAAATCTCTTTTATAACATCAAGCATGTCTTTAAAAATGAGAGCTGATCGAAAAAAAGTTCCACTTAAATTTACTGTATTACCGTAAAGTGTATTCCAGTTTGTCAAGTAAATTGGTGTGCCAGCCAAGCCAGCTGAAGAAAGGTTTGCTTTTAATTCAATACACGACTTTTTTATATAATCTTTTACTCCCTTGAAGGAACTGTTATCCATATCGGTAAAGTCCAATTGTTCATTTGGATTGCAGCTGAAGCACACCAGGTCAATTTGATCCATTTGCTTTAAAAATTCAGTAACAGGGACTGATAATCCGTTTTCTAAGGAAAATGGTACATGAATTCCAACTTTTGCGGTGGAAGCCCTCTTTTTAACAGTTTGAAGGTATTCTTGATAAAAAGTCCGGGCTTTTTGATCCCACTCGGTGAACACCAATTCAAATTGCCACTTCCCGACAAAGTCATCTCCAAAATAACTGACGGCGTGCTGTAAAAAATCATCTAACATCCTTATATAATCGGGGCTGCTTACGACTTCCTTTTCAATCTCAACGCTAATGAATGGAATTAAACCCAGCCTTTGAAATTCGTTAAATAACGCATCAATCTTATAATAAGGCCCTCCTATTTGCAAAAACGGGTCCATTGTCGTAAAAGCGGGAGATAATAGGTTCGTGAAATAGGCATATTCAAAATGAAGCTGCTCCTGAACAAGCTTTAATTCTGCTTGGACTTCTTCATTTAAGGCATATTCCAGCTTTCCAATCACCAGTAATCGCTGGGCTTTATCCCGGACAAGAACAGGCTCTTGCGGAAGATTAATATGTACCGCAGAAACCCCCGATTCTTTCACCGTAACATTTTGGTCCTTTTGCGAAATATACTTGCTCAATTCAATTAAAAAGTCCGGCGAATTCACCAGAGTATATTGTTCGCTTATATTATTTACTTCATGGAAAGGTTCTTTTTTATGAAGACCACGATATTCTGCAGGTGTTTGATTGTACATTTCCTTAAAAGCCTTGTTAAAAGCTTTCACATTTGGAAAACCATTATTTAACGAGACTTTCATAATGGTATGATCGGTATATAACAGCTCATGAACAGCTGATTTCAAGCGGATTTGTTTTATATATTGTGAAAAGCTGACACCAACAGCCTGCTTGAAATAACGGGACAAATAGTATAGGGATAAATATTGCCGTTTGGCAATCTCTTCTAAAGACACTTGTTTACGATAATTTTTTTCAATAAAAGTAAGGATTTCCCTAATTCTTTCATCCTTCATTTCGATAAATCGATTCTGCCCGAGATTTGTGGTTTTGAAATTTCGGATAAGGAGTGTAACTAACTTGTAAATCAGGCTGTTGATTTCAAGTTCACTTCCATCCTGCTCTTGGTAATGTGCGATCAAAATTTCAGCCAAGAGTTGACGGATCTGATCAAACAGAAGATATAGCCCATTATCCTCTTTGGATGAATGGCAGTCGAAATAACACACATGAATATCCTGATAAAGCTGCTCGATGGAATTTAGGGGAATTTGCAGCAATAATACTACATTATCTTCGTGCCCCTTAACGGTATGAACATCATTAGCATTAATTAGCAGGAGATCATTTTCCGCCAAATGCCAGGAATCTTGATTGACGATAACTTCAACTTCTCCCCGAATTACGAAAAGAATTTCTATTCCTAAATGGATATGCTGTGAGTGATGGCGAATATTTTGCAAACTGATTTGATAAGAATCTCCTAATGTTGGTTCAGACATGAACATTCACCTTTTTTAATGGGATTTTACCACTCCCCATCAAGCTTTAGCAAATCATTATCATACGTTATTTTATGTAATGTGATGGTAAGTAAGGTTTTTAATTCTATTAGTAAGAAAAAGCGCAGCTCCCCGCTTATTGAAGTAAAGCAGTTATCAAATAAGTGAGGAGCTATAATACAGTCACAAATGAAGCACCCGTTTGGTTAATATATTAATTTTTCAAAACCAGTGCTTTGGATATTGTCTTGTTTGAAATAAGTTATTATAGATCATCGATATAAAAACTAATAATAAGGTACCTATTACAATTGAAATCAGGAATCCCCAACCAGCCTGAGAATTAATAGAAACAAGGGCACTTGCCGCTGCGGGGGGATGAACAGTCTTTGTGCAGGTCATTATAATCAATACAATAGCCAATGTTAGACCGATAATGAGCAGGCTTTTACCAAAGAAGCTCCAAATGATAAGAGCTGATGTAGTAGAGATAATATGTCCTCCAATAACATTCCGTGGTTGAGACAAGAGACTTTTATGCGCACCAAAAACAATAACACAGCTCGCCCCAAGAGGAGCTAATGCCATAGGGTATCCTAAATGGAAAGCTATAAAACTAATAATGATAATAGCAATGAGCCCACCTATAGCTGAAACAAAGGAATCCATATAATCTATTCTGTCTTTTTCCCTAGCTTCGCCCTTCATTTTCTTTAAATATGCTGTTAAACCTATGTTTTGTTGATTGCTCCAACTTTTTTCAAGACTTTTTTCTAATTCCATAATTTATGTTTTCCTCGCGTTTTCTAAGTAAGTCGACAAATCGACAGGGTTTTTATATATTGGTATCTTACAGGAAAACAATGATTTTTAAAATATATATCTTAATTTTCATTTTTTGTTTTCCATAAAACAGTTAACAACTTCCCTTATATCTGTAAGCATTGCGCGAGTGTTCCTAGTACTTTGTTAATTCATTAAGGCTTTACCGATAATAAAGAGTATAGATTAGTATCAAAAGAAACATCATTTTGGTACATATAATCTCTCAATATCCCTTCTTTTTTGAAGCCTAAATTTGTCAGCAACTTATTGGATGCTTTATTTTCAATAAAAACAATTGCTCCAATACGCGTTAAGTCAAGCTCTTTAAAACCATAGGAAATCACTTTACTGACAGCTTCTGTTGCATAACCTTTGCCCCAATAATTTGGGAAAAGTGCATAGCTCAGTTCTGCTCTCTTATGTTCATGGAACCATTCTTGAAATCCAATCGTTCCAATAATGCCATCCGTTCCTTTCAATTCAATTCCCCATTTAATACCACGTTTTTCAACAAAATTCTTTGAAAAATTCGTAATGATTTGCATCACCTGATCTATATTTGTTAATGGAGGTTGCCCATAATATCGTAATACATCTGGATTGGAAAAACATTTTAATAAATCCAGTGCATCCCCTTCAGCCAATTCTCTCAAGACCAATCGTTTTGTCTCTAATATTGGAAACATTTTTCCACTCCCTTTGCTAAAACTAGATCTATATCGTTCCAGAGGCACACCTCGTTAACACCGTACGTACTACCCTGACATATATCAGACTTATTTTTAAAAAAGGTCAGCCAGGTATACACCGGCTAACCTTATGATTAACGCATCCCTTAGCTTTATAAAAAATTACCTGTTTCATTTATTAGGATTTGCCACTATGTTCCAGTTTCATGGCGACATTTCCCTTCTTGTGTCCTTTCCCTACATATTTATGGGCTTGAACTATTTCTTCAAACTCATAATATCTGTCAATGACCACTACTAACTTCCCCGCTTCAACAAGTTTTTTGAGGAAGTTTAGAGCTTTGGGAGTTTCAGGTGAATTTTGACTCAATATCAGCTTCTTGCCTGTTGTCAATTTAGTCCATAGCATTCGTACACCGGGTAACGGCTGGCAACATTTAGATAAGTTCCGTCCTTCTTCAGCGATTTTATACAAGCATAGGTCTCACCGCGTTTACAATAGCTTACTCGCCTTCATTTATCTTCATGCCTCTAATAAGAACTTCAGCCACTTCAGGACGTGTAAACTCAAGTGGCGGGACAAGGCCGTTCCGGAGCATTTCCCTGACTTTGGTGCCACTTAATATAAACCTATCATCATCTTTGTGGGGACATGTTTTCAGGGAAGCCATATTCAAACATTTTTTGCAGTAAAAGCTATGTTCATAGAATAGAGGTTTAATGCCAATTTTCAGCGGATCAAACTGGCTAAAAATTTCTTGGGCATCATATGTCCCATAATAGTTGCCTACACCCGCATGATCTCGGCCGACAATGAAATGCGTGCACCCATAATTCTTTCGGACAATTGCATGAAATACTGCTTCCCTGGGCCCTGCATAGCGCATTGCTGCTGGGTATATGGCAAGTAAAACCCTATCCATTGGATAGTAGCCTTTTAGTAAGGCTTGATAGCTTTCCATCCGAACATCCGCAGGTATATCATCTTTTTTCGTTTCACCGACAAGAGGATGCAATAATAGTCCATCAACGGTTTCCAATGCTGTTTTTTGCAAGTATTCATGTGCACGGTGTACTGGGTTCCTCGTTTGAAAACCGACAACAGTATTCCAACCTAAATCCGTGAACATCTTTCTCGTTTCGGAAGGGTTCATATGAAATTCCCCGAATTGCTCATGCGATGACCCATTTATTAAATAAATTGGTCCTGCAACATAGATATCCCCTTGTCCAAACAGCTTTTTAACCCCAGGGTGATTGGGATCGTCTGTTTTATATACGAGTTTTGCTTCCTCCAGTTTATCGTATTCAAACGTTTCTTCCACCTGTATGATACCAGCAAGTTCCCCGTCATCACTGTATAAAGCGATCTCATCGCCAATGTTCAGCCGACTTGCCTCTTCCTTCGTGACAGGAAGAGTGATCGGTATCGTCCATGGCAAGCCATTTGCCAGATGCATATCTTTAATGACACTCCGGTAATCCTCTTTTCCCATGAATCCTACAAGCGGGCTGAACGCTCCATTTGAAATCATTTCCAGATCGGAAACATTCCATTTCGAGATGGTCAGGGACGATAAGGATTTACACTTTTCCATGTATTCCACACGGTCTTTTCCTGATAATTCACGTTGAATCAGTTTCCCGCCATGTGGATCGATACTGGTTCTTTGAACCTTCATTTATAACCCCTCAATCATTTGATTTGGTTTGTTTCATATTCTCTTTTTCAAATTCGGCCATGTCGATGTTAAAGGCCATTATCCTCTAAATAGTTCATGACCTGCTGCACACATTCTTCAATTGTGTATTGACTGGTTTCAATTAGTATCTCCGGATTTTCCGGTTCTTCATATGGAGCCGAAACGCCTGTGAAGGAGGTGATTTCCCCACTTCTAGCTTTCTTGTACAATCCTTTGGGATCCCGTTTTTCGCAGGCTTCGATGGGACACTTTACATAAATCTCAATAAACTCATCCTGTTGTACTTTTTTTCTTACTTCCTCCCTGTCACTCGCATAAGGCGAAATGAAAGTGGCCAACACTACTATTCCGCTATCCACAAATAGTTTGGAGACCTCTCCGATTCGCCTTATATTCTCTTTACGGTCACCAGAGCTGAAACCAAGGTCTTCATTTAATCCATTTCGTAGATTGTCTCCATCTAAAATATATGTCGAAATTCCCATCGCATGCAGTCTTCCCTCGACCATGTTGGCGATGGTGGACTTACCTGACCCTGATAAACCAGTAAACCAAAGAATATAGCTTTTATGTCCGTGCTGAGCTTGCCTTAGCTCTTTCGTAATGGAAAAAGGATGTTGATGGATATTCTCTTGTTTACTCACACTATCTCCCCTTTAATCTTTATGGAACCCCTTTTTGTTGTTCCGGATGACAAATACCAAAGAACCTGCCCACCCGATCAATATCAGCATATATATGACGGGGACCCAATGATGCTGAAGAGACCATGTTGCAAGCAGCGTTCGAGCATTCGTCAAAATGATAAAACCTCCGACAAGGACTCCCAATAAATAAGATGGCAATTTTGTAACGATCCATGCAGCAATCGGGGCAGCAATAATCCCTCCAACCATCAGGGAGGTTACCCAAAACCAGTTCACTTCCTGCCAACCTAATGCAATGAGAAACCCTAGGGTTGCGGAAACAGCAATTGCAAACTCACTAGTGTCAACTGTACCAACCACTTTTCTGACAGGAACACCTTCTTGGGATAATAGGACTGGAGTTGTGATAGGACCCCAACCGCCCCCACCCGTTGCATCTGCGAAGCCCGCTATCAATCCCAAGGTGATTGATTTTTTTCTTGTAAGATTAATTGATTTCTTTTCACTTTTTGTCTTAGACGTTCTTAAAAAGCGGAAAAGTACATACACACCAAGAATCAGCAGAAATATCGAAATGTATGGCTTAATCAGATCACCAGGTAAGTTACTTAAAAAGCACGCTCCTGCAAATGCCCCGATAGATCCAGGTATGATTAATTTGAAAAGTGCCTGGCGGTCGACATTCCCGAACTTCATATGTGAAATGCCTGATGCGGCCGTTGTCACGACTTCTGATAGATGAACGGATGCAGAGGCCACTGCCGGTGCGATTCCGAATGTCAGCAACATCGATGTGGATGTAACCCCATATGCCATGCCTAATGAACCATCGATCAGCTGAGCCAGAAATCCGATAAACGCAAATATAATGAGTTTTCTCATTTTCTCCTCCTACAAAGCATTCCTTTTTTTATAACGTACCTGTTGTCCCTTGTTCTGTAACAACCAATGCACTGACGCTCGTCCACTGTCGATTAACGCAATTAAGCCCTTCCTGACAAAAGCTTTAATTGGTGACAGTCCCTGATTATTAAGGAAAATGAATGATTTCTTTAAGATATGCAAAGAGCTTTATGTATGTTATAGACTCATATATGAAATTGGAAATTTCATTTGGCCACCCTCGAGGTCCCATGATGAAAGCCAGGCCCTTCCAACAACTAAAGAAGCCCCTGTTTTATAAAAACAGGGACCTCCTTTACAACTTGCTCACCTATTGTTGTTTCCTAAGTTCATTTACCAATAATTGTTTCATTTTGGCATGATGTCGATTAACCACCAGTCTATTTTCCATTTTGATGCTGCCTTCATGCTTTTTAGAGCCCATTTCTGTATGAATCCTATATAGTAATAGCGGTTGAGGCACAAAGTGAAATTTGAAATTTTGCAGGATCCGCAACCATAAATCATAATCGTGTGTGTATAGAAGCGACTCATCAAATATTCCGATGAGCTCAAATACCTTCCTGTGAATCATGACCGAGCAGCCATTAATAATATTTCCTCTGATCATTGCTTTAATAAGTTCAAGCTGATTAGGTGGGTATATCCCTATAATCGGAGTAATGATTTCGCCATTATCATCAATGCAATAATAACTGGTATAACTGAATCGTGCATCTTCCCTAACCATTGCTTCCAACTGAATCTCTATCTTCTCAGGGTAAAAGATATCATCTGAACTAAGCCAGCATATATAATCACCTGTTGCATTTTTGATGCCGGAATTCAATGCACTGGCCGTTCCCCCATTTTCCTTTTTGATATATGTTATTTTATCCAGAAACGGATCGATTTTTTCTGAATATAATGTAGAACCATCATTGACTACGATAATCTCAATATTTTTGTAGGTTTGGTTGAACAAGCTCTCCAAAGCTTTATCGATATATGGACAATTATAGAATGGAACAACAATCGATACTTTAGACATTTATGAACCGCCTTTCAATTGATTACCATGTATTTCGTGAGCATCAGGGCTATCCGTTTTATAAAGAAAATTCATATTAATATTTATTTCACACTAATTAAGATATGAACTATTCCCAATCGAGTCATCCCAAATTAAAACGGCTATAAATCCAATTTGTGAATCATACGTATATTACATGGCTCTTTGTCACACCTATTCAAAATGGATCGATTTGTGCTAACTGTTGTTTTGAAAGGTAAAGTCCAACCTAAATATGAGACGTGTTGCTCCATTATTTTGAGGAGGGGAAAAATGAATATATTGTTTGTTTTTTATGTTCCAAGTGGTGGAGTGGAAACATTGAATCGGCAACGATTTGCCGCTCTGAAAAAATACGGTATCGATGCTCATTATCTATATTATGATAACAGAAGGAATTTCTTGAATGACCACAGTGCCCCAACATTTATTACGAACAATGATGCTGAAATCAAAAAAATATTGGAAGAGGGAGATTATTCCGCTATCGTTGTCGTATCAGATTTCAAAACTTTACCGAGATTCAGGTCTATGGGTTATAAAGGAAAGATGATTATCGAAATACAGGGTTACGGTCCAAAAAATGTGGCAAGATCCGCACTTACAAATGCCATCCCAGATGTCAAGGCCCATGCAGATGGATTTCTTAACCCAAAGACTCCTCATATCATGCAATTATTAGATGAACTTTACCCTTCGTTTCCAAAGTTCAGTTTTAATAATTGTTTTGATACAAGTCAATTCTGCTACAAGCCAATGCCTTTAGATGGATATAGAAAAGTGGCTTGGATAGGAAGGATCGAAGATAATAAAAATTGGAGTGAATTCCTGAAAATCGGTTATCAACTAATTAACAATCATAATCCGAAAATACAATTACTTATGTTCGAAGATCCCACCTTAAGTGACCCTAACGAAAGAGATAAATTCAATAAATTAATAAAACGGTTAAATTTAAGCTCAAAGCTTACTTTGCATTCAAATGTCCCAAATTCCCAAATGGCTGATTTTTTCTCTGAAATTGGGGATTCTGGAGGCTTTTTATGTTCCACTTCAAAAGTGGAAGGAGCCCCTTACGCACTCCTAGAAGCGATGAGTTGTAGATGCCCTGTGCTGACGACGGATTCCGATGGTGTAAGGAGCTCAATCATTCATAATCAAACTGGAAAGTTTTACACGTTAGGAAACCTCGATAATGCCGTCAAAGAGGCAAAGGAATTAATGAATAACCAGACCTTAAGGGAAAGTATACGATCGAATGCCCTCGAGCATGTAAAGACTAATTTTAGTCCTGATTTGTATGCTCGAAATTTCATCAATATGCTTGAATCCTTAGGAATAGATTCCAAGTGAAAAGAAACCGCCGGAATTTTTTCATTCCGGCGGTTTCTTAATTTATTGGGGACTGTCATATTAGGAACTAGTTTGAGGCACTCAGTTCCATTTTGAACTTTTCCAATTGCTTTTGCTCGTCTACTGTAAGTGATTGAAGTTTTTCGTAAAGAAGTTTTTTGGCAAAATCATATAATTCCAAATCCAATGCGTTATATTTTCTAATCAAGTTTATTAAGTCCGATGGCACTTCTTTTTTGGCCAAGCGATTTTTAGTAATATTTTTTCTTGTATAATGGATATCCCCCCAGGCATATTCCTTTTTCAGGCAAAAAAGTGTTTCATTGAACAACTCAGTGACTCCCACCACAGCAAATGTCTTTAGGTTTTCCTTGGCTTTTTCAATGTCAGGAATCTCCTGGCTGCCGCATACCATCAATGTTTGTAAATTGGGTGCTTCAGGCCCTTTGACTACAAACTCCTCCAAGGTCATGTCTTTTACCATTTCATAGCCAGGATAATCCTTCAAAAAATAATAGGAAGAAATGACACGGTCTACCGGGTCACGTAACATCGTAAAATAATTGAATGGCCGTGAAAACTCCTGATGTATCCCATAGAAATAATGACCTGTAATTGCTTTGATATTCCTCTTTTCCGTCTCCGTTAATTCATCCATTTTCATCATCTTCATTTCAAAAGAGTCATGATCAAATATTTCGTTAAGCTTGTATTGTTTTTTAAATATTTCGTTTAAAGTCGTTCCGCCAGTTTTGGGGATATGCATAAATATATCGAGAAGACCTTCAGACATAATGATTCCTCCATTTCTAGTTATAAAAATCGTGCACTATAAGTTCTTTAAATTTTTTTTGAGAATGGGCCGGTAATGGGTTTCAATCGTAAGAATATCTTTTAACATCTCAGGTTGGAATCTGCTTGTACCCGATTCTTCATGTATTCTGAACTTCGTTAAGACTTCATCCAAATAATACATTTTATAACCATTTACCAATAAACGAAGCCACATTTCGTAATCATGGGTATAACGATGATATGGATTGAAGTAACCAACCGCGTCGAATACATCTTTCTTCAAAACGACAGTACAGCCATTCACGGCATTACGAAGTAAAAAAGCATGGTACACTCCGTTTTCAATATCTGAAAAGCGTTCGCCGGTCCAAGATAGAATGACTTCATCATTTTTGTTTATACTATCAAAATTCGTAAAACTCACCTTTGCATTATGTTCGAGCATAAACGAAATTTGCAGTGATACCTTTTCAGGAAGAAAATAATCATCCGAGCTTAACCAAGCGATATATTCTCCCGTAGCAGCACTTATCCCATGATTCAATGCCGTAGCAGTTCCCCCGTTCTCTTTTCTTAAATAACGGATTTGTTCCAAGAACGGCTCGATTTTTTCAGTATAAATTGTCGATCCGTCATCGACGACAATGACCTCTACATTCTTATATGTTTGATCAAGCGCACTTTGAATGGCGTGATCTATATAGGGACAATTATAAAATGGAATAATGATTGATACTTTCGGCTCCATTGCCTACCCTCCTGAAGAATATATAGCGTATTTTTTCGATTGCCTACAATTGATTTATCACTTTTCCTTTAATTCACGATGAAAGGCAAGGATGTCCATTAAAGATGATTCAAGTGGGATATTAGGCTTCCATCCTAAATTCACTAGCTTAATAGGATCGATTGCCGCTTTATTTTCGATTAAATCATTTCGTTTTGAATTGACCTTGATATCACCTGTTGTTACCGACCTATAGCCTTCTATGATTTCTTCTAAAGAACGATTATTACCTGAAGCAACATCATACGTATCTCCTGGCTGCCCTTTTCTCAAAAGAAAATCATATGCTCTCACTGCATCTCTTACATCCAGAAAATCACGTTGGTCATTCGGATTATCGACCTCAAGGACCTTTTCCAACCCCTTCTTTTCCATCTCTGCTATTTTTTTCGCAAAAATGGAACATACCCCATTAGAAAATCCAGGTCCAATTAGATTGGCTGGTTTTGCAATGATGATGTCCATGTTATATAAAACTGCCCATGATTGTGCTATAAGTACTTGAAGTGTTTTACTTAAACTATAAGGATGTGGAATGGAAGAGATTGAACCAGGATCAATTTGAAGAGCTGAGCCAACTATCACCATTTTACAGGTTGGACTTTCTTTGCGAATTGCATCAATTAAATATGCAGTGGACATGGTATTTGCCTCCAGAGTCGATACGGGTTCCGACCATGACTCCCCAACATGGTTTTGTCCGGCTAAATGAAGAAGGTACTGAGGTTTGGTCCTTTTAATGAGGTTCTTTACATCTCTTTCATTTGTCAGGTCACAGCATTCTGCTTGTATCCTACCTTCGAAATTCATCTTTTTTCTTGAAACCGCCGTAATATCAAATCCTGATTTCAGGAAGTGTGCGCATGCATGCCTGCCTGTAAACCCACTAGCCCCTGTGATCATTAATTTCCCTTGTTGATTCATTGATTTCTCATCCAATCATTATTGATATTAATAACCGCTTTAATCGACTCAAGGTTATCCAGATATTCATTGATAAAAGGATTCCGGATATACTGGTATTTTTCTGACACACTGGGTCAGCATGAACAATCGCTCGTAACACATCAAAACGTTATAGTTCTAAAAATCGCCATAAGCAGTTATTTACAAATCCATAGTAATCATAAACACAGTCTCTTTATTACACTATGTTTAAACCCCTCTATTGCTATGGGCTGTTCTCACATCTACCGTCAAAAGGGCTTTCACTTAAGGATGAACAATATCTTAAAAGCTGGACTTTTTTTGAGCTGAAAATTGTGGGAATATTCGTTTCCATATATAAGGATATTTTGGAAGTGGATTTTTCAGGAGGGTTGTACATAATGGGTCAATATGCTGCGACAGGAAAATGCCAAACATATTTTTAGTTGAAAATATTCATATTATGAATAACTTGTCTATACAAAAACCTTCTCAAATTAATATGTTAGAGTATTCCAATAAAAGAGGTGTTATAATTTGGGAAAATTTTTAGATGCACAAACTTCACAGAATGCCAGTTATCGTGACTCCATCTCGATACCGGTCACCACTACACCTGCACTTTTCGGCACATTGGGCCTAAACACTACTGGTGCAGGACCGAATATCAGGGTCGAATTCACTTTCACCGCAACTCTTAGCTCTCTAGCTGCCATATTAACTCCCGTCAACATTGAAATTTATAGAGGGACAGGCGTAGGACGCGTACTGGTTTATTCAGCACAACTAACATTACCCGTTGCAGGTTTAGGTGTTGCCTCCGAAACGATCATCACCCTAGCAGGAGCGGACTTCAATCCACCATCCCCTAATAACTTTTTAGTATATCAATCGTTCATAAGTATACCTGGCGGAATTGTCATCGCACCGACTCGTACTGGCCCAGAAAGCTTTTTCGCAGCTGCATTTTCCAACTAAATACTTCTAAGGGCAATGAAGAATATTAGATTTACCGTGTTTATAATGGTGGCGAGTGCTTCTTGATTGGACAAGTACTCGTTTTTTTATGAAATGATATTCAAAAATATGGGAATCCCTTAAATAAGCTACATAAACCCATGTGATTCGTCTATAGCATCATTTTTTCCCCGAATAGTTATAAAGAGATAACTTAAAATGGAGTATCAAAAGCATGATAAGGAGAGATTACCGTGAAAATATTACTTGCCACTTTTTGGGTAACACCACATGTTGGCGGTGTATGGAACTATATGCAGCAATTAAAGGAAAAGCTTGAAACTCTTGGTCATGAGGTCGATTTCCTAAGCTATGGTGAAAACCATGAATATGTTCATATCATTAACGAAAATCGTAGAATAGATATGGATTCACTGCCTCAAGAAGTATTAATGGAACAACAAGATTCATCCCTCCATAGTGATCCAGTGATTGCTTATTATGCCTCAAAGTGTGATTTTTTTCAGTTTGCCGCTAATAATTTAGGATTGGAAAAATATGATGTCATTCATACACAAGATATATTTTCGACCGTCTGCATTAACCGGATACGAACCGAAAAAACTGCTCTGGTCGCTACCCTTCATGGTTGTGTCGCTCACGAGCTAAGGAGCGCGTACTACAGCTCCAATACGCAAAAGAAAAGCTATGCAAAACAAGGTTGTGATTATTTTAACCGACTCGAATATGAAGGTGCGACCTCGGCTGACTATACGATCGTAGCCAATGAATGGATGAGAAATATTTTAACGGATGAATTTCAAGTGCCGAAAGAGCAACTTAGCGTTTTTCACTATGGATATGATATTGAATCCTTCTTGAAGCGAACGAACGAAAAAACCGAGATCCAACGCCCAAATGATAAGAAAGTGATTATCTATACTGGTCGCCTGAATGAGTTTAAAGGAGTACATCATTTGATAAGCGCACTCAAGGAATTAAAAAAGACTAGAAGTGATTGGGTTTGCTGGATTGTTGGGGATGGTCCCAAAGAATTGGAGTTGAAAAACAAAAGCAAAGCGGAGGGATTGGAAAGTGATGTGATTTTTATGGGAAGGCGGGATGATGTTCCTTTTTTGTTATCTCTTTCGGATATCTTCGTTCTTCCAACATTGATGGAAAATCAGCCGTTGTCTGTAATTGAAGCACAAATCACCGGAAAAGCTGTCATTGCCAGTGATGTAGGAGGAGTACCAGAAATCATCGAACATGGAATTACAGGTGTATTATCACCTGCGGGGGATGAACAGATGTTAACCATGCATATCAATTATTTATTGGAGAATGAGTCCTATATGAAAACCCTTGGTTTAAATGCCCAAAAATGGGGGCTGGAACATTGGTCACCCGATAAAGCCGTCCAAAAGGTGCTAGGTGTATATGAAAACGCACTTTGCAAAAAGAGAAATAAATGATGTCTACAAGAAAGGTGCTAACCACTTATTGCGTCAGCACTTTTTTTCCTTTTTCCTTTCTTTTTTGGCAATGCTAGGTACCTGTTTAAGACATTTTTGAACGTATTACATACAATACTAAAAACATATAAGAGGAGTATGATGCATGAAGGCTATCGTGACAGGAGGGGCTGGGTTCATCGGTTCCCATCTCGTTGAAGAACTTATCTTAAATGGTGCCGAGGTACATGTATTGGATAACATGATATCCGGACACAAAGAATATGTACATCCAAATGCCATCATCCATACTGAAGATATATGCAGTGAGGCAGCTGTCCAAATCATCGCGAGTGAAAAGCCGGATGTCGTTTTCCATTTGGCTGCACAAGCTGATGTGAGCCGTTCCATACTTGAACCCCAATATGATGCTGATGTGAACATTAATGGAACAATTAATATTCTTCGGGCTTGTCATGAATCTTCTGTAAGTAAACTGATCTTTTCCTCCACCTCAGGAGTTTATGGCAATTTACAGAAAGAACTGATTTCCGAAGACGACCCGACAGGCCCCATTTCTTATTATGGATTATCAAAACTGACTGCCGAATCATATATCCGCCTGTTTCATCAGTTATATGGGCTCCCCTATACGATTCTTCGTTATGGAAACGTTTATGGGCCGAGACAAACAGCAAAAGGCGAAGGCGGAGTCGTCGCAGTCTTTTTGGAAAAACTCAAAAAAGGGATGCCTTTAAGCATTCACGGTGATGGTGAACAAACTCGTGATTTTATATATGTGAAAGATATAGTGCATGCTAACATCGCTTCGGTGAATCGTGGTAATCAAGAAACGATCCAGGTCAGCACTGCACAGAAAACATCAGTAAATCAACTCTTGGAAATGCTAGCACAAATTCATGGTTCAAAAGTGAGTACACTCCATTCAGCCGCAAGAACAGGAGATATCAAACACAGCTGCCTTGATAACAGGAAAGCACGGCAATCGCTGAATTGGTATCCAAAGACTGATATTTTCAAAGGGTTATCCGAAACCTATTCCTTCTCGAGTAAGAAGTAGTTACAATGATATCCCCCATGCTCCCCTTTAAGACCACTACCACATCGTGTATGGATCGCTTACCTTTACACCTCATACCGCTGCTACATTCAAAATTAAAGACGCACTAAAAAAGGGTTACGTTTTCAATCTATCATTTCTCCCGAAAACCCAAATTTTCGGGAGAATATCAGTGGTCATTTTTTGGATCGTTTATAAAAAGGATTCCATCGAGAAAGATGTTTTTTTAAAATCCTTCGTATAGTATTCATAAGTTGAACAATTTCTAAAGCATTACTCTATTTATTAACTCTTAATAAAATGGCAGCGCTTTCATAAAAATTTCACCTTTACACTCAATAGCTCAACGACTTTCGCCACTTATATTCCCCTCGGGTTTATATAATATCAACCTTACATTTTTGTTTTAAAGAAAAAGACCCCTCGGATAGTTAACTTTTTCATCAAAGCGATGCGAGGTTTCCTACACGAAGAGATCTTTACATAACATGACCATTTTCAGCCTGAACGAAATCTAGTCTTTTGGTCACGAATGGATTAAACCATTCAACCAATCGACTTGTTTTCTTCCTTTTTCCTCATCCAATCTCTTAATTCCACCAGCATTTCTTCGTAAGTAGGCAGTTTGTATTGAAAATCATTTCTTGTATTTTTAATGGTTCGATCTAAATTAATAAATGAATCAGGAATGATTTCCACATCGGTTTTCTTGAAGATTTGCTGTATCAATGTCAATAAGGCCGCTTTTGAGATCTTTTCATCTGAGCCAAGATGATATAACCCAGTAATGTTCTTTTGGATCATCGTGTCCAGTGCCTTAGCCAGCTCGAGAGTCGTTACACCATTCCATAGCACTTTTTCGTATCCTTTTATTTCTCCCTTTTGCTTCATGAACCAAAGAAATAAACCAATTCCATTTTCTTTTAGCTCCGGGCCGATTATGGAGGTTCGTATAGTCAAATGTTTTTCACTAATGATTTCACCCAAATGTTTTGATTGGCCATAAATTGTGGAGCTGTCGGGTACATCATTCTCAGTATAATCACCTTTTGACCCTGAAAATACACAATCTGTACTGATATGAATCAATTTTCCATTATTGCGTTCAGTCAATTTAACAAGCTGATGGGGAAAAACACTATTTACCTGAAAAGCGAGTTTCGTATTATCACTAGCATGCTCATTTAAAATGCCGATACAATTAATCGTAATGTCAGGTTTAACTTTATCCATGATTTCCTCTAGACTCGTTACATCGGTTACATCCAGATATAGTCCCTTATTATCATTCGGATCCCTTGACGTATAGGTCACCTGATACTTCGGGTCCTGTGTGAAATACTCCTTTATTACATGGCCTGCCATCCCTTGTCCACCAAGGACTAATACCTTCATGTTAAATAAAGCCCCCGTTCTTTAACATTTCCTCGATCTGGGCTTTATCCATAAGTCCTGTGCCAGAGTTATAGTCTTCTAAACTAACCGGCTGGTATTTAGAATAATGTTCTTTTATCCCATCTATGTGAATGGCCGGCAATATGACATAATACTCATCGTCATAGGCAATCGCCGTTGTGCTTTCATATTCTGAAAGCAGGATTTCATGGAGTTTTTCACCAGGACGGATGCCCAGGACATCTACACCTACATTTGTTTTCCCGGATGCTTCTATCAACACTTCAGCTAAGTCAATAATTTTACAGGAAGGCATTTTCATCACGAATATTTCTCCGCCGACACTTTCAAAAGTAGCCTTGAATACCAATTTTATCGCTTCTTGAATGGTTAGAAAGAACCTTGTCATATTCAAGTCCGTTATCCCGATTTTCCCCTTTTCCTTGATTTGCTTTTTGAATACATGAATGACGCTTCCATTCGTACCCATGACATTTCCTCCGCGGATACATACGAATCTAGTTTTCGTGTTTAATGTATTAGCGTGTATGATCAGTCTTTCCGCCATTGCTTTTGATAGACCATAAAAATTGGATGGATTCGAAGCCTTGTCGGTAGATATATTCACAACAGAATGCACATTACAGCTTATAGCTGCCTCTATTACATTCTGTGTTCCGATTACATTCGTCTTTAATGCTTCAATGGGCTGATCTTCACAAACAGGAACATGCTTTAATGCAGCCAAGTGGAAAATATAATCAACACCTTGGCAAGCTTCCAATAAAGCTTCCTTCTCTTTTATGTCTCCGATAATAAAATGCAATTTCGGATTATTATCAAACTCTTGTTTCATTGTGAATTGATTGGATTCATTTCTTGAGAAAATTCGTATTTCACGCGGTTCAAAATCCAGTAGTTGCCTTACCAATTCATATCCCCATGAGCCTGTACCGCCCGTTACCAAAATTGTTCGATTCTTAATCAATTTCATGGCCTCCCAGTATTATTTTAAGCACTTTATCTGAAACGTTTTTATGGTCGTAGCCTTCTGGAAAGGTCCAGTCTTTTTGCTGGTTAACCATAATCTTCACACAATTGACGATTTGTTCAGCATTAATTCCCGATAACATATTGCTGCCTGACTCAATTGTTTCAGGCCTTTCCGTAGTTTTTCGTATCGTAACCGCAGGAACATGGAACAAGCAACATTCCTCTTGGACGGTTCCGCTATCGGTCAGCACACAAAAAGCGCTTTTTTCAAGCTTAACGAAGTCGAAGAAACCAAATGGCTCATGGAATTCAATTAGTGGATGTACATCTAAATTGGGACTGAGTTCAATGCGGGATTTTGTCCGGGGATGTAAGCTGCATATGATTCTTTTTTGATAGGTTTCGGCAACCAAATTAATGCCTTTCATAATTTCCATCAAACGGTCTTCATAATCAACATTTTCGGCTCGATGGGCTGTTACGAGGAAATAATCCTCCTTTTTCAAATTCATTTTGTCCAAAATTCCACTTTGCTCGATCTCATTGTTGTAATGATTCAAAACTTCGTAAATAGGGTTTCCCGATAAATATATCCTTTTGCTGGGGATACCTTCTTTCAGAAGATTCTCTTTACTTTGAGGAGTGTAAGGTAAATTCAAGCTTGATACAGCATCAATGATCTTTCGATTTTTCTCCTCAGGCACTTCCAGGTCAAAGCAACGGTTTCCTGCTTCCATATGAATGACGGGTATTCCCAGTCTTTCTGCTAAGATGGAGCTGAGCCCGGAGTTCGTATCCCCCAACACTAATACTTTGTCTGGCTTTTCTTTTAATAGGATTGTCTCTAAATTCTTAAAGATCGCCGATAACTGTTCGCCGAGTGTTTTCTGTTGATTCAGCAAGACGTAATCGGGTTTCCTTACCTGTAACTGTTGGAAGAATATTTCGCTTAAGGATGTAGTGAAATTTTGTCCGGTGTGTACTAGTATATGTGAATCGGCATACTGATCCAATTTCTTTATAATGAGACTTAATCTGATGATTTCAGGTCGAGTCCCTAAGATGGTCATTACTTTCACGATTTGCACTCCTTACTCTTTTCTGGTATATGGCCTCTCCTTCTACCCTTTATTGTATGCACTGCCAATCCTATTGTTATAGGCTAACCTATTAGATTTCGGTCTATATAAAACAAATAACCGCGTTTATAGACAGCACTTCCAACTCCGGCCAAGACACGTTTAAAGACTTTTTTTAAATAAAAAAAGCCATGGAACGACTCCAAGTCTTTTTTGGTAGAACATCTGCCTTAGTACACTAAGCATTATCATCCTTATGAGGTAAATGTTTCATCCATTTTTCAAAAGCCTTGTTTGTTACCCTATGGAATTATGGGAAATCATTCTGAATTGAATTCCACTCCAATCTATTAAAAATGCTATATGTCCTTATGGGGACATATAGCATTTTTATCATTTTTGGAATTGTAATTGATGCAGATTGGCAAAAATGCCCCCCTGCTCAAGTAAGTCATCGTGACCGCCCTCTTCAGCAATTCCTTCTTCCGTAACAACCACGATCTTGTCAGCATTTCGAATGGTTGCCAATCGGTGTGCGATAATTAACGTAGTTCTGTTTTCAGCTAGTTCTGTAAGAGCCTGCTGAATTATTCTTTCCGTCTCAGTATCGAGTGCAGAGGTTGCCTCATCGAGAATTAATATTGGCGGATTCTTCAAAAACATCCTCGCTATTGCAATTCGTTGTTTTTGTCCTCCAGATAATTTCAAGCCACGTTCACCTATTTGAGTTTCATAGCCTTCTGGAAGTCCTTCAATGAAAGTCTCCAAATGGGCTTTCCTTGCAGCATCTTGAATTTGTTCATCCGATGCTCCAAGCATTCCGTACGCAATGTTCTCTTTTACTGTTCCTGTGAAAAGAAACACGTCTTGCTGGACTATGCCAATTTGTGAGCGCAATGATTTTTTCGTCATCTCACGAATATCAATTCCATCAATGGATATTGAACCGGCCTTAACATCATAAAATCTTGGGATCAATGAACATATGGTCGTTTTCCCAGCTCCCGAAGGCCCGACAAAAGCAATGGTCTCACCAGCCTTAATTGTAAGATCAATACCTTTTAAAACTGGCTTTTTGTCTTCATAGTTAAAAGAAACGTCTTTAAAGGAAATATCGCCTAAAAGGGTGGTTACCTCTATTGCATCCTTTTTATCGACGACATCTGGCGTTACATCCAGAAGTTCCGTAAAACGCTTAAAGCCGGCCATCCCTTTTGGATAGAGTTCCATCAACGCACTGATTTTGTCGATCGGCTTAAACAATACGTTAACATATAAGACGAATGCAACCAGTTCACCATAAGAGAGCTGCCCATGAAATGTTAGCCAAGCACCAAGCACCAACACGGCAAGGGTCATAAACCTCGTCATCATGTATATGCCCGATAAGCTAAAGGACATAACCTTATATCCAAGAAGTTTCGCTTTACGGAATCGGCGATTATTAGTAGCAAATCTTTTCATTTCATATGTTTCATTAGTAAAGGATTGTACAACCCTGACTCCTGAGACGCTATCTTCCACACGGGCATTTACATCCGCAACTTCTGTATACATTTTCTTCCAGGCTTTATTCATCTTTAAATTACTTATGACAATTAATAAAACGAGGAACGGTAAAATACAAACCGATACGAGTGCAAGTTTCACATTGATTGTCAACATAATCCAAAATGCGCCTATAAAAGTCATGAAGGCAATGAATAAATCTTCGGGACCATGGTGAGCAAGTTCCCCAATATCGAAAAGGTCATTGGTTATGCGGCTCATGATATGGCCGGTTTTCGTGTTATCAAAAAAACGAAAAGATTGTTTCTGCACATGCTCAAATAATTCTTCACGCATATCAGTCTCGATATTGATACCCAATTTGTGCCCCCAATACCCTACGATGAACTGTAAGAAGGTACTAATGATATAAAGGAGGAACAAACCGGCACTTACCGAAACAATTGCAGACCAGTCGTCGCCAGGCAGCAGTGTATCTATGAACCACTGAACAGCTAGCGGAAATGCAAGTTCTAGTACAGCAACGACCACTGCACTGAAGAAGTCAATAATGAATAACCGCTTATGCGGCAGGTAATATGAAGCAAAACGTCGAATCATCAAATTTTTCTCCTTTTTTACATATATTAAGGAGTATAATTCCATATTCAATATTCAGCAAGCATTTGAGAACCCCCTTGTTCATATTATGGTAAAATCATCTATATAAAACAGGCCAACCCGGCTCATGCAATCTAGTAAATTAAGGAGTGAATCCAGTGTAAAAATTATAACCATTCTAAATATCCATGAACTTTATTTTCGCAAAAGGATGGTATATATGAAAAACTCATCTTTTCGATACCTTTGGATCGGTCAGTCGTTTGCAAATCTAGGTGATATATTTTATGTAGTCGGGTTGATTTCATTATTATATACTTTGACGGGATCTGCCTTTTATTTGAGCTTGCTTCCGTTCACTACAACGATTTTTCGATTTATCAGCAGTTTACTCTCCCCCCTTGTCATCGACAGGTTTCCTTTAAAAAGGATCCTTGTACAATCTCAATGGTGGAAGTCCATCTTACTCGTTGGCCTAGGAATCTATATAACAAATTTCAATCATGGTTTTGCTGTTGCCGTCATTTGCTTCATTGCCTCCATTTCATTATTGGATGGAGTCGCTGCCCCGGTCAGCGCAGCTTTGGTTCCTCAATTAGTTCCGAAGGAAGAACGGATGAAAGCGAATGGTTTCTTGAATATGATCACCCAGACCATCTTTGTAGCAGGATGGCCACTAGGTTCCGTCTTATTGATAAGTACCAACAGCAGTTTCATCATTTGGCTTACGGTCATGCTTTTTGCCGTTTCAACGATCTATACAATGAAAATAGAAGTCTCAGAACGAACGACGGACTCTGTTGTTCCGTCAAACTGGGGTTCGATTAAATCCGGATGGGTTTCGATTCGACAAATCCCAACTATCCGTACACTCATTTCCATTGATTTTATAACTACTTTGGCTTCAAGCGTGTGGATGGCTGCCGTTATATATGTATATGTTGAACAGAACCTGGAACTAGGTGAGGAGTGGTGGGGATATATTAACACAAGCTACTTTGTCGGCATGATATTCAGTGGATTGATCGTCATCCGTTTTGCCAAGTTACTAGAAAAATATATAGGGTTCTTCATCACTTTCGGGATATTTCTCAGTTCAATGCTAACCCTGCTTTTTGGAACTACCAGTATTCCTGCTTTGGCTTTACTGCTGGCATGCCTGTACGGTCTCCCGGAACAAATCCGGGAAGTGATCTACACCAAGCTATTCCAAGACCATGCTTCGGAAAAGACTCTTGCAAAATTTCATGCAGTTTGGGGAGCCGTCATCAATCTTACATTTGCCGGCTCTGTCTTACTATTAGGCTATATAACGGAAACATACAGTGTAAAAACAACGTTCCAATTTTCTTCCACCCTGATATTCCTTGCCTTTCTTTATGCAATTTTTAAAAAGAAAGACTTACAGGGAAAAAAACATGAGCATTCGATACCAAATCAGTCATAAATATTCCTGGATGATGCATTCCATTCGGTTAACCGTTAAAGTAAAGGAGCCTTGGTTTTCCCTGGCTCCTTTTTATTGGTTCATAGCCATTCGAACGATATTGGCTCCCTTTAATTCTTCTAGATGTGATTGGCTTGCCCTGATAAAAGTTGCACAACCAAACAAGGGAAAAATATAACACTTCTATTCACCGCCTGCACCCATTCATCTATTTAATAATCAAAATATTCTTTTCTATAAACGCCCAATTCTGAGGGAATTCCAAACCAATCTGCCAATAAGTTGCACCTATCAGTTCATATGCATCAATCATTTCATATTTCGCGCTTATCGATCGAATATCTTCAAACCAAACCACATGATTCGAATTTTCTCTTTGATAAGCATAATTAGGTGATGCCGCAGACGTGTCAAAAGTTATTTCAGCGCCAGTTGCAATAGCAAGATTTTGGGCATTTTGAGCTGATAAAGCTTTCGTCTCGTGGCTTGGTACTACCCAATCGTATCCATACATAGGAAATGCCGACTGCAATTTATATTCAGGAATATTCGTCAAAGCATAACGAAGAACCTCGCCCATCCACCAAAGTGGGGAAATTGGTTCAGGCGGGCCAGTAGGATACCCATAGTCAATGGTCATCACGGCAACAAGATCGGCTACCTCTCCGATCCCCCGATAATCATGGCCGCCTACAATTCGATTATCAGGATTATCCGCTGTTTTTGCGTGTACGTTCACATGAAGGATCAGTTCGTTCAATCCCTCCTTTAATTCTTTTAAAAAAAGCACATAATCGGAACGCCGAGCAGGTGGTATGAATTCGATGTCCATACTGACACCCCCATACCCTTTCTCCCTAACGAATTTCAGCATACTATTGATTAAATTCGCTCTGTATACTGTACTAGCAAGGACATCACCCGCCAAATCAGCATCAAAATCACCATCTTGAAAGTTCCGGATCATCAATAGGGGTGTCACCCCGGTTTGCTCGCATTTCGCGATAAGCGGGAGATCATCACCATCAACGTATGCATTTCCTTCCCTTGTAAACGAATAAGCTACAATGGCTAAATAGGATAATTTATCACCATTCTCCTCAAGTGTTTCAAATACTATTCCACCTGAATTCGGAAAGGCAAAACCCAGCGTAATCAATTGATTTTTGTAAGGGGACGGAATCAAAATTACCGTGCCGACTTTAAGCGAGTTTGCAGCGATTCCTGGATTGGCTTCCTTGATTGCCGCTGCACTCGTTCCAAAACGACTGCCGATTCTAGTAAGGGTATCCTGACTTTTAATTAGATACCTTCGTCCCACCGCTTTTTCCTCAGGTATATACAATGCCAGGCCAGGAACCAAAGCTGTTGATTCCAAACCGTTGACTTCAATTAACCTCGATGGTTCAATTTTATTTTTTCTGGCAATTTCCCAAAGGCTGTCACCTTTTTTCACAATAATGATCGTCATTCATAACCCTCCAAACTCCCTCCAAAAAAGTTTATGTTATTCAGGTAATTGGATAGAACGAATTATCATATTTCCTTGAAGATATCCTGCTTTTTTATATAATAAGGGATCACTTAAAAAAGAGGCTGTCCAAACGGACAACCCCACGCTATTTTCGTTTCACATGCTTCCATTCATTAAAGAAAATTCTTAATATCGTAGAACTTCCCATTCTCCAAATCTTCCGATTCAAGAAGCTGCAAAAGTATATCTGCCACAAATTCGGGGCTTCTTAACATGCCCTTCTCTTTATATTCATGAAATTTGTCTCGATCGGAAAAGTCCCGTTCGTCTGCTGACCGGATTGTCCCTTGCATCGCCGTATCCATTACTCCAGGTGAAAAAGATATGAGGGACGTAGGGAAAGACGCTTTATCCTGCTCCACCCCTGCAACCCGTGTAAACATTTCTAGCCCCGCCTTAGTACTGCAATAGGCTGCCCAGCCATGATAAGGATTTTTTGCTGCACCTGATGATATGTTCACCATTACCTTCTTTCTGTTCGAGTCCTTTGTCTGTTTAATGAATTCATCAGCCAATACGATGGGTGCCATGAAATTCACCCGCATGCTTGTTTCCAAATTTACCATACCAAGCTCTCCTACCGGCTTTATCGGTTCAATAACGCCTGCATTATTAATGAAGTAAATGTCACTTGTATCATCGACAGCAGCAAGAATCTCATTGACTAAGGAAGGTAACTTTTCAGTTTCATTCAAGTCCATCGAAATAAATGTAAGTTTCTTCCCTGATCGGTCAGCCAGCCGCTGCATTTCAGGATTGGCTGTACGGGAAACTAAAATGCAATGATCACTCGTCTGCAAACATCCTTTGGCGATGGCAGCACCTAAACCTTTTGAAGCTCCTGTGATTATAAACGTTTTCATGACTTTTCCCCCTTTTATGGATATAAACTATTGTACCAAAATAGAGTTCGGAAGGGGCTCATCCCGAACCATGACATTAAGGCAAGACTTGTGATTCTTAATGTTTTTTCTGGTTTTATGAATGAATTGAAGAAATTACATTCCTCCTAAACAATGGCTAGCCGAGACGCCACAGGCGCTTGCTTTGATGATGCATAGCTGACAGTCGGCTGAAAGGGAGCGGATTTCTGAACAACTGGAACATTTCATAAAGAAAAAAACTGCAGGCAAACTCGCTTTTCTTCGAATTTGTCTACAGTCTGAGCAGACCATGTAGTAATGGTCCGTTTAGTTTAAAAATTATAATATCGGTGATACTAGCCTTGCAATGGACTCTTTAAAACGAATCCACTTGGAACGCTTTTCAAACTCTTCAATTGTAAGCTGCCTGCAAACTTCGACATCCTTATAAAAAATCCTTGTCAGTGTTTCTGCCATTCCTTCATCATAAATGAAGGCATTGACTTCAAAGTTCAATTTAAAACTACGGACATCAATGTTAGCTGTCCCCACCGAGGAGACCTCTTCGTCCACCACGATCATCTTCGCATGAATAAAGCCGTTATCATAGATGTATATCTTAGCTCCCGCTCTTAATAACTGCCCTGCATTGAAAGTTGTTGCCCAATAAACGAAAAGGTGATCAGGTTTATTCGGAATCATGATTTTCACATCTAATCCTGATAAGCTGGCAATCCTGAGTGCATCCAATAAACTTGCATCCGGTATGAAGTAGGGTGTTTGAATGAGAATCGATTTTTTTGCTGAAGAAATTAATTTAATATAGCCATTTTTAATTTGTTCCCATTCAGAATCCGGCCCACTTGTCACTATTTGCAAATCTATATTTCCTTGAGGCTTTACAATAGGGAAATAATGAGGTTGATACGTTATATCATGGTGCTTTGATGCCTGATTCCAATCCAAGATGAAACGGGTTTGAATGGCTTTGACAGCCGACCCCTTTATTCGAAGGTGTGTATCACGCCAAAAACCAAATTTCGGATTAAGCCCTAAATACTCATCTCCAACATTAAAGCCTCCAACATACCCAATTTTCCCATCTATGATGACGAGCTTTCGATGGTTACGGAAATTCAGGCGTAAATTTATAAATTTTAATTTGGATGGAAAGAATGCCTCCACTCGTCCTCCAGCCTGCCTAAATTCCTTGAAGAAACGTTTAGTCATCCCTCTGGAACCCAGCTCGTCATAAAGCAGCCGAACTTTGACGCCTTCATTCGCTTTTTTAGTCAATGCTTCAATGAATCGTTTACCCAAGCCGTCCCTTTGAATGATGTAATATTGTATATGTATATGGTTTTCGGCCGCTTCAATATCTTTAAAAAGCTGGTCAAACTTATTTTTCCCTTCCGTAAAAATATCGACTTGATTATCTTCAGTAAGCACGGCATCATTATTCCGGAGATGCATATAAATCAAATCACGATAATTACTTGAAGAAGCATTTCGAAATGGGAAATGATCCGTTGAAAGCTCTTCCATCTGTTTATCAAGGATTTCTTCAATCCCGATCTTCTTCTTGTCCTCCCATTGGAATAAGTGGGCGTGCCTTAAACTTGTTCCAAAAAGGAGATATAAAATAAAACCGACTACAGGCAGAAAATATAACACCAATAACCAAGCCCAGGTCGTGCTCGCTTCCCTTCTTTCAAAAAATATGACAATCGTGGCAAATAAAATATTTAGAATGATGACGAGGCCGAGCAAAACCGATGTAACATGCGTAAATTCCATAGCATACCCTCACTCAATTTTTATCCCTTTAAGGATACCATGCAAATTCTTTATATCAAAGGATTTGCTTATCAGAAATGAAAACAGAGAATTCACAAAAATGGACCTCTTCTTGTAGAGGCCCATTTTAAAAAATACATCCACCCCGGACACTTAAATTTCTCAGATTGGTCAGGTTGTCTTATCATCATCGTCCTAAAAATTACACTACCGGCTTTTCACCAATAAATTCACTGCTTCTTTAACTAGCTCTTCGGGATTCTTTTCTCCGGATTCATTAGCCTCCCGGACGCATTCTACAAGATTGGAACTTACTATTACCCCAATTGTCCTATCGATTGCCGATCTAGTGGCAGATAACTGCGTTACTACATCTCTGCAATCTTTGTTTTCCTCCATCATCTTCAATATCCCACGAAGCTGTCCTTCAATTCGCTTCACTCTATTTTTAACCTGCTTATCATACTCCATGTGATGCCTCCTGCCCCGCCTATTACTTATGAATCGTATCCAAACATCCATTATAAAAACCATTCAATTGATCAAAGGCTTTATAAAGAATATTACAATTTATAATACATACCACTAAGGTATAATTGTCAAGTGCCAATATCCAATAATGACAGCTGCAATATGTAATTTCTATTTTTGTACAAGGAGACTTTGTGCAACTGCCTCAGAAAACTCGATCGTCATTTGGGGAACGTAGGTTTTTAACAAAGCATTGACGATGGGGGCTTTGGCCCCTTTTGCCGTAATCGCAAGGCAGCCTGTCATTTTAGTCTGTCCAATTCCGCACTGTTCCGCTAAAAAATAACCGTGCCCCTCAAATTTTTCATTTAATCCCTTAAGATTAAATGTTACCTTATCAGGTTCAATCCATTCCAATATATTCACTTCAAGTTTAATTTTCTTCTTCATTAATCCCAAATCGCTTTTAAACTCCCAAATAAGTGTCTCCTCACTTATCATCTCATGATTGATATATCCTGGGACAAGAGGTGCCCAACGGTCAATGCTACTTACAAATCCCCATACTGTTTTTATTGAAACAGGTAAAATGATACTATGCACACCTTCTGACAAAGCAAATCCCCCTTAATCATTCTACTTACATCTTTTTAATGTATGGCTGAACAATATTGAATAGAACGGTAAGTTTAGATTCTTAAACAAAATTCTCCCGGTGGTAGCAAAGAATCGCCCCTCTGCAATAAAGGGACGATCCTTTTTTTACTTATTAATCTGACGCGAATTCAACCGTATACATATTCAAGCTTGGATCTGGGTTAATCCAGGCGCTTTCAAACACGAAGACCACTTTATAATTTGCGGAATCGGTATAAGTGACATAGTACATCCCTTCTTGCTCCACTTCACTTACAGGTTCACCAATCAATTCCTTCAGCATGGATAAATGGATGGTTTGCAATTTCGGATCAAAATCATCAATGGCTGTAATCGTCTTTCTACCTGTTGAACCGTCATAGAGGAATCGAACATTACGGCTCCAATAATTGGCTGCAACGGTACTTAAATCTTCCGGTGCCCCCCAGGCTTTTTCCACTTTCTTCAACGAATCACCTACAGAAAATGGTCCACTGCTAATGGATTGTTGGGATTCGTAGGCCAAACCCATGATCTGCCTAATCAAAAGGTCTGGCGTGGATTGCGATGAAATTGAATCTGATGAAGCAAATGCAGCCTGCCCACTAAACATGAGAAATGCGAGCATTAGAAATGTAACGCTTCGGATAAAACGATTCACTTGTTTCAAAGTTACCCTCCTTTTTCACCTGGAAATGACTGATTACATTATATTAAATATCTTGAAAAAAATGAAAAGTTACGTATGTCATTTCATTTGGTTTTACACACGATTAATATTCATCGGAACTTTGGACACATACCCTTCGTTCAAAAAAAATCTTTAAATGAAATATTAAAGCCGATTAAGCCATTTAAAGTGAGCCACATTTTTTAAAATAAATTCTCCTGATTTAAAACTTCCCCATCCCCCATAGGTATTCTAAGGGAGATGGTTTTTTTATGAATAGTTAAACACCTACAAGATTTAGATGGACGATCAAAAAAATAACAGAATATTCAGTTTTCAATACTCGCAAGCAGAGTTGACAAACTGTTAGGTAACATTTCATATGTATGTAATTAATGACTATGCCTTAAAACCAACGGTCCTAAAGGCATAGTCATTACATCAAAAATAAGATAGATTAATGCATTCTACTAATATACTGGTTATTGCCGATCAAAAAGAGAAGCTCCCGCTATGCCGGGCTTTGTCATCTCATAAGGATTTAGAATCAGATCCAATTCTTCCTCTGTCAGTACATCATATTGTAAACAAAGTTCGCGAACTGATTTGCCTTTTAATATCGCTTCCCGGGCAATACGTGAAACCACTTCGTATCCAAGGTGCGGATTGACTGCTGTAATCACTCCAACACTTTGTTCGACATAATCTTTTAAATGTTGCTCATTTGCTTCAATGCCTTCTAAACAATAATCTGTAAAGACATTGAAAGCATTGTTCATAATGCTGATTGACTGCAATAAGTTGAATACAAGCACTGGCTCCATTACATTCAACTCGAGTTGTCCTGCTTCTGATGCTAAGCAAATCGTATTATCGTTCCCGATCACTTGGAAAGCGACTTGGTTAATCAATTCTGGCATTACTGGATTTACTTTTCCTGGCATGATGGATGAACCTGGTTGACGAGCTGGAAGTGTGATTTCCCCTAATCCCGCTCTTGGTCCTGAAGCCATCAAACGTAAATCATTAGCAATTTTAGACATATTCATCATACATACTTTCAATGAAGCTGACACTTCAGTATAAGCATCCGTATTTTGAGTTGCATCTACTAAATGTTCTGCTCCTACAAGCGGCAAGTTACTGATCTCAGCTAAATATGTAACAACATTTTCAATGTAACGCGGATCTGCGTTCAATCCCGTTCCCACTGCTGTTGCTCCCATATTCACTTCATATAAATGTTGACGTGATTGACTGATTCGTTTTATATCGCGATCCAACACACGACTGTAAGCCTCAAATTCTTGACCAAGGCGAATTGGCACTGCGTCCTGAAGATGTGTGCGTCCCATTTTGATAACATGATCAAATTGTTTTGCTTTATTCTTTAAGACCGTACTCATCTTGGTCATTGTTTGCAACAATTGCTCTAAAAGTCGTAGTGTTGATAAATGAATGGCAGTAGGGAATACGTCATTGGTTGATTGCGACATGTTAACATGGCTATTTGGACTAACATGTGCATAATCACCTTTATTGTGTCCCATAAGTTCTAACGCACGGTTGGCAACGATTTCATTGATGTTCATATTCATCGATGTCCCTGCGCCGCCTTGAATTGGGTCAACGATGAAATATTCATGCCACTTTCCATCAATCACTTCTTCAGAAGCTTTGACGATAGCGCTTCCAATACCATCATATAACCTTTTGGTATCCATATTTGCTAAAGCGGCTGCTTTTTTAATCATCGCTAGTGCACGAATCATTTCTTCATTGACTTTGTAACCGGTAATCGGAAAATTCTCTACAGCGCGTAGAGTTTGTATTCCATAATAAACATCTGCCGGAATTTCCTTTTCCCCAAGAAAGTCTTTCTCGATTCGGTATGTTCTCTCTTCTATCAACATTTCCTCTTGCCCCTTTGTTTGTTCTAGAATGTGATGTCCTCTGCAATCGGTGTTTCCATCATTTCCTTCACTTTTTTAGGATCCCGTGTCTTGGCTAAAATCCACATCAACTTCGGAATGATGGCTTCTGTATTCATATTTCTGGAACGAATGATGACATTCTTGTTCACTTTTCGTCCAACTTCGTAAATATCCATATCTTCCCCTTCTTCTAAACATTGGGTAGTAATGACTACGGATATTCCGCATTGTACTAACTCATTCAATTTTTCTAAAATATTTCTTCCTTGAAAGGGAATACCACCGCTTCCATAACTTTCAATTACGATTCCCCGACATTGATTTTTCAGGAAATCAAAGAATTCAGGCTTAATACCGGGATGCAGCTTAACCAAAGCAACATCAGTACATAGGGAAGCATCTAACTTAGCTTCCTTATTCTTTGGTGAATGAACTGGCTTTAGATACTCAATTTTATCTTTGAATATGGTAGCAATATAAGGATAGTTAATACTTTCAAATGAATCATAGCTTTTCGTTCTCAATTTAATGGCTCTCGTACCCTGGATGACTCTACCATCAAAAACAACATATACTCCTCCAATATCTTCACAAGCAAACCGAATTGCATCAGAGATATTTCTTTTGGCATCTGTCTTTTTAAAGGCAATTGGGATCTGAGAACCTGTAATGACGATTGGTTTCCCTAAATCTTGTAACATATATGAGAGCGCAGCTGAAGTGTAAGCCATTGTATCTGTTCCATGGGTAATCACAAAGCCATCGTAATCATGGTAGTGCTCATGGATGGATTGTGCCATTTCTGTCCAATCTTCCGGCTGCATATTTGTACTATCAATATTCATCAAAGGCTTACTATCAATCTTGCATAGTAAATCCAATCCCGGTAGGTGACCTAAAATGTCGTCAGCTTTCATCTCTGGAACCAGTCCATTTTTTCCTTCTAACGATGCAATTGTACCACCTGTAGTAATCAACATCAACTTCTTGATTTTTGACTTCAACTTCTCCAATATACTACCCCCTATATAGCCTCCCTGTTTCACACTCATTCTTATCATTTCAGAAAAGGATGTTTCGCTGCAAATGTACATGTTACGCGTACACCACATGTTATTATAGTCATGTTTCATAGTGAAATCAAGCTAAAATTATTCATTACGCGTACACTTATTTCAATTTGATGTTATAATGGATTTATATAAAAGGAGAGTAATAAGAATGATTTTAAATAGATTGACTTCATTAAGGAAGGCCAAAAGATGGTCTTTACAATATACCGCTGACAGACTTGGAATCGCCAAGAGTACCTATGCAGGTTATGAATCGGGCCACCGCCGCCCTTCATTAGAAACGATTAATTTATTGGCAGGCCTATATGATACATCCACTGATTACATTCTAGGTCGGGTAGATCATCCAGCTAAAGATATTACCACAGAGTCACCTCAAGTCATGGAATTAACGGATTTACCAAATATGGAGCTAGCCGTTGATGGAATCTCTCTTTCTGAAGAGGAGACGATTCAATTTATCGCTTTTATTAGAGCAAAACGAGAAGTGGAAATAAATCGCGATAAACAAAATGAAACATAGCAGAAATTGGGCTTAAGACTTGTATATGGGGGACGAACCGTACTTCATCAGGTACTTATAATATTCACGATTTACCTGGCATGATTTATATCTAACACTGTAAAAATTCCAGGGTTTTAACCAGTTAGGGTAGCCGGTTCCGATTAATTAAGTTCGCCCTTTTTAGACGTTACCCTTAATTATTTCTGGATGACAATGCAGGTTATACTTCCTTCTTAGTGACTTAAGACTAATACTAATGATGCGTGATGCGCCAAGCTGAGAAATTTAAGTTTTATTATTTATATAGAAGAAAGTCGGCTTATTATTTAGCTTACTTCCTTTTCCAACAAGGTATGATAGATATCTGTTCCCCTCCTGATTTATTAGTAATGAAAGAAAAAACCATAGCAAAAGCTCATGGTTTCCCCCCCGTATATACATGAATTATTTAAGGCATCTCGTCTTCTTTTTCCCGATTTTTAAAAGCTTCATGTGTGACAATATCCTCGATTTGTTCATACTGCCGGCTGTGTTCCTTCTCTTCGCTAATTCTATTATTAGGTAAATTTCCCGGATGGCCTTTTTCTTTGTGATTAAAATTTTTACCACGGCTCATACTCATTTCTCTCCTTTCTATTCATTGTTTGTTTAGTTTTCCCAAGCACACAAATATTATGATTTAATTTCTCCTATTCCTGTTTTTGAAGCGGTTTCTTTTTCAGCCTAAGAGATATGATAACTCGAATTTGAATAATGAATTCATAAAGAACAGGAACTGCCTAATTATGACGCTTCCTGTTCCTTTTAGTGGCCTATATCATACATACTTTAAAACAGTACAAGGGCTAGGAGGATACCACCACGGAAGGTCGCCACTTTCTTGAAATGTCTTCAATATGATGTGGTGCCGTTCTACAGCATCCTCCAATTAAACGCGCCCCTGCATGTTGCCATTCTTCAGATTTCAGGTCGAGCCTATTACATGATTCTTGACCATGCCATGTTTTAGTTTCCGGATTATATGTTTCACCTGAATTCGGATAAACAATGATTGGTTTATCCGTGTTTGCACGCAGCACCTGGATGGCTTCCGTGATACATGAAACTGGCGCACAGTTGATGCCGATTGCTGCAATTTGCTCACTGTCCCCAAACAATCTTGTACACTCCTCGAGTGAAGTACCGTCACTTATCGCTTTTTCATTTTTCAATGAAAAGGATAGCCAAGCATACACTTCTGGATAATCCTTCAATAATGAATATAATACCTTTGCTTCTTGCAGGGAAGGAATCGTTTCAAATGCTAAAAGGTCAGCTCCTGCTTCAATCAACGCTGATATTCGTGAGCTATGGAATGCAATTAAAGTTTCATCCGAAACACCATAGTTTCCTACATATTCTGAACCATCTGCAAGATAAGCCCCATAAGGCCCAACAGATGCAGCAACCAATGGCTTAGGCCTAAGCGTTTGATTTTTTTCCTTCCAAAAATCATCTCTTGCTTTTCTTGCGAGTAAAACCGTTTTCCGGATTAGCTCCAAAGCCTCTTTTTCTTGTATTCCGCGGAGTGCGAAACCTTCAACAGTGGCTTGGTAGCTAGCCGTAATCGCACAATCCGCTCCAGCACGAAAATAGTCAGAATGCACTTGATAAATCACTTCTGGATTTTCAAGTAATACACGTGCAGACCAGAGCGGGTCGTCCAAATCACATCCATGCCTCTCTAGCTCTGTAGCTAAAGCTCCGTCTAAAATCATGACTGAATGATCTCGTAAAATAGCGTCAATTGGGTTAGTTTTAATGTTCATGATCTACTCCTCTTTTCTTTATGGTTTTGTGTCAGATAATAACTTCCATAGCAAATCAAAATAAATGGAATGCCACAATATAGTGCAATTCGTTGTGTAGGATCAAATGCAATTCCTATGCAAGAAGCTAGGCATAGCATAAAAGAAACGATTGGTACGAGTGGATATAATGGCGTTCGATAAGCTAAGTCATTTACTGAATTTCCTTCGTTTATATATCGTCTGCGAAATAGAAATTGCGACATGCTAATACTCATCCAAACTACAACAACGGCTAGTCCAGAAATGGATACAAGCACTATGTAAACAGTATCCGGTGCAATAATACTCGAAAACAGGGCTAAGCAGCCGCCCAACATACTGAAAAGGACTGCATTTATCGGAACTCCCCGTTTTGTCAATTTTGCAAATATTGGTGATATAGTTTCCTTATCTGCAAGTGACCAAAGCATTCTGGATGCCGCATACAGTCCTGAGTTTGCAGCAGACAAAATGGCAGTTAATATAACAAAGTTCATAATATCCGCTGCATATGGCACACCAATCCGTTCAAGAACTGCCACAAAGGGGCTTTCTAATACGCTTGCATCCGAAATAGGCAATAATGCGGATAATACAACGATGGTTCCTACAAAAAAGATAATCAATCTCCATAATGTCATACGGATTGCCTTTGGTATCGTTTTTTCTGGATTCACAGTTTCTCCAGCTGCAATTCCAATTAATTCAGTTCCAGAGAATGCGAAATTCACCGCAAGCATCGTCATTATAATGGCAAAAGCACCATTCGGAAATAAACCTTCACTTGTAAAATTGGAGAATAACGGAGCGGATTGTGAATGAATTATTGGAATGAAACCTAGCATTGCCGCTGCTCCCAAAATAATGAAAATCACAATGGCAAATACCTTTATAGACGCAAACCAGAATTCGGATTCAGCGAAAAATTTAACGGTCCACGCATTTAATGCCAAAACCAATATGGCAAATAGTGCACTCCATATCCAGACATTGATTGATGGAAACCATCTCTGCATCAACAATCCTGCAGCCGTGAATTCCGAACCAAGTGCAACTGTCCAAGTTAGCCAATACAACCAGGCTACTGTATACCCTGTCCCAGGACCTATGTATTTAGCTGAGTAGCTATGAAACGCACCTGTCTCGGGCATATGTACTGCCAGTTCCCCTAGACATAGCATGACTAGATAAACCACTAATGCCCCAATCAGATACGAAAGGATGGTGCCAAACGGGCCTGCCTGTTGAATCGTATAACCCGAACTTAAGAATAAACCTGTTCCAATCACCCCGCCAAGCGATAGCATTATTATATGCCGTGCCTGCATTTTCCTTTGAAAATCATGCTTCCTTTTGTTCTCCATTCTTACTCTCCTTTATCTTGCATCCAGAAAAAACGAAAACGCACTCTAAAAAAGAGTGCGTTACTGACAAATAAACACGTACGGTCTTATCTATCAAGGTTTCACCCCCTGGAATTAGCACAGTGTCATTGCAGACCTGTTGCTGAGGTTTCATAGGGCCAGTCCCTCCACCTCTCTGGATAAGAAATTATTTTTTTATAACTTTATCAATCTATGAAAAAATTGTCAAGTTTTGTTTCGGTTTGTAAAGACTTCCTTTAAAATCCAAACGATCAACGCACCTTTGGCATAGATATGAACTTGTTTTTGGAACAGTCGCTTACATTATAGAATTGTAAATAATGCTAACCGGGAAAAATTTTTAAAAAATGACGACACCTTAAAAGATGACGCCATTTTTCTTATATTCCTTAAGGTCTTTCAATTTCAAATAATTCTCCTAGTTTTGTATAAGTATGACCCGCTAATCTTGCTACAGGTTTTAGCCCATTCTGGTCAATTCGGCCATTATGGTAAATCTCCTGCTCTATATGATAGCAGACTATTTTCCCTATCAATAAATCACAACCAGGTTTATTCTTGGAACCTGCCAAAGGTATCGCATGCTCCAATGTGCATTCAAAGCGTACCTTCGCTTCTTGCAATCCTGGTACCGACACCTTATCACTAACAGCCTGAGTGAAATTGGTAAGACCCAATTCACTTTCGTCAGACGGGAGTTCCTTGGCCGTTCGATTTGCATCAGCAACATTGTCTTCATCAGTGATATGAACAACGAATTCACCTGTTTGAATTGCATTTCGGGCCGTGTCCTTCAAAACTCCTTCTTTCCGTTGAACAGAAATGGAAATCATCGGAGGATTGGAACTGACTATGTTAAAAAAACTGAACGGCGCTATATTGATTGTACCGGTTTCGGATTGTGTCGTGACCAGGGCTATTGGTCTCGGTATGATGCTTCCAGTCAAAAACTTATAATTTTCCCGTTCTGTAAGACTTTCAGGATTTACTGAAATCATCTTCATCCCTCTCATTCTTATAAAAAGTTCTTTTGAAACCATGAACTTGCTGCATCAACCTCTGAACGTGTTAACTGATGACCGTAATTTTCCCAGTGAACGTCCACCGCAGCACCCGCTTGCAGTAAAATCCGATTAAGTTCATCAGTTTCTGCTGCGGGGCAAATCGGATCGTTTTTACCTGCAGCAATGAATACAGGTATATCCGATAGGGACGGCAAAGCAATCCCGCGTCTAGGCACCATTGGATGATGAAGAATCGCTCCTTTTAATGCCCCTTCGAAATGGAACATCAAACTTGCTGCTATGTTTGCACCATTAGAATAACCTAATGCCACCACTCTGTCACGATCGAAGTCATATTGTCCGGACGCTGATTCCAAGAAGTCATAAAGCTCCTTCGTACGGAAAATCAAATCTTCTTCATCAAAAACTCCTTCAGCCAGCCGGCGGAAATAACGGGGCATTCCGTTTTCAAGTACATTTCCCCGTACGCTGAGTACGGATGATCCCGGTGAAACCATCTCCGATAATGGCAAAAGATCCGTTTCCGTTCCTCCAGTGCCATGTAAAAGCAAAAGCAACGGTGCATCTGGATTACTTCCTTTTTGAAAAATATGCTTCATCATTTATCCTCCTCTAGTACCCTCGGCACTGCCGGCAGTAACGTTTTCTCCATAATTTCCCTTTTTTCTTCAAGCCATGGCGGCAGCATTAATTTACTACCCATCGTTTCCTTCGTTTCATCATGAGCAAAGCCAGGTGGATCTGTGGCAACTTCAAAGAGTATGCCTCCATCTTCCCTGAAATAAATGGCATCGAAGTATTGGCGGTCTTTAAAGGGTGTCACGCCATAGCCATGGTTTGCGATATGTTCCCTCCATTCTTTATGATCTTCATTATCGCTTGCACGCCATGCAAGATGATGGACAGTTCCCACTCCGATTTTCCCATTTGGCAAAACCGTTTTTTTAACATCTATCAAATTTCCGATGTCCGATGTGGATTTGAAGCGAATGAAATCGCCCTCTTCCCCCATCTTTTGCAAACCCATCACTTCCTCTAAAAGTTCCATCGTTTTGATCGGTTTAGACGTCAATAATACAGCACCTCCGAATCCCTTGATTGCCTTATCAGCTGGTACACCGCCGAATGACCACTCGCTATTTTTACCTTCTTTACGCTCAACCAGTTCAAGTTGCAATCCATGTGGGTCCTGAAATCCCAGATAATCCTCGCCGAAGCGTGAGATCTTTTCAAAGTCAATATTAAATTTACCCAAGCGCGTTTCCCAGAAGCCCAATGAACCTTCCGGAATGGCATATGTTGTTATCCCCACTTGTCCGGAGCCAATTGTCCCTCGGTATGCCCCAGGCCAAGGAAAGAAAGTGATGATAGTGCCCGGTGAACCTGATTCATCTCCGAAATATAAGTGATAGGTGCCTGGATCATCAAAATTAACGGTTTTCTTCACCATACGCATTCCCAGCACTCCAGCATAAAAATCCACATTCTCTTGAGGATTGCCTACAATTGCGGTTATATGATGTATTCCTGCATTTTGCTTTTGCATGCCGATTCCTTCCTTTCCCCTTGATTAATTAGTTGATTTTGTATTCAGTGGTTTTAAATTCGATTCAATATCTTTTCTTTTTGATTCTAAAAATGGCGGCAGGGCAAGGTTCTCACCTAGGTGCTGCTCTGCTTCATCAACTGCAAATCCAGGTCCATCAGTAGCTAGTTCAAATAATATTCCATTCGGCTCCCTAAAATAAAGTGAACGAAAATAAAAGCGGTCCACATATCCAGAGTTCACGAATTTTGATTCACTAATTTTTTCTATCCATTTTCTAAGTTCTTCTTCATTATCCACCCGAAAGGCAACATGGTGTACTCCACCCCTCCCCAACCTTTCCCGAGGAATGTCATTCCTTTCTTCAATATGAAGTTCCGCTCCTGTTCCTCCCTCACCTGTCTCATAAACGACAATTGGATTTTGCACCCTAATTGCAGATGGGTATGTGCCTGTTTTCCTGAACCCCAATACCTCGGAGAGAACACTTTCTGTTAGTTCAATATTAGGTACAGTAAGTTTTACCGGTCCTAATCCAAGGATGGAAAACTCTTGCGGTACCGGGCTTCCATCCCATGGTGATCCCCCTTGAACACCGTTATTATCCTGATCGGAAACCAGAAGTAGCCTCTGCCCTTCAGGATCTTTAAAAGAAAGCACCTTCCTTTCAAAACGGTTCGATATTTCATCATGCTCAACATTGAATTCCACAAACCGTTTTTTCCAATATCCTAGAGCTTCATCATCTCTCACCCTTAAAGAAATTTCAGAAATGCTATTGTTTCCCTCATGAGTGCGGGCAGCATTGGGAATTTCAAAAAACGTCAATTCCGTACCCGGAGAACCAATTTGATCTCCATAAAATAAGTGATACACACGAACATCATCTTGATTCACCGTTTTTTTGATTAATCGCATCCCTAAGACTTTTGTGTAGAAATCAAAGTTATTTCCCGCTTTAGCTGTAATCGCCGAAACATGATGTAATCCTTTTAATTCCATCCGTACCACTCCTATCTTTTCTTTATAAATCTCCCCTTAAGGAGAGGAATTAATCCGTAAACAATATCTCGAAATCGAGACATTTAACTAAACATATAATACTTTTAATACAAATATCTTGATTTAAAGATAAATGATAACGATAAATTTGTCAACCATTTTCAGACAAATAATTTCACCCGTATCCACTTTTCATAAAATAATAAAATCAGGTCAAAATAAGTCGGTATAATGAATGGAGGTATGATGTATGGCTAAGGACTTTTTTAGCGCAATTGAAGATAGACGCTCTTATTATTCCCTTAGCAAGGAACATGTTGTCCCTAATAAAAGGATTAAAGAAGTTATCGATCATGCCGTTCAATATTCCCCTTCCGCTTTCAATTCCCAAAGTGCAAGAGTGATTGTTTTAACTGGTCAAAGCCACGACCAATTATGGGATATCACGAAAAACACATTAAGAAAAGCTGTCGGTGACAAAGATTTCGAAAAAACGGAAGAAAAAATGAAATCATTTATAAATGGTTATGGTACGGTTTTATTCTTTGAAGACCAGGCCATTATAACAAGGCTTCAAGATCAATTCAAAACGTATGCCGAAAACTTTCCGATTTGGTCGAACCAATCGTCTGCCATTTTACAATTTGTCGTATGGACTTCCTTGGAAATTGAGGGGTTTGGTGCAAGCCTTCAGCATTATAATCCTTTAATCGATGACGAAGTGAGAAAGACATGGGATATATCACGCGATTGGAAACTCATCGCTCAGATGCCCTTTGGAAAACCCACTGCAGAGCCTGGCGATAAAGACTTCTCACCACTAGAAGAACGAGTGAAATATTATGAATGAGACAATAGGGGCTGGCTCTAAATACCAAGCCAGCCCTTTCATTTATTTCACTTTAGTAATCCGGAAATGTTGCAAAAAATCTTGAAAATATAAATGCCGCAAAGCCTATATATTCTACAACCGGCATGATTTTGATTTCCTCACTGGCGTTAAACATGTACATTTCACTTCCCCCCACTAACCTATTGAATTGGTGAAGAACGCCCAGGTAGCCATTCCTTCAAATAATATGGAAGTCCACCGGAATATTGTTTAGCAGCATGTCCACTTTTCAGTAGGCTATATGTCTTATCCTTACATGTTAAATGCTCCATTACCGGATAAATCATTTCCTGTGGGACCAATCGATCATACTTACTTGCAATGACCAAAACACTAGCATTAATTTTCGATAGCTTCGCTTTTTTCCCCCTTACCTTAAAACCACCATTAACCAAGCGATTTTTTATCAAGAGGTCTTTGGTTATTTGTTTGGCAACTGCGCCGGATAGAGGCACATGCCCATTTACCCACGCATTGAAGCGGCGCCAATTCTTAACGTATTCCTCATCATCCGCTTGATTCAATAACGATAAATACGGTGATATATAGATAGGTGATGTAATTAAACGAATTCCATATTTAACAGCACTGGCTGGAATCGTTTGATAAATATCTATTGTCTCGTCAAAATCCGCTGTTCCTTCTTTTAACGCTTCCTGCCATTGATCAAAAAATTCCGAGCCACTGAAATCCACCGGGGTCACGGAAAGTATCAAATTCTTGATGGGCTCGTCTGCAATGGCAGCATATATTGCGGCTATTGTACCTCCGAGGCAAAACCCCATGACTGTAATTTCTGATGCTCCAGAGTGACGTAATGCACGCTGTACTCCTTTTTGAATATAATCGACGATATAATCTTCGATCGATATGTCACCATCTTCAAAGCCCGGGCTTCCAAAATCAAGCAAATACACATCAAAACCTTCATTTACAAAAGATTCTATTAAACTATTCCCCGGAGATAAATCAAGAATCAAAGGAGTATTGATTAGTGAATATATAAGAAAAACCGGTACATCATATTTTTTTTGTGCTGAGGGATAAAACCAAAGCGTTGATTTGTTTTTTTTCCACACCGCTATTTTCGGAGTCAGTCCCATTTCAGGCATTGGCTGATTGGGAATATCCAATAAATGTTGCCATTTAGTTTTGGGTTCAGATTGATTTTTGGGCACTTTCCGTTTAGCCATTTGAATTCTCCTGACCAACTGAATTGAACTCAGGCAGCTGTGAGCTTAACAATAAGGAGTTATTTATAAAATCAGATAACCTTTTTTTACTCCCTTCCATTTCATTGGATGCCAATCTTGATTTCTTTTTGATGCTGCGGGATGAATTGGCATTGCCTTTATTGCGAATTGAAGAATTACCCCCGACATTCCCGCCCCTATTCTCAACAAGCATAGAGACCAATTCTTCCAACCCATCAATTTTTTCTTCGAGTTGGATGACTAATTTCGCTAAACTCGCCACATCTTTTTTTGTTGGATAATTCATGATGATGGACATTCTTTCTGAGGCTTCCTGAAGACTATTTATTCTTGGTACCTGCATTTGGGCATTGTCGCTTACTGCTTCTATTAACTCACGATTATTTAGCAAATCCTTAATTTTCTCATTAAGCTGTTGCTCTTTTTGTGCGCCTAGTAATTTAAGCCCTTTATAAAAATTTGATTTTCCCACCATATATTTCTTCCTTCCTTTCTCCTCCGTTTACACTAATGCCGATATTCCACCGTCAATGATCAAAATATGACCAACCATATAGTCAGAAGCCTGTGAGGCTAAAAATACGGCAGCGCCCTTTAAATCATCTTCATCGCCAAACCTGCCAGCCGGAGTTTTACCTAATATGTCATAGTTGGATTTTTCAAGAATTTTCTTTGTGATTTTAGTCGGGAAAAATCCAGGTGCAATTGCATTGACTTGGATGCCGTATCTAGCAAGTTTAACTCCTAAATCCTTCGTCATTGTAATGATGGCACCCTTACTGGTGTTATAAGCTATCGTATCCAATAACTCGGGAAACGTCCCGCCAAGACCCGAAACAGATGCAATATTTATGATTTTTCCGAAATTTTGCTGCTTCATGACCTTCGCAACAGCCTGTGAAAACAGGAAAGTACCTGTAACATTGACATTCAATACTTTTTCCCACTTATCCTTAGGAAGATCCAAAAGAGGACCTGACCAGGACGTACCGCTATTATTTACAAGAATATCAATCGTGCCAAATTGGGCAACCGTTTCCTGGACGACATGGTCGATGGCACTCTCATCGGTGATATCACATTCAAAGGCAACGGCATTAACACCCATCAGTTGCAAGTCTTCACATACCTCCTTACAGACAGGCAGATTTCGTGAAGCAATGACTATATTTGCGCCAGCCTCCCCCAACGCCATGGCAATCTGTTTGCCCAGTCCTCTGCCGCCGCCGGTAATGATAGCCGTTTTATTAGTCAAATCGAACATATTACTCAATGTAGTCAACTTTTCAGCCCTTCCTTAATGAAGTATTATTTATATAAAACCGTCTATATCATTATAGGAAGGCCTATCCAATATTGTGCTTAAAATAGCCTGATGCCTCTGCCTTTTGTTTCATCAACAGTATCCTTTATATCAATAATACCTATTCTTTCGACCGCTACAGTCGGTTTTGAATTGGCATACTGAAAAACTTAATTCGACCCACTGCTGTTATGATTAATCCCCCGAGTGAGCAAAATCGAATACTTAACCTGTTTAATCGTTTACACTATAGAAATGGTAAGGAGGTTAAAAAAATGACGATACATCACTTTCATTTAACTGCAGAGTGGCCAGGCGGCAGAAATGATATCGGCACAATTCATTCAGGGAATCTACTAACACAGATAAGTATTCCTACTGAAATGGAGGGACCAGGTATCGGCACTAATCCCGATGAAATGCTGCTTGGGGCGGCATCGACCTGCTATATCATTACCTATGCTGCCATGTTAGAGCGAGCCCATATAGAAAAGGTGAGCTTGACCATGCAATCCGAAGCGTTAGTGGATGTTACGAATGGAGTATTCACCTACAAGAAAATCATTCATCGCCCTAAACTTATATTAGTACCGGGCACTTCAGAAAAAGTGGTTGAAAAAGCGAGGAAACTTGCTGAAAAAGCTGAAGCTTCATGTATGATTTCCAGGGCGATCAAAGGGAATGTAGCGGTGGAATTGAATGCGGCAATTTCCATAGCACAGTAGCCTTGAACAAAAAAAGTGCCTAACCCTATATCGGTTTAGGCACTTTTTGAACTATTGAATGGCGTTCATTTTATTTTCAACCTCGCGGCACACTTCATCAGCAGTTAAACCATTTGCCTCAATGATAGACGCTTTAAATGAAGTATCGCTTATACCCATTACATTACTTTCCAAACCTGTTACCACACAACAATCCACGTTATTTGCGTCAGCTTCTTGTTTAATCTCCACAACATCAAAACCTTTTTCACGAAGTGCTTCCTGAATATTCGTTAATGATTCTTCAACACCGATTTTTGACATCAACACACACCTCCTCTACCTTCTAACCTGTCCTTTTCACCTTAAATATATGTATAGGATGCAAAGGAAAAAGGGAAAGTAATATCGAGGTGATAAACATGAATGGAAAAAACAAAAAAGATGCTTCTCAAACCCGTTTAGGGTCTTCTCAGGTAGAGGGGCAAGGCACCACTACGAAAGAAACCGGGTCCTTCACTCAACCCTCTTCACTTAAAAAGCAAAAGCGTTCTTGATAAGAATGCAGTGGAAAACGCTTGGCAGATAAACCAAGCGTTTTTTTTGCGTATCATGAAGACGGAATTCCATGACAATCGGGCTTCCCTTATATATTTTGCTTTATGATTTCCCGTTGAATCTTTAGATCATTCAATCGATCACCATCAATTGTTTTTGGATCCATTTTTGCTTTATCGGCTCCAGCCGGGTTTAAATCACTTGCCCTTAAATTATTATTGCGAGCCGCTTGCTCGTTCCATTTGGTCATAATGATCTCCTCCTCAGTCCTTATCCTTCCCAATCCTAATAATATTCATGAATACACCCCATCCTTTATTGCCAAGATACAAATGGAGGTGGTTTAATTGGAACCAAACAGACCCGGCAATAAGAATGTACCGGATTTTAAAGAGTTGAACGACCGTATCATCAGAGAAGCATCACAGAGTCCCCGTTTAGTGATTAAAACAAATTTGGATGCAAAGAATGTAAAAGATGAGAACCCTTATTCCGATCGAATTAACAGTGAAGGATTTGCTGATTTTTTTGAGGAATAAGATTAAACCGGCTTGGCAGCCTCAATTTTACGAACCAAATGGTTCGTAGGTAAGGGCCGTAAGGGTTCTATATAAAAGTTAGAACAAAGTTGATTGGAGCGGGTGTACGAGACTCTTGCGGGAAAAGCGAGTGCCTGGAGTGGAAATCATGCTCAAATTGCACAAACCCTAATAAAAACTGTAGACAAACTCGATTTACATCGAATTTGTCTACAGTCTAAAACCGGCTTAATAAGCTGGTTAATTTTAAAAATATTTTTTCTTCCAAAAAATGAATGCCGTCGTCCCCGCCAATGTAATGGCAATTAATAATGTAAATATGAATGCAAACCGATTATGTTCAAACGGCAGTTCCACATTCATTCCGTAAAAACTTGCCACCATCGTCGGAAGCGTCAAAATAATGGTCACGGAGGTTAGAAACTTCATCGCATTATTGACATTATTGGAAATGATTGAAGCGAATGCATCCATCATACCGCTAAGAATGGATAGATACACTTCTGCCATTTCAATTGCCTGAGCATTTTCGATAATTACATCCTCAAGCAATTCTTTATCTTCTTCATACATTTTCAAATAATTAAAACGGAGGATCTTATCAAGTACTACGCGATTGGATTTTAATGATGTCGTAAAATAAACCAAGCTTTTTTCCAAAGCCAGGAAAGTGTATAATTCTTTATTTTTCATGGACTGATGCAATTCACGTTCCGCTTCATTAGTCATCTTGTTAATCTGTTTCAGGTAACGTAAATAATAGGATGAAATCTCAAATAGTAATTGTAAGGCAAACCTTGTTTTCTTATTGGTGAAAAATCCTTTTATCTTATTGTTTTTGAAATTCGCCAATATCGGTGTTTCTTTCAAAGATACCGTAATGAAACAGTCTTTGGTAAAAATCATCCCTATAGGTATTGTTTCAAAAATCGGTAAGTCGGCTTCGTCCCTTGTCAAATATGGGAAGTCGACAATAATTAAAACATTATCATCCTCTTTTTCAATTCGAGGCCTTTCCTCATCATCCAACGGATCTTTCATGAAATTGATCGGTAACTTCAAAGTCGTGCATATATAATCTATTTCAGATTCTGTGGGCGCGACAATGTTCACCCAGGAACCTTTTGTCATTTCCTCGATCTTGTTTAGGTGTCGGTTTTCATCCGTCTTGTAGATTTCAATCATTTCTTGACCTCCTCTTCTATAGAGAAAGCCTTATTTACCTTCTTCGAGCAGATACTCAGGGAGAATAACAGTCTCGACTTCTAGCATCATATTGGCTTCCTCTTGCTTTCTGGGTTCAGGATCATAAGAACTGCTGCTCACTCGTATCCACTTCCTTTCGATTCTTTAATCTTAATCCTTATTCTTTTAAAGCACAATAACGAATTTAATACCTTGGTTCCCTGTTTTAAATTCGCAATTATCAGTTTTTAAGGGTTGGAAAATATAATAAAAACTACCACAAAAAAAAACGCTTAGGTTTCCCCAAGCGTCTGATAACTTTATCCATGCTTAGCATTATTATAATAGTGAACACCATACATGGCGCCTTCATCCACCATTTTATTATCGTCATGATCATATGGATCAGGGTGACCTGCCTTTTCAATTACAGGATCTAGTTCTGAAGCCGTCCTATTCCAAAAGCCTAATGTTTTTGTTTTTGCATTGGACCATATGTCCTTCACTTTTCCTCTGTTCGTTTTATTCGATAAAAATGAGACTCCGGCAACTCCGACTCCTAGTAATACCACGTTTCTTCCTAATGCCATCATTACCTTCCCCCTTATTTATTGGCTTGCTATATATATACCCAACGCCAATAAATGTAAACCTTTATTTATATGGAGGAATTTGATAAAAGAAATTAGGTTTCATTATTTCATTATTATATGGCTGATGAAAAACGTGGGTTGTGGCTGGAGAAACAGGCGGAATTAACCAGGTCCAGTCCCCCGTAACTTTCCGGTTACAAGTGGTTTCTTTTTCTTCGAATTTCTTGAATTGTTTAGCTGCTGTATGGTGATCAACAATGCTGACTCCGTGTTTTTTATACGAATAAAGGACTGCTTCATTCAGTTCGATAAGGGCTCGATCTTTCCATAAACTTGAATCACGTTTAATATCCAAGCCCATCCTCTCCCCGATTACCGGTAGCATATTGTAGCGTTCTTCATCAGCAAGGTTCCTGGCACCGATTTCCGTTCCCATGTACCACCCATTAAATGGTGCAGCTGAATACGTAATACCGCCAATTTCCAGCCTCATTCCAGATATGATTGGAACTGCATACCATTTGATTTGAAGATCTTTGAACCATGTCAGTTCAGGGTGGGTGATTTGAACTTCTTTAACGAGGCTTTCAGGCATGACATGTAAACTAGGGGTTTTTCCGTCCAATTGGACTACAAGGGGTAAAATATCGAAACGTCCGAATTTCCCTTCCCATCCCAATGCCATACATTGCTTGGTGAATGCTATTGAACTTGAATCGCCGATTACGCCATGCTCCGTCTCATATCCTGCATATCGAATAAGCTGATGATTCCAAATATCCACTTTTCGATCATGATCTTTTTGTTTGAAAATTGTAATCACGGGTCTGATGCTCCCATTATTCGTTGCATAATCGATATGCTCAAAGAGTGCCGATACAATTTCTTCTTCGCTTTGAATCATCCTTTTATCAATTACCCTCAGCGACTCCCAAAAAAAGCGCCCTATGCAACGATTGCTATTACGCCAAGCTAATTTAGCACCATAAACCAATTCTTCATATGTATGTTCATATCTGCCTGTTTCATCTATTTCCTTTTTGATTTGTTCAATCCTGCCATCCATGTCCTCTTCCGTTTTCGATATTTCCGGATAACTTGTCCTGATAAAGGATACGGCCTCTTGCAGTAAATCACTCATCTTTCCCACGAACCCTTCCATTTGTAAAACTTTAACTTCAATATTAAAATAACATATTTTTCTCGGTATCCCTAAAGAACACATTTTTTAAAAGCGCATTTTTTTAAAATGTGGCAATTATGAGGCGAATTTCTTTTCATGATACTTAAAGTAAGCTCATAATTTTCTTATACTTTAACATCTCTAGTAACTAAATAATTATCGGTAAAGTTGTTACATATGAGGTAAATGCATTATAATATATTAATAATGAGGTGATAAGATGAATAATACGACACTTTGTCCACGATTTGAAAAAGGAATGCAAATCTTGAGTAAACGCTGGACTGGATTGATTGTCAATCAATTACTTAATGGCCCTCAACGGTTTTGTAATATTGAATCTGCATTCCCGATAAGCGGCAGGATTCTTTCCGAACGTTTAAAGGACTTGGAAATTGAAGGTATTGTTAAAAGGGATGTATATCCAGAGACACCGGTCAGGATTGAATATTCTTTAACTGAAAAAGGCAAGGCTCTTGCACCGGTAATGAACGAAATTCAAAATTGGGCACAAGAATGGCTCGAACCAATACAGGAACAATGATACAGGCATTAACTGAAAAGGAGGAAGGTCCGCCAGCTGGCGGACTTCCTCCTTTTTTGTTTAGGCGCCAGCGACTAGTGGTATATTTTTTACAGATAGAATAACACTAGGTTTATTCCAAATTTATGGGCGGTGAATTCATGAAACAAGCAGATTGCATTATTATTGGTGGAGGTATAGCCGGTATTCAGGCAGCTATACAGCTCGGAAGATATAAACATAATATTATCGTCATTGATTCTTCTCAAGGCCGCTCCTCCATTGCCAAGGCTTACCATAACATTCTTGGATGGCCGGATGGGGTAAGCGGTAAACAATTAAGGACGCTTGGCAGACAGCACGCTGAAAAATTCGGTGTCGAATTCTTGGATGATACAGTGACAGCTCTAGAAAAAAAACAGGACAAGTTTTTTATCCAAACAAAGAATGACAGGCAATATCAAGCAAAAATGATTTTTCTCGGTACCGGCATTACCGATAACATTCCTCCAATCAAAAACATCTATCCAACTCTTGGGACATCCACATATATATGCCCTGACTGTGATGGGTATGAGATCATGGATAAGCAAACCGTTGTTCTTGGAGGCGGAAATACTGGTGCGGGCATGGCCCTTACACTTTTATATTGGTCAAAGGATATCATTTACGTAAATCATTTGAAATCAAAAATTGATGATGATTATAAGGAAAAATTGAAGGAAAATCAGATTCCCGTAATCGAAGAAGAAGTTTGTGAGGTTCATGTCGACGACAAACAGCAGCTAACGGGCATAGAATTGGTCTCCGGTAAAATAATCGAGGCTGAAAAAGCATTCACGGCGTTTAAAGGGAACAAACTAAATAATGACCTAGCCCTACAATTAGGTGTGCAAGTCAATGAAAACAAACATGTCTTGATTCATCCCCGGACTAAAGAAACGAATATTAAAGGAGTCTGGGCAGGCGGTGACCTCGTTGCCCATTCAGAACAAGTCACCATTTCAATGGGGGATGGCACCCAAGCAGCGATATGGATTCATAAGAGGCTGTTAGGCCAGCCACTTCCTTACGATTGACAGCATAACGGAAAATTAAAAGGCGGCCTGCTCACCAAGCCGCCTTTCAAATTGTTGTTTTAAACTTTTCCACGTTAGCCTTTGATACATATCTACACTCGATTCCTTCCCTTAAAAACTTTAACCAAAATGAGAATGACCGCGATGATAAGCAAGATATGTATAAAGCCTGCAGCCACTTTAAAAACCAGACCAAGAACCCATAATAATATTATTACACCAATAATCGTCCAGATCATAATCCCCCCTTTCTTCGAAGTTACATCAAAATTTTGTGCTTACATTTAAATTACCCATATCTTTCTTTAACAAACCCTCACCTATTTTTTTACATAAAACTGTAAATGCTGTAAATGATAATAAAAGAATAAGGAATCTTCCATAAAGAAAAACATTTACAAGGAAGAGACTTTCAGGTTTTAAATGCTCTTCAATTCTTCATAAGGCAAAAAAACAAAAGAAGGAGTCGTTCATTCATGAAAAAGTTTTTAGTCATCTGTTTAACAGCCTGTTCCCTATTCTTAGTCAACCTGAATCACCCAGCTGCAGAGGAAAATAAAGCAAAAACGGAACGTGTACAATTCACTGATGCTCAAAAATCTGAAATCGCCAAGATCCAAAAGCAGATACTCGCTGACAAAAAGATATTGATCCAAAAATATGTTGAGTATGGCGCGCTATCAAAAGAAGAAGCCGATAAAATGGTTTCACATTTTGAACAACATTATAAAATGATGGAAGAACATAATTTCCAAATACCGCCGCACCGCCCACATACACGACACATGCATAAGTAATTGTAAGTTTTTCGCCTATATATCCTGATGATCCGACCTGACGAAAAGGCCGGATTTTTTTCATTTCTTTCGTCCTTGATAAATAAACCTTACGCGTTTACCATTTACTAAAGGATTTATATTTCTCTTTAGCGAAATACATAACTATGAGAAATGAAAGGGTGAAAAGGATGAACAAAATAGGTATAACAGCAAGAGACTTATTTCACTTGAAATCAGTGACCGATCCAAAGCTATCACCGGATGGCAGTATGGCGGTTTATGTCCAAACCAGAATCGATGAAAAAACGGAAAAATACATTTCCAATCTGTTTATGTTCAGCCTGATTACGAATGAAACAAAGCAATGGACGTTTGGGGATAATCGTGATACATCACCAGCCTGGTCCCCAGACGGAAAGCATATCGCCTTTATTTCAGACAGATCAGGGAAAAAACAAGTCCACATTATTGGGAGCATTGGTGGGGAAGCTCGCCAGTTGACCCATTTCGTTAACGGCGCATCAAAACCTATTTGGTCTCCTTGTTCCACCAAGTTACTGCTTTCTACCGGGTTAAAGGAAGACGAAAACCTTAATACGGATAAGGAAAATGATTTGACCAAAAAAGTTAATAGGTATGACCGGATTAAGTATAAATGGGATGGAAGAGGCTATTTTGATCAGTTATATCAGCAGCTGGTTATAGTGGACATTTTTAAGGGAGAATCCACACTGCTAACGGAAAACAATGTGGATCATCAACCGAATGCATGGTCCCCAGACGGACAGCATATTGCATTCATAAGCGGGGATGCAGAAAGAAGTGATGATGAACTTTTTTCCGATATTTTCATCATGGACCTTGAAACGAAATCTTTAGAGAAGATAACGGATAGTACAGGTTTCTTTAGAGATCCGAAATGGTCTCCAAATGGCGAGCATCTATCTTTCATTGGCCATAATAAAGAATTTGCCGGTGCCACCTTTTCAAATATCTGGTTATATTCCATTTTCGATCAAACGACTCAATGTTTGACCGATGGATGGGACGTCCAAATAGGCGATTCCGCAATTGGGGATTTCCAAATCGGAGCCGTCGACCCAGGTATATTGTGGACAAACGATAGCCAAGGTTTTTACTTTTTAATAAGTGATTATGGAAATACCGGGGTATATTATGGTTCGATTGAAGGAGCAATGTACCCATCAATCCTTGACCCGCAGCATATATACGGCCTGACTATAGATCCCGAAAGCCACCGTGCCGTCGTGGCCATCAGCACACCTGTTCATCCCGGCGATCTCTTTGCCTATAACCTTACCAATGGTGATAAGGAACAAATCAGTTTTGTTAATGAGGATTTTTTGAAGGATAAACATTTGTCCACGGCTGAACCAATAACATTCCAATCCGTTGATGGACTTACCATCCACGGCTGGATCATGAGACCGACCGATTTTGATGGAAATCAAAAATATCCGCTCATTTTAGAAATCCACGGCGGACCGCATATGATGTATGCCAATACCTATGTTCATGAATTCCAGACCTTGGCTAATGAAGGGTATACTGTATTGTTCACTAACCCGCGCGGGAGTATAGGATATGGCCAAGACTTCGTAAATGCCTGCCGGGGAGATTATGGAGGCATGGATTATAAAGACTTAATGGCTGGAGTTGATCACGTTTTAGCTACGTATGATTTTATAGACCATGAAAATTTAGGGGTATCCGGAGGAAGTTATGGAGGGTTCATGACAAATTGGATCATCGGACATACCAACCGCTTCAAGGCCGCTGTGACTCAGCGTTGCATAAGTAACTGGCTAAGTTTTTATGGCGTCAGTGACATTGGCTATTATTTTACAGAGTGGGAAGTTGGCGGCGATATCGTTAACTCTGCTGAAAAATTATGGCAGCACTCGCCATTAAAATATGTCTCCAATGTGAATACCCCTTTACTTTTACTTCACGGTGATAAGGACTTCCGCTGTCCCATTGAACAGAGCGAGCAATTTTTTGTCGCCTTAAAACGTCAAAATAAAGAAGCGGTACTTGTTTCTTTCCCAGATGAAACTCATGAAGTATCCCGAAGCGGATCTCCAAAAATGCGCTTGCAACATGTTGAGGAAATCAAAGGATGGTTCAATAAATATCTTTAAAAATAAAAACTCTGTTAGCAAAAGCTAACAGAGTTTTTGTTTTTAGTGTTGAATTTGGTCTCTGTCTTCGGAAATTGAACTTAAAGCATTTCCAGCCATTGAATTTGACTGTTGGTGTACAGCAAGATCACCTAATGCCACGACTCCGACCAGCTTGTCATTCTCAATGATAGGGAGCCTTCTGATTTGTTCGGTAGCCATTAAATCCTCAGCTTCCTCCACTGACATATCAGGCGTGCCTGTTACAAGATTGGTGGTAATGACATCGGTAATTCTAGTCGAATTCGGCTTTTTCTCGGCAACACAGCGAATGACAATATCCCTGTCTGTTATAACACCAATTAAATGGTTATTCTCCAAAACAGGAATGACACCAACATCATCATTCTTCATTTTGACTGCTGCTTCATATATATTATCTTCCGCAGTGCAACAGTCCACGTCTGTTGTCATGATATCTCTTAAATTAGTCACGGAAATCCCTCCATTTTTCATAAGTTGCTTGTTTATTTTTGACTTCTGAAGAGAAATTATTCATGGAACTCGTTCACGCTTCATTCCACATATTTCCCGTGATCCGGTTTAGCTAATGAATCGAATTCCTTTGCAAGCTTCGCTAAACCCATTTCCAGTTCTTTCCCTTCTACAGGATAACCATGTCCCGTTATGGCAACAGTCGGCTTCAGACTTTCCAATAACCTTACCGATTCCTTGGCAGCCTCCCAATCGGTTGTCAAATACCGCGGCGGGCCTGCTATTTCTTTCTCCTGAGTGATAACCTTGTATAGGGAATCTTGCCTGACATTCACAAAAGCATCTCCAGCAATCAAACTTCGGTCACTTTCACGGAAAAGTGATATATGTCCTTTCGAATGGCCAGGGGTGTGAACCCATTTCCAATCGTGAAGCCCGGGAACACTATGATCATCAGGCAATGGCTGAACTTTTTCATCAAGGTTGATTCCCTCATTCGGAAATACCCATGAAATTTTAGCGACCATTCCCCCTTCAACAGTAGGATCAGGTTCGGGGTAATTTTCCTGTCCCGTTAAATAAGGCATTTCTTTAATGTGGGCATAGACAGGAGCATTCCAATACTCCATTAACTCAATCAATGCACCAACATGATCGAAATGTCCATGTGTCAAAATAATCGCGGCAGGTGGATTTTGCGGTCCGTATATTTCTTCAGCAGTTTTCTTTATTACCTCTGCTGAACGCGGCATCCCTGCATCTATCAATACCCATTCATCATCTTTGGATGACCCTATAAAAATTACATTAACTATTTGGACGGACAGACAATATATTTCATCATTTATAATCTGTACATCTCCACTGGAAACTGAAGTCATTGGCATGAATTTTTTATTCAAATGATTATCATCCATTTATAATCCTCCTAATTTGAACATACTGTTTTTTAAAGGATACCCTGTACGAGAAAATAAAAAACAACCTATAATTTATATAGGCTGTTACAGACAGTAAGAAAGATTCGAAAGCGAGTTTGCCTACAGTTCTTTAAAAAAGTTACAGATGACTTTTTTCGACAGTCAAGGCACCTTTTTTCGACCGATCATGCAGTTTTTCGGCCTTCACCGCACTTTTTTCAACCGTTCACTCAGTTATTCGACCTTCACCGCACTTTATTCGACCGTCCACGTAAGTTATTCAACCTTCACCGCACTTTATTCGACCGTCCACGCAGTTATTCAACCTTCCCTGCACTTTATTCGACCTTCCCTGCACTTTATTCGACCTTCCCTGCACTTTATTCGACCGTCCACGAATTTTTTCGACCTCACTTCATTATTCGGACTCTGGAGCCGTTATTTTGCGGTCCCCGCTTTAAATCCGCTCCCTTTCCGCCGACTGTGTTCCAAGCATCTATAGGGGGTCTCGGCTAGCCAGTTAAACCGAGTCTTCTTTTATAATCATGTTCGGGGTGCGAAACTCCCGAACCATCTATGTCAACAAACTGAAACAACCTATAATTTGTTAGGCTGTTTCTCAGTATACATCCCGCCGGGTAAATACTGTAAAAGATACGATTAAAGCAAGCGCCCACCAAACGAGCAGAGTAATGACGGAGGATAATAAAGTCATCCCTTCAATCGGTGGAGCCGTACCGCTGATGTAAGCGGTCAATTTCAAATTCACCATAAAAAAGTATTTCGCTGATTCCCATGATGAAACCATATTGTTCAATATAGCCCCGGAAATTAATGCAGCCAGCATGATGCCCATGCCTGCAGGGGTGCTTCTCACTAAAACCGAAAGCATGAAAGAAAGGGTTCCTACAACAACCGCCACCAGCCAGACAAGTCCCAAATCCATCAATAGGAATTTCCATTGTTCCACTAACCTTACTTGACTGACATCCACGTCAGCCCCATTCAATTCGAATCCGGTTATTACAGGAGCCCCCCATCCTTGATATCCGAAAACGATACCTGATAAAAGGTAAGATAATAAGGCTGTCATCGCGACGATAATCGAAACTGATAATAATAATGTTACATATTTGCTCAATAAGATTTTCCAGCGCTCCACTGGCCTGGTCAACAAAAGCTTGATTGTCCCTTGACTGCTTTCGGAGGAAACCATATCACTAGCCACAATCATGATCAACAGCGGAATGAACAAATCGATTGCATTTTCCAAAAACATGCGTGTAAAGGTGGCTGCGCCTGGTTCTGAGGGATTGATATCATGATCTAGATAATATTGCTGCTGCTTCAGACTAACTTGCAGCTGTTCACGCCACTCATCGAGCATCCTATTCGAGCCCAAACGATTTTGAGTATCAATGATTTGCTGCTGAAGAGCTGAACGCCAATCATCAGTTCCCAACTTCTTCCGCTGCTCTTCCACTTGTTTGTATTGGGCATATGTAAACATCAGCACTAAAATTCCCACGATGATACCGATTATGATTAATCGTTTCTTTGCCAACAACTTCATCATTTCATTTTGAATCAAGTTATTCAATGCCTGCACCTCCGACACCGGTAACTTGCAAAAACAATTCTTCCAATCCCGGGAGCTTTCGATTCATTTCATGCACCCTCACCCCTGCTTGGTTAAGTGCAGCATTCCATTCGGGTGTTCTGAGTTCATCATAGGCTGTAATGATATATTTTTGATCTATGGTAATTTCGGTGAAGCTGCTAAGAATTTCCGCTCCCTTTTGTATAGGTTCCACCCGCCAAAATATCCGCTCCTGCGTGGATAATAAGCTTTCCACCGTATCCGTTTTAATAATTTCCCCCCCTTTAATAATTGCAACCCGGTCACAAAGTTGCTGTATTTCACCTAATAAGTGTGAAGAAACCAGAACGCTCATACCTTCTTCTTCAGCCAACTTTCTGATGAATTGCCGCATTTCACGGATTCCGGCAGGATCTAGACCGTTGGTCGGTTCATCCAAAATCAAGAGCTTAGGGCTGTTCAGCATTGCCTGCGCGATTCCTAAGCGCTGCCTCATACCTAACGAATAAGTCTTCACTTTATCGTGAATTCTCGCTTGCAGACCGACGAGTTCAACAACCTCGATCATTCTTGTTTCATCAACTTCAGGTAACATTCTTGCAAAGTGGAGCAAATTATCCCATCCGCTCAAAAAAGGATACAACTCTGGATTTTCAACGATGCAGCCCATTTGCTTCATAGCCTTCGTAAATTCCTGACGGACATCATATCCGCATATATGGATGGAACCTGAGGATGGCTTAATCAAACCGACCAACATGCGGATCGTCGTCGTCTTGCCTGCTCCGTTCGGTCCTAAAAAGCCGAAAACCTCACCTTCATTCAGCTCAAAATCTATTCCTTTAATAATTTCCCTTTTGCCAATCCTTTTTCTCAAGTCCCTGACAGACAATGTCACCTGTTTCATCGTTTCACATCCTCCCATTTTATTAAAGGAGCAACTCTATCAGCAATTAAACGGTACCCCTTCTTATTAGGGTGAAATTTATCCGAATACAAATACTCATTTACCGACAATTGAAATAAATCAAATGTTGGAACGAAAATTGCATTTTTATAAAGAGCCACAACTTCTGCCGTTTCATTATTCCAGTCACGAACAATGCGGTTCGTATCAAAGTCTTCATCCAAATCTATAAACGGATTATATAGCCCAAGCAATAAAATGGTAGCTGTATCATTGGCTTTATTGATATCTTTAAAAATTTCATCTAAATTTCCCAAGAAATTCTTTTGTGATAAAGATATAGCTTCACGATCATATTCAAGCAGGGTCTGGCCTTTTTGAAATAAATCGTTACCCCCGATTGTAACTAAAATAACATCAGCTGCCTGGATTTGGCGCTTCACTTCCGGTTGTTTCACTTGCTGCACCAATTCTTTAGACACTTGTCCATTAATTCCGAGGTTATGAATGATTGGTTTTCTATTGTACTCGCTCTTCAAATCTTCAACAACAAGTCCAACGTAGCCTTTCCCTGTTTCATCACCTGTGCCGCGTGTCAATGAATCGCCTAATGCCACTACCGTAAAATCATCAGGAAGATCATTTTTAATGGGGGTTTCTTCCATTACTTCTCTATCGGAAGTTCCTTTTCCGTAATGGTCAGTAATCGCCCATCCAAGGCAAAATAAAAAAAACAGGCCGATAAGAGCTGATACGATGGTAGCAGCCAACACTTTTGGTTTGCTCAAAACACTCATCCTTCCATTCATTCTCTACCTTCCATTAAATCATATTATTTCCAAAAACAAAAAACTGATTGTTATGGGTAAAAATTCCAATTAATAAAAGCCTTTCCTTTTTAAAAAAGGCTGAAAGGGGTTACAAAAGGGATTCTATCTAAATTTTATAAGAAAGGTGATTGGAGCGAGTGCCCTAGGTTCCTATCAACGGTTAAAAATCCTTAAAAAACTTTTAATCAAGTTTGCATACAGTCTGAGGGATTGGATGAATCCCATTCGCGTTTTCTGCTTGATCATTTAGCAGGCATTCTCTCAAACTTGTTGAGAGACAAGTAAAAAAGACCTCTTCACCATGAAAGGTTAAGAGGTCCCTCGGTATATTTTCCATCATTTTTCTATTTTACCTATGGGTTTTCCCAATACTTTTAATTTTATATCTAACCTCATGAGCCATATTGTAAGCAGCATCCCGATCAGCGTGAGTAAACCATAAAATAAATAGACAGCATATATTCCAGATTTCTCCAATATTATCCCGCCGCTGAAGGTACTGAACCAGTTACCCAATCCATTGCCAATGGCGGAATAAAGCGTTATTGCTGTTACTGTTATTCGTGCAGGGACAACTTCCCTGATATATTGTAAAGCTGCAGGAATGAATAAGCCAAGTGAAAACCCTTGAATGATCGAAGTCACATATACGGTAGCCAAACTTGGTTCGGTGAAGTACAAAACCCAGCGGACCAATGAGGCCGTTCCAGCCAGTAAGGTAATTGGCAGCAGGCCTATTTTATGAATCCAGGTACCTGCGATTCTCATAAAGGGGATTTCCGATAATACAGCTAAAAGGAAAGCAATGCCAATTCCTGTATATGTCCCTCCCCTTGCCTCTACAAACAAACCATAGTATACATTATTTGCGAGATTAGGACCAAATAGCAGGAACGTTATGGCAAGAAAGATAAGAAACCGTTTCATGGTGATCAATTCTTTCATTCCACCGAAAAGCTTCACCTTTTCACCAGGTGTCTCTTCAGGCAAACGAAGAGCTAGACTAGCCGCAATCAAAAGACCGAAGAAAAAGGCATAAAATATCACTGAAGGACCCATGAAGGATTCAGATAGCCTTCCCATTACAAAAACGGCCACACCGTAACCAAGTGAACCGAATAAACGGATTTTCCCATAATTCGATTTGATTTTTGTTGTATATTGAAGGGTGATGCTATCTGAAACCGGTATTATCGCACTTTGAAAGATAGCCAAAGCGATTGCGACGGATACGATTAGTAAATAGTGCTCGAACAGTAGGTAGCCTAAACCGAATACACCAGCAAGCAACGATGTAATTGCCAGTATTTTTGCTGGTCTCCCGCTCCAATCACAGACAATTCCCCAAAAAGGTTGAAAAACGATCATCACTATCGGTCCAACAGACATGATCGTACCTATTTCAATACCGGACAAGCCAGCCTCATTGGCCAAATAAACGCTTAATAACGGTGTTAAACTTCCCACTGCAAAAAAAGAAAATAAGTAAAATACCTTCAAGCTAATAATATTGACATGCTTTTGTTTATCCAAATCCAGTTCCCCCACGCAGACAGCTTCTTAAAGTTGTTGATTTCAATCATTGCTTCCTATTATTGATATTAAATAGGGAGCACGATATTAAAGACTGTACCTTTATTGACCTCACTCTCGACAAAGACATTTCCCAAATGGCTTTCTATGATTTTAAAGCTGATCATGAGACCTAACCCATTACCAGTTTTTTTCGTTGTGAAGAATGGTTCTCCCAGTCTCTTAAGCTGCTCTGGCGGCATCCCAATTCCTGTGTCGGTAATGGATATATGCACTTTATCCTCTTTAAGTTCAGTCATGACTTTTATGAACCCACCGTCAGGCATAGCCTCCATACCATTTTTAATGAAGTTCAAAATGACTTGTTTTAATCGATTCTCATCACAACGAACGAGGATCTCTTCTTCATTGAAATCCGAAATTAGCGTGATGTTCTTCTTCCTGGCTTCAAAATCCGTCAAAGATACGACGTTTTGAATGACCGGCACAAGATTCTTCGATTCTAATATCAAGGCCTGTGGTTTGGCCAATTGCAAGAACTCTTCAACTATCTCATTCACACGATTGATTTCGTCCATGATTATTTCCAGATATTCCAGTTTATTTTCGTCCGTTTCATCTAATTGCAAAAATTCCGTATACCCTTTCATGGAGGTCAGCGGATTTCGTATTTCATGTGCCACTCCAGCAGCAAGCTGACCGACAGCGGCTAATTTATCCTGCCGATGGAGCATCTCTTCCGATTGTTTACGCTCAGTTATATCATATCTAAGTGCCAGAAACTGAAATGGCTTTCCTTCTTCGCTGAAAAATGGAACAATTGTTGTATCGACCCAATAAAAACTGCCGTCTTTCGCCTTGTTTCTAATTTCACCATGCCAAACTTTCCGTTCATGGACGGTTTTCCACATATGTTCAAAGAATTCCTTTGAATGGTATCCAGAATTAACTATCTTATGTGTATGGCCTAGCAGTTCATCTCTCCCATAACCGGAAACCTCGGAGAACTTATCATTCACTTCGATAATGACTCCTTTATCATCGGTAATCGCCACAATCAAGGATTGGTTGATTGCATATTGCATATCCTCCAGTTCCTTGATTGACCCCTTTAGTGCATTTTCTGCTTTTTTACGACTGGAAATATCTGAACGGATCGAAATATATTGATATGGCTTACCTTTTTTCATAAAGGGAACGATAGTTGTATCCACCCAATAAACATTACCGTCTTTAGCCCGGTTGCATATTTCACCATGCCATGTTTTCCCTTGGCTGATCGTTAGCCATAGGTCAGCGAAAAATTCTTTTGTATGATAACCAGAATTGATGATGGAATGATTTTTCCCTACTAGTTCATGTTTTTCATATTGTGATATTTCCAGGAATTTTTCGTTAACATATGTAATGATTCCTTTTGCATCCGTGATGGCGACTATCGCCGATTGATCTAAAGCAGAACGGATATCGCTCACAGTATTGTCGCTTTTTGCCAACCGCCTGCCAACTATCGTACTTGAAGCGATCAAGCTGGCAAGGATGAATAATGAAACGAAGCATGTAAGATAAAGCATAAATGGGGTGAGTGGAACAAATTCACCCGTTTCATTTTTCGTGTTCATCGGTAACACTCTTAAAAAAAGATAATAGCCTTCAATGATTGCCCCGCTCATCAAGAGAGTACTGATTGGCTTTAGCGAGGATTGACTTAATTTATTAAAATAAAATAATATTGCAAGTGCTGCTACAAATAAACTAAAGATACTTAAAAGCGTACTGAAGACCGACAATGGGCTAAAGTGCAAAGAATGGTTTAAAGAAGATGTTCCCATTATATAATTGGATAAAATGGCCATCGTAAACATGAAGCCGCAAAAAACGATTTGCAACACTTGTGTCTTATACGATATGGCCAATAACCCAACTCCTGCGAGAGCTATCGCCAATGCTAACGAAAAAATTATTGTAGCAATGTTGTATGCTGCCATTCCTGAATTATCAAGGGTGAATATGACCACAAAATTAAGCGTCCAAATAGCCACTCCCATAGAGCAGCTGCTCCCAATATACACCAGGCGTTTATATTTCTCTATCGTCAGTAATGTTGTCAGTAAATCCAACGCCGTATAGCACGCCATTATTATCAAAAGTACTGCAATCATAAAGAGGACAGGATTTGATGCCACAATTGATTGTTCCATTTTTTTACTTGACCACCTCAAACGTTCTATTCTCCTATATTGTAATGGAAATCCATAGTACCTCAAAGGTTTTTTATTTCCTTACTCCTATATATTTACACACTGACTATTTCGGCGCTCCTTATATCTCAAGAAAATGCTGGATTCCATCATAAAATCATAAAAATTAGAAATACTATTGTTTTGTAAGGAGTAGAATAGGATTACATGGTATTGACAAGCATTTTCAACCCTGCTTCATCATTGCAGGACATTATCAATAACAAAAATAATTATTCGAGAATATATTAATCAAGAATGTTAATTTCTTTATTTAATTATACCTATAGGTTTATAATTAAATAGAACCTATATAGAGAGAAGGAGTGGGGGGCATGATTATGTCAGACCTGGCAGGTGCAAGTACAACAGAAATTATGCATAAGAAGACCCAGCATAAAAAATTAACACTGAGACAAGTTTTACAAAGAGGTCTACTAATTACAATTGGTGCAGTTTTAATGGCTGTCGGCCTCGAGATTTTTTTAGTGCCGAATAACGTAATCGACGGGGGCATAACGGGTATATCGATTATGTTATCTTACATTACTGGATGGAAGCTCGGAATCTTTCTATTCATTTTGAATCTTCCTTTCTTTTTTATCGGTTATAAACAAATCGGCAAAACCTTCGCATTATCTACCCTTTATGGAATTTTAGTCCTTTCCATTACCACTACATTGCTTCATCATGTACCAGCTTTCACTCAAGATATCCTCCTAGCGTCCGCTTTCGGCGGAATGATTCTTGGCATTGGTGTTGGAATGGTCATTCGATATGGCGGCTCATTGGATGGTACAGAAATACTTGCCATACTCGCTAGCAAGAAGCTCCCTTTTTCCGTTGGGGAGATCGTCATGTTTTTTAATTTATTCATCCTTGGCAGTGCGGGCTTCGTATTCTCGTGGGATCGTGCCATGTATTCGATCATTGCTTACTTCGTGGCATATAAAACGATGGATATCGTCATCGCAGGTTTGGACGAATCCAAATTTGTTTGGATTATCAGTGATGAATTTAATGATATCGGTGATGCCATAATGAATCGCCTTGGACGGGGCGTAACCTTTTTAGCTGGTGAAGGTGCATATTCTGGTGATGATAAAAAAGTCATCTTTTGTGTAATAAACAGGCTTGAGGAAGCTAAACTTAAAGAGATAGTCAAAAGTTTCGATCCATCTGCATTTCTTGCCGTTGGGGATATCGCGGAAGTTCGAGGCGGTCGATTCAAGAAAAAAGATATCCACTAATCATTCACCTGCTTTTTGCTTGATCCAATTGGCAAAAAGATAAAAAAAGCTGAAGGGAGAATCCCCTTCAGCTTTTTTTATGACCTTAATAGTTTCTTGGATTGTTGATTGCTTGAAGCATTCTGGTGCCGGGTTTCATCTCGCTGCTACATAACGGACAAACGTGTTCATCATTACTTGTAAAGTTATCGCGAATCCAACCTTTGCAATCTTCTGATGTACATTCCCACACCTTTGTTTCTTCAGGAATGATTTCTTCCGTATTATTTCTTCTATACATATATCTCACTCCTTAGAATTGAATTGACTCCGTCCTGCTTAACAGATCACAAGCCATAAAGATAAAAGAAGAATAGATGGCGTTTAATCTAAATTGTGAGTAAATACCCATTCGCAAATCTAAGTATGATCATTGTTCTTTCAACCAAACTTTTTGAATGGTAAGAACTTGAGATTACGACATGAATTTTTCATATCTCATATCCATTATAACATATATATGCTTTATATATTTGAGGAAAGATTCTAAAAAAGAAAGTAGTCCCCAAAATGAAACACAGTCCCTGACTTACCCTTCAAGATAATCGAGACTGCGCTGTTTAAGAATCCATTTCATATGGTTCTTCCTGCTCGTTCGATGGAACATCGAGCATGAGAGTAATTTTTAATGCCAAAACCTAAAACAATGAAAGCCCTGCCTCTCTCCCATCCATACGGTTCCTAGACCGTGCCTGCGAGAATCAGATAAAAGCTTGTAAGTACATGTTTATTAATTAAAACCGTCCGTAATTCCAATTGGGTAGATTAAATTCCAAAAGACAAATGGTACATAGAAGTAAGTTAATGAAGAACAGAAATGGATCGAGGAAAATACTTGGTGATTACATGTATTTCTTTTTTCTAGATATGTTTAACTTGATTCTACTTCATCATGAAAATGATGAAAAATTATTTTATTAATAAAAATGTTACTTTAAATTACCCTCCAGTGCTTCCTTTTCATAACACTGAAATTTAATGATACCACACATATTTTTATATGTAAAGCATTAATCCAGAATAAAACCACTCCGCCCTACTTCATTTTTAAAATAAAAAATAAAGAGGCTAAGATTCACCTCTTTTATTTAAACGCATTATATTCATTTTCAATTTTAGGAAGTTCCCTGACTTCCTCAACTAATTGACTTCCACACATTGGGCAATCATAGTTTTCCGAGGCAAAATCTTTTCTCATCCAACCATTACAATCTGCTGATCCGCACGCATATACTATCGTATCTTCCATAACGATTTCTGGTTCCTCTGAATTCTTTTTACCAAAATACATGAGCAACCTCCTCTTTTTTATATAAAGAATCTGATTAAAGGCGCGAAATTTCACCTTTTTATCATTCCTAGTATACGCATTAAACCATATTCTTATTTATTCAATGAAAAAATTATCCAAAAAACCTTAACACATTTCGTTTTCCAGTCCTGCTTTAACCAAGATTGCCTTAATCATAAAGTAGGAAATATGCTCAGGCAGCGCTTCTTTTAATGGTTTCAATTTGTCAGAATCCAATTGTTTCGCAGTTTCCAAAACAAGATTAAAATCTTTCTCCAAGAAAATCTCATCCCAATTGATATCCAAGTGTTCTTCTGCACACTTTAATAAATGATTTTCAATTGAAATGGCAGACAATCCTCTCAATGTCCCTATTTCCTTGATTGATTTACCTTCCTGATATAAGCGATAGCTTTCTAAGTGAGATGGTTTAGTTGCTCTTTTTACCGTTTCCTTTGTAACCATAGTATTCGTTTCTAATTCAGGATGTGCCTGTACATACTGGGAAATCACTTGTAAAAACGCAGCTCCGAAGCGTTCGAATTTCTGCACCCCCACCCCTTTCACTTCTAGGAATTCCTCTTCCGTCTTCGGCAGTTTGACGGCCATATCTTTCAGGGATGCATCGGAAAAAATAATGAATGGAGGTACATTTTCCGTACTTGCCAATTCTTTTCTTAACTGCCTCAACTCTTCAAACAGCCCATGATCAGCACTGATGCTGCTTACTTTTTTTATTTCTTTACGCAGTACTTTTTTCTGTCCCAAAAGCACTTCCCTGCCAGCATTGGTAACTTTAAGAACCGGAAACTGTCCGCCCGTCATTTCGATATACTGTTTTGCTGTCAGGAAATCAATGAAATCACCAACATCCTTCGCTGATTGATCATTGATGATTCCATAGGTTGAGAGCTTCTGGAATCCGAACTCTTCAATTTTCTTATTGCGTGATCCCGTAAGAACTTGGGAAATCATCGTTTTACCGAATCGCTCACCCATTCTCAACATGCATGAAAGGACCATCTGTGCCTGTATAGTTACTTCAACAGAGTCACGTTTATCTGTACAATTTTCGCAATGACCGCAATCTTCCGGGTTTTCTTCTCCAAAGTATCGCAGAATGAAGGCTTGCAAACACCCTTCGGTAAAACAATAATCCTTCATTCTGTTCAATTTCTTCAATTCCTGGGCTTGCCACTCCTGCGAGGGATTTGATTGATCAATCAAGAAACGCTGTATCTGCATATCTTGAGGGGAATATAAAAGGATACATTCACTATCCAAACCATCCCTCCCTGCACGGCCCGCTTCCTGGTAATAACTCTCCATGTTCTTTGGAGTCTGGTAATGGATGACGTATCTAACATTCGATTTATCGATCCCCATACCAAAGGCAGATGTCGCTACCATCAAGGGTATGTCATCACGAATGAATTGATCTTGCTGTTCCGAACGGTCTTTTTCATTCATTCCAGCATGGTATCGACCTGTTTTGAATCCCGCTTTGATAAGCTTCGCATACAAGGAATCGACTTCTTTCCTAGTGGCTGCATAGATGATACCCGATTCATTTTTGTTTTTCTCTAAATAGCGCATTAAAAACCGGCCGCGATTTTCTTCTTTCACTACGGAAAAGAACAGGTTATCTCTGGAAAATCCAGTTGATATTGTATGCTCCTCTGTTATTCCGAGCGACTGACATATATCTTCCGTCACATGCGGCGTGGCTGTTGCGGTTAATGCCAGTACTGTCGGAGCTGATGGCATGTTTTTCAATAAGGTTTTGATTTTTAAATAGCTTGGTCTGAAGTCATGACCCCATTGAGATATACAGTGGGCCTCATCGATGGCTACCAATGAAATATCCACATTAAATAAATCCTGTTGGAATGCAGGATTTTCCAATCGTTCCGGCGCCAAATAAACCAACTTATATCTTCCGTGTTTAATATCGTTCATTCTATTGGATGATTCCAACCCAGAAATGGAGCTATTAAGAAACGTGGCATCAATCCCAGTTTGTTCGAGGGCATCTACTTGATCCTTCATCAAGGAAATTAGTGGGGATATAACGAGTGTTACACCTGGTAACAGAAGGGCTGGAATTTGGTAACATATTGATTTACCTCCGCCGGTAGGCATGATTCCCGCCGTGTTTATTCCTCCCAATACCTGTTCGATAATCTGTTCCTGACCTTTTCGGAATGACTCATAACCAAAGTACTCTTGTAAATATTCACGTGCTTTTTCCATCAATTCACTATTCCTCCTATTTACCTTCTAAGGATTTATAAGGATCTACTTCTTCCATTGTACCTGCTTTTCCCGACAACCTAAAGGACAAAAAAAGCAGACACATTATGCCTGTGTCTGCTTTTTAAATATATAAACATGTTTTGCATGGTTAAATTAATTCAGGATTTGCACTTTAACGTTTTTAACGCCCCAATTCACTGCATCCTGTTGGTTTGGAACAAATATGTCCACTCTATTCCCTTTGATGGCACTGCCTGTATCGGCTGCCGTTGCATAGCCATAACCTTCAACATAAACCTTTGATCCTAGTGGAATGACTGAAGGGTCCACGGCAATTACCTTTGCATCAGGATTAGCTTTCAAGTCCACTCCTGTGGCTGTTGTTCCGCTGCAGCCTTGACAATCAGCCGTATAGGCTGTTGCACTAACAGTAATCTCTTTTCCAGCTTCTGCTTGATCTTGGGATTCATTGTTTGTGTCTGCTGGTTCCGATTGTTCAACTGGTTCCGATTGTTCAACCGGCTTCGTTTGTTCTGCTGGCTTGGATTGTTCTGCTGGTGCAGCTTGCTCTGATTGTGGAGCTTGCTCTGATTTCTGTGCAGGCTCTACACTTGCAGCTTCGACTTTGTTAGCTGCTGGTTTAATGACCAGCTCTTGATCAGGATGGATTGTATCTGAATTTAAACCGTTCCAAGATTTAATATCATTTACTGCTACATCATATTTGTGTGCAATTCCCGATAATGTGTCCCCTGACTTTACTTTATAATGCTTTTCTTGAGAAATATGTATGGTTTCTCCGGCATAAATAGCGTCAGAAGACAAATCGTTCCAAGACTTAATATCTTCTATTGATACTTTATATGTTTGAGATATCCCCCATAATGTGTCTCCATCTTTCACTTTGACATCCTCTGCTTGTACCGGAATTGTAAATGCACCGGATATTGCAGCGGCTGCCGCTAACGATAAGATTGATTTTTTCATATGTTGTTACCTCCTTGTGAGCTGCTTTATAAGCTACGAGTTAAATCTTAACATAGTTTTTTTCTATACAAAGAACAAACAGATAAAGAATAGATGACAAACATCACAGTAAGATAACGGGACCATAACAAGATTTTATAATATTCTGAAAAAACATCATTTTCCAGATAATTTCCTTTCCAGACCAGGGAAGTCATATTATGCATTACCCAGGCATAAAAATTTAAAGGCTATATCTTTACAAAGGAGGTATTTTTTTGACTCGCGAAAAGACTTTTACCTTAGTTAAATCATATAAACCTTTCCATAGTAAATTCGATCCGTGCCCGCCTATTGGGAGAAAGTACTACAGGACACCTCCTAATTTGTATATTAATTTCCAACCGCCGAATTTGGAGCAGTTCACACCGGAAGAAGCTTTGAAATACGGTACACTTTGGAAATTCTTTTATGATTTTTATGATAATCCATATCGGGAAAGGGAGACATAAATGAATAAGAAACTGGATGATGAATATTATCAGTTGCTTGAACAAATACAGGCTGCGGATTTCGTACTTGTCGAGTTGACTCTTTATTTGGATACACATCCTAATGATCAGCAAGCATTACAGCAATTCAATCAATTTCATGAATACTCCAAACAATTGAAATCGGTTTTTGAGCCTAAATATGGTCCATTATTGGGTTTTGGAAACAGTCCAGGCGGTGAAAATAAATGGGAATGGGGCCAAGGCCCTTGGCCATGGCAGGTATAAGGAGAGATATCTATGTGGGTTTATGAAAAGAAGCTGCAATATCCAGTTAAAGTAAGAGACTGTAATCCTCAATTGGCAAAATATTTAATAGAACAATACGGGGGTGCTGATGGCGAGTTGGCTGCAGCACTCCGATACTTAAATCAACGATATACAATTCCTGATAAAGTGATTGGCCTGCTTACGGATATCGGAACGGAAGAATTTGCCCATCTCGAAATGATCGCCACGATGATTTATAAGCTTACAAAAGACGCCACCCCTCAGCAGATGGCTGCAGCTGGCCTAGGTGACCATTATGCCAATCATGATAGTGCCCTTTTTTATCATGACGCAGCAGGAAATCCATTTACTGCCACATATATCCAAGCCAAAGGCGACCCCATTGCAGATTTATATGAAGACATCGCCGCTGAAGAGAAGGCCAGAGCAACCTACCAATGGTTGATCGATATCTCGGATGATCCTGATATCAATGATTCACTCAGGTTTTTGCGTGAGAGGGAAATTATCCATTCGATGAGGTTCAGAGAAGCTGTGGAGATTTTAAAAGAAGAAAAAGGTAAAAAGAAGTTTTTTTAATGAAATTCACATAAAAAAAGCAGCGGAGAAAATCCGCTGCCTTTTTCATTTACGATCTGAAGAATATGTCCAACCATCTTCCTGATAAATCTTTTCTTCTTTCATCAGTTTACCGAGAGCACGCTTGAACGCTCCCTTGCTTAAACCGAAGTGAAACTTGATATCATCAGGTGGCGTTTTGTCACCATAAGGCATTGCACCGCCGCGATTCATTAAATATTTGAAAATGACATCGGCATCTTCCCCCATTAAATCTTGTTTAAAGGGGATTAAAGAAACGTTAAGCGTTCCATCTTCTTTACTATCAATGACGCGCCCTTCAACTAATTCACCAAGACGGGGCTCTTCATTGCGTTCACTTTCGTGAATGAAACAGCGGTACCCTTCTTGTGAAATAAAGAAAGACCCAACCATAAGCAAACGATAGACATTTCCCTTAATACTGGTGTTTCGTACTCCTTTTAAAGGAGCTTGCACTGCAATCTCCTGAATTACATCTTCCGTTGCAAGTTTACCAAACAGGCGGTCATTACGATCTGTCTTCAGGGATACATATAGACGATCACCAACCTCGGGCCATAATCGATCTATATTCGGAAGGTCGTCCAGTGATACAAGAATATCTTTGGAAAGACCGATGTCAACAAAAACACCCAGTTTCCTTTTCACATTGACAACTTCCGCCCAGCCATACTGATCAATCTGGATTTCGGGTATCTTCATTGTCGCTGTTAGCCTTGCTTGTTTGTCATGGTAGATGAACACAGTTACTTCATCGCCAATCTCAAGTTCCGTTCCTTCATTCATTTCATTATGATGAAGTAAGACATCTTCTGAACCATCTGTTAAAAACCATCCGAAATCAGCCTTACGTTCCACTTCTAACTCTACAGCCATACCGGCCTGAATTTTTTGCATGTATAAAAATCCTCCTGTAACTTACCTTTACCTACAATTGTACCCAATTATTTATATTTCCAACATATTTGAATTTATCATTTTTTTGTTGTTCTGTATACCTATTACGGTTTTTTATTTTTTAACACTTGCTTTCTTCATGGAATGCCTGCGGAACCAGAATATGCCCTTGTTTACCGTTACTTAATAAAGTATGCATGATCACTTTGGATAATTGGCTCGGTTTATACGGTTTAACTAAATAATCCTTTGCTCCCAATGAAATTCCCTTCTCCCTTTCGTCAAGTGCGGTCGATACAAAAACGGGAATCTCATTCAAGTCAGCGGAACCTTTTAATTCCCTCAAGTTCGTCCAGCCGTCCATCTCTCCCTCTTCAAGAAGGATATCCAGTACAATGGCATCAGGAGGTGAGCTTTTTAGCTGATTACGTCAGAACTGCTGATATTGCTTTTATTGAATTGTGCAAACTCAACAAGTACAAGATCCCCCACCGAGTGTCCGTATTGATCATTCACCCTTTTAAAGTGTTCAAGATCAATGATGCTTATCGTAAAATGACGCCCTGACCGCTTCAGTGTATCTTCAAGAAATCTTCTATTATATACCTGTGTCAACTCATCAATAAGGACCGATTTATCAAGATTTTCTTCCGCTGTATATGCCTTACTATCTTTACAATAAACTCATCGATATCAATCGGCTTACCAATAAAATCATCCGCACCCATCCTGAATGCTTTTATCCGTTTATGTTTATCGTTCTGAATACTGTTCATGATCTTCGGTATGACATATTTTTCGTTATTAAGATGAATCTCCTGAAGATTTGAAAACCATCCTTTGCAGGCAACTGAATATCAAGAATAAGGCAATCCGGCTGCATTTCAGAATATTGATTTGACGCTTTGACGGGGTCGGCATTCATTATGACCATCCACCCCTTATCCTCCAATAAATCTTTCAATAAAATCAACATGGATAATTGCCATCTTGCACAATTTATTTAGGATTTGTCATAAAGTTTACTTATTTACTTAACTAATCTTCTAAACCCGCGATTTCAAACTCTGGTATTTCGGTGATATAATTTAAGGATCAACTGAAAGGAAAATGAAATCATACATGACAAAAAAATTGTATTACACGTCCACCAAGACTTCCCAATGGGATACCAAAATTCGGGAGACCATTGAAGAAAATGGCTTTTACTATATCACTCTTGAAGAAACCGCTTTTTATCCCGAAGGGGGCGGTCAGCCTGCAGATACTGGTAAAATAGAAGGAATCACCGTTCTTGACGTTATAAAAGACAATGATGGAAAGATTCTTCATAAGGTGGAGAGACGGCCAGAATCAGAGATCGTTCACTGTGAACTTGATTGGTCCCGCCGCTTTGATCATATGCAACAGCATAGCGGCCAGCATTTACTCTCTGCCGTCTGCAGGGAACTGTTCGACTCTAATACAGTCAGCTTTCACCTTGGGAAGGAATATATAACGATCGATATAATGACAGGATTTCAATGGACTGAAGTACATACGGCTGCTGCTGAAAAGCTAGTTAATCAATATATTATCGAGAATCGCGAAATACTTATCTATTACGTGACAAACGAGCAATTACAGACACTTCCTGTCGTCAAAATGCCTAAAGTTTCAGAGAATATCCGTATAGTTGAGATAGAAGGGATTGAATATAACCCTTGCGGCGGAACCCATGTAGGGCGTACTGGTGAGATTGGCTTAATAAAAATTTTCAAAGCTGAGAGGCAGAAAGAACATACCCGTCTCTATTTTAAGTGCGGCAACAGGGCATTGAACGATTATTCCGAAAGCCTAGGAATTCTTTCAGCATTATCGAATAAGTTCAATACCGGACGTACAGAGATACTGAATAGGGTGGAAAAATTGGAAAATGACTATAAGCAGCTGCTATTGGCAAACGAAAACTTAAAACTTGAAAATGCAAATTTTCTTGCTGACTCCCTGCTTGCAGAAAATGGAGGGGGATTCATCTCTCATATTTTCGAAGATAGCTCAATGAAAGAACTGCTTTACCTTGCAAGTACGATTGTAAAAAAGGAAAAGGTTACCGTATTATTAGCATCACGTAAGGAGCAAAAGGTCATCCTTTCACACAGTGGGGACATCCCCTTTCATTGCGGACAATATTTTAAAGCTGAACTCAGTTCGTATAATGGGAAAGGCGGAGGGAACGAACAGACTGCACAAGCAGGTTTTACATCACAAAATGACTTAATCGCATTTTTCCAATACACAGTTAAAAATTTAGGCCATAATCCTGGTGTATAAAACCGTTCCGTAATGATGGCATACGTGGTGAACACGGAAATCATGACTTCTCGGATTGAGAATAGAGAGGACAAATTAATTCCTCTCTCTTGTAGACAAAAGGGCTTCCATCTGAATTATTAAACAAAGTTGATTAGAACGGAAGGTACGAGACTCCTGCGGGAAAAGCGCGTCCAAGGGAGACCCCACAGGCGCCAAGAGCGCCGAGGAGGCTCCCGGACCGCCCGCGGAAAGCGAGTGCCTGGAGTGGAAATCAACGTTCATATTCTGACACTCCCTCAAAAAAATGTAGGCAATCATAATAATTATCCAATTTGTCTACAGTCTGAAGAGGGGACAAATAAAGTCCTCTCTTTTTATTCTTCCATTTTCAATTTCCCTAACCCGCGTTCTTCAATATGTAGATGGTATTTTTCCTCGAGCTCCATGATACGGATAAACGCTTCCTCCTGATTATATTCTTGGTTTTCCGACTCCTCGGCAAACTCTTTTCTAGCCAAATGATAGGCAAGCTTATCCCTGAACACTCCTTCTTCATACTCATTGATGACTGTTTGAAGTTGATCCTCCAATTCCCGAGTCAAATCATAAATTTCATATTCCTTCACAAACTGTACTCCTTCCACGCCGAAATCTTTGGCAAAGGAATTAATATACTGTTCCATCTCACTAAATTCTTCTTTATTATCTTCAATATCGGAAGCAACCCAATATCCGTACTGAACCATTTTGAATAATGTTTCATACTGTTTCTTGGTAAAATTGATTTTCATTATCGATACTCCTTTTCCTGTTTCCTTACAACAAAAAGAATAAACCGCAATGGAACAAAAGTCCAATGCGGTTTATCTCAATCCAATATTTCCGTTACAGAAAAATAAGCTGCTTTTTCCGTATCTACTACATAATGGCAATCGCCTTTAACTAGATTATAATAACGGTGCTTTTGAATGTTTGAAATCATTTGAGTTGAGTCATCGCCTTCTACCTCATGCTCTAGTTCTTTGCCTCCCGGAAAATAAAAGCCAACTTTCAATTTCATCTTTCTCATCCTTCCCTTCGTCTGGTTGAATCACTCTTTTATTTCATATCCTTTCTCATGCATTTATAAACATAAATAAAATGCTTATTCGCTTTTTCCATGATATTCTAGGGGAAAATACGAAATTCAGAAGGTGTTTTTATGAAGATAAGGAAAGCCATGGAACAAGATGTACGTGGAATAGCAAATGTACATATAAACAGCTGGAAAACGACTTATAAAGGAATCCTCCCGGATCAATATTTGTCTTCCATGAATCTGGAAGCCAAAAAGAAAAACTGGCTTAGAAATTTAAAGATGCTGCATAATGCCACCTTTGTAGCGGAAAACGCCAATGGGGAAATCATCGGTTTCGCTGCTGGCGGCCCTGAACAAACGAATGATCCGCATATTCAAGGTGAAGTATATGCCATTTATTTTTTACAAGAATATCAACGACAGGGACTCGGCCGAAAAATGATAAAAGCGGTCATACATGAGCTTATGAAAATGGAACATCAGAATTTAATAATATGGGCATTAAAGGATAATCCTTCTTGCGGTTTTTACAGAGCACTTGGCGGTCAAGTGATAGCTGAAAAAACCGTTAAAATGGCAGGCATCGAGCTTATCGAAGTCGGTTTCGGGTGGGAAGATATTCATGGTATCCTTATGCATTTGTAAGCATTCCCGAGGAGCGTGGTTACTCTCCACCCTCCCCCTCTCATGTCTCGATAAGGAAGGCTTTTTTCTCATTACCTAAAAAATAAAGCCGGTGCAATGGCCTTGTCATTGTTACGTACAGCAATTTGATATCAAGTTCATTTCCATGGCAATACATTTCTTCGAGGGATATTGCAAATACGACATCGAATTCGAGACCTTTGGCTTGATAGGATGGAACAATCAACGTTTTATCTTTTGGGATGTTTCCCGCTTCATCTATTAAATGAAAGCCTTGATGAAATCCACTTAGTTTCTCGTTTGCCAGTTTGCAATCTTTCATCGTTTTGGCAATAACGGCAAACGTTTTAAAACCTTCTCCTTTAAGGCTTGCGATAAGATCGATCAGATCTTCTTCCCAACCTTCCTTTTCAATGGAAATGAATTCTGGTTCCTTGCCATGACGAACTACAGGTTCAACTTCCGGGAAATCGTATGTTAACATCTGAAGTATTCCATTAGCTCTTTTCATTATTTCAACAGTTGTTCTGTAGCTTTTTTGTAATTCAGTATAAGTCGCCCGAGGGAAAATACGACTGTGAACCTCGTCCCACGTTTGAAGTCCGCGATACGAATGGATGCCTTGCGCAAGATCTCCTACTAGTGTGAACATATCGGTATCCACTGCCGTCTTTAATGCCTGTAACTGCATGAAGCTATAATCCTGTGCCTCATCAATGACGACATTTTTTGCTTTGTTTTCTTTATCGACACCAAAAAGCCGCTCATGAAGATATAATAATGCTCCTAAGTCCTCCATCTCATAACTTTTAGCAGAGAATAATTTATGATTATACTCACATAAAACACTGGCATCTTCAACAGTAAGTTTACCGTTACTGTACGAGGCGAGACGCTCGGGATCTTGGTATAATTCCTGATAGTAATCCAGGAGATCTTTACTTTTGAATTGCTTAAAATACCCTTTTACCGAAGTACGGATCGCCTTTTGGACCTGCCCCATCCTTTCCTCTTTCTTATCGAGGCATTTTGTAACAAAGTCCTTGCGAATGACTGGATCGATATTCTTATAAAGAGCTTTCTCAATTTTGGCATCATAAAAATCAACTACACGTTCAAGGATTGTTTTCTTTTTCAATTTCACTTCATTTTGTAGTATGGCCTTCAGTTTGTCCAGCCTGCTGTATAACGGTAAATACCAATAATCCTCTTCCAATAATCTAATGAACTTCTTAGCGGAATAGAGGCGATATTTATCACAATAAAAATCAGCATCTGGATGAAAGCCCCTGAAAATATCCTTTACATATTCGTCCAATATATATTTAAAGGCAGGGGAACCCTTCAGACCTGATATCCAGACGGCTGAATTAATTTCTTCATCATCATTTTCCAGCAATCGAGTTAATTTATCATCCGCGATAAGCTTCACTTGCTTTCCTATCGCTGCCTGAACATATTCCGAAAATGTAAATTGTTTTACCTTTTCGACTCCCAATTCAGGTAAAGCTTCAGATATGTAATCAATGAAAACCCGGCTCGGAGCAAGAATCATCAATTGACGCGGATCGAACAAGTCTTTATAGTGATAAATGAAATAGGAGATCCTATGTAAAGCAATTGTGGTTTTACCACTGCCCGCTGCGCCTTGAACAATGATAGGTTTATTCAAATCTGCCCGAATGATTTTATTTTGTTCTTCCTGGATCGTGGTAATGATATCTGTCAATCGATTGCTGGAACTTTTGGAAAGGGATTCCTGCAACAATTCATCGGTTGTTGTCAAATCAATGTCCCTTATCTCCTCCAGGATACCTTCTTCTATCATTAGCTGTCTTTTTAAAGTAATGTTCCCGCTGAATGTCTCCCCTTCCGCTTCATATTCTATTTCACCAATCCGTCCCTCATAATACAGGTTTGCAATCGGTGAACGCCAATCGACAATAATCTGTTCCTGGCTTTCCCTCTGATAAAGCGATGCTTTTCCGAAATAAAGGACTTCGCCTCTATCACCGTCATTCCTTTCAAAATCCACTCTAGCAAAGTAGGGTTTTTTACTTGCTTTGCGTAAACTTTCAAGTTCGGTTTTGGACATCTCAAAAAAGTTGGCCGTCGTCAGCAGCTGTGAATATAAGGCTGATTCAGACCAATCGGCATCGCCAAAAGCTTCTTGCATATTCCTCTGAAATTGATCTTTGCTTGTTTCTGATGTTTTGATGACTACATCGATATAACGTTTCGTAAAATCCAGCCGCTGTCGTTCCTTTTCAAAATCAGGGTGATTTCCCAATAAAATCATTCCCCTTCCTTGTGTATTTATCAAACTTAAAATGCCGATGCTAATACGAAATGGACATTTATACTATCAGAAAAGCCAATGGTTGACAAATCTGGAGACATAGAATTATATAGTTGAAATTTACCCCTTCCCTTATATTTCATATAATTCGAAGAATACACTATATATTACATTGATTTAGAAATAATACGTTGACTTATGAACTGCTGCTATTGTCATCAATTCTTAACATAAATAATGCTAATTTAATGTTTTATCGGAAACTCACATTTTATACTTAAATTACAATTACATAATTTGCTTAAGAAAGTGGGTACTGTCATGGAAATAAATGAAAAACAACCAATGCTATCCCCTAAATTAATCCATGAACTTGAAATTTTATCATCCAAAACAAATATGCCTGTTTCTGAATTATTGGAAATATCTGTAGTATCATTGCTGGAAAAAGTGAATAATACCAAAGAACTCAATGTTGGACTTAATAATAAGGAAATGATCTTAAGAAATAAAATCATCATTAATCAAAATAAAGAGGTTCTGAATAACAAAAGCACTTGACCATAGAGGTTAAGTGCTTTTTGGTTCCTAACTGCCACTGTATTAATGGAATAGATATTCTAACGTGGTTTCCAATGTAATATTTGTATCTTAATTTGTAATTTCCCCGCCGAAAAATCATTTCTTATTCGGAATTGTAGATTTTCATAAAAAAAAAGCAGCTATTAAACTGCTTAACAATTAATCATGGTTTATTAGATGTCACGTACGTACCTGCTATGAAATCATGTATCGCTCTATGATCTTTCCTTATGCCAACCATGAACGCACTGACAATAAACCCTATCCCAAATGTAATGGCATAAACCAAAGCAGCAACTAAATACCTCAATAGCATTGTGCCTATGCCTAATTTCCTTCCGTCCACCCGTACTATGCGTATTCCCATAATCCTTTTACCCACTGTATAGCCATACCATAATATCGGGACAATCAGCATGTAAAGAAAGTTGAAAAACGTTGAAAAGTTTTCATTTTCCCAATCACCGGTAATCAACCCGAAAATAATCGCTAATGGAAAAGACACTATTATGCCATCCAAAAATGCTGCAAAAAGACGTTTCCAAAAACCTACTGAATCGCTCATTTAAAATCCTCCTGTTGTGTTAGTTACAGTTACCTATATTACCAATAATAAGGATGGTGCGTAATGAGTCTTTGTACCCGCCGAATTCTTTAACAAAAAAATAAAACTTACATAATTGGTGACAAATTATAAGCAAAATTAAATCTCTGTGTAATTTTTGCTTATAAACGTTTGTTTTTGCTAATCTGCCTTTAATTTTCCTAAGAAATAAGATACAATTTAAATGATGCACAGTTTAAAACATACAAGATTGTAAACTGCTGTTTGTATGAATCAGCGTAAAACTAATGAAACAAAGTGTTGGACACGTTGAAACAAAAGTATTTTGGAGGAATGTAAATAAATGATTACAGTAAATAATGTTGGTTTACGTTATGGCGATCGTAAACTGTTTGAAGATGTTAATATAAAATTCACTCCTGGTAACTGCTATGGCCTGATTGGTGCGAATGGTGCGGGTAAATCCACTTTCTTAAAAATCCTTTCAGGTGAAATTGAAGCGCAATCCGGCGATGTCCATATGGGTCCTGGCGAACGCCTTGCCGTTCTAAAGCAAGATCACTTCGCTTATGAAGAGGAAGAAGTCCTTAAAGTTGTCATTATGGGACATGAAAGATTATATGAAGTCATGCAAGAAAAAGATGCCATCTATATGAAGGAAAACTTCACCGACGAGGACGGAATGAAAGCGGCCGAACTTGAAGGAGAATTTGCCGAATTAAACGGCTGGGAAGCTGAACCTGAAGCTTCAATCCTCTTAAAAGGCCTTGGCATCACGGAAGACCTGCATACAAAGAAAATGGCTGAATTAAACGGTGGCGACAAAGTTAAAGTATTGCTTGCCCAGGCATTATTCGGTAAACCGGATGTTCTTTTATTGGATGAGCCTACCAACCACTTGGACTTAAAAGCGATCAAATGGCTGGAAGAATTCCTAATCAACTTTGAAAACACTGTTATCGTAGTTTCCCATGACCGTTACTTCCTTAACAAAGTTTGTACACATATCGCGGATCTTGATTTCGGTAAAATCAAAGTTTATATCGGTAACTATGACTTCTGGTATGAATCAAGCCAGCTTGCCCTTAAACTGACTCAAGATGCCAATAAGAAAAAAGAAGAAAAAATCAAAGAGCTTCAAAATTTCATCGCGCGTTTCAGTGCCAATGCATCCAAATCGAGCCAGGCGACATCCCGTAAGAAATTATTGGACAAAATCAGCTTGGATGACATCGAGCCTTCTTCACGCCGCTATCCATATGTCGGCTTTACCCCTGAACGTGAAATCGGGAACGACCTGCTTCGTGTAGATGGAATCTCGAAAACGGTCGATGGCGTAAAAATATTGGATAATGTCAGCTTCACGATGAATAAAGGCGACAAAATTGCATTTGTCGGTAAAGATGAGATTGCTAAAACAACAATGTTCAAAATCTTGGCAGGTGAAATTGAACCGGATAGCGGCTCATTCAAATGGGGCGTTACGACCTCTCAGGCATACTTCCCTAAGGATAATGCTGAATTCTTTGAAGGTGTCGATTTAAATCTTGTCGATTGGCTCCGTCAATATTCTCCTAATGACCAGAGCGAAAGCTTCCTGCGCGGTTTCTTGGGCAGAATGTTATTCTCTGGCGATGAAGTCACGAAAAAGGCAAGTGTACTTTCAGGGGGCGAAAAAGTCCGCTGTATGCTTTCCAAAATGATGTTAAGCGGTTCGAACGTCCTGATGCTTGATGAACCTACTAACCATCTGGACTTAGAGTCGATTACGGCATTAAACAACGGTTTAATCAGCTTTAAAGGATCTATGATCTTCTCTTCACATGATCATCAGTTCATCCAAACTATAGCGAACCGAATCATTGAACTTACTCCAAAAGGTACAGTCGATAAGCAAATGAGTTATGATGAGTACCTTGAAAATGGCGAATTGCAAAAACAAGTGGCTGAAATGTACAAATAATACCTTTATGAAAGCACATCCTTATTGGATGTGCTTTTTTCGTTCCCGATTCTTGCTGCCTGCATTTATTTCATACCTTTAATGTATTGAAGGTATAAAAAACACGCTGCAATAAATATAATAATATTCCCTGAAAGATGAGCACTGAATAATTTCATCGATAAAAAGGTATATTGGTAAGGAAGGAGTGAGTTAGAATTGGATGGTCATACTGTGAAAAATATTTTTGATGATACAGGATACCTTTTTTTATATGATAAATTCAGTTATCATTTTTATATATCCGGATTGTTCGATGTAGTGGAACAAGAAAAAGTAATCTCGGATTTTTTAAATTCTTATGGCTTCGATGATAAAAACCCTCTCTTTTTTGACGACTTTTCCTATTACTTTAATTGCTTTCATTATTCCCACCAAAAACAAAGGATGATGAATTACTTGAAAACCGAGTATGACGAACATATTTGTTAAGTATAAAAGTCCAGATAAACTGATCCTGCCTCTTATTAGCGAAAACCATTCAAAAAAGGTAAGAGCATACAAGTAGCTCTTACCTCGGACTGTAGGCAAACTCGATGAAAATCGAGTTTGCCTACAGTTTTTTTTGAGTTATAATTTAGACGTCGATTTCCGCTCCAGAAACTCGCTTTCCACGGGCGGTCCGCCCTCGGCGCCTTTACGCCTGCGGGGTGGGTCACACACACCCACTCCAATCAATTGGTTTAACTACTAGATAGAACCTTTTGACTAAAGTCTTTATTGTTTTAAAATAGAATTATTAAAACTTGTGTAATGAGGATGCTTTCTAAACATGATTCTATTCAGCGAGATCAACTTAAAATGATTACTTTAGATCAACTTGTGCCTGCGAACCAGTTGGTTCGTAAAATTGGGGCCATTAAAATCCGTTGCATACTCAGTCACTTTATTAGCCTCGCCATTCACACCTCTTCTGCCTGTATCCACTATAGTGATCTTGTCAATAATACTAAGCGGGCTTGCCACTTGTTTTGCATATTTTGGCAGCATTTTCAAAGTCTTATCCATTACAGCCGCATGCCCAAACCATTCAATAGCTTCAGCAATCTTCTACTTGGCTTCTGCCTCTGCTATCCCTTTTAACAAGTCCGTCCATACGTGTAAGCCTTTGTCAAGTTGGGCCAAGGCTGCTTTTTTGACGAGAGATGCTGCAACTGAAGACATCTCCCTTGCAAACCTCCCTTGCCCCTTTAGTTAATCACCGTTTGTTCTAGATTATTCCTCAATCTTAAACCATGTGCCTGAAGCTTGAATGACGCCCCAAAGTTTTTCTGGAAGGCCAAGCTCATTAACCTTTGAAGCCTTTAACACTGTTTGGATCTCAGACTCTTGTCCATTTTGAACCTTTTCAAGCCAGTCTGGATTCATGATTAACGCGTGGCCAATTGCAGCTAGGGTAAGTCCCTTATCTAATGCTTTAGCAACATCATCCGGAGTTACCATAGAACCAGCAGCCAGTACAGGAACTCGTCCGTTTACATGGTCAACAACCAACTCAAGATATGTCTTTTCATCTTGACTGTCGACTGGCTTTGAAGAAAGAGTATCAGCCAATGAAGCATGCACATAATCAACATCATCTTCAATCAGGCGTTCAATCAATACATAGGTATCCTTCATTCTCAAACCGCCTTCTTGGTGTTCGTCAGGAGATATCCTGTATCCTAAAATAAAAGGTTTTGTTGCATGCTTTTCAATCACCTTTTTCACTTCTTGAACGATTGCCAGTGGGAAACGCATGCGATTTTCCAATGATCCTCCCCATTGATCTTCTCGTCTGTTGAAGAAAGGTGAAAAGAAGTTTTGCATTAAAAAACCATGTGCACCATGAAGTTCAACGCCGTCAAAACCTGCTTCAATTGCTCTTCTAGTTGTTTCTCCAAATGCATGAATCACTTCCATTATTTCGACATGAGAAAGCTCTTTAGGTAGTACTGAAGGTGCAAATCCAGTAGCTTCAGTCACTAAAGCGCTGGAACTAACAACCTCTCCATTTGGTGTCAAATCCGGTAGTGCTTTGTTACCTGCATGGAAAATTTGAAGGATAGCAGCAGCTCCGCCACTTTTCGCGGTTTCAGCTAATTTACGTAAGCCCGGCGTAAATTTATCGTCATAAGCTGCAAATTCATTTGTAAAACCGATCCCGTTTCGAGTCACATGTGTACAACCTGTAATCACCAGTCCTACTCCGTTTACTCTTTTTTGGTAATAGGTTAATTCCTCATCTGAAACCGTGTAATCATCATTACTGGACCAAGTTGTCATTGGTGCCATAACCACTCTATTATTTAGGGTAATCCCGTTTTTAAATGTAAAAGATTTAAAAAAGTTGCTATATTTTTCGTTCATTCTTTAACCTCTTTCTCCAATAATATTAATCAAACATTGTTAGTTTGTCGTATTTTGTAGAGGGTTGATTAACCCTTCTTTTATTAAATGGTGCAAGAATAGGTTACTCCCTAGAGATCACTCTAACGCAAGTGTTTTTTATTTTCGAGAAAAACACGATGTAGAAAGCTGTCTGTACGAGGGTTACCCAAAAGATGTAAATGAAAAACCAACCAGATGCTGAATTTCTAAGAGAAACAGTCTCCTACTTCATTTTCATAAAAATGTATTTTATTATCCAAATGCTCTAAACTTTGATGGATTTTCTCCAATTCTTCCACTACTTTTTTTCGATGCTTTTTAAGCAGAGCTAATCTTTCTTCCATGGTTTTATCCCCCATATGCCCCCACATGGCAAATCGTTTCATGTCTTTTAGTGACATCCCTGTATTTTTTAGGTGGAGCAATGATTCAATCCATAATTTATTTTCATCCGAGTAAATTCTGACATTGTTATCGTCTCTATTTACTTTTATTAACCCTTCTTTTTCATAAAACCTCAATGTATGGTCGCTTAGCCCAACTATTTTAGAAAATTCTCCAATAGTATATGTCAATATAACCCCTCCATTAAAACTGATATGTCTATTTTTTCTTTTTTTAACTTGTGTTATAAAGATAGGATAATACTTAGAGTTTACTCTAAGTCAAGAAATTGTAATTCTTCTACATATAAAGATCTTTTAGATTTATTTCCTTAGAAAAATTTAAAAAAGGAGACTTAATGAGTAGAATAAAAAAAGTCACTTATTTATAAAGGGTGCATTTTTGAAGTGATTTTTCGAAATTACGAACCCATATGACAGATGTTTTGACTTCGTTTTCAAATAAAAAAGCAAACTCGCTCAGTTTTGGCAAGTTTGCTTTTTTATAGCTATCTGGTTCCTTATGCAAATAAAACTCCCTCAATAAACTAAAAACTATCTCACGAATGCTCTAGAAGTCATAGGAGTTCATAGTCATATCATTAACCGTTATCTATACTCTTATGTTTTGGAGGGGCTCGCAAAGGCGGAGAATACCCCTAGAACAATATATAAATAACCAGTTATCCGATTCTGCAACTTAGAATTCACTTCACTACCCAGAATCCGCTTTCTAATACTTGCTGCAAGAACTGCATACAGACCATCACTAATAAAAGCTAGGATAATAAATATAATTCCTAAAAGCAAAAATTGAATTGTGACTGATCCAGCAGAAGGTGATATGAATTGCGGAAAGAAGGCTAAAAAAAAGAGTGCTGTCTTAGGATTCATTACTTCTACGAGCGCTGATTCGTAAAATATCTTTAATAACCTTTTGCGAGGGGCTTTTAGAATTTCTGATGTCGTTCGATCGGATGTAGAAAGTAAAGTCTTACACCCCAGATAGATAAGATAAGCAGCACCTAAGTATTTAACGATATTAAAGGCTGTTGCTGATGTCATAAGGATTGCCGAAACTCCTATTGCTCCAGCTAAAACGTGAACAGAACCACCAAGAGATACACCCAGAACTGATACTATGCCCGCTTTCTTCCCTTGATCAATACTTCTTGCCATAATATACAACACAGCCGGTCCAGGTATTATTAACAATGTAGCAGCAGTAATTACAAATAGCCAAATATTTGAAAACTCCATAAAAAGCAACTCCTTGTTGTATTTTTGCACACGCTTTATTGGGCTCCTCCTTGATTGGTGAAAGCTAGTTTACACTTTTTTTAAGGTTCGCTTTCATCAAGGAGGCAATTTGTTGCTCATTTAGAAAAGGAATCTGTTCAAACTGTTTTAAAATGAGCTCTTGTCTGTAAGGAATGGCTTTGACTTACCTTTGCTTTCCCTTAAAAAGTGATAAACACCATTTTTGCTTTTAGGGGTGCCACCAGCAAACCCTAGTAATATGCCAATCATTCAATTAACCCTTTCCGTTGCTCACGCATCCATTGCGCAACCTGAATTTCCCCTTGTTCATTTGATTTTTCAAGCTCTGTAATAATCGCTTTGTAATCAGTGTCATTACGATTTTGACTCATTTTGGCTGCAGCTTGAATAGATGTGATTTCAATTTCAAAGCCAACTATTCCTTTCATTTCACTCTTAAGCAATTCTGGATCAAACGTTTCCCAGGTCCGACCATTTTCTCGATGCGACTCATAGTGATTAAGCATAGTATCCAAGGAGGAAATCAGCTCGTCTTCAGTGATTACACGAGCTGATCCATACGCATGTACAGCTAGATAGTCCCATGTAGGAACCTCTTCGCACTTATACCAACTTGATGAAATGTAAGCGTGCTGCCCTTGAAAAATCAGTAACACATCACTATTATTGTCTAAAGTTTTTTTCTGCATGTTTCCGTATGCAATGTGGCCAGTCGCATAGATTTTCCCTCCATCTTCCCGAATTTCCAAAGGAATATGCGTAGCCATGGGACGATGTTCATCAACAGTAATCAATAAGGCAAACGGGTTAGACTTCATAATTTGAACAGCCTCTTCATTTTTCATACGATATTGCTTAGGAATGTACACATTAATCATCCTTTCAACTTGAGTTTTTAAAAATGAATATCCGATAAAAAAATAGTATTATACAAATTGACATGAAAAAAGGTACAATAATAAACAAATATACATGTCAGAGGGAATGCAAATGAATAATACCATTTTTACTTTTAATGATAACTCCCCAAAATACAAACAAATCTACGATAAATTCAAATCATATATTGAACAAGGAGACATTTTGGCGAATGAGCAATTACCCTCCATTCGTCAACTTGCAGATTCCTTACATGTAAGCCGTAATACAACTTTACTGGCATATGAACAACTTGTTGCTGAAGGGTATATTCGTGGAGAGGGCAGAAAAGGTTATTTTGCAAATGAGTTAGAACCCCTAATATTTCAGGAGCCATTAATCTCTTATAATAATAAGCAGACTGAGTCCAAGAAACCTCCGGTAGTTAGTTTCAGGGCAGATGCCGTTGATCAAACACATTTCCCACTGAAAATTTGGAGGAGAATTGCTAACCAAGTATTAACATTACAGGATAGCTTTCGATACGGGGAACCATTTGGGGAAGAATGCCTGCGCGAACAAATCTCCACATATTTATTCCAATCACGCGGAGTGAAAACAAATGCAAATGCAATTATTATCGGAAGCAGTACCCAACAAATGCTTGTATACCTTGGGCATATACTGAAGGATGAATTCCAGAGTATTATAGTTGAAGACCCTGGTTACGACGGTGCTAGGGAAGCTTTTCAATTCCATCGATTTATGCTTGAAACTTTGCCGGTTTATGAAACAGGTGCTGAACTTTCCCAATTAGAACAAATGAAATCACGATTAATCTATGTAACCCCTTCCCATCAAAGTCCAATTGGAGTAAGCATGTCTATTCAACAACGGCAAATGCTTATTCATTGGGTTAACAAGATTCGTGGATATATTATTGAAGACGATTATGATAGTGAATTTCGCTATACACAAAAACCATTTCCTGCTCTTGCCTCAATTGATTTAGCAAGAGTCATTTATTTAGGGAATTTCTCGAAGTCCTTTCTTCCAGGAATTCGTTTAAGTTATATGGTCTTGCCACAGCCATTATTAAATCGTTTTAAAAATCAGTTTCTTCATTTTGAAGCTACCACCTCCCTGCTTAGCCAGCTTACAATGGCTAAACTTATGGAAGAGGGAGAATGGAGTCGACATATTAAACGAATGCGCCTTGTTTATAAAAGAAAAATGCAGCACTTAGTATCCGCATTAAAAGAGCAATTCGCTCAAAATATATCAATTATTGGTGAACAATCCGGTTTGTATGTATTAGTCAAGGTACATCTGAAGCATTCAGAAGAATGGTTAATTCAACAAGCTTCCTTTCATGGCGTTACTGTGTATCCTACGTCTCTCTACTTCATTAAAAATAACACCGACGGACCAATGGTTAAACTAGGTTTCAGTAATCTTTCTGACGATGAAATTGATGTGGGTGTGAAACTCTTAAAGAAGGCATGGATAAAAGAATAGCTCCATAATTCTTTGAATAAACGAATTGTAGCTATTTTATTTGAATGTTTGGTGTTGCAAAAATAATCTTCATAGGAACCTTTCTAGCATTATTAGTTATTGGATTTGAAGCGAGCTTCACATTTTTATCCTATGCAATGGACACATTTCCTATGGGGACAGCTTATGAATATGGACGGGAATTGGTGCGTCAGGTAGAGCATCATTTGGAATGATTTTATACGGATAATCCGAATATTGGAATAGTTAGTTTTTATTAGGAAGACATTAAGTGCTACTTTAGGTCTATAACATGTTTCTTAATAGATAAATTGAAGGATAATTTTAAGCCTAATTTCCATCTGAAATTAGGCTTAATTTTTTAACAAATCTACCACAGTAATTTAATAAGACAAAGTTGGATATCTTTTAATTTTGTAGATTTTTCTTCATAAGAGATGCTACTTGTATATTATCTTGTTGAGAAGTGTTTTCTAGATGCTTAATAATTAATTCTTGGCGTTCCAAAGGGTGATTTTGACTTAATTTAGCTTTCGCTTCAATTTTTGTGATTTTTATTTTAAATGCTACAATCCCTTTACTCATTCCTTCGATAAATCTGGAATCTACATCGTTTAAATTGTATGGGCTATCTGGACTTTCATATTTGTTTACCATATCATTTAGAGAATCGAATATGACTTTTTGATCTTCGACAATCTCCATATTTCCATATAAATGGATAGACACATAATTCCAAGTAGGAACTGCCATCGTTGTTTCATACCAAGACGGAGATATATAACAGTGAGGACCTTGGAAAACCGCAAGAACTTGTTGGCATTCCATATCCTTCCATTGTTCGTTTGGAAGGGCAAAATGACCATATAAAGCACTTTCACCTTTATTTAATATGAGTGGAAGATGTGTAGCGTACGGTTCTCCATTGTGTTGAGAAAATAAAGTGGCAAAGCTGTACTTTTCGATAAAATCATAAATTATTTCTTCATCCTTGAGGTGAAAATGTTTAGGTATATACATGATTTACCTCCTCCTTGATTAAGCCTTTGTTTTTCGGCTAACTCCAATTTTTAAAAATCTTAGTATTATATGAGATATTTTATTATGTAAACTGACATCTTAAAAGGTACAATTATTAATAATTGTACATGTCATAGCTGAGGACCCTTTTGGACCTTCTCCGCGGATATAGCCTGTATAAGATACCGGGCCCGACAGGTTATCCAACATCATAGTGAGTTATTTATGAACCAAAATAACAGATAGCTAATGGTGTTTTTTAATTTTATTCAGCAATCAGTCCAAATTATGGAATAATCCCTTAAAATAAAGTAACTTAATAACTAGATTATAAAATTGCAAGCATACAGATAATCAATAATTATTTTCATTAGAAAGGATTGAAATAGTATCGAATTAAGACATTTAGAATATTTTTTAATGGTCAGTAAAGAACTTCATTTTACAAAAGCAGCTGAAAAATTAGGAATTTCGCAACCAACTTTAAGCCATCAAATTAAAATGCTTGAACAAGATATAGGCTATGCACTTTTTAACCGTATTGGTAAAAAGATTGAACTTACTAAGGTGGGAGAAATTGTACAACAAGAAGCATTAAATATTCAAAATTCCTTACAAAGTATTTCTTCTCAAATTAAAGCACTTACAAAAGTAGAAATCGGGGAATTGAAAATTGCTGTGTTACCAGGAGAAATAACGGATTTGGTATCTACTTTATGTATTAAATTTAACCAATTGTATCCGAACATAAAAGTGTTTGTTCAAAGTACGGATGAAGTGGAAAAGGCTGTTTTAGAGAATCAAGCTGATTTTGGTATTGGTTTTGAATTCAATCGGAATGATATGTTGATGGTGACGAAGTTATATGATGAAGAATTTTACCTGATTAGTAATCAAAGTAATGGAGAGCAGAAGGTTTCATTTTCCGATGTTTTAGACAGTTCTCTTATTTTATTTCCAAATATCCATCAATGCAGAAAAATACTTGATAAAACGAGTCTTGAGGTTGGCAGGCAGATAGAACCTATTGTCGAAACGTCTAGCATTGAATCTATCTTGAAGCTTGTTCGAAATGGGGTTGGACGCAGTTTTGTTTCGCGTACATTATATGAATTTTATGATACAGAGGATTTATTTTTCCAACGTATTGAAAAACCAACTTTGACTAGATCTGTTTATCTCGTGATGAAAAAGAATCGTTTTATCAATTATGCAGCACGTAAGTATATTAAGTTATTACTATGTGAAATCGAAAGGCTGCGTTTTCATACAGAAAAAGATGAGATAGCTTCTTTGAAAAGTTCTATATTATAGTTTTTATCTATTATTATCATAGAAATGAATGAATAGATAAATGATAAATTCCTCTTTACAATGAATACAAGTTCATGAGAATGAGAACTATCAAATTGTAAAGGGGATTTTCAATTATGTTTCAAGAAGTAGCAGGTATTAAAATTCCAGATTCCCGATTGGCTAAAGAAGCAGCAGATCTTTTACGCGAGCATGGGGACGACTTGTTGTGGAATCATTCAAATCGTGTATTTTTATTTGGTGCAGTCAACGGAAAAAAAACGAAGCAAAATTATGATTTAGAGTTGCTATATGTTAGTGCATTATTCCATGATTTAGGCTTAACAAAAAAATTCAGCAGTCCAGATTTACGATTTGAAGTAGACGGTGCAAATGCAGCGAGAAGCTTTTTACAGCAGTATCAAATTCCAGATGAGTCGATTCGTCTTGTATGGGATGCTATTGCGTTACATACGACACCTGGCGTTGCAGAACATAAAGAGTCCGAAGTGGCACTACTCTTTTCAGGTGTTGGTTTAGATGTGATGGGAGATGGATTTGAACAATTCCCTGACGACTTGCGTGAAGAAATTATAAAAGCCTTCCCACGTAACAATTTCAAGAAGGTCATTATTCCAGCGTTTTATGAGGGCTTTAAGCATAAGCCAGAAACTACTTTTGGCAATATGAAGGAAGATATTATTGAATATTTTAGACCTGAATATAAAAATAAAAATTTCTGTGATTGTATTTTGCATTCACCATGGAAAGAATAGGGTACAAAAATGCACAACGTAACAACGAATCGTGGTAGGAAGGAAGTTAGTAGCAACAGGAGATTCAACGGTTATTAAATTCCTTCATATAATGTAACGGGGACAATCGTTAATTTTTGTTGCGGCATAGGATAAGCACCTCCTTTTATTGATACAAGTATCGAACCAGGAGGTGCTACGTATTTAATATGCGCTGTTTAAATGGTGGCTTTCCTTTAACCATAGTTTGCGACCCACCATCCAAGTGTTTACGCTTAGATATAAGTTATCCTCTCTCCTCCAAAACTCAGTTCCAGTGAGTGGTTAACTCTTATTCGGCGGGAATCCCACCCTATATATGTAACGACCTATGCTCGAACGCTCTGACAGGCACCGGATGCCGACCCTAACTAGCAGCCGAATCGATGTGAAAATATCGAAACCAAATCCACCTATCCGACACTTTAACACACTAACTGGAAACTTCAGCTGAGTCGGGTCCTGACCTCAATTTTGTATTTTGTTTGGGAAGTATAATTTTCGCCTGCTAAAAGAAGAATATCTCCAAAATCCTCAAATTCAATTGCTCCTGGTGCAGCTTGGGTTTCAAACGTTATCCCACCGTGTTGAATTAATTTTTCTCCGTGCATGAGTGGCACACCTTCCACAAAGTTTGCAGTGTAAATGACAACCGCAGGCTCTTCTGTGTATACCTCGACTGATATTTTCTGGTCAGGACTAATTAATTTTGCTGCAGTTTGATGAAGTCCTGAGCACGTTAGGAAAAATGGATGATCGATTCCTTGAACCTTTTTAACTTCTGCGTCAATTGCTTCAAAGGTTGATTTTAATTTCTTTGGGGTTCGAAAATCATAAGGCGTGCCAATTGTGCTTCGCTTTTCCCCAGTTACCGTGGTATCGTCATTTACTGGTGCAAATTCTTCAGAAAAGATTTGTAAGAAATGATCATCGATTGGATTGCTGGGATGCCCTGTTAAGTTAAAATAGACGTGATTGGTCGGATTAAAAATTGTGTCTTTATCACTAGTTGCTTGATAGCTGACTGACCAAATATTTAAGTTGTCTAATGTGTAAGTCACACTTACTTTCAAATTCCCCGGAAAACCATTCTCGCCATCAGGTGAGTGGGTTGAAAAGATGATTGATGCACTTTCATCCGTCTCCTTCACTTCATAATCCCAGATTTTTTCATCGAATCCAGGGCTGCCACCGTGTAATGTATTCCCTAATTGATTTACAGATGTTTGGTAACGTGATTCACCAATCGAAAATTGGCCATTTTTTATTCTTCCAGCGACTCTTCCTATTGTTGCTCCATAATATGTTTCTTTTTTGTAATCCTCAATCGAGTCAAATCCCAATACGATATTATTACGTCCCGTTTCCGTTAGGACGAACAGATTGACGATTCTTGCACCAAAGTTTGTAACTTCCATTCTTACTCCATGTTCATTTTCTATTGTAAACAGTAAGACTTCATTTCCAAACGAGCTTTGTGATGTTTTCATTTTATTCGGCTCCTTCCCTATTAAATTCCTTCATATAAATAAAAGTTAAAACACCATGAATTGTACAAAAAGTTCAGCAAACATTTTAATGGTGAAAAGCCGAAGTAGCAACTTCGGCCTTAAGATAAGGGAATCATATGAGTAAATCAACATGTTCATGATGTGTGTGTAGATCATAATTACAGAAGTATTTTCCCTTATGACCCCCTGATTTGAAAATGCATGCTTAACTCTCCTATTTGCGTATAGCTTCTTTGAATTCTGCTCCAAATCTCATAGGTCTAATTTAAGCACTTTTTCCCTTAGCTTGTTTGCTTTCTCCAATTTTTTCGATTTCCTCCAAAGTATGACCTCGAGTTTCAGGAACGCATGTCCTGATAAATAAAACACCAAGTAAACAAATAGCACCAAAGATTGCAAAAACAGCTTCTTGAGACATCGAAGCGGTCATGATTGGAAATAGCAATCCAACCAAGAAAGAACCAATCCAGTTAAATGATGAAGCTATTCCTGATGCACGCCCGCGAATTACCAGCGGGAAAATTTCTCCAACTATGACCCAGGTTAAAGGAGCCCATGTGAATGAATAAAGTGCTACATAGATACTTAAAAAAACAACCATCATCATCGGATTTGCATTAGGAATTAATATATTCAATATTGCCGGCAAAATAAAGGATAGTCCCATAATAGTTCCGCCTATTGTTAATAAAGTACGGCGATTAAATTTATCAGCAATCATAAGGAATATTAATGAACCTAGTACGAGAATAACCCCTTGAATAATTGGCCACATCAATACTGAGCTGGCTTCATGCCCTGTTGCTTTTTCCACAATCATAGGAATATAATAAAAAATTGCGTTTGCGCCCTGGAATTGTTGAAACGCAGCAACACCCACACCAGCAATTACTAAATAACGGTATTTATTACTTAAAAGTGTACCCCAAGATGCTTTTTGATTTACCTTTGCTTCCTCTTTAACAGTTTCTTGAATTTGTATTATTTCAGAGTCAATTTGTTCTTTGTTAGAGCGAATAAAGCCCAACACCTTACGAGCTTCATCAATTTTATTGTTCTTAATTAAAAAACGTGGTGATTCGGGTAACCTTGACACTCCAATAAATAAGATCAAAGCAGGTACGGCAGCCAAACTAAGCATCAACCGCCATGCCATAGTTCCTGGTAAGTCTTTCAATAAATAAGCGACAATGTACGAAAGTAACATTCCAGAGACAATCATTGTTTGATTAATTCCTGACAGACGTCCACGTAAACGTGCCGGCGCCATTTCCGACATATAGGCTGGGACCAACGCAGAAGCAGCACCTACAGCCAACCCTAATAAAATCCGGGCAACAATCATAAAAAGGAGCCCTTTATGAGGGGATATTCCTGCCAAAATGGAGCCAACAGCAAAAATGATAGAAGATATTAAAATCATTTTGCGCCGTCCTAAACGATCGGAAAGTTGTCCGGCCAGGGCACCTCCAAAAATAGCTCCAAACATCAACGAAGAGGTAATCCAGCCAATGGCACCAGGGTTGTTTTGAAGGTTCCAATCATGTTGCAGAAAAGGTAAAGCACCCGTCATAACGCCGATATCATAACCGAAGAGAATGCCTCCAAAAGCCCCAAAAAAATAAATGAATCCACTTGAGATTTTCTTTTCATTAACCATTAAAATTTCCTCCTCAAGGTTTTAAAATTATATTTTTAAAATCCCACTACTAAAAATATTGATTGCTTTAAAGAAAATAATAATAGTGTTTTCAATCTACAAATATATGCTAGTAGAATCATCTTAAAAATTATTGATTAGGATGAATTCTGTGTCGTTATTGTGCTATTAAAACGCTTTCATCTTTTTCCGGAAAACTACGAACACGCTTACAAAAAAAGTGATCATACTAATGGTTACTATTTCCAGACTACAACCTCTGGAGTACCTATTTCTTCCCTCCAAGGAAGCAGAGCCTCCTTGGAGGGAAGAAACATTACTTAATAACTACGTATTCCAAGCCAACAAGTTTTGCATAGGTTATGATTTGGTCTGTTGTTAAGTTCAATGAAACAACTGTATGGTGACCGCCACCATTCTCAAGCCAAGCTTTCACTCCATCTTGGAAGTTTGGCTTCACTTCCCAAAGTACACGGGCCACTGGAAGGTTTGGTGCTGGAACAGTTGGCTCAAATGCAGAAACTTCATTAATCAAAAGTTTATAGTTTGTACCAAAGTCAGCCATGGAAACAACGACACCGTCTCCTGCTTTGCCGTCGAATACTAAACGTGCTGGATCTTCACGATCACCTATACCTAATGGAGATACGACAATTTTTGGTTTGTTACTTGCTAAAGATGGGTCGACTTCAAGCATATGTGATTGAAGGATTGATTCTTGTCCAGCAGCTAATTCATATGTGTAATCTTCCATAAAGCCAGTTGATTGGTTATGGCTCATCACTTTCAGTAAGCGATCGAGTGCTGCCGTCTTCCAATCTCCTTCACCCGCAAAGCCATATCCTTGTGCCATCAAACGTTGGACGGCAAGACCAGGAAGTTGTTTCATCCCATATAAATCTTCGAAGTTCGTTGTGAAGGCCGTGTAACCACCATCATCAAGGAAACGTTTAATCGCAATTTCATAGCTTACCTGTACCTTTACGCTTTTCTCCCAATCTTCCCTACTGTTTGTACCATAATCAAATTCATAAAGGCCTTCGTATTCTGAAAATAAAGCATCAATTTCTTCATCAGTAACCGCATTTACATATTGAACAAGGTCTCCGATTCCAAAATAGTCAACTGTCCACCCAAATTGGATTTGCGCTTCAACCTTATCCCCTTCGGTTACTCCAACGTTACGCATGTTGTCTCCAAAGCGAGCCACCTTAATGTTGAAGCTTTCGTTATAAGCAACCGCTACGTCCATCCATTGTGCAATTTGCTTTTGCACTTCAGGGCGCTCCCAATAACCTACAACAACTTTATTTTGTTTTTTCAAACGGGCATTGATAAAACCATATTCACGGTCACCATGAGCGGATTGGTTCAGGTTCATAAAGTCCATATCAATCGTTGCCCAAGGAATGCTTTCATTGAATTGTGTAGCTAAATGAAGCAATGGTTTTTGTAATAGTTTTGTTCCACGAATCCACATTTTTGCAGGTGAGAAAGTATGCATCCAAGTGATGACACCGGCAACTTCGTCACGATAATTGACTTCTTTCATGATGCTTGTGATTCTATCTGCACTAACAGCTAAATCTTGCAATACAAGTGGATAAGGTAAAATACCGCTTTCATTTAATGCGTCGGTTATCGTTTGTGCATGCGCCTTGACCTCTGCTAACGCTTCTTCCCCATATAGATGTTGTGATCCTACGACGAACCAAAATTCCTTTTTTTCTGTTGTTAACATAATAATCCTCTTTTCTTAATTCTAATGGTTTGATAATTTAATAGAGTTGATCTTACTTTTGACCGTAATAAGCATATTTTCCATGTTTTCGTAAATAGTGTTTATCCAAAATATTTTGTGGTAATTCTTTTGCAAAATGATTTAAATCCCGTGTAAATAAATTCATTTTCGAAACTTCATCCAACACCACACTATTCATTACGGCGGATTTTGCATCTTTGCCCCAAGTAAACGGACCATGACCATGAAGTAAGACACCAGGAACGGCTAAAATGTCTAACCCACGCTCTTCAAATGTTTCGATGATTAACTTCCCAGTCTCCACTTCGTACCCACGATCAATCTCCTCTTGTGTTAGGTAGCGGGCACATGGGACGGATCCGTAAAATGTGTCTGCATGAGTGGTCCCCATCGCTGGAACATCAAGGCCTGCTTGAGCCCAGATTGTCGCCCAAGTTGAATGAGTATGTACAATGCCCCCGATTTCTTGGTAATACTTATAAAGTACTGCGTGAGTCGCTGTATCTGATGAAGGCCTCAACTCTCCTTCAACAACATTGCCATCTAAATCAACAACGACCATATCACTGGCTTTCATCGTTTCGTAATCAACACCACTAGGTTTGATAACAAATAAACCGCTTTCACGATCAATGGCACTTGCATTTCCCCATGTATATTTCACAAGTCCATATTTAGGCAAGTCCAAATTTGCTTGAAATACCTCTTCTTTCAGTTGTTCTAACACGTCAATCCCTCCAGTTTTCCACTCATAACATCAAATTGTCTACAGCGGCCTGCTCAATCACTAAACCCTTCCTGTATCTTTCAATAAATGCTTCAAATCCTTTAACATCTACTTGATCAGGATAAATTTCTTGTCCATCAACCTCTTCGAATACTTTTTTGTCGAGGAAGTCTTCTAAACTTTCTTTTTGATCTTTATTCATCATGTAAGATGCAAGAATCGCCATTCCCCACGCGCCGCCTTCTCCTGCTGTTGACATAACTGATACTGGAGTATTCATTGCAGCCGCAACAATTTTTTGTCCAACAAGAGGGGTTTTAAATAAACCACCGTGAGCCAAAATACGATCAATTGCAACATTTTCTTCTTTTGTCAAAATACCCATTCCGATTTTCAAAGCACCGAAAGCAGTAAAAAGGTGAGTCCGCATAAAGTTTGCTAAATTGAATTGACTCTCAGGCGAGCGAACAAATAATGGTCGCCCTTTTTCTAATCCTGTGATATTTTCACCTGAGAAATAACCGTAGCTAAGCAAACCGCCACCATCTGGATCCGCTTCCAAAGCTTTATTCAACATTACTTCAAATAATTTATTTATATCAACCTTTTGTCCCATTGCCTCAGAAAATTCACGGAACAATCCCAGCCAAGCATTCAGATCACTTGAACAGTTATTCGCGTGAACCATTCCAACGAGACTTCCGTTTGGTGTAGTTACCAGATCAATTTCTGGATAAACTTTTGAAAGTTCTTTCTCTAGTACAATCATCGCAAAAACGGAAGTTCCTACTGAGATGTTTCCGGTACGTTTCCTCACACTATTCGTAGCAACCATTCCTGTCCCCGCATCGCCTTCCGGTGGACAAATTGGAGTGCCTGGTTGTAAATTTCTTGATCTATCCAGGATTTTCGCTCCAATTTCAGTTAATTCACCCGCCTGCTCGCCCGAAATGTAGACTTTAGGAAGAATCTCTTTTAGCTTCCAAGGATAACCTTTCGTCGCAATTAAATCGTCAAACTGCTTGACCATTGATTCATTGTAATCTTGCGTTGATTCATCAATTGGGAACATGCCTGAAGCATCTCCAATGCCAATTGCTTTATTACCAGTCAATAACCAGTGAATGTAACCAGCCAAAGTCGTAATACAATCAATGCGAGGCAAATGTTTCTCTTCATTTAATATTGCTTGATAAAGGTGAGCAATACTCCATCGTTCAGGAATATTAAATTGAAATTGATCAGTTAGTTCTTTTGCTGCAACACCTGTTGTTGAGTTACGCCAAGTTCGAAACGGAACCAGTAGCTCCCCTGTACTGTCAAAAGCCATATACCCGTGCATCATTGCAGAAAATCCAATAGAACCTATTTTTCGAATGGTAATTCCGTAATTCCGTTCAACTTCTTGCTTCATTTCACTATAAGCTGTTTGAAGACCTGTGATAATATCCACTAAGTTGTACGTCCAAATTCCATCTTCCAATAGGTTCTCCCACTCATAACTTCCAGATGCGATAGTTTCATGTTGATTATCAATCAACACCGCTTTAATACGAGTGGATCCAAATTCGATTCCAAGTGAAGTTTCTCCCCCGGTAATCGCTTGTTTAATTTTTAATATATTCGTTTGCACGTTAATCCCCCTTCTGTCAGCGCTTTCAATAAAAGGAGGCGCTTAAATGTATTAACAACCATATTATATTTTTTGTACGTACATTTGTCAACGGTTTATATTATTTATACTTACAACTTTAAGACGAAATACTCCATCCTCACCTTAAAGTCATCAATTTGTAATAAGGAAGTTATACGACATGAAATCTAAGGGTAAATAGGGGGAATTTATAACTTTATACAAAAAATAAGATGATTTGTTTTAATTCATTCAAAATTATGTTAAAATATGTCCGCACAAATATTTTAAGCGCATAAATTAGAATGCAAACAACTATGAAAGAAGTGAGGTTTAATGAAACCAAAGTATCAGGTAATCATTGATGATTTAAAAAATAAAATCCTTACAGGTGAATATAGTGTAGGCGAACAAATTCCTACTGAATCCGTCATGCAAGAAATGTACAACGTTAGCCGACACACAGTACGAAAGTCCATTTTAGAATTATCAAACGAGGGATTCTTGAGAAGTGAAAAAGGATCTGGCACATATGTTAGTAACCAATATCAATCATCTGGTGGCAATTCCAAAAATAAAACGATCGGTGTTATCACGACCTACATTTCTGATTACATTTTCCCTTCTATTATCCGCGGAATTGAAAGAAGATTGAATGAAGATAATTATTCGTTACTATTAGCCAGTACAAATAATGATGTCGAACAAGAAAAAAAAGCCTTGGAAATGATGTTGTCATTTGGCGTGGATGGTTTGATCATTGAACCTACAAAAAGCAATCTATACAATCCCAACATCGCTTACTACCTATTGTTTAAGGAACAAGAGGTTCCATTCATCATGATCAACGCCTATTATGAAGAATTAGAGGTTCCTTTCTTTTGCCTGGATGATGTGCAGTCAAGCTACCTCGCAACAAAAGAACTGATTTCGAAAGGACACACCCAAATTGGAATCATTTCGAAAATGGATGATTTACAAGGAAAGTATCGAATGAAGGGATATATAAAAGCACTTGGAGAAGCCAAATTACGCTTTCAACCAGAGCAATTGCTTTCGTATACTACAGAAACGAAGCTAGACCTATACACAAACTTGAAAGAGTTCCTAAATGAAAATAGAGAGGTGTTGACTGCCATTGTTTGCTATAACGACGAGGTAGGGTTGGAAGTAGCAAATGTATGCAGACAACTTGATATTTCTATTCCCGAACAATTATCGATTATTGGCCAGGACAATTCTTATATTGCGAAAAATGCTAATATCAAACTAACGACATTGACACACCCACAAGAACAAATGGGACATGATGCAGCTGATTGGGTCATTAAGAAATTACAAGGAAAGAAGGATTTACCAAACGAAACCTATTATCAACCAGTGTTAATTGAAGGCGAAACTGTCAAAGAGTTAGAAATACAATAACCTTAGTGTGCGATGCCTATAGGCTCCACTCCCACAATGGCTGCCTCCATCCATTTTATTAAACCAGCAAATCCATCTTCATTATTTTCAATTGCTAATGGGTCTACGATTACAATTCCACGGGAATTCACTGCCCTAGCCACATGTAATTGTTGGGCAATATCCACCCCAATGGAAATTCTATCGTTTAGTTGATTTTGTTTATCTTGCATTTTAAACTTCATATTAGGCTTCCTCCTAGGGTTTTGGGTTAGTGTGATGTCTTACTCATATCTTACTGAGGAGCCCTATTTTTTTCAAAGCTGAAAAATAACGAACTTCAGGAATGCTAGCCTGTTCCATAAGAAAAAGGCTGCCTCAGCAACCTCCCTTTTTGAAGTATGCACCCCTATTAGTTCAGTAAGGGTGTATGGGTTCTTGGAAGTATTTTAATAAAACAAGTATCATCTAAGGAAATTGGAACAAATATTATAACTGTTCCAAACCAAATGAGGTGGCTAAACGAACAGAAGAAATTGCTTCTTCGCCAATTATGGCTAATGTAACCTACAATGAGAAAAGTATCTACATTGAGCACGTAGATGAACAAAATGGAACAGCTACAATCCATTCCGTTGATTATCCAAATAAAAAACAGAGTGTTTCTGTAACCAGCTTAAAAGAACAGTAATTTGTCAATATTTCCTCAATACATTAATAAACTTCCACCTTGGTTTGGTGGTTTCATGTTGTTAGATTAAGTTCATTGACCATCTTCTTTAACAATCTTTCCCCTTGTTTAAGTCTACACTATATCTCTTTGCCACCTCTTTGCTGGCGGATTTCTGGTTTTACCCGCATTCCTCGACATTTTGTGAATAATATGATAGCAGATCCTGCTACTACGGTAACTAACGTAAACAATTCATGTTGGCCTGTCATCATCAAAACAGGAGCTAAACTAACAATTACGATATCAACCATTCCAACACCAACATAAGCAAGCGCATAATCAACTAGCGTTTTACTTTTCCCTTCTGGATCTACGATACGTAAAAAGACAATTCCCATAGCTACTGTTCCAGCACCCTACTTGGAACGATTCAAGACGATTGGGATACATTATCCTCCTAAGAATAAAAAAATATATTATATTGTGGCAGTCAACGGATTATGTTGCTTAATCTCTTGTATTGATAGATATATAGAATAGTTCCCATAATCGAGAATTTTATTAAGAAAAAGATTCAATAGTTCTTGAGAGTTAACTTTTATTTTTAAATGGTAACAGCCTTCTCCCGATACTCGGTGAGCTTCAACTATCTCATTTCTATCATTAATAAAACGTATAAATGAATCATGGTTTGCTGTTTTCATATAAATAATGACAAATGCTGTATAAGAAAGTCCTAATTTCATTTCATCGACTATTAGAGAATAGGCTTTAATTACACCATTTTCCTCAAGTTTTTTAATACGATTTCCTACTGCTTGTCCCGTCATATGAATTTGTTCACCTAAGTCTTTCCATTGAATACGTGAATTTTCGGATAATAACCGAAGGATCTGAAAATCAATGTTATCAAGTTCCATAATAAACTCCTTTCACCATGAAATGCATTGATATAAAAGTATTTCATCAAAGTATCGATAGATTTCAATATATCATTTATCATTATATTGTACTAAAATTTTTTAAAGAGGTGGAAAAAATGAGCACAGCTTTAATCATTGTCGATATTCAAAATGACTATTTTCCAAATGGAAAGATGGAATTAAGCAACCCTGAAAAAGCAGCGGCTAATGCTGCTAAAGTTCTTGAATGGTTTAGACAGAATAACAAAGATAATATTTTTCATGTCCAGCATGTCGCAAGTGATCCAGGGTTAGGCTTCTTTCTTCCGAATACGGAGGGAGTTAAACTAAATGAAGCTGTTCTACCATTAGAACACGAAAGCATTATCATAAAACATTTCCCTAACAGTTTTTTACAGACTGAATTAGAAAGCAGATTAAAAGATAAAGGAGTAACAAAGCAAGTGATTGTAGGTATGATGACGCATATGTGTATTGATGCCACAGTCAGAGCTGCAGTGGAACTAGGCTTTGAAACTACACTTATTGAAGATGCATGTGCGACAAGAGACTTATCTTATCAAGATAAGGTCGTTCCAGCTGAACAGGTTCATTATTCGTTTGTCAGTGCACTTAACGGTATGTATGCCAATGTAATTTCGACCGAGGATTTCCTGCAAAAAAAACTAACACAACCTTGAAGCACCAATAATCTTTTATAAGTGGGAGTTTGTTTTAAAAACAAGCTCCCTTTTTTACTGATGTTGTACTTGTTATCCAAGTTATATCATGATGAATTACATGAAAACCGAGTTTTTCGTACATATTTGTTAGATATACTGATCATGCCTTTTATAAGCCAAACTATTCAAAAAAAGGTAAGAGCAAATATGTGCTCTTACCTTTCTTCACTTTATTATTCACTGTTATTCTTCCTTGCCTGCTCCCATATTCATATTCGCTTCGACATTCTCCTGGTTGATTGTGGTAAACGGTAAATTTTGCTTTCCTGAGAAATTCTCAAGCAGGTCTTTGACATAAAATTCCCGAGGATGCCTTTAATGACTCCTGCAATGATGCCATTAAATCCGTAGCATATCCAATCACTTTCGCGTCACCTGTATCCACTACAGTGATCTTGTCGATATTACTAAGCGGGCTTGCGACTTGTTTTGCATACTCCGGCATTTTCAAATTCATGTATATTACGGCCGCTTGCCCAAACTGTTCAAAAGCCTCTTTCTCTATTACATTCTTTTTGTTCCTAAATATCTTACTTCCAATAACTATCCACAGAGGAAATGCTTACACCATTTGATGAGGAGCTGTGTAGGAATTGATTACTCCTATATTAATACCAGCATGTGAGGCACCAGGTTTATAGGATGATTCAAGATGAACTGGACTCATAAAAACACTAGAATTTTATTCGAAACAAATAAAGAGTTTTTTTGTGGATCAATAATCAGTATCGTATAAACTAATGGTAGGTACTTTACCTATTCGGAAAATGTAGATTCTGAATAAAAGAGTCATTTCTTATAAAAGAATGTATGTGTAATCATATGAAAGGTATCTGCCAAGATGAGGTTCAATTAATCGAATCAAAATGTGTAACCTTCACATTCTTAAAGATCGCTTTGCCGCCCTCGGAGAAGAGAGTAATTCCTTTATCTTCAGCATGAGGGAATATTAAGTTTGAATAAGCAGCCTTTCCATCATCCACAAAAACTTCAATACTCGTTTTATCGACGAGAATCTTTAAATGAACCTTCTTCTTACTGACATCAAATGGTGCAGTACTTTCAACGAACTGATTGGTTTCGTCAGGTTGTTCTGTGAATAATCGATTGACATAAGAGTAATTTCCTTCTGCAGAAATGCCTACGTCAACGTGGCGTTTTTGATCATCTGACTCCCTGAGCCTAAATCCTGCATTCTTAAAATCCGACCATGAGAGATCTGCCTCTATTTGATAGGCATCTCCTTTAACATCAAGTGTTTCCGAGCCATCCACTTCGATTTTATCAAAAGAATTCGTTGAGCTTGTCAATTCTTTTAATGCTTCTGAAGGCTGTGAAGAAAGATAATACTTGTTCTCGCCTTCACGCTTTAGTTCAATTTGACGGACAATCGAATCCATTCCGTTAAACCCTTCTTTTAATGTCGGCGTATTGTCGGCGTAGGCCCAGTTATTCATCCAAGCGAGGGCATAGCGTTTGTCTAATTTGTCACTGGCCTTGCCATCTTCAAACGTTACTCCGCCATACCAATCGAAACCGTAGTCTAGCCATTGCGGTTCATTGTTAACTGAAAGAAATTCTGTTCCATTAAACGTTCCTGTCCAGTATGCATAGGTGTTGGGTTTCCCTGCTGCTTTTCCGTTTGCACTGACGCCCAACACCCACTTTACTGTCCCGTCATCAGCGCGGATCTGGTAAAGGTCAGGGCACTCTAAAACTCCAATGTTCTTAGTGGAAAAACTGCTCGTATAGCGCCAATCTTTCAGGTTATCAGACTCATAAAATCCTATTTTCGATCCTTCGGCCATGGTCATGACCCATTTTTGATTCGTGTTATCCCAGATGATTTTTGGATCTCTAAAATCCTTCGTTCCTGGATTTTTCATAATAGGCTCGTCACTGTAAGAGGTAAACGTCTTTCCTTTGTCCGTACTGTACCATAGAAATTGTTCTTGTTTCTGGCCATCCTTAGAGGGTTGTGTTGCGATCGCCACAAAAGCGTCTTTCCCGAACCCAGCTGTATTTTCCTTGTCTACAACGACTGACCCTGTCCATGGATCCCCATTTTGATTTGTATATTTTGGAATGGCAATTCCTTCATCCTTCCAGTGAATCAAATCTTTAGAGGTAACATGTCGCCATTCTGTACCATTGCCATCCGGGTAATCTCCATTATAGAGGTAAAAATAATGATAATTTCCTTCATAGTAAACGGGCTTCTGTGGATCGTTTTTCCAATGATCAGCAGAAGTAAAATGATAGGCAGCCCGATATGAGTGCTTTTCTACCTTATTTGGCGGATTAGCTTCTTTTGTTTTATAAAATGAATGAATCAAAATTCCTGTACTAATAACCATCCATAATCCAAGAACGAATAATCCAACCATCTTATATTTCTTTTTGTTCACTTAAACTCACCACTTTTTTTCTTTTAAAATAGAAAAAAGAAAATGCCAAGTTTTCCTGACATTTTCTTTTTCTTTTCACTGGTAACTACTTAACCGTAATCTGGCCTTGTTCAAGAATACTGTCTTTTACTACCGATGTTTTATTCCCTTTAATGTTAAGCTGGAAGCTTGGGGCAAAGGTAGATTTATTGTCTTCAAAATAACCTCTGTTTGTCATGTAGCTAGTCACTACAACATTATCACTGCCTGCCTGCGGGATTGCATAGTGTGCATAATTCCAAGTGATGTCATATGGATTTAGATCCTGATGCAGGACGATGCCCGTTTTATTTAATGGTTTATATGGGCCAGTTAAGGAATTTGACGTGTAACCTAACATGTAAATATCTTGATTATCGATTCCATCAATGGTCATTTTTGACCCTCTTGAACTTGTGAATAAATACCACTTGCCGTCCTTTTTAAAGATGTTTGGACGTTCGATTTCATCTGTGACCGTATTTGAAACAATCAATGGCTTCATTTCTTTTTTCAATGTATAATCGTCGTTTACTTCAATAATTCCAATTGCACCGTTTGCAAGTTCAGCTAACTCTTTTTTAGGGCTTTGCATAAGTTTGTTTTTTTCACTCTGGAAGAATTTATTGCTGTTGCCATAATAAGCTCTATTGTATAGCGATTCTTCGCCTTGGTAGCCATATTCTGTACCCGTATTTGCTTCAAATACAAGGTATTTGCGGCCGTTGTCTTCTACATAGTGAGGGTCTCTGAAGGTATGATTATCAGCGGAATTTCCGTCCTCTACAAATTTATCTACAGTTTGATAGTACTTGCTGTCTTTGCCTTCATAGATGGATTTGTAATCCTCAACACCATCCACTTTTAATGTTTCAGAATCTGGCTCTGAAACATTTACTTGAGCGGTTGTTAACGTTTGTTTCCCATAATTTCCTGACTCAGGTATATACGGTTCACGGTTTGTATAGAATAAGCGAACTTCCCCGTCCTCAGTGAAGGTTGCAGAACCTGACCACTCTTCTGCTTGCTCTTTTAGGTAAGGATCATTTGGAACGTTTTTATCATTGTCATCAAATACTCTTCCAGCATTCTTCCAAGCATCAAGGGAGTCGTCGCCCACTTTTTTGTAGAATATGTAGATGAACGTATCACTCGCGTTTTTAGGATCGCCTGCTAATCCAAAAACGATATGATATCCTTTGTACTCTGCAACAGTTCCATCAGCGTTTTGCAATGGCCATGTATCCCACACATCTAAATCAATGGTTTCGCCTGATTCCGTTACTTTTTTGGCAGAAGGGATGTTTTTAATTGTGGATTCGTCAAACTTAGGAACGGCATATCTAGTATCACCGTGCTGATTAATCATCTCTTTCATAGCTGATCGAGTGATTTGTGAAGTATCGTACGTTTCTTTGTAATCTGCCGGATCCTTTGGAGCTGCAAATGATTGGGTAACAGTACCGCCTAATAGAATGCCAGTACTGAGTATTCCTGCTGTTGCCTGTTTGGCAAGCCTGCTAAAGTTCATAAGTTCTTCCTCCTCGTTGTTTGCTAGTACAGTAGAATTATAGGCGATTCCTGAAAAGAGAGGTATGCCACATATTGATTGAAATTTAGTCGTATATTGATATCGCAATTGTGGAAGGCAAAAAAAGCCCCGGCAAGAGGCTATTCCTTCGAAAACCTCTCCCAGGACTTCTGATATTCATTGAGCAGCTGATTGCGGTTCAGCTGTTTCCCGACATAGAGCTGAGTCGCGGCTCCGAATTCTTCTCTAATTCCAACAGGGAAGTGAAACCAGTTAGATGGGATGGTGTTCCCATCTTTGTAATTTCGAAGAGTTTCTTCTGCGAGCGGCCCTATATCATCAGTTTTAATGTTCTTAAACGCAGGAATGAATTTGAATTCTTCCGTCATGAAGCGTTTTCCTTGTTCTGACAACACCATCCAATTTAAAAACTTCTTGGCTTCTTTTTTCTTTTCAGGAATGGACTGTTTATTTACGGCCCAATAATTTGGAACGCTGACGACAAGGGCTTCCTTTAAAGGTCGGTCATTAATCGGAATCGGCATAAAACCGATGTTCATGTCAGGCGAAGCTTGATCGATCATCGGCTGAATCCAGTTGCCTTGCTGAATGATGGCTGCTTTTTCGGAGGTAAACAGATTCACTTCCATTGTATAGTCCGTTGACAGTGGATTATCGTTTCCGTACTTTATGGTGAGATCCAGCAGGGCAAGGAGATCCTTAAATGTTTGATTGGTACTGATTTTTTCCGTTCCGTTATTTAAATTTCTTATAAAAGCATCAGTATCCTTTTGCTGGGCAAAAGCAACATTCATCAGATGGTCGCCCAATTTCCAGTCTTCATAGTAGCCTGTTGCAAAGGGAGTAATGCCTGCATTCTGTAGCTTTTCGGTAGCTGCTGTCAGTTCAGAAAGAGTGGCGGGCTGTTCAGTAATGCCTGCTTGTTTAAATAGATCCTTATTATAGATAAAGCCATACCCTTCAAGGTTAACCGGCATTCCGTAAATTTTCCCGTCCAATGTGACCGGCGTCAGGGCTTCTTTGTATGCTTGATTAATCCAGGGCTCCCCTGAGAGATCCTCCAGATAGTTCCGCCACAGCTTGGCATTTTCATAGCCGCTGTTTGTAAAGATATCCGGACCAGTGCCGGTCGCCATTTCGGCTTTTAGGTCGGCGAGGTCATCCATTGCGCCTCCAACTGTATGTACCCTGATATTGACGTGGGGATTTTCCCGTTCATAAGCACGCGTCATTTCTTCAAATTGAGTGGAGATTTCCACTTTCGGATTCCTTAAATCCAGCGTGATTTTCCGCTCTGTCTTTTCCGTTTTTTCCGGTGGGGCTTCGTCCTGACATGCAGAAAGAGGCAGGCTGACGGCTCCGATTAACAAAAGGGATAAAAACCTGTTTTTCATCATGTCACCCCTTTAGATTCATGTTGATCGTTCTTGTTCCTGAACTCAAAAGGCGTCATGCCGACGACCTTTTTAAATAGCTTTGAAAAGTAGATTTCATCTTGATAGCCAAGCATGGTCGAGATGGAGTAAATGCTTTTGTCTTTTTCTTTCAGCCACGATTTTGCCTGGCTGATTCTAAGCTCCGTGATGTATTTGGACAGGGTCATTCCGGTTTCTTGCTTATACTTTCTTGAGATATGCTCGCGACTTAAAAAGAAGACATTCGACAGCTTTTCCAGACTCAAATCCTCCATATAATACATGTCAACATAGGAAACCATGTCTTCCATGCGGCGGGCGGCATCTATTTCATCCAGACGGTGGATGGATCGGAAGTTTTGTTCCTCGAGCTTTTTCTGCAGAGCCTGAAACGAGGTCCTGATATCCGATAAAGTTTTGACCTGCTCTTCAGTTACAAGCCTTACAGGAATATCGAACTCCTGGCTGATCCATTCCTCAACGGAGAGCCATTGATCGCGAATGGTGATAACAAGGCAGAGGTTAAGGTCCGTCTGCAGGGAAAACGCATTTCCTAATTTGCGTTCCGTAAGCTCATCTGAAAGCTTTTGGATATAGTGATCCGGATTGTGCATCTGGTAAAAGGAGAGCAGGGTCAGCTTATAGCCCTCCGATTCAGGAAGAAACTCGGCAAGGCTGATTGGATCTGAACGGTCCCCCATACATATCGCAGTGGCTAACTGGTTTCTCCGCAGTTTTTTCACATCTTCCAGCACTTCAGCATGTTCAAAGTCATCCTTCCAGGCCTGTACCGATTTTTCCAGTGTATGATTGAACGCCTCATACTCAATCGGCTTCAGCAGGTAATCAAAGCTGCTGTGCTGAATGGCTTTACGCATATAGGAATAATCATTATATCCAGTAATGAAAATAACTTTCCCCGGATAGGAAATGGAATCCAGCCACTCAATCAGTTCGATTCCGCCCATACCGGGCATTTTCACGTCTGTAAAGATAATCTCCGGGCGTTCTTCCTCAATCAGTGATTTTGCCTCATGGCCATTTTTGGCTTCCAATAGCCTGGTGATGCCGTAAGTTTCCCACTGGCCTAAATGGCGTATGACGTCCCGCACATTGAATTCATCATCGACAATCAGTGCTTTCACCGTATTCATCTCCTTTCCTGAAGTAAGTCTTTATCATTCCCAAGGGCGGTCTTTATCGGGATCCTCATACTGACGGAAACCCCCTGTCCGTCATTCGAATCTACTTTCATTTCTGCACTTGGTCCATACCCTAGAAGCAGCCTGTCACGAATATTCTTCAGGCCTATATGTTCATGCGAATAAGTCCCTTCGTAAGGGGGTGTATAGATATGTTCCCGTAGACTCTGAAGCTCTTCTTCCGTCAGCCCCGGACCATCATTCTCTACAGTAAAGCACAGATCATTTCCTTGTTTTTCCCCGTTAATGGACAAATGAGCGTTGCTGTAACCTTCCTCATACGAGTGTTTAAAGAAATTCTCTGCTAGGGGCTGCAGAATCATACTAGGAATAGTCATGTCCAAAATGGACTCATCGATATTGATCGAGTAACTTACATTTTCACCAAAACGCTCTGTTTGAAGGGAGAGGTACGCTTTTGTATACTCAGCTTCATCCCGAACCCGTACCCATTGATCTGCCTGCATTGAGTAGCGCATCATTTTGGACAGCGAAGTCAGCAATTGATAGACCTTTGGTGCATTCGACCTGAGGGCAACAGCACCGATGGATTGTAAAGCGTTAAACAGAAAATGAGGATTGACCTGTGATTTTAGCGCCCTGAACTGGTTCTTCCTGTTTTCAATTTCAAGCTTATATTCACGGTCAATGTGGGAATTGATCCGGTTCATCATGTCCTTCATGTGTGACTCCAAATGGCCAATTTCATCGCTTTTGGTATCATCAAAAGGGACATTCATATTTCCGCCTTCAATGGAGCGGACTTTGCTGCTCAGCCTCGTAATGGGACGGGTAATCCTATTTGAGATAATGCCTATCATCAGCAAACCCAGTATTCCTACGCCGATGCCGACCAGGATATTGGTATAGGCGGTTTTCCTGACATCTTCATATAAAGCCTGACTCGACATGATCTTAATCAATTTCCAGCCGTTCAGTGACCCTGATAACTCCTTTGATAAGAGAATATCGTCATCATGCCGGCTCCTATTCCCGTCAAGAAGTTGCTTTTGATCGGTAGGAAGAGGTTTTCCAATCAGGGCATGATCATTTGCATACATGACGCGATCTTTTGAATCAATAAGCAAAACAGAAGAAGCGTCTCCCTGGACAAGGTTATTGCAAATGCGGGCATATTCGCCCAAATCAATGTCGATTGTAATCATCCCAAGAAACTTTTTAGAAAGAACGTCTATAATTTTGTGGTGAAAAGTCATCACCATCGTTTTGTCCGATTTTGGAACAATGGCTGCATTATTGTAATTCTCAAGAGGGTGGGGCGGCTCAATCAAATATTGTGAGTCAGATGTATACAGCTGTTTGATCGGGTCCTGGTTCAGAAAATTCGGCTGATACCTGTGTGTGCTGATCATTGCATTATAGACAGTAAATGACTCATTGTTTTTAGCAATATAGAAACGGATTTGCCGGAATTCGTTTCTCATTAGATAAAAGGTTTCGAGACTCTTTTCCGTGGTCATGGGGCTGAAATAAATGGAGTCTTCGAAGCCGTTATTAAAAATCCGAAACAGATCAGGGTTTCGGTACAGAATATATGGAAAATCAATCATGTCGTCAAAATACTGCTCCAGTTCATCCGCATTCTTCTGAAGCTGCTCCCGACTGTTTTCAAGTTCATGCTGCTCCACACTGTTTTTTGTATAAGTGTAGATGAAAAAAACGGACAGGAAATAGGGCAGAACGATGAAAATCAGCAGCATGATCAATAAACGGCTTTGTATGCTTTTCACAGGAGGCACCCCCTTTCGCAGAAGGCTCTTTTTTTTGTCTGATCTTATCTTCTCACTTTAGCATCCTAAAACTATATCAAATGAAAAAACCAAGTCAATCATGCTTAAGTAGGATTCGTGTAAGGGCATGTATCCTTATATTTCGCAGTTCGGGCTTATATTATGTTCCAATCTGCCCTGCGCCAGAGATTTGAAGATGATAAGGCAAACAAAAAAGCTGAAGACATCTTCAGCTTTTACAAAAATTGTGCTTTTTCTCCTACTTCTTCATCAACAAATACATAAAATAAGGAGCCCCTATTAAAGCGATCATAATTCCCGCAGGTATGCCTTCGGGTTCAAGGATGTTTCTTTCGATGGTATCTGCCAGAAGCAGCAGCCAGGCGCGGATCAGAATCGCTACCTTGATTCGCGTTTCTTTCTCTGCCTCGGCGGTAGCTATATCGGCATCCCTCTTCACCTGGGCAATCCTTGGCTTTCCGAGCGATTCAAGATATCCATTTTTATCCCGAACATCTTTAATCGTGAACGATACGATGATCAGTCCCATTTTAGCTAGATCCTGCGAGGCTATCCGGAAACAATTTGAACATTATGTAAGATACAAAAAAGAACCACTAAAGAGATCTTAAATTATATTTTTAGTTGTTTAATTTTAAAAAAGTAATTATGCAAAATAATACGTCTAATTCTATTCACTGTAATTTTTTGCATATACTAATAATTAATTACGTCTAATCTGAGTCCGAAAAACGCTCCCGTAGAATTCTCCACAAACCTTGCTGCTAATTTAAATCATTTCAGGAATGCTATTCTGCATAAAGAAAGAGCTGCCTTAAAGACAGCTCCGATTTTAGCCTGTTAGTTCTATAAGAAAAGCGAACCTTATTCAAGAATCGCGCCCGAGAACGAATATAAAAACTTGGTGGGCAGGTTTTCCCAAATTAATACATGTCAACTTCTATGGGCGCAATGCACTGTCACTTTTTATTAATAAAGAAAGTTTCATCTCCATTTGGTGGTTAGAAGTTTCTCTTGTCTCCATTCTGGAAATTTGGGTGATTATCGTGGAATTTCTAAAAGAAGTGTGAAAGGGATTGTTTCCAGGCAATCTCATATCTCTTTCTCAGCAAAGAAAACCACCCCGCGTAGGAAACAAAAGGGTGGTTCCCGATCAATCTTTATTCACCAAACATGGATCCTATTTTGCATTCTCATCAGCTTGATGAATTCCGAATATATTCCCTTCGGTATCAATATAGTATCCTTGCCACGCCATTCCAGGCAGTGCATATTTGGGCAATGCGACCTTGCCGCCAATCTCAAGAATTTTGGCTTCCGCTTCGTAATAATTATCGACACCCATTGTACAAGCATCTCCATTAAGAGCTTGGCCAGCTTCCGGCGGAGGACTTTGACGCTGCATCAAAGCACCATTTCCCAGGTTCATTCTCATCGCCAGTCACGCTCCCAAGTAAGGCATTCCTGCGAAATCACTCCAATCTTGAAATGACCATCCAAATACCTCACCTTAAAATTCTTTGCCCGTTCCATGTCATCCACATGAATTTCGAGGTGAACTAATTTTCCCTTGATTACCTCCTAGTTTTGTTCAAAATTTTTCCTCTTACCGTAAGTTGATACTTATGTAGCATCATGCCTATGGTGTTTATTTATTTTTTTAAGTCTAAGATGAAGCAGGCTTTTCAATTTGAGTTAAGTCACTTCTTTATCATAGGACAGTTGCGGGAATATCTTACAAAAAAGGCAGCTCCCTGATGGGGGATAGCTACCTTCGTTTACGATTACTATGAAAAGGTAGGAGCAGGGAATTCATCAATTCTCATACGAAGTAAACTATATGGTTTTTCCCGCAGGTCTCTTCCATAATGAAATCTCGCCTGCCGATGTAATTGATTCACAATGACATATAAGTATTGATCGGGGCCAATCGAAAAAGTATCCGGCCATAAAATTCTGGGGTCATGTGCGATGGTTTCCATTGCGCCATTCGGCAATATCTTCCGGATACTATTGTTTTCATAGTCTCCCGCATAAACGGTTCCTTTTGCGCCGGTGATCATTCCATCAGACGCACCTTTTTCCCCCAAATACTGCACATATTGGGATAAATTCAGGTCCTGTATCCTTCTGTCTCTTAGGGCTTCTGTTGAGATCGAGAACAGCTGACGGCTGGTTAGCGGAGCATAAAATAAAACCTTTCCATCAGGAGAAATCGCTAAACTATCGGAAGCCAATCTAAATGGGAAAGTCGAGCCGTCCGGGTTTCGATTCATCAAAATTTCACCTTCTACTTTCGGTAAAAAATAGGGATCAGGTGAAGTTGATATTGCCCTATTTAACCGTCTAAACGCGTTCCCATTTTCTAAATCTACGACGATAATAGCCCCTGGCCCTCTGGAAGAAGAATCCGTTATATATGCATAGCCTGCTCTTCCAACCCGAAAATCCAAACGGACATCATTCAGATAAGTTGTTGGCAAGACAACATCTTCTGTAAAGGTATATACTCTCCTTATTGTATTCGTGCTTAAATCAACAGCAACTAATTTTGCTCCCCCTTGAATAGGTTCAGAAAAATTTGGTGCCCCTGTATCTAGTACCCAAAGTGTCCCTCTTCCATCAGCAACGATACTTTGGACACTGACGAAAGACATCGTAATATTCCCAGTATTAACTAAATTGGTTTCTACACTGGGATAAGGCTGCAATTCACCCTCAACAATTTCCGCCACAGTAAATTGAACGTCGTCTCCCCATTTCGGAAAGCATACAAAAATACGACCGGTTTCGGAAACGCTGACACCTGTAGGCATAGCCCCATAAAAAGCATGCACCAGTTCAAACTGCCCAAAATATTTTTCCATAGGTAACATAGGTTGCATGATATCCTCCTCATCAAATCCTAACGGATATCACCTATATATGATGAAAATTTTTTGTAGTGCCTGGTTCTTGATAAATTTTTCAATCGTGATGGATGCTGTGGGTTTATTAGTCCAGGAGAAACATGGGAGTTTCGATAAAGTGATTCAAACTTCCACTGGCTCTTCAAAGACGGGGAATGAGAGCATCTGAATTTACGTTTGCAGTCAATTTTAGAACTAACATACATACTATTATGATTTGCTCCCGTCCAGCAGCCTGGTTAGAAAATAAATCTGTCTCCTGCCATAAGAAAAGGCAGCTTCAGCAACCTGCCTTATTGTAGCGTTGACACAAACTGTGAAGTTAAAAGGAAGTGCGAAAAAACTTAAGTAAAGGGAGTAGTGAGCCGGCTACTTCCTAAGAACATTAACCATTACAAATCATAAGTACATTACCATCTGGGTCTTGAAAGTTAAAATAAGCAAAATTTCCAATACGCTCTATTTCTTTAACAATGGCTATGTTATTACTCTTGATAAATTGGTAAGCTTCGTCTATATCTTTTGCGTAGAAATTAAATAAGACATTATTGGATGGCTTAAATATAAAATTAGGATCAAACGTATGGTCATCTAAAGTTAATCCAGTTTCACTTGTTACAGGAATATTGTAAACAGGTGATTCTACAGAGTCATTATTTCGCGAGATGCCAAGGAGATTGCAATACCATTCAACTGATTTCTTTAAATCTCTAACATGGATAAAAACATTGTTTATTCTACTATTAATAGGAGAACTGGTTATTTTCATTGTTTTCCACCTTTCATTGAGCCTTACCTATAGAAATTCAACAAGTTTCAAAAAATTCCTTTAGAGGTTCATCATAGTTCGAAAACACTGTGCTTGTAGAACTATCCTGCCCCGTTAGTTCATTAAGGGTACCTCCACATTCCCATCAAGCTAAGATATATTTGTATCCCCATAACGAAAAAATTCTATTTTCTATTGATTGATTTTACAGAAAAAGTAGCTCTTTTTTCGTTTTGGAGTGTTTAATATTTTTTATCTTGATGGCGATGCGGTGGGGACCCCAATAAGAGGCTGTTTCAGACTGAATTTACTATCGGAAATGAAATATATAGAAAAAGACCATGACTTTTAAGAATTCATGGTCTTTTTCAGTGCTCACCAAATTTTTTATTACGGCTTTTCACTGATTGATTTCGTTATCGGACGTTCGTTAGGTATTTTGCGTGCACATAACCTGTTCCCTTACCGTACTGAATTTTGTACCAAGAGCTACTCTTATTAATTACGGTAACGATTTGGTTTTTCTTCAAAGAGCCAAGAACTTTCCCAGATGTGGTTGGTTTGGAACGGACATTCAACTTTGTAGCATTGACCATACCAGTCATATTCTTCACTGCCGGTTTGTTTAAAGTGTAGGAAGTCGTCGTTGTACGTTTGTTCTGGCTTGGATCAATTGCTGTAATGGTAAACGTATACTTTCCGTTCGAAACCTTTGATACATTCCATGATGCACTTTGGATACCGGCATTATTTGTAGCATTATTGGTTAGTGTCGCCACGATTTTGTCTTTTGCATCTTTTACTTGAACGGTTACCTTCGCCCTTTCATTAATCTCATACTTCAAAGCAACATTACTCGTTTTTGAATCATATGAGGTTTTTATATTATTAATGGAAGGTGCCGTTATATCGGGTTTCGTTAAAGTAAATGGAACCGTTGCTGAGCTTTTATTTTGATTGCTGTCGATCGTTGCAATTTCAAATGAGTATTTACCGTTCATAACCTTCGATACATTCCACGATGTCCATTGGACACCGGCATTTTTCTCTTCATTAATGATCGGAGTAGCTTCGATTTTTCCTTTTGCGTCTTTTACTTGCACGGTAACCTTTGATTTTTCATTGATCTCATACTTCAGGAAAACTTTATTTGTTTTTGAGTCATATGAGGTATTTGTATTTTTAATAACTGGAGCCACTGTGTCAGGCTTTGTTAATGAAAATGGAACAGATGCTGAACTTGCATTATTACTACTATCAATCGCTCTAATTTCAAAGGTGTATGAACCGTTACTTACCTCTGATGCATCCCAAATGGCTAATTGCGATCCTGACGGCTTTTGATCCCCTTTGACAAGAGAAGCGATGATTTGCTCTTTTTCATCCTTAACTTCCACTGTCACATTCGCTTGTTCACTTGTATCAAAGGTTATTTTGACTTGGTTTGTTTTAGAATCGTAATGGGTCTTTAAACTATTAATCATTGGTGCTGTTTCATCTTTAGGTGCGGGATCCGGAGCTGGTGTTGGAATTGGCGTTGGAATGATAGGTGCCGGTTCTGGCTTGACTGGTTCTACTTCTTCAGGCTCGGGCTTATAAGCTTGTTTTAAGCTTGTCCCTTCATAATAGAAAGCAAGAATCTCGCGATACGTATTTCCCTTTTCGCCAGCCTTTTTCGCGCCATACTGACTTAGTCCGACACCATGGCCGTATCCCTTGCCTGAAACGTTAATCACATCCCTTGCTGTATCCACTTTGTCTACTAAAAAGCTTTTCATGATGCTCAGACCGATAATGTCTCTAATTTTCGAAGCCGATACATCTTCTAATATTACACTTTGCTGTAACGCTTTCCCTTTTTCTTTCACCATAAATTCAATCTTTATACTTCCTTTACTCACCCTGCTGCCACTTGTTAGTGCGTGAAGGGATAGGTGAGGGACAGCCGTTATTTTAATGTCTTTGCCGGTATATCCATTTTTCTGTAGCCATGCTCTTATATTAGAAATTACTGGTGTTTGTTCAACTTCCTTGGTATTAGCCCACCATGTATCTGCTTTTGTCAAATCTAAATTTGTAAGGTCTATTTGTTGCTTTTTTACACTAAAACTCCACACAGTTTGCGGATCATATGGATCGTCTTTGACCATTAAATATGGTAACTCTGTACCAATCCAAACATTATTGTTGGACTCGGTTTTCCCTCCATTGCTAGAGGAAAAAAGAGCATCTGAACCTATATGTTGTTTTTCACCATAACCGATGACCTGACCTTCTGTTGCTTTAACAGCTTTTGTTGAGTTTTCGTGCCAAGTGTAGCCACCGTATACCTGGTAACTCATTGTGTCGTCGGGCGTTCTGTTGATGTAGCTCATCGCATAGGTTCTTGCCGCAACAGCCTGTGCCTTTAAGGCTTCCTGATTCCATAAAGCCGGCATTTCAGCTGGAACAACCCCTTTTAAATAATCTTCAAGACCAATTGAGTTATATGGACGGATGAATTTTCCATCTTCCATAATAAAACGTAAATTACCTAAGTATGTACGCCCATTAATCGAAAGTGGACCGTTCCCTGTTTCAGGTTTCACTTCAATCTCAGAAGCTTTGCCTATCTCTTTTGAATCTGTCAGAACAACAATGTCCGTACCGCTGACCCTCAACGTATACTTCTTGTTCGATTCTAGTTTTACATTTGCTAGATTCGTAGTGTACGTGACTTCCGGTTCGACAGTAATCTCGGATTTATTACCAAGATAGCCTTTTAATTTAACCTTAATGATAGGATCGGCTGCCGCCTTAACAGACATTTCTGGAAGTAAAGATAGCATGAGAACGAGTGTAACAAACATCCATATTCCATTCCGTACCTTTTTCATTGAAAAACCTCCTCATAATTTGGAAAATTATTAAAATAATAGTATATCATCCATAATGAGACATTAGTCGATATTTTACTATTTTAGGGGTCCCACCGCATGGCCATTAAGCTAAAGTGAATTTGTATCATCATAACGAAAAAAACGCTATTCTATTTGTAGAAATTTACAGGAAGGATGGCGTTTTCTATGAGTTTTTCTGTTTTAGACGAAATGAATTTCTTTTCTCAAGAACTTCAAAACTACTTATCTCCGTCTTCTCTACAACAATTAGCTAAAGAAGTTGGTTTTGTTCCCGTAAAAGTAAATATCAAGCACAAGAATTAATTGCTTTATGTGTATGGCTTAGTCAACAGGTCGCGAGTACGCCACTCGCACAATTGTGTAGCCATCTCGTAGCATCTACAGGTGTCCTCATGAGCCCCGAAGGGCTTAATCAACGATTTAATGGTTCAGCCGTACAGTTTCTTCAACAAGTTCTAGCTAATCTTCTCACTCAAAGAATTCATTCAACACAAGAAATACTTCACCCCTACTCCACGACTTTTAAACGTATTCGTATCCTAGATTCTACAACATTTCAACTTCCAGATAAGTTTGCCTCACATTATCAAGTTTCTGACGGAAGCAGCCATACCGCAGGTGTTAAAATCCAACTTGAATATGAATTATTGAGTGGGAAGTTCCTTCACGTTTATGTAGGAGAAGGGAGAGAAAATGATAAAACCTTCGGTTCAACGAGTCTACAAATCATTCAACCGAAAGACTTATACATAAGGGATTTAGGGTATTTCGACTTACATGACTTACAGAAAATAAATGATGAAGGTGCTTACTATGTCTCACGTTTGAAGTTAAATTCTCGTATCTATCGTAAGAACGATAAACCAGAGTTTTTTCGAAATGGGACTGTGAAGAAAGGTACTCTCTTTATTCAGTTAGACACGGAAGAGCTTATGAATCAATTACGACCTGGACAAACACTCGAAATTTCAGTAGCATACATTGGCCTGTATCAAAAACTACCCGCCCGAGTGGTTATTCATCGACTAACTGAGGCACAAAAAGAGAAAAGATTGAAAGAACAAGCAAAAAAAGAATAGAAGAAGGGCATTACCTATAAAGACCGAAGCAAACGATTAAGTGGAATGAACGTATATATTACAAATCTTCCTTTAGAAGACGTTCCAACGGAACATATCCATGACCTGTATTCGTTACGTTGGCAGATTGAAATTCTATTTAAGAACTGGAAATCTTTCTTTCAAATTGACAAGTGCAAAGAGATCAAAAGGGAACGCTTAGAGTGTCACTTATATGGGCAACTGATTAGCATTTTACTCTGTTCCTCTACCATGTTTAAAATGCGTCAGTTACTTTTAGACATAGAAGGAGTTAAGTGAATATAAATCTATCTATATGATAAAAGACTATTATTTATTGTTTTATCAAGGATTACAAAAGGACACCCAAGAACTATCAAAGACTTTTCTCCATCTGTTTTACCTTTTGGAGAAAAACGGACGGAAATGTCATCGTTATAACAAGAAAACGGTCTTTGATATCTTAGGTTGTCTATGATTATTCGATGTCACAAAAACTCAAAGTTGCCTAATACTTTTTAAGAAAACTATTTGGAAGCCGTTTTAATAAATTCAGCCATAAATATTGTCCAATTTAAAAAGGATTGCCAGTGGCAACCCTTTTTTCTCAATATTAGTAATATCACCCATATTAGCTTGAAAATAAGGAGGGAATGTTTCAGTCCTTTTGACTTATTTAAACAGAAGCTTCTTTTTTAACATTTAGCAATTTAAAGAATTCTTTCATAAAACCTGGGAGATCTGGCCAAGCATGCCCTGACACGATATTGCCATCAACATGAAGCATTTCTTCCACGTATGTAGCTCCTGCAGCTTCTATTTCGGGTCTACATGCGTTATAAGCTGTCATCTCCCTGCCCTTTATATATTCTCTTATCGTTGTTAATACCAGTTGTCCGTGACAGATAACTCCAAGTGGTTTATTTTCTTTTAAAAAATGGGCGGTTATATCTTGTACTTTTTTATTCATACGAATATATTCAGGAGCACGGCCCCCAGGAATAATAAGTGCGTCATAATCAGTAGGTTCAATCTCTTCAACCGAGGCATGAGATTCAATTTTATATCCCCATTTCTCTGTAAACGTTTCCATTTCAGGCAAAAAATCATGAACAACTGTCTGGAGACTTTTTTTCACAGGTGAGGCAATTGTGCAATTAATATTTTCTTCGATACATCTATAATATGGATAAAATACTTCCAATGCCTCTACAGCGTCACCAGTTATAATAAGAACGTTTTTACTCATTTTTCATCACATTCCTTTTCTGAAATTTTTAAAAATTCCTAAGCATACTTAAAATTATATTTCCGTCAATGTACTTTCATCAGCGGAAGGCAAATTATATCGAGCCTCTAATAAACCGCGACAATAATGAGCATTAAACTCCATATTCATTCGTGACCCTTTAGCACCTCGCAGATAATCAGCAAACCCTTCTTCAGTTATCTCTTTATCTTCAGGAGTGGTTATGGCTAATTGATTTAAGTAATTCGACGTTTTTTTCTTTTCCAGGTATTTTTCCCTAAGTAACTTCCCTTCTACAGATAAAGGCAGTTCATATAGCTCTTGGATAGATATATTGAGGATTTCTTTCTTTGACATCCCATTTTGAAGTAAATATCTTATAAGTTTCTCTTGCCTTGCATAGAAAGCTTTTATCTGGAAAGTCTTACGTAATTCATCAAGATCTCCATCAGATAAACTACTAAAGGATTCGCTAAAGGATTTACCTGAAGTTGCTCCTTGGTTGATTTCAACCGAAGCACAGTGATCTAATAAAGTTACTTTAACTTCATTTACCCAGTCTAATTCAGCCACATACTTCAGTATATCTTCGGCCATGATATATGCGAAGTTAGGTGAACACCAGTAAGTTGGTAATCGAAAAACTACTTCGACATCGTTTTCTTTTATTACCGTGTGATCGATAAATCCTAATTCAGTTAAAGGCTGGTCTAATTCTGGATCATAAACTTTATCAAGCATGCTATAAACCTGTTTTTCTTTGTTCATAAAGTTCGATGCACCTCTCTTTTTCAATGATTGATACAAAACTTTAACACGACTCAACTGGTCTATTGATTGAGATTAAACCATTATATGTGAAGCTAGTTCGCACTTTTGTAACTTCGCTTTTTGAGCCTCGATATCAATATTATAGAGTCTGGCTGCATTACCGCCTAAAATTTTCTTTTTTACATTCAAATCAAAAGTTACGCCTGTTTCCTGTTGGATATCTTCAGGAAGCTCAAAATCTACGAATTTTTCGATAAGCCATTTTGGTTCCCATATTCCATAATCACTCCCGAAAAGGATGCGATCCTCATCCAGCCAGTACAATAACTCACTTATGATTTCTGCAAAATAACGAGGGCGTTGATGGATAAGTGATATGGCTACAGCTAATCCCCCGTATACATTTTTCTCTTGTGTTGCAATCCAACAAAAATCTTCCAGTCTAGGCAACCCAACATGCTCTACGATAAAATTCAGTTCTGGAAAAGTACTTGCAGCATCATCAACGTCAGCAACATCAAAAGCGTCGCGATTAAGCGGTGTGACCGTTGGACCTTTATGGATATGAATATTTTTTATTCCCAGATCAAGGCATTTTTGCAGATAACGCTGAGACCACGGATCAGACAGCTTATACCCTTTAGAATCGCCATACCAATCAGCTGTATAAAGTTTTATACCTTGCCAACCGTATTTCAATTTCATCGCTTCTAGATTTTCTAACCCGCGCTCACCATGTCGAGGATCAAGCGTCCCATTACATATAAAACGATTTGGATATTTTTTTGAAAGGGCATCATTCACATCAAAATCTCCAAACCCGTTTTTGTAAAACTCCTTAAGATATACCGGTTGAAAAATAGCCATATCAGCATATCCTTTTACAATGACATCCTGTACCAACGTTTCAGAGCCATATTTCTCGAATTTTTCCCTTGGCCAAAAATATTCTTCAGGACTCAAGTTCTTATGATAATCATAGAAACAACTAATAAACTGTTCCCCATGTATGTTTAGCTGGTTTTCCTTGCTTCCATCCCAGATTGCCACATGAGAATCAATAACAAAAATTTCTTCCCCGCTTTTCGTTTTATACAACATTATCACCCCTTCAAGTTTTGCCTTTCTCTTTACTTCATTGCAAATACTGTGCCAAAACTTCCTTCTTTACTATCAAAAATTATTAAATGTTTCTTTAATACAAGCAAGAGTACCTCTATTCCGATATTTATCAGGTTCTAAATAATTGGAAATTTGGAATGATAACTATAGATTTAAATAAAAATATTGAAAGTTCTGTATTTTTTTCTAATGATATATGGTGCATTAAGCGACACTGTATCTAAAAGTGACAATCGTAATTAAGCAAAGTGCGACACACCTAACTTATAAGTTTGATTAAGAATAGTAGATTATATTTGAGAGTGGGAAAGCATAGTGGAGACTAACAAGATTGATAATTTAGATAATTGGTATATAATATGTGTAACTATATTACCAACGTGATGGAGAGCTTTTTATTATCAATCACTTAAAAATATTGTAAGCGTTTACTGAAAGGTCAGGGTGATTTCAGAAACATGGCACGTACTTACATTAAAAGGAAGGTACCGGTATGAAGAACCCATATATTTCGTTGGATATTTTCTCTTCACCGAAGACTGAAAAGGATAGAATCGAAAGAGCCTGGGAGAATTTTATATCAGGCCAAAATTTAGTATCTGAAGTGAGATCCTTAACTTATCAATCTTGGGAGCGCTCTATTCGTCATGGAGTACACCCCACCAAAGGGAGAGCCCCACAGGTTCTGTCACAAAATGAAATACAAGAATATCAAACAACCCACACGTTCTTTTCTATTTCAGAATCCCTTCTACCAAAACTTAAAGAATCAGCAATAGATTCAGGTCACTTAATTGTGATTTGTAATCATAAAGGAGAATTATTATATCTAGATGGAAATGCCTCTCTCAAAAAGAAAGCCGAAAATATAAATTTTGCAGCAGGGACTTCATGGTCAGAGAGCTATGTAGGGACAAATGCTATGGGCACTTCTTTGGCTACAGGAGTCCCCATGCAAGTCTTCGCGGGAGAACATTTCTGCCAACCTGTTCACAATTGGGTATGCTCAGCCTCGCCGATTAAAGATCCTGCAACACAAAAGGTTCTTGGAGCGGTCAACTTAACCGGTATTTGGGACGTGGTACATCCCCTCTCTCTATCCGCTGTTGTTTCTATCACTCAAACAATCGAAGAAAAGCTCCAAAGCCAGCTCAAATTTGAGCACTTTTTGCTACTTGAACATTATAATGAAACAACTCGTAAAAGCCCCAGTAAAATAGTGGCTGTGCTCGATCGTGGACATCAAGTCATTAAAGCCTCCACCCCATGGTATGACAAAGGTTGGATTGATTACAATAACCGATTAATAAATTCATTATCAGTTTGCAGTGGCACAGAAGGCATGAAAGACGGATGGATTTTTGAGTCAGTCCCTTTATATCATCAAGGATTCCCTATTGGTTTTATGATACATGCGATTTCAAAAGTCAAACCTTTAAATAAAACGGGATTTAGTACAAAGTACTCCTTCACAAATATGATTGGGAAATCTCCGGAATTCCAATCTGTTATCGATGAGGCGCATACAATGGCCAATTTGGATTTACCCGTTTTAATTGAGGGAGAGAGCGGTACTGGCAAAGAGTTATTCGCCCAATCCATACACGCTTATAGTCATCGATCTGAAGCTGCTTTTGTAGCTGTTAATTGCGGGGCAATTCCAAAAGAACTCGCAGCAAGCGAATTATTCGGTTATGAGGAAGGCACCTTCACAGGAAGTATAAAAGGTGGCCGTTCCGGAAAATTCCAACAGGCTGAAGGAGGAACAATTTTTTTAGATGAAGTTGGCGAGATGCCACTAGATTTACAGGCCATGTTTTTACGCGTGCTTGAAGAAGGAGAAATTGTACGAATGGGTGGAAGAGAACCGATAAAATTAAATGTACGGGTAATTGCGGCAACAAATTGTAATTTAAAAAAAGCCTGCGAGGAAGGCACTTTTCGTAAAGACCTTTACTACAGACTTAATATCCTTTCCTTGGAAGTCCCCCCACTGCGCGAAAGAACAGGGGATGTCCCCTTATTATTAAATCATTTTTTGACAAAAACATGTGCAGAAATTAGGAGACCACCACTTAAAATAGGCGACCAAGACATGTTTGTCTTAGAGCAGTATGGATGGCCTGGGAATGTACGTGAATTAAGGAATTTTGCCTACAAAGTGGCCATAAAGGCAAATGGCAATATAATCACAAACAGTGATTTCCCAAAAGAAATCGGACTAACTAAAAGGATAATAAATTATTCAGCGACAGATCATACACATCAAAAATTGAATAATAAAGAACAGCCATTAATACTTACTAATCCTTCCTCATCCCACGAAGAATCAGTGAGTTATCCAATCTCTTTAAAGCAGCAAGAATTGCATATGATTCTTATGGTACTTAATGAGGCAAATGGCAATGTTACAGCGGCTGCAAAAAAACTTGGCATTCATAGAAGCACAATTTATAGAAAGCTCGGGCGGAATACTAAAAATGAAGGTTTATCTAATAACAATGGATAATGAAAAACCAGGATGTCCTTTCTTGATTTCATTGTGTTTATTGGGAAAATTATAAGTTCTGCCGTTTTTAATTCCTTATTTCACAAATGACCTGATAATTAAAAATCATCAGTATATTTAACACTATTTCTTAAAGGGAAAAAGTATATATATTTTCTGAAGTAAATGATGAACTGTAGAATTTCCACTTCAAAGAGCACCATGATACTTAACTGCACCCCAATTGTTAGACAACATCGAGGTGCTCACATCAATCATAAAATAGTTCTCCGATTGATGAATGAACTAGGATTGAAGTCATTGGTTCGCATGAATAAATACCGTTCGTACAAAGGGAAAATCGGCAAGGTTGCGACCAACATTCTAGCACGTGATTTCAAGGCGGCAAAGTCCAATGAAAAATGGGTTACCGACGTCACGGAATTCCATCTAGCTGGGGAAAGACTTAACTTATCGACTATTCTTGACCTGTTTAATGGAGAAATCATCGCCTATAATATCGAATCTCGGCCTGTTCATCCTCGTTTCCAAAATGCAGGATAAAGCCTTTGATAGCTTGGAATCGAAAGATTCACCCATTCTCCATATTAAAACCTATTGCCTCCCAGCTTTTCACTTTCTGCTGCTGCTTCTTTTAATGCTTCTTCACCACGGCCACAAATTACAACATTGGTTGGTGCCTTCCTTGGCAAACGCGACGGCAATTGCTTTTCCAATACCCTTACTGCCGCCTGTCACGACTGCCGTTTTATCTTTTAATCCCAGGTTCACTTTAGATCCAATCCTTTCTATGGGTGTCTATTGTTGATTACATATTAACAATAACATCTAGTCATAAACAAATAAACTATGGCTGATTTTCTGCTCTAATACTCAAAAAAGGAGGGAAACCAATAAGATGGTTTCCCTTTAAAATGTACCGTCTTGTTTAGTATAAGGTATATTCTTATACCACTGAGGTTCCATTATCAATTCCCTCCCTAAAGCGATTAAAGGTACACCTATTTCAAATGCTTTCATCACTTCATCGGGTGTCCGCAGCATTCCAACACCCATCACAGGAACACGACCGCCGACACGCTCATGGAACATAACAACTCGGGATGTCTGATTGTTATCTTCATGGATTGATCCGTTCCAAAAGCCGCCGACAGAAATATGGAGATAATCCAGGTCCTGGTCTGCTAACTTGTCCACTAATTGCAACGTTTCTTCTATGGTGATGCCAGTTTTGACCTATTTTAGCTGAGTAATTTCTGCCAATATTTCATAGGAATGGAGACGTGCCTTATGATCGTAAACCTGGGCGATTGCCATAATTTCATCGGCTTGACTTTCATCCAGAACCTTTTCCAGCTTTTCTTTTACGATTTGAGGACTGCCGACAATCGAAGTTCCTAATTGATTCTCAAGGGCAGCTATTTCATAGTCGCTAGCTATATCATTAATATTATCCACTGGCGGCTGCAATGGGACTTCCTTCCCGCGCATCAAATTCAAGAACTGCTGCTGCAATGTTGTAGCGAGCCGCTCAGCTTCTTGATCTGTATCGGCCGCAATGATGTTTAGCCCTACCATTGCATGCGGCTTGTCCAGTACTTTAGAAGGCTTAAACGAACGGCGGTACAGCTGGATAGCCGGCAGTGTGTTATGCGGCGAGAAATGGCTCGCAAATGCAAACGGCAGTCCAAGCTCTCCTGCCAGCTGGGCACTGTATCCGCTCGAACCTAACAGCCAAATAGGTATGTTTAATCCTTCACCTGGAATTGCTTTAACATGACTATATCCTTGTGCCAGGGAAGGGTCAAAGTAATTCCGGAGCTCAGCCAGCTGCTCAGGGAAATCTTCTCCTGAACTTCTCAAGTCACGTCTTAATGCACGTGCCGTAAGCTGATCAGTGCCTGGTGCACGGCCCAAGCCAAGATCAATACGTCCTGGATATAATGATTCCAGAGTACCAAATTGCTCAGCAATAACAAGAGGTGCATGATTCGGCAGCATAATGCCGCCTGAACCTACCCGGATTTTTGATGTACCTGCTGCAACATGGGAAATGACTACCGATGTTGCAGAGCTGGCGATAAATGGCATATTATGATGCTCAGCGAGCCAATATCGGTTATACCCCAGCTTTTCAGCGAGCCGGGCCAGCTCCAAAGTATTGCGAAAAGAATCAGCCGGCGTCCTTCCATCTGCAATTGGAGAGAGATCCAGGACCGAGAATGGAATATCCGTAATTTGTTTTGTATCATTTTCAGGCATATGCTCATCTTCTTTCTTTAAAAATTTCGTTTCAAACCTATAAAAGAATTTACAGGTTGTTTTCTTTGTCTTCTTATACTGCTTCAATCTAAATCACATTAATTTAACTGATTTAATATCTGCAGAAAATACATCCTTTATTAGACTAGACAATAATGTTTAATTTACTGCAGCCTGAGCCAAAATTTCATAAGAGCGCAGCCGTGCCTTACGATCAAAAATCTCTGTATGATTCATAATTTCATCAGCGTCAGTCTTTTCTATTAACTCATGGAGCTGCTGCTTCACACCTGCAGGGTCCCCGATGATGGAAGTGAAAAGCTGTTCTTCAACCGCCCTGCGTTCATTATCGTTCCAAAGTTTGACCATATTATCAACAGGTGCCAAAATGAGCGAAGGCTGTCCGCGGGTTAACAAAAGAAATTTTTGATACATCGAAGTGGCAAGCCTTTGTGCTTCCTGTTTCTCATCAGCAGCCACCACTTGAACGGCTAACAGTACATAAGGCTCCTCCAAAAATTGAGACGGACGAAAATAATCCCGCTACAATTTTATGGCCTCCATCATGTTACCTGGAGCAAAATGTCCCGCGAAAGAGAATGGTAACCCAAGCATTCCAGACAATTGTGCACTATAAAACCCTGAACCTAACAGCCAAATTGGCACATTTTTTTTCGCCGGGAATGGCGTGAATGCTAAATGAACCATTCTTTGTGGCTGTTCCTGTACCATAAAGATATGCGATAAGCTCCTCAAGTGGGGCATCAAATTCAGGTTCACCAGCAACCCTATGCCGCAATACATTTGCTGAATATTGGTCGGTGCCAGGTGCCCGCCCCAATCCAAGGTCGATTCGGCCAGGGAAGAAGGTTTCTAATGTTCCCAATTGCTCAGCCACGGAAAGAGGAGAATAATGGGAATGCAGCATTGCACCTGATCCAATACGCATTTTTTCCGTGACAGAGACTACTCGTCCAATTACGATCGGGGATGCTGAACTCGCCATTCCTGCCCAATTATGATGTTCAGCAACCCAAACCGTTTATATCCCCACTGCTCTGTTTTCTTTGCTAGATCAAGCGTGTTTGAAGGGAAAGTCGGCTGATCCTCCCTCGACAATTGGGGAGGGTTCTAGCACTGAAAGTTCTATTTTCTTTGTCATAATTCTTCCTCCTTTTATACAATTAAATTTTTTAAAACTGGCCTGTACCTCTATGGGTTGGAAAGTAGGGTAAAACAAATTCTCCAAGTTCCTGGATTACTTCCTCTGGAGGGCGCTTGGAAAAATACAGAACAAACGCCAAATGGTTGACACCAATCGCTTGAAATTGATGAAGTAGATCAACTAAACGGTTTCTTCCTACGGAATAGCCTAAGGGTATGGGGACAGGCATTTCATCGGGATTTTCCAATAAATTGATGAACAAGCTTTGAGAGAAGGGTTTAAAATCTCCTGGAGCATGAACTTCAGTTAAAGCACGATAATCCTGGATAAGCTGCGCCTGTTGAGTAATGCTTCTTGGGTATTGAAGCCACCCATCCCCATTCCTGGCTATCCAATTGATAGACTGATTGCTAAATCCAGTCACCATGGTCGGAATCGAAGATACAGGCTTTGGGATTAACCTCATATCTGTACCATCGATAAGTCCGGCGTGGCTGTGGATTGTCGGCTGATCTTCTTTTAACAGCCGGTCGAGAATTTCGAAATTTTCTTTAAATAACGGACCGCTTTCTTGCTTAGATATCCCTAAAGCTGTAAAGTCTTTTTCCCTGTCCCCTGATGCCACTCCCATAATCAATCGACCTGGAAACAATTGATCAATTGATGCAGCTTCCTTGGCTACCCTGACGGGGTGGCGCAAAGGTAGAACTACACTTCCTGTCACTAACGCAATGTGCTTCGTATAGGCAGCAAGATACGTCAAATAAATCCATAAATCGAACTTTTGGCCGTTATCATCAATATTCAAATCCTGCATCGTAATATCACGGAGCCATAATGAAGCAAAGCCATATTCCTCAATTTTACGGGCAAGCTCCAGCTGATTCTCCATAATCGGATTTTTAGACATCCTGGCAGTCGGGAGGATAAATCCGAGTGTCATTTTGTCTTTCTGGTACATGCTGTTATAGGCACGATGATTTTGAAAACTCACTCTTGGTCCTCCTTAAAAGGTTATATTTTTAAGCCTATATACTTTTCAAACTGTTTAATGGTTTCCTCATTCCGTCGATAATAAGTCCATTGACCGATTCGTTTCATTTCCACCAAACCGCTTTGCAATAGGATAGATAAATACTGGGAGGTAGTGGACTGTGATAGTCCTACTTTGCTGCGAATATCACTAACACAAACCCCGCCATCAAAGCCTTTTTCTTTGATGATATGGGCCTGCGGGGAAAAGTTATTATCAGGTTCTTTCAACATTTGCAGAATATTTACTCTTATTTGATTTGACAGAGCCTTGAAAATTTCAACTGCCTGTTCGTCATTTATCATATTTGATTCCCGATTCAACGTTGCCCGCCCCTTTCTGATCTTAAAATCTATTTTGCTTGGAATGAGTATAAACTAATCGAACAAAAGGAAATTGATAATTTGCGATATCTCTATATTATTTTCCTTTATACCCAAAATCAAATTTTTTGCTTTAGACAGGGCTAGGAAACGGCTTTAAAGGAACTACACAAATCAGCTTAGAGAACAGGTGGCAAAGAAAGAAGGATTATTTTGGTTATTTAACATGTTTACACCTAATTGTTTAATGGAAAGATTCCCATTTTTTAAAGTTACTTGAAGAAATCGAAAAGTTTGGAATTGAATTTTTCCAGCAGAAGATAATACTATAGAAAAATGGAAACATCCTAATCGAATTATTTTAGGGTTTGGGCATCAAAAAATGAAGAAGTAAAAGAAGGCGTAACCAGATTATATCAAGCAATATATAACGGTAAATCCAAAAGTAACAGCCGAACTTCCTTAGAGTAGGAAAATCGGCTTTTTTGATGTCGAATTTTGCTTAGCGTATGTTTTCCGCGTTTTGCTACCGGAACCCCTTTATGCATAATCCTACTTTTGAATGTAAGACTAGTTTAATTCTCCCAGCTTGTAGGGTAAAGATGACTGCCTTAATTGAGCATGGCCACATTTTGGACATTTTTCATTAATCTGTAGTGATTGTTAAACATCTTTCACAAACCCTTCGTTGATTTGTTTTGAACATTTCCATGGGTACCTCCTCTCTTTATAAGTTTTGTTAACGCAACAGCATACAAAAGGCACTGTTACATGAAAATTAATCACTTCATGTAACAGTGCCTTTTGTTCCAAGCCCTTTTATTAAGATTCATCTATTTTCATTTCATTTCATTATAGAAGTTAATTATGGAGATACTGATTTATTTAAAGATCTATCACCATTGACAGACTTTTGATGTTCTCATGAGTTTTTTTCATGCTTGTTATAGCCTTCCCTTAACTTACAATTGCTAAAATTAAATAAATATACCAATTACTGGGTCTTTGTATAATATTCCTAAAAACGAAAAGGTTTTCCCCTCTGAGTAGACACTCCTTCATTAAGCAAACCGTACACCACCATGGCTAGAGATTTGCACCATGCCGGGTGCATGTGAAAAGGTCAGCGACTATAGAAAAATCGCTAACCTTGGCTTTTAATAACTGATTATTAAATGTTGTGCTTTTCTCTACCTTAATTTGATACGTGACCATATCAAGGTAAAGAAAAAGGAGAAAACATCTTTGAATAAGAAAGAGGGGATAGTTTTTCTACTTGATATCCTCTTTTCTTTTTACTTGGCCCCCAACGACATTCTCCATATAATTTTTACCCCAATTATACATCGAATCAAGAATCGGCATCAGGCTTTCTCCTTGTTCTGTCAGAGAGTATTCCACTTTGGGAGGTACAATTGGATAGACTTTGCGATGAACAATAAGATCTTCTTCCAGCTCTCGAAGCTGGTTAACGAGCATTCTTTGAGTGATGCCCGGCATAAGAGCCTTCAGTTCACCAAAACGCTTGGTCCCCTGCTTGCCTAGGTGCCATAAAACAAGCATCTTCCATTTCCCCCCAATAACAGAAAGGGTCAATTCTTTCTCACAATTGAATGTTTTATTCTGTAGCCTTGTCATTCAAATCAACTCCAAATATAAATCCTAAATCACATAGTATACTTTTTAACACTATGTAAAATTAAAGTGCGTACTTACTAAAATATTATACTTAGTATACGATACATTGTACAGTCCAGTCCATATGAATTTCTTGCTGCGCAATGATTGATTGCCAGAGGGACATACTTACTGTGCAACAAACTAAAACATACTATTAGGAGTGAAGGATAAATGGAATTACAATTGGCACTGGATTTAGTAAACATTCAAGAAGGTATTGAATTGGTTAAACAAGTGGAGGAATATGTTGATATCGTAGAAATCGGTACACCTGTGGTTATTAATGAAGGGCTTAGGGCTGTTAAAGAAATGAAAGAAGCTTTCCCTTCTTTAAAAGTATTAGCTGACCTAAAAATTATGGATGCAGTGTTATGAAGTGATGAAGGCATCTGAAGCTGGCGCTGATATCATCACGATTCTTGGTGCAGCTGAAGATATCTCCATCAAAGGGGCTGTTGAAGAAGCTAGAAAACAAGGCAAAAAAATCCTTGTTGATATGATCGCTGTGAAAGATCTTGAAACTCGTGCTAAAGAAGTGGATGCATTTGGCGTCGACTACATCTGTGTGCACACTGGCTACGATCTTCAAGCTGTTGGAAAAAATTCTTTTGAGGACCTTCAAACCATTAAACGTGTTGTAAAAAATGCAAAAACTGCTGTAGCAGGCGGCATAAAATTAGATACACTTCCGGAAGTCATTAAAGCACAACCTGACCTTGTTATTGTTGGTGGAGGTATCACTGGACAAGCTGATATTAAAGGGACAGCTGCCCAAATACAAAAATTAGTAAAACAAGGCTAATATCCATCATGCAGACTTCTCAATATTTAGCTGAATTCATAAAAGAGCTAAATCGTTCAGTATACTTAATAGCTGATGAAGAAGCTGAAAAACTGGTTAATGGGATTCTTGAATCAAAGAAAGTTCTTGTAGCGGGTGCAGGAATCCGGGCTTATGGGTAAATCCTTTGCCATGCGAATGATGCACATGGGATAGTAGCTTGGTTTATGCCTAAAAAATTTTTAAAGTCTTCAGGTAACTGCATAACACTAGCTCCTTTTTATTTTTTTCAAAGGGGTACCACCAGCAAAACGCAAATTTACAACGTTAAGGAAATACCAATATTAAAAAGCCCAATTTCTCAGCATTAAATTGAGAAATAGGGCTTTTTTCCATACTGAAGATAATGCCTCCATTGTGGAAGATCGATAAATTTGAACAAAAAAGTGATTATTTCTACATCTTTGGGTGAATCATATCATTTCACAGAAACTTTACCTTGAACTTCAATTTTAACATCTGCTTTTTTCAATATATTTCCGACATCGCACCCTTTATCTGCTGCTTCTGTCGCTCTTTGTGCAGATTGAATTTGTTCTTCTGTCGCGCCAGCAGATAAAACGATGTGAGGATAATGGATAATTTTAAACTCATTATCAGATATACTTGCCTCAGAGTTCACTGTAAGTTCCGCTACAGGAAGTTTTCTGCTTTCAAGCACAAATGTCAGTGTTGCTGCATAACAAGTTGTTACAGAAGCAACGAGAACCTCTTTTGGATTTGCTCCGTTACCACTACCTCCTAATGATGTTGGAATAGCGATTTTTGTATCAAGATACTCCGCTTTAAGGGTTCCATTCCCTGTTACCCCACCATCCCAAATTGCATTCACATTTATTTTCATATCACCCATAATTAACACTCCTTCAATATATTAATTGCATATATATCTTGCCTATTCACGTATGTTTTTACTCGATGGGTATCGCAATCACTTCGTTAAAAGACAAGAAGAACATTTTTTTACGTTTTAATCAGTACCTACCAGTCGGTACAAAAAGTAGTTTAACGGATTATGATGGTATTATTCGAGAGTGGAAGTATATTACTCGAAAGTTAAACGCAGATATTGTGGTATTAGAGAATGAGACGCTTTTTGATAGCCGGAAATTCCTGGGAATGGTGATCTTGGGAAGTTAATGGAGGACCAATTTTTAGTCTACTTTCTTATGTTCCTGAGCAAGAACGTAAAAAAAATAGACAACGGCAGGCTGAAGGAATTGAAGTAGCAAAGAATAAGGGAGTGAAATTCGGGCGACGTAAGTACAAGATCAATGCTGATTTCATTCAGGTGTATGATGAGTGGAAATCTGGATTTATTACTTCGACAGAAGGAATGAAGCGTCTTGATTTAAAGCCAAATACCTTTTATCGACGATTCATTGTCATCGCGGGACTACAATCGATTAGGCTTTGCCGTCCAATTAGCACTACTACGTTATGCGGGAATAATTCGAAAAGGATATTAAACTTCCCCGATAAAAAAACTGTATGGAATAAATTCTACACAGTTTTTTTGAAATTCCTATTAGATTGTCAGCAACTCAAACAATATTCCCTCTTTAAAGTGAATTTTCAAATAATATCCAATGGCATTTTCCTAGTAGGTTTAGGAAATACTTGATCTATTCTACTGAGATCTTCTTCAGTAAACTCAATTGCTGCTGCTTCAGCATTTGCTAAAACATGTTCATCTTGAACCGCCTTTGGAATAGAGATGACGTTATTCGAACGGATGGTCCAAGCAAGAGCGATTTGTAATGGTTGGACATTGTATTTGTCAGCAATATCATGAATAGCTGGATCGTTTAAAAGCTGTCTTCTTAAAGAGCCTCCTTGAGCAAGGGGACTATAGGCCATGATTGGCATGTTATGTTCACGCTGCCATGGTAAGAGATCGAAGTCGATTCCTCTTGAACCTAAATGGTATAGCACTTGGTTCGTCACACAATTTTTTCCATGCTTAGTGTTCCATAGTTCTTCCATATCAACCGTGTCAAAATTAGAGACGCCCCATCTTAAAATTTTCCCTTCTTCACGTAGTTTTTCCATTCCTTCAATTGTATCCTCTAAAGGAACACGTCCTCTCCAGTGGAGAAGATATAAGTCCAAGTGGTCTGTTCCTAGTCGTTTTAAGCTGTTTTCACATGCTTTTGAAATCTTATCTAAACCTGCATGATGGGGATACACTTTTGAGACTAAAAAGACTTCATTTCTGCGCCCTTTAATGGCTTTGCCAACTAAGCGTTCAGAGTCTCCATTTCCGTACATTTCAGCAGTGTCAATAAGTTTCATACCCAATTCTAAGCCGAGCTGCAAGGCTTTTATTTCTTTGTCTCTCACTTGGGGATTTTCCCCCATGTACCATGTTCCTTGTCCTAGACTAGGTAAAGAAGTGCCGTCAGGCAGGGTTACCACGTGTTTGTCTAAAGCATTTTTAATTTCCGCTCTTTTCTTTTCTTCCATTAGGCTCGACCCTTTCTTTTATGTATTTGGGTATCATAGAAGTAGAATGTTAACGTCTCTTCGTATAAAGTACGCATATATTTAAAATTTCCGCAACAAAAAAAACCCTTCTTTGTTGCATGATATGGCCATTTCTGCTTCCGTCTGTGCAAAAAACAAATAAGTGAGGATGGCCTATAAGTGTCTGACACTTTGAGTCATCCTCATCTATTCTAAATCAATTTATCAATCGACTTTGATATCAAATGGATTAGATCAGATGAGCTCCTCCATCAATAAGAACCGATGTGCCAGTTGTAAACCCATTTTTCACTAGGTAAACATAGGTTTCAGCAATATCTCTAGGTTGAGCAACACGTCCGACAGGTAATTGCTTAGCAATCCCATGGTACATATCTTGTCTTTGATCTTCTGGCATTCCGCCGTAAAGAGGAGTGTCAACGATACCAGGTGATACTACGTTTACTCTGATGGGTGCCAGATCTACTGAAAGTCCTCGTACTAATCCATCGATTGCTGAATTAATGGAAGCTAGCGTCGTTGCACCTTGAGGAGGACGCACACCATATACACCAGAAGTTAATGTAATAGAACTTTCATTATTCAAGTATGGAAGAGCAGCGCGAACCGAAATATACTGCCCCCAGAACTTACTATCAAAAGCCTCTCTCACGGTTGCAACAGGCAGTTCGCTAAAGTGACCCATGGCGCCTTCACCTGCAGTAACCACCAGGTGATCAAATTTCCCAACCTTCTTGAAAAAGTCTGCAACCTTTTCCTCGCTGCGAAAGTCGATTTCATAGCCCTCTACGTTACCACCAAGCTTCACTTTTGCGTCAGATAATTTTGAAGCAGAACGGCTAGCAATAATAACTTGAGCGGATTCATCGATAAACGCCCTAGCAGCGGCTAAACCAATACCAGATGTACCTCCTAAAACAACCACTCTTTTTCCTTTTAATGACAACGCAATTCCTCCTTTATTCATACGTTTGTTTAACCAACTTGTGGATTCTGATTAAAGAATCCGCAAGTCAGAAATATTTACGTTTTTACATCAGCATTATTTAGCTAAAAGTTTAAGTGATTCACGATTAAATGCTGGAATATCTTTTGGTTCTCGACCTGTTACAATATTTTTGCTGATGACAACTTCTTCGTCTTTAAAATTTGCACCAGCATTTTTCAAATCGTTGCGAATGGATTTATAGCCAGTGATGTCGACACCTTTTAAAAGGTCTGTATCGATTAACACTTGTGGTCCATGACAAATAGCAAAAACAGGTTTTCCATCTTGTATAAATGCTTTTGCAAATTCACCAAAACGATCGTCTTCACGCAATAAATCGGGAGAGAATCCACCAGGGATAAGCAACGCATCAAAGTCTGCAGGATGAACTTCATCAATGGATTTATCAATTTTTACGGTTGTGCCTTTTTTACCAGTTTTGGTTACCTGATTGTTTGTCAATCGTGATAACTTCATGACCAGCTTCTTTAAAGGCTTGTGCTGGTCCAATGTACTCCACATCTTCAAATAGGTTTGTTATAAGTGTAGCAATTTTTTACTCATGCTCATTCACCTCCTTTCAATGACAAAACAGAAGTAAAAATATTCATTTCTGTGCCATGCTGTGATTATCTTCATTAGAAGTTGATTTTATCTCCGTTGTAAGCCGCGATGTAGATTTTTTTCATATCCTCTACAGATACTTCTATAGAGTTCTAATGACAAAGGTTTTACCCACTTCTTTAGCTGTAAAAATTAAGATAGGAATATTTAAGCCGAAAAATACAACATAAATTGGGATTCCCCAAAAAGCATTGCCCATAATCGATAACGCTGTTACACCACCATCTACTAGCCCGTTTGGTGCTAACATCGTTTCTAATCCCATAGCAACGATTGACGCCCCCAAAGTAAAAAAAACATACTCAACAAATTTTTTCATCATCTCACCTGAAAATATGTATTATTCTTGATTCCTTACTATAAAATAGTTCAGCTAAAATCCTTTACAACACAGGAATATTATTTACCTTTTTCCAGAATGTACACCTTTATTTCCTTTATGAACTGGATCATTGCAAATAAAAAAACCACAAGTCTTGACTTATTAAAAGTCTACTTGTGGTTTTTAATCCCCTCTTTTTAGAATGATTGCTATTTAATAGACGCACTTTTATTGGCAGGAGTATCCATCACATTCTCCATATAGTTTTTACCCCATTCATACATGGAATCGAGTATTGGCATTAAGCTTTTTCCTTGTTCGGTCAATGAATATTCTACTTTTGGCGGAACAACAGGATAGACTTTTCGTTCAACAATGAGGTCTTCTTCTAGCTCGCGTAATTGGTTAACAAGCATTCGTTGAGTAATGCCCGGCATAAGAGCCTTCAACTCACCAAATCGCTTCGTTCCCTCTTTTCCTAAATGCCACAAAATCAGCATTTTCCATTTACCGCCAATAACATAAAGCGTTAATTCTTTTTCACAGTTAAACATTTTGTCCTGCATACGTGACATTTGTTTCACCTCCACTTCTATATAGAATAACTCATAGTATACTTTTTAACACTATGTAAAAAAAAAGTGCGTACTTTCACACTTTCAATATACACATTATACTAACACTGTACCATTGTTAAAAAGAGCATTAGTTACGGTTGCCAGGAGAAATGAAAGTGAACAATGGGCATTACTACTACTGTGCAACAAAATTAAAAAATTATGAGGAGTGAAGCATAGATGGAATTACAATTAGCATTAGATTTAGTCAACATTCCAGAAGCAATCGAATTGGTAAAAGAAGTAGAGGAGCATATTGATATCGTAGAAATCGGAACACCAGTTGTGATCAACGAAGGTCTCCATGCGGTAAAGGCAGTAAAAGAAGCATTCCCTAACTTAAAAGTATTAGCAGACCTGAAAATTATGGATGCTGCTGGTTATGAAGTGATGAAAGCTTCCGAAGCAGGTGCTGATATCATCACTATTCTTGGAACGGCTGAAGATATGTCGATTAAAGGTGCTGTAGAAGAAGCGAAAAAACAAGGTAAAAAAGTCCTTGTCGATATGATTGCGGTAAAAGACCTTGCTGGACGTGCTAAAGAAGTGGATACTATGGGCGTGGATTATATTTGTGTCCACACTGGCTACGATCTTCAAGCAGTCGGAAAAAATTCTTTTGAAGATCTACAAACTATCAAAAGTGTGGTTAAAAATGCTAAAACGGCCATCGCCGGCGGCATTAAATTAGAAACACTTCCAGAAGTCATTAAAGTAAATCCAGACCTTGTTATTGTAGGCGGCGGGATTACTGGACAAGCTGATAAAAAAGCAGCTGCTGCCAAAATGCAACAAATGATTAAAGAACAAACGGTTACAGCAGGTTAATCCTAAGATGCAGACTACTCAGTATTTAGCAGAAATCTTAAAAGAGCTTAATCATTCAGCTGACTTAATCGCAGATGAAGAAGCTGAAAAACTCGTCAACGGGATACTTGAATCGAAAAAGGTTTTTGTCGCCGGTGCAGGCAGATCAGGATTCATGGCCAAATCCTTCGCCATGCGGATGATGCATATGGGAATTGATTCTTATGTAATCGGTGATACTGTAACTCCCAACTTTGAAAAAGAGGATATCTTAATCATCGGATCCGGATCCGGGGAAACAAAAAGCTTAGTCTCCATGGCTGAAAAAGCAAAAAGCATTGGTGGTAAAATTGCAACTGTCACGATATTCCCTGATTCCACTATTGGACAGTTCGCAGATATCACCATTAAATTGCCTGGATCCCCGAAAGACCAATCAGAGGGCGATTATAAAACCATCCAACCAATGGGCTCACTATTTGAGCAGACCCTTTTACTTTTTTATGATGCCGTCATCTTGAGATTCATGGAGAAAAAGGGATTAGATACCAATAAGATGTATGGCAGACATGCCAATCTTGAATAAAACATAGTCCTAAGAATGTAATAACCAAAAGACCGCAGACATATTAAAGAAACTTTGCGGTCTTTTGGTTAGTCTTTAAAACATTATTTTGTTATTATTAACAATTATTCTAAAATATTTTTAAAAGGAATGATAGCATGATTTCATTAAAAGGAAAAACTGCTTTAATTACTGGGGCAGGCAGAGGAATCGGGCGTGCTACTGCGATTGCTTTAGCAAAAGAAGGAGTTCATTTAGGATTGATTGGATTAACGATGTCAAATCTTGAAAAGGTAACTGCGGAACTAGAGCAATATGATGTGAACGTTTCAGCAGCAACAGCAGATGTAGCCAATCTTGAAGCAGTTCATCAAGCTGTTGAACACATCAAATCAGACCTAGGTTCTATTGATATTTTAATCAACAATGCAGGTATAGCTAAATTTGGAGGTTTTCTTGATTTAACTCCTGAAGAATGGGAAAACATCATCCAAGTAAACTTGATGGGTGTATATAATGTAACAAGAGCCGTTTTACCTGAGATGATTGAAAGAAAATCAGGAGATATTGTGAATATCTCCTCAACTGCGGGCCAAAAAGGAGCACCTGTTACAAGTGCTTACAGCGCTTCTAAATTTGCTGTTTTAGGACTAACGGAATCACTCATGCTAGAGGTAAGAAAGCATAATATCCGTGTAACGGCTTTAACACCAAGTACAGTTGCAACTGATTTGGCCATTGAAACCAATCTTATTAGTGGAAATCCTGAAAATGTTATGCAATCAGAGGATTTAGCAGAGCTGCTTGTAGCCGGGTTAAAGCTTCATCCAAGAGTCCTAGTAAAGACTTCGGGATTATGGTCAACTAATCCTTAATTGAGAAGCGATCGCCTCTTCTTGTCTATTGGTTAAGAAGTAGGCTAGTTGTAAAGTGTACCCTTTGTAAAGGACATTTTAAAAAAAGGGATTAGGCAGCCTAAAGAAGATGATCTCTGTATTGTGGAGTGACCCCAGTCAAATAGACAGAAATAAAAAAGACCAATTAAACAACCTGAGTTCTATATTGATATGGACTCAGGTTGTTTAATTTTTCTGGAAGCGATGATGGTTATAGAATCGAATATACATACTTACAGCACCTCGAACCTCTTCAGAGGTACCGGAAGAGTTCATATAGAAACACTCCGATTTAAAGTGGCTGAAGAAATTCTCCATACAAGCGTTATCCCAGCAGTTTCCCTTTCTTGACATACTGGATTGCATTTTATATTTTTTTAAATAGGTTATTGTATTGGTGGGAAGTTTATTGGTACCCCTGGTCGCAATGCAGAAGAATTCCTTTAACATTCCGTTTTTTCTTTGCTTTTTTTTATTGTTATCTATTACAAGTTTTGTTTTAAGTCGTTTCTCCGGCTGACTTGATAAGAAATGATTTCATTGTTAAAGAGGTCTCATGGCGGATAGGAAAAGTCTCTGTGTATTAAAAATCAAATATGTAATGTCAGTCACCCATTTCTCCTTAGATCTGGATGCATGAAAATCCCTATTAAGAAGGTTTTTAGAAATGACATATGCTTCTCTCTTCCCGTAATAAGGTTTCCTTTTCCGAATCAAGACTTTAACCCTAGCTCCCGCATAAGACGCTGGACACGCTTGTGGTTCAGGTTTAAACCGTAGGTTTAATCCAGCCATACCTTTTCCCCTTCGATACCCATAGATTCCTTTGAGTTTATTTTAGCATCCTATAATTTTTTTCTTAATCTCTTCATCATCCAGTTGCTTTTCAGAAGCGGATATTTTACGTTTTAACCATTTGTAGAATCCGCTTCTTGCTACATGTGCAATTTCGCATAATAATTGAATAGGGCATAAATATAACATTCCTTTTTGTAAATTGAATTTTTATTTTAACAAATTCCTGCTTTTCAATTTCTTCATCAAGTAATACTTCGCTTTTCTTTGAAAGACAATCCAACCTACCCCCCCTAATTTTTTATGATTATAACTTTAAATGAACTGTTTCCTAGTTAAACTAACCTCCCTCTATAAACATTGACGTATCAACAGTTTGCACCACTCGGTGTATTAGGGGAATTATTTTTTCATTCTACTAGCTGCCTTAAAGACAGCTCAGATCTTCAGCAAAAGCACCCGTTAGTGGAATACCAAAACTACCTAACATATTGAAGAATTAACTGATATAAGGCTATGCAAGGTCCTAAAATACACGCTTTCATTTTAGATGGATGGTTTCTTTTACTGCGAAACAAGTAAAAGAAACCTAATATAAAACCCAACGGAATCCATAGCTGAAAGACACCTTCTTTTGTACTGCGAGAAAAAATTGGAGCGCTGTAAGTGCTTATCAGAAAGTAAAAGAAAGTCGTAAATCGTTGTGTTTCTAATTGCTGGCTCCGCCTTGCAAGCTATAAAAAAAGGGAATTCCATAATCGGATTCCCTTTTCTCACGTCTTCTTTTAATTGTCAAAATAGTTGAACGCTCTGTCGTTCTGGCAGTTTTCACAGATATGAAGAATTCTGGTTCTTTCTGATTCTGTTTCTTCGGTTTCCATTTCCTGCTCACTGCCGCATAATTCACAAATCTGCATAATCTTCCTCCTCTAAATGAGGTGATTTTTGGTTTTCCGTTTTTATATCATAGCCTGAGTCTCTGATGGCCTGTTGAAAATCCTGGAATGAAGCGGCATTTTTATCATAGCCAATTCTTGCTTCTCCGCTTTCTTTATTTACATCCGCCCGGAGAATGCCCCATACATCGTTTAATGACCGAATGATTTCGTCGGAATCTTTTTCCGATAGCGGTCCATGAATCTTGATAACACCTTGTTCTTCCATTACCCTTGTCCTCCTTCTGGATGAAGTTCCTGTGAAGGATGCTGTGTAAATGATTCACCCATGCCATGAAGGAATTCAACCATGGTTGTCATCGCCGCTTTGATTTCTGGATCTCTCAAGCTTTTACCTAATTTCCATAAGCTGTGTTTTTCATGGTTTTTGATGCTTTCGCCCATATGGTCAAGGCCTTTTGTAACACCGCCCAGCATAGATTGCAGCTGGTCCGGTTTTAAGGTGCCCATGAAATTGAAAAGGTAAATGGCATTTTTGATCGTGTTATGCATACCAGGCTGGTTAACTTGCTGCATGGCAATAACCCCGACGTCTGTACGATTTTCCAAAATGGCATGAAGCGCATCGAGAATCCCGATTTCCTGCAGATTCTTTAAAATAGCGAGTGCGGAAAGAATCCCTTCTTTGTTATCAGCAAGGGCTTTTAATATTTCCCCGATTGACTGAGCTTGTTCTTCCATCGTATTTGGCACATGTTTATTAATTTGCCTGATTGCTTTCGCCATTTGCTTCCCCCCCATTTCCAAATAACTCTTCTATCGCTTGAAAATCGTCACGCTGCCATTTTTCCTCTACTCGAACGCTGATCTGCGGATTCCTGTTGCCGAATCGGTGGTTATGCTTAGGCAATGGCGGTTCACCCGTTGCTTCTAAAATCTCCATTTTAACACCAATTTCCTTATATGCAGGAGTATGTGTAACTAGATCATGATAGCTGCTTGTCAGGTAATTGACTGCTTCATCGTCCTCAAAGCTGTTCATCGTGAGGTAAATTTCCTTGCCTTTCACCCGGTCCGTAACAAGCGTCCTTACTTTAACCTGTCCATATGGTGAACTTAATCTAACTAATGTACCGTCACTGAGATTGCGTTCCTCCGCCAATTCGTGCGATACTTCGAGCCATGTGCCAGGTACCTTATGGATAAGTCCTTCTGTCCGGTACGTCATATTTCCTTCATGGAAGTGCTCAAGTAAACGCCCATTGTTTAAATGGAGATCATATTCTTCTCCTGCCATATATGGAGGAGTCCAGTCAACAGCGAACAGCCTTGCCTTTCCATCCGCAAAGGCAAATTTGTCTTCATATAATAGAGGTGTGTCCGTTCCATCTTTATGAACCGGCCAAACCTGGCTGTTAAAGCCTTCAAGACGGTCATAGCTCACACCGGCAAATAGGACAGCAAGACTAGCTGCTTCATCCATAATTTCACTTGGATGCGAATAATTCCAATTGGCACCCATCCGGTTGGCCACTTCCTGGAAAATCTGCCAGTCAGGTTTCGATTCGCCCAGAGGATCAAACACTTTATAGAACCTTTGAATGCGACGTTCCGTATTTACAAATGTCCCATCTTTTTCTAGTGAAGGCGATGCCGGTAATACAACATCGGCAAATTGAGCAGTTTTTGAGAAGAAAATGTCCTGTACGACAAAGAAATCTAATTTTTCAAATGCACTCTGAACATGGTTCGAGTTTGCATCCACAAGCCCCATTTCTTCTCCAAATAGATACAGGGATTTTAATTTTCCTTTGTGGATGGCCTCTACCATGTGGTGGTTGTCCATTCCAGGATCTTTTGGAATTTCAACACCCCATGCTTTTTCATACTTTTCTCTAACCTCGGCATTTCCGACTGGCTCATAACCTGGAAACCATGATGGCATTGTACCGAAATCACAGGCTCCCTGTACGTTATTGTGGCCTCTTAACGGATAGGCACCTGTACCTGGACGGCCATAATTTCCCGTAATCAGCAATAAATTCGAAATGGCTGTGCTTGCGTCTGTAGCGCCGGAATGCTGGGTAATTCCCATAGCCCAGAGGATACAGGCTGAATTAGCTTCATGAATCATTGTAGCTGCCTTGATTAATTCCTCCTGCGAAAGTCCTGTCATCTCTTCTGCGTAGCTTAAGGTGAATTTATCCAGTGTTTTAATATACCCTTCTACGCCTGATACACGATTTGCCAGGAACTCTTTATCATGCCAACCTTGATCGATGATGTATTTCGTTACGGCAGAAATCCAGATTAAATCAGAACTAGGCTTAGGATGCATGAGGAAATCCGCACGCTGTGCTAGCTCATGCTCTCTTATATCAGCTACTATTAATTTTTGTCCAAATAGCTTATGAGCCCGTTTTACGCGTGTAGCGAGGACTGGATGTGATTCTGCTGGATTTGCTCCAATTACAATAACCAAGTCTGTAGTTTCAATATCCTGGATAGTTCCAGAATCGCCTCCCAACCCTACTGTCCTTAAGAGCCCTGCAGTAGCCGGAGATTGGCAGTATCTAGAGCAGTTGTCGATATTGTTTGTTCCGATAACCGCACGTGCAAATTTTTGCGCCAAGAAGTTTTCTTCATTGGAGCACTTGGAAGAAGCGATCACTCCAATGGACTCCGAGCCATGCTCTTCCTTTATTTCCGTAAGCTTACTTGAAATCAGATTTAACGCTTCATCCCAGGTTGCTTCTTCAAACTCTCCGTTTTTACGAATTAAAGGCTTGGTTAAGCGCTGGTCACTGTTAACAAAATCCCAGCCCCATTTTCCTTTAACACAGGTTGAAATGCCGTTAACGGGAGCTTCATGGGTAGGCTCGATTTTTAAAATCTGCCTGTCCTTTGTCCATACTTCAAAGCTGCAGCCAACACCGCAATATGTACAAACCGTCTTAGTCCTCTTAATCCGTGCTTTCCTCATGGCAGCTTCCACTTCTGATATCGCAAAAATTTCTTTATATCCAGGCTCCACTTCTTTAATTAAATCAACCATAGGCTCTAAAATTGGAGCCGGCAGCTTTGTTAAGAAGCCTGCTTCACCGAGCATGGATTTCTCCATTAAAGCGTTACAAGGACACACGTTCACACAGTGTCCACAGGATACACAAGAAGACTCATCGATTGGAACATCATTATCCCAGATAACCCTTGGTCTTTCTCTTCCCCAATCAATCGCTAAGGTTTCATTGACCTGTAAATCCTGACAGGCTTCAACACACCGGCCGCACAAAATACATTGATCCGGTTCATACCTATAGAATGGATGGGAATTATCCGGAGGGTAGGGTTTTTCTCTAAATTCATATTTCTGATGCTCAATCTCTAGGTATTCAGCAGTATTATGGACGGTACAATTGCCGTTATTATTATCACAAACAGTACAATACAGTTCATGATTTTCTAGGATCCGTGACATCGCTTCATACTGGGCATCCTTAACAGACTTTGACATTGTATCAACCGTCAAACCTGGAACAGCCTTTGTCGAGCAAGCACGGACTAATTCCCCACCCACCTGCACAAAACATGTATCACAGGTTTGGATTGTCCCCAGATCGGGATGATAACAAATGCTTGGAATGTACAATTCATGACTTTGGGCGACTTGCAATATCGTTTGACCTGGCTGTGCTGTTAATTCCTTTTCGTTGATTCGGATGGAAAAAGAATGGTCAGACATGTGATTCCTCCTATCTTGCTGCCGTTAAGCTGAATTATTTTATAAATTAAGCCATACACCAGCAAATGCTGTTGATTCATCCTAGTATTCCCAAAAAGGATATGAATAAAATAAATTATATTTTTACAGCCTTAAAAATTATTCTAAAGCCTCTGTGTATTAATCCTTTCTTTTTTGGCAAGTTTATAAGATGATTTGTTGATAGCGAATCGAGTCTACATATATAAAGAAATTTAACTGAAGGCAGGCGAACCGAAGCTATGGAAAAAGAAATTCTTTTACAACTAGTTCAATCAATGATCATGTCCTCATCAAAGAAACCAAAATACATGAGCATCTCTACGGTGAAAGTTGCAGACCTCCTAGAAACCTCCATCTCCCATATCGAAAAAGGATTGCAGGAACTTGTACAAGAAGGACGCCTCCGACAATCAAAACTGGAACAGCCACCGCACAACACCATTTACATGCTGCCATAATGGGGGACTGTCCCCACTTCTCTAATTATTTCCCAGAGTAAAGTGTTTTTTCTCCCTTTTTAAACGGTAAAATGGCCCCATCTTGATGGGGTCCTTCTGATGTATCTTTGATTACCTTAAGCTAGTCCATTAACTTCCAGTGGTCTGTCAGAAAACCTAAACAATTGAAGTTAATGAGTGTTTTAAAAGGGCTAAGAATAAGCAAAGAAGCAAAGAGTTTGAGGAATCTGTTAAAAATTTTACTGATACTCTTAATTATTTGATGTTAGATGCATATACATTAATAACCTTTTTGGAAGTAGAAAACTATTCATGGGCTCTTTAACTGAAAGTGAACGCCAAAAAGCTTTAGACCATGGCGCCACTTTTTATGATCTGTTTTTTCTAATACTTTGGGCTGGGAGTGGTTAAGTGAACCGTCATATAAAAGATTCATTGGACAGACCACTAAGGGATTTAAGGATTTCCGTCATAGATCGGTGTAACTTTCGCTGCCAGTATTGTATGCCTGCTGAAATTTTTCATGATAATTTTCAATTTTTGCCTAAAAGTGAGCTCTTGTCATTTAAGGAAATCGTAAGGCTTTCTAAAATATTTGCAAGCTTGGGAGTTATAAAACTAAGATTGACAGGCGGGGAACCTTTACTGCGGAAAGACCTTACAACTCTTATTTCAAAGCTCGTCAAAATTGAAGGTATAGAAGATATCGGTTTGACTACAAATGGTGTTTTTCTGAAAAAACAAGCCGGGAATTTGAAATCAGCGGGATTAAAGAGGGTGAATATCAGTTTAGATAGCCTGGATGATGAACTTTTTAAGCAGATGAACGGCAGGGGTATAGGGATAAAGCCTGTCATAGAAGGTATAGCTGCTGCCAAAGAAGCAGGCCTTGGAGTTAAAGTGAATATGGTAGTGAAAAAAGAAATCAATCAATCCCAAATACTTCCAATGGCACAATTTTGTAGAGAAGAAGGTATTCAATTACGCTATATAGAATTCATGGACGTCGGACATACAAATGGCTGGCAGATGAAGAATGTACTTACAAAAAAAGAGTTACTCGAGATTCTCCAAGCAAAATTCGATCTTGAACCAGTTGAAGAAGATTATTTTGGAGAAGTGGCAAAACGCTTCCGGTATAAGGGAACTACAACCGAATTGGGGTTTATAACATCCATGTCTGAGTCTTTTTGTTCCAGTTGCACTCGTGCTCGTCTTTCTGCTAACGGAAGTTTATATACATGCCTGTTTAATGGAAAGGGGCATGACTTAAAGTCATTGCTCCGTTCCAAGATGTCAGATGAAGAATTGACTTGCTTCATCATTTCACTTTGGAACCAGAGGGACGACCGCTATTCGGATGAGCGGTCAGCGGGAACAGTGAAAAAACAGGATAAAATCGAAATGTCATTCATAGGCGGGTGACAAACAGCAAGTTCTCCTCAATCATAAAGGGATGGCAACGTTTCCATTCCTAATTCAAAAATTTGATTATGGAGGGCTTATTTGTTTTCATACAAAAAAGAGCTGCTAATCAGCTTCTAGTATTGAAGTAAAATATCGTTACTTTAAGTACAATTTATCATGGTCTTCTAATTCCTTTTTATTATTAGACTAATCCAGTTGAGCTGTAGACTAAAATAATTACAAATGCTGCTAGTGTCTTAAAAATTGTAATCACAAAGATATCTCCATATGATTGTTTGTGTGTTAAGCCTGTAACCGCAAGTAAGGTAATAACAGCGCCGTTATGAGGTAACGAATCCATCCCGCTTGATGCTATCGCTATGACATGGTGCATTACATCGGGAGGAATATTATATTGATTAATAGCTTGTATATACTTATCTCCCATCGCACTAAGCGCAATTCCCATTCCACCAGACGAAGAACCAGTAATACCAGATAACTCGTTTGTTGTAACGGCCCCATTTACAAGTGGATTCGTAAAAGTGTGTGAAATACCATCACGTACAGTTGCGAATCCTGGTAATGAAGCAATGACCCCACCAAATTCAGAAGCAGTATTCATAGCTGCTAGTAACGCTCCACCAATACTGGCATTAATGCCTTGTTGAAACCTCGTTGTAACACGTCCCCAATCGTATGCAACTGTTGCAATAATACCTAATACTAGAGCTAGTTCGACAGACCAAATACCTGTTACTGTCGCAAGATCTACTTTCCCAAACAAATCTAATCCTATCTTGGAAAAGTCAAATCCCTCTGGATACCATATCGAAATAGAAATAGTAAAAAGTTTATTCGCCAACCCACTAAAACTAGCGGTATAAATGCAAATATTTGTCGTACTGGACTTGTATTAACAACTAAAGGAACCGGTAATGGAATTACTGTTTCTGCAGCAACTGCCGTTAAGTGTACGTTTACGAACAGGGTAATTATAGCAAACAGGAAAGGCTTATCAAGTTAGGGATGATCGCATCCATATGGGTCTAATATTTTCTCTTCTTCTGCATCATAGTAAAATCCTCTTTCTCCGTTAATACATTTGAATCAAGTTCCGGTTCTGTTTCAATTATTTCCACAAAGTCTTTTCTAAATTACCTTTATCTATAAACTCTTCGGTAAACTTGTCAATTTTATATCTGAAACATTCATCTTTGCACCTTCCTTTGTCACAATTAAGCGAATTTGCACGTTACCAATTCAAAATTTCAGGATATTTTTTATTTGTCTTAGGATGTAAAGCAACCTAGCCTTAGGTTCTGTAACTGAGGTTTGTTAATCAACGGGGAGCGTGTGTTTGAATTTAGACTTTTTATGAGGTAAATAAGGAAAGGCTTAAGGATTCTACTTCACCTTAAGCCTTTTCTTGCCCTATTTTAAAAACCCATCGATATATATTTTTCTTCTAAATATTCTTCAAGGCCTTGATGGCCACCTTCCCTCCCCATGCCGCTTTCTTTCATGCCGCCAAATGGGGCTTGTGCAACGGTGGGAATGGCGTCGTTGTAGCCGATGATGCCAAACTCCAGAGCTTCGGATACCCTGACTCCCCTGCTTATATTCTGTGTGTAAAAATAAGCGGCCAGCCCGTACTCTGTATTGTTGGCATGCTCGATCACCTCTTCTTCTGTATCAAACGGAATGATTGGCGCGACCGGTCCAAATGTTTCCTGGTATGTGATGAGCATATCCTTGTTCACTCCACCTAGAACGGTCGGTTCATAGAATAATCCATCAGCCAATTCCCCTTCAACTCTTTTTCCGCCACAAAGAAGGCTGGCACCTTTTGCCAGGGCATCTTGTACATGTTCCTCTACCTTTTCCAGGCCATCACTGCTTACAAGAGGACCGACTTCAACCGTTGGATCGATGCTATTTCCGACTTTTAGAGCTTGTACCTTTTCAACAAAAAGTGCAGAGAATTTATCGATGACAGAACGGTGGACGTAAATGCGATTGGCGCATACGCACGTTTGTCCGGTGTTCCTGAATTTGCTTGCAACGGCACCAGCTGCTGCGGCTTCCAAATCAGCATCCTCAAAGACGATGAACGGCGCGTGCCCTCCAAGCTCAAGGGAAAGTCTCTTGAGCTGCGGGGCTGACTTGGTAACCAACAATTTGCCTACTTCAGTAGATCCGGTAAAAGAAATTTTCCTTACTACCGGGTTTTCAAAAATTTCATCCGAGATAGGTCCGGCACTCCCTGTTACGATACTTACCACTCCAGCAGGCACTCCCGCCATTTCCACCAATTTACCAAACGCTAACGCACTAATAGGAGATTGTTTTGCAGGCTTGACAATGACTGTACATCCAGCGGCCATGGCAGGTCCCACTTTCCGCGTCATCATGGCCAAAGGGAAATTCCAAGGGGTAATGGAAGCAACCACTCCAATCGGCTGGCGAATCACCGATAGCCGTTTATTTACAGCAGAAGCAGGGATCGTTTCCCCATAAATCCGGCGGCCTTCTTCAGCAAACCATTCCAGGTAGCTTGCAGCAAAATCCACTTCGCCCCGGGCTTCCGTTAAGGGCTTGCCCATTTCCATACTCATGATTTCTGCTAATTCATCTTTATATTCATGCATAAGGTCATGCAATTTCTTTAGATATTTACTGCGCTCCTGTGCCGTCAGTTTTGACCAGGATTTAAACGCTTCCTCAGCAGCTGCAATGGCCGCATGTGTTTCTTGGCGTCCCCCATTTGGAATCCTTGCCACCACTTTCCCTGTTGATGGATTTGTTACTGGTAAAGTTTCTCGGTTATGTGCTGCAGTCCATTCACCGTTTACATACATTTTCAGTTCAGATAAATTGACTAATCCACTAGTTTTCAGCATGAATATGTCTCCTTTTTTGTTGGATTTGCAAAGTGCTTCATTATATACACAAAAAGATTAGAGTCCTGAAACTTTAGTTCCTCCGTCAATGTCCGTGTTAATGGAAATCCTTTCATTTTTAAGAACGAAGGTATACCCCACAGCAGCAATTAGGCAAATGACTACAGGTATGATCAGAGCTATATTGAAATTATTGAACTTCGCTACTAAGACCCCTGTTGCGACTGGAGCAATCCAGCCAGCGAGGTTCCCCACGAAGTTTTGCAGCCCGGCAAGCTTTCCTTCCGCACCCTTTGGAGCAACATCCGAAACAGTGGCCCAGAGAATGCCCGCAGCCAATCCTTCACCGCCGATTGCTATGGAGATATACGTAAGTGCCATTATGGCGCTGTCTGTATAGATCGTCGGAATTATGGCTAATGGAAAAAGCATGCCTATGGTTAAAACAGTTTTTCTTGCTTTGATGGAATTCCAGCCTTTTTTAATCAAGAAATCCGACAACACCCCTCCTAGAATATTTCCCAGAAAGGACATGATCCAAGGCAGCATCGTGAAAAATCCGGCTTTTAAAAGAGTCATTTGCCTTTCGACTACAAGGTAAGTGGGAAGCCAGGTCATCATTAAATAAGTAAGATAGTTATGGGCAAACAAGCCATATAACATAGGGTAAACACTTTTGAATTTGAAGAATTTAAATGGCGAGATGCTTAGTGTCGCCGCTTTTTCGGTTTGAGTTTGCTCCTCTTTGATATAGGCTACTTCGGCCTCGTTTGCAATCTTACTTTGCTCTGGATGGTTTTTGAAAAAGAATAACCAGAATGCCAGCCATACAAAACCGATGGATCCAATGACCACAAAGGATGCTTGCCATCCCCAAGTCTGGATGATCCATGCTAAAATGGGTGTCGTTATCCCAATCCCGATAGCTGTACCTGAATTAAAGATCCCGTTCGCAATGCCCCGTTCGTGTGACGGCAGCCAGTCTGAAATAACGCGCGTATTGGTCGGAAATGCTGGTGCCTCTCCGATTCCCATTAAAACGCGGATACCGATCAGTCCGCCAAGTGAACGTCCCATTCCAGTAAACACCGTACAGAGCGACCACCATACGATGGCAATCGAATACGTTAAGCGTGCCCCCAATTTATCAACGATTACCCCGACCGGGATCTGCATTAAGGCATACGACCAAAAGAACGCTGACCCCAATATCCCGAATTCGACTGCCGAAAGCGAAAGATCCTTCATCATCGAGGGTCCTGCAATGCCAAGAATTGCTCTATCCATATAATTGATTGTTGTTGCGACGAAAAGGAGTACCACTACAAGCCATCTTCCATTGGTCTTTTTCATACGTCACCTCATTAGATAATTATATTCAGGTAGAAAAATGCTGCGGGAAATCCATATGTCCGAGTTGAAAAGGGGAAACTGATTCGAAATCCCAGGTGATTTTCAAATTGTATGGTTTTTATACATTCACTATGGCCGTTTCTGAATTTTTTGCACCGCTTGCACTTCGATTTCCATTATTAAAACCTTCAAAATCCCCCTCATAAGCCTTCTCTATAATCAGTTGGATATCCGATGCCTTCGTCAGCCTTGGATTAACGACCACGTTACCGCTTCGCATGGAATCTTCCACTAATTTCGGTAAAACGTCCAATGAGACTCCAAGCTCTTTAATATTTAGAGGAATATTCATGCTCCGATTCATTTCGATGATGGTTTCGATTGCTTTTTCGGCTGCTTGTGCATTGGATAAACCGCTTACATCCATTCCTAAAGCTATTGCAATTTCTCTATACTGATCCTCACATGCCGGCAAATTGAATCTCATGACGAATGGCAATAGTGCTGCATTTGCGATGCCATGCGGGATATTAAAGACTCCTCCAAATGTATGGGAAATGGCGTGTACATTACCCAGTCGGGATTGTGAAAAGGCTGCACCCGCTAACAGGGCGGCTACAAGCATGTTTTCCCTGCTTTCCATATCCGTTCCCACAAAGTACGATCGTGTTAAATTTTCACCGATCATCTTAATGGCCTGCATCGCGAAAGCCTTGCTGACAGGGTTGGCAGATTTGGAGGTGTAAGATTCAATTGCATGAGTAAGAGCATCCATACCAGTAGCTGCAGTAATCTCTTGAGGCAAATTCAATGTAAGGGCAGGATCCAATATAGCTAGCTTTGGAAACAGAAGTGAACTAAGTACACCTAATTTAAAAGAGGTTTCCTTATTCGTTACCACTGTCGAATTAGTAGCTTCACTGCCAGTTCCAGCCGTCGTCGGGATTGCTATGATCGGGAGCGGGGGATTGGAAATTTTTCCAACCCCTTCATAATCCAGGATATGGCCGGGATTAGTAGCCATTGCCGCGATGCCCTTGGCAGTGTCAATGCTGCTTCCTCCGCCTACAGCCAGAACCGCCTCCATCTTTTGTTGCCTAAGATACACTGTCCCCTGTTGGATTGTTTGAGCTGATGGATTAGGCTCCACCTCATCGTAAATCTCAAAATAAAGATTTGCCGAAGCAAGGGATTTTTCAATGCCTTGTAAGAGACCTGCTCCTCTAACCCCTTTATCTGTTACGATCAGCACACTCGATACACCTAAATCCCTAATTAGCTCCCCTGTTTTTCCAGATATTCCGTTACCGCACTCCACCCGTGTCGGCATACTATATGTAAAAGGCATAAGAGACATTTTCATCTTCCTCTCCATTTATATTCTATTAGATGGTGAAATCCTTTCAGCCCCGGTCTGCAGATCCATCATGAATGGTTATGATGCTTAACCTTCCAGGGACACCGTTCCTTTACAAGCAATCTATAAAGCCTTTCTAAGTAATTCTTCTAAACTGTGCTGGGTTGGCATTCTTGGGTTATTCCGAATCAGGCGATCGATTTGGAGGGTTTTCTCAGCAATTTCGGGAATATCCTCTTCTTTGATCCCAATCTCCGTCAGCTTTGTAGGCAGTCCAATTTCCCCAAGCAGGGTAAGCACAGCTTTTGAAGCAGCCAAAGCGGCTTCCTTATCGGAGTGGCCATCCGAGTTCACATTGAATGCCTGGGAAATCCTCACCATTTTTTCTGTTTCTACAGCTGCATTATATTCCATGACATATGGAAGCAAGAGCCCGGTCACCTCTCCATGCGGCGACTTCACAAGCCCTCCAATTGGGTAAGCCAATGCATGGGCTGCTGCTGTACCTGCATTTGAAAAGGACATTCCAGCAAGCAGGCTACCCATTAGCATATTGGAACGTGCCTCGAGATTGCTCCCTTGCTGCACCGCAAGCGGCAGGTTTTTTGCAATCAATTCAATAGCTCTGTAGGCGAGTGCATCGCTTATGGGGATTGAACCTTGGAATAAAATGCTTCCTTCTGCCTGGATATATGCAGAAGGTTTGGCTGTGTATGCCTCTATCGCATGTGACAGAGCATCAATTCCGGAACAAGCTGTTACATAAGCGGGAAGCCCTAACGTTAATTCTGGATCAAGCAGAGCAACGGTTGGTCTTAGGTAGTTATCCGAGATACCAACTTTCAGGTTATTTTCCACATCGGTCAATACCGCCACTGATGTCACTTCTGAACCGGTTCCAGCCGTCGTCGGAATCGCTACAAGAGGGGCGATTGGTCCAGGAACCTGGTTTTCTCCGCCATAATAGTCCAGGGGATGTCCGCCATGGGCGACCAGCAAAGCAACAATCTTCGCCATATCAATGCTGCTTCCTCCTCCAAGGCCAATTACTGCATCAATATCCATTTGAGATTTAGCAAACTTATAACAGTCCATCGCCGAATCTACCGGAGGCTCCGGTACGACCTGGTCATAGATAACTGTTTCGTAATTTGCATGTTCCAACAACGATGAAATTCTGTCAACGATTCCTGCATTTTTGATCCCTGGGTCAGTAACGAGCAAGATGTTTTTCGCCTTTAATCTTTGCAGGATTGAATCCAATTGCCCGATTGCCCCGTTTCCAAATACGATTCTTTCGGTAGAATAAAAGTCCCATGTGTTTCTCATATTCCTTACCTCCAAAGTCTAAAGATTGATGACGACAAGTTTTTCGTCTGTCATTTCTTGCATGGCATAATGCGGTCCTTCTTTGCCAATTCCGCTGTCCTTCACGCCGCCATACGGCATGATGTCAGCACGGTATGTAGAAACATCATTGATGATCACACCGCCAAAATGAAGTTCCTGTGTTGCCCGCATGGCTAAAGTGATATCGGATGTAAATAAACCAACTTGTAAGCCGAACTTCGTATCATTGGCCTGACAGAAAGCCTCCTCGATGCTATCGAAAGGAATGATGCTGATCACCGGTGCGAACACTTCCTGGCAGACTACCTTCATTTCCGGTTTCACATCTATTAATATAGTAGGTTCCAGAATCGAATCCCGCCTTTTCCCTCCATATAGCACTTTGGCCCCAAGACGCCCAGCCTCCTGGATCCATTCTTCCGCACGCCTTGCTTCCTTCTCGGAAATCATAGGACCAATGTCCGTGGAAGGATCTGCAGGATTTCCGACCTTCAAGCCCTGTGCCACCTTAACTGCCTTCTCCACAAACACATCGCAAATATCTCTATGAACGTAGATGCGCTGCACAGAGATGCAGGCTTGCCCTGCATTCACATACCCCCGCGTGACACAGAGCTCAACTGCTCTGTCTAAATCAGGGACATCCTTGTGAATGATATTTGGGGAGTTATTCCCTAATTCCAAGGTAACCTTACGAATTCCCGTACTGCTCTTAATGTGTCGGCCTACGCCGGGACTCCCTGTAAAAGTGAACATCGCAATTCGTTCATCCTCCAAAAGGTATTGACCTGTTTCCTGCCCAAACCCGTTAACCACATTCAGAAAACCTGCAGGCAATCCAGCTTCAGAAAAAATTTCTGCAATCTTGCATGCAATGAGTGGCGTCATTTCAGCTGGCTTCAACACGATTGTATTTCCCGCCGCCAACGCAGGAGCTACCTTGTGGATGGTGAGATTGAACGGGAAGTTAAACGGGGTGATCGCACCGATAACCCCAACAGGAACCCTGATGGTGAAAGCCATCTTATTGTCGTTTCCAGACTGGCCCAAAGGAACGCCTGTACCGGCAATCCTTTTTGCTTCTTCCGCTGAAGCTATCATCGTTTGGATTCCTCTATCGATTTCCCCTCTGGCATCCTTCAATACTTTACCGACTTCCTGAACCAGAATCATCGCCAGTTCTTCTTTTCTCTCTTTCGCGATATCCGCTGCACGCATTAGAATCTCGTAGCGTTGATTGGAATCTAGCTTTCTCGTATTAAAGGTTTCCAATGCATTGGTCACCGCTTCAGAAACAATTTCGCGGGATGCCCTGCCAATCTGAGCAATTTCTTCTTTTTTATATTTGTTCATAACAGCGATAGTATGTTGATCGGATATCCATTGCCCATTTATGAAATGGCCATAAAATGCATTTTTTCTACTTAGCGATGTGCTCATTGAAGATTCCTCCTTTGAAAAATAACGATCACATTTTTTCACTTCACAGTTATTTCTGCTAATTCAACAAATTTCAATCAAGAAAAAGGCAAGCATAAAGCGCTTCCATTTTAAACTTAAGATTTTGACTGCCCATCAATACTCTTTAATTGTTGTCTATAGAATCCTGCTCAAAATAGTATGTAATCATTTCCGAAAATATATCACATAATATATGATTATGTAAATATTTAAAATTAAAAAGATTCTGTTTTTTTGAATAAAACCTTACTAATAAAGGATTTGTAGATTTAAATAATATCGATAGATTAATTAATTCATGTTAATTTGAATTATTTTATATATAATTTTTTACAAAACTCACGAATATAATATATAATTATCAGTAATGAGGATATTTTTTTGTAGCTATCCAGCAAACTATAGGTCCCCTTATAAACTCTCTATTCTTGATATCAATATGGTTTCGCCTTATCTTATTGATAGGGCAACAATAAGAAAGCTACTTCAGTAATAATTTAAGTTGTTACATCTATATGAAATAACACTCGTTCTCATAGAAATTTTTTTAAGTTAGGGGCATTTCGATGATAAAGGAAAAAGAACGCGGGGAGACAACGGAATATGTCTACAATTTATTAAAGGAAAAGATTTTTGAATGGGATTTATCGCCGGGACAAAAAATCAATATCAGCCATTTAACCCGGGAAATCAACATTAGCGCCATACCTCTCAGAGAAGCATTATCTCGTCTGAACTCTGAGAACTTAGTCATCTTAGAACCAAATAAGGGGTATCGGGTCAGTGACATATTAGATACTGAAAATATGGCGAAAATGTTGGAGGCCCGGATATTACTGGAAACGCATGCGGTCCGGAATATTATCCGCTTAAATAATGTAAGCGTGACGGAAGAAATGGCCGCGCTTACAGATGAAATGTTTTCCACAAACACAGGTGCTTCCAACAAAAAAATACTAGATTTTACTCATTTAGATCAACAATTTCATCATGCCATCATGAACGCTGGAGGAAACCCGTTTTTATTTGAAGCATATAAAGGCATGCACTGTCATCTTCATATAGGCCGGTTTTATCACGTCAAAGGTGAGATCGACCAAAAAGACGCACCATCGGAACATATGGAAATCATCGAGGCCATCCGGACAAGGGATGTATACAGAGCCGAGATTGCGATCTCCAGCCACATACAGGATTCCATAGATCGTTTATTGGAGAGGACAAAAAGATAATACTTGGAAGCTATTGAGGATAACCTTCTTCGGATATCAGTCATCGTAATCGCTTTGATCAAATTTCCGGAATATGCAAGTGGGGGTAAACAACATTCCCATCTCAAATGCATTAAAGAAAGTGACAGAAAAACATGTGAAAGATTTATGCACCAAGAAGAAAACAAGTGTGTTCAAAGGGATGAAACCGAGGACAAAAGAAAAGAAGCCTTTTGATGCTTCTCTTGTTTTGAAAGATGATGGATCGATTGAATTTGCAAAAAAAAAAAAAAAACATTTGCTAAATCAAAATAACAAACTAAAATCCCTATTACAATTGATAGGGATTTTACTATGAAAGAGTATATGCCGAATGATTCGCTGAATGAATTCACTTACTGCTATAACCTTTTCTGATATTGTTCTCCAAAGAAAAGAAAAAGTATATGTGATAAATCCAAACGAAAAAAGTAAAAAATAACAAAAACCCTATAACTAATTTGCCCTTTATAGTTTTTGTAGGTCGTGGGTTTTACTTAATGAAAAAAAGAAAGCTTAGAGCACAAAAAAAACGATTTTCCCTTAACGTGGGCAAAATCGTCTTTTCTGGTGCTTAATTTGAATAAGGTAAATGTAGCTCTCAAGTTAGGGAGTTCACTTTTCTAAAATCTTCTTCTATTCGTATTTCATCCAAAAGTAAAAATTACTCCAAAAAGGGTTTGATATCTTCCCTTCTTACTCATAGTCCATTTCCATAATTGCAAATCTATTTTTCCAAATGAAAACAACCATCTTTATGGCTTAAGGACCACTTTAATACATCCATCTGTCCTTGTATCAAATACTTCATACCCATGCTTTGCTTGGTCAATTGGAAGTACATGGGTTACAACATCGCCAGGATCTACTTTTCCTTCTGATATTAGTTTATAAAGGTAGGGCATATAAGGAATAACAGGAGCCTGACCGGTTTTAATATCCACGTTTCTTTGGAAAATATCTCCTAGGGGGAATCCATTATAACGGCCGCCATAAACGCCTGTTATTTGTATGGTTCCCGCCTTACGCACGGCTTGGGACGCAATTACAATCCCTCCCATGGCTCCCCCATGTAATTTAAGACCCGATGCAAGATATTCCATCGGAGTCATTTTGCCACTCATCCCGGAACAGTCAATAACGATATCTGCACCACCTTTAGTGATTTCTTTAAGGTATTCGCCAGTGTTTTCATATTGTGCAAAATTTACGGTTTCGACTTTATTCGTCCTTTTTGCATGCTCTAAACGATAGTCGAGATGGTCGACAGCAATCACTCTTTTCGCCCCTTTAAACCAAGCGAATTTTTGAGTAAGTAGACCTACAGGACCGCAGCCTAAAACTATAACCGTATCGCCAGATTTAACACCTGCGTGATCAACACTCCAGAATGCTGTGGATGCTGCATCAGCGAGCAACACCAATTTTTCATCTTCTACCTCGCAGTCTTCTGGGATTTTGAAAGGGGTGAAGTTTCCATAAGGAACACGCATAAATTCTGCTTGCCCGCCCGCATACCCACCAGTTGTTTCTGAGTATCCAAAAAAACCACCCATTTCCCCATGAGGATTTGAATTATCGCACTGACTTGTAAGGTCGTGGTCGCAATACCAGCAGCTCCCGCAGCTAACGTTAAAGGGGATAATGACCCGGTCTCCCTTCTTTACCTTAGTTACCCCTGGTCCAACTTCCTCAACAACTCCCATCGGCTCATGACCAATGACATAATCTGTAGGCATATTGGGAATTAATTGATGAATTAAGTGCAAATCGGAGCCGCAAATCGCTGAAGTAGTGACTTTTACAATAATATCATCCGAATTTTTGATGTTAGGGTCTTTAACTTCTTTAACCTGTACATTTTTATTGCCCTGGTAAGTTACGGCTTTCATGATGCTTTTCCTCCTTTATTTATTCGGCGTTGCGAACATGCCGAGTCTGTCAGTATCATTCGGGAAAAGATTCATTCCAGCGATACTAACCGCCATATCGGCTGATTTCAAATCTAATTCCACCTGTTTACCTACATCGTTCGGATAAAGCCAACCCTTCCTGATCATTAAATCGGATAACTCACCATGTAAGTCAATAGATTGCTCCATTTGCTGGTACAATGCTTTTCTCAATGCAGGATTCGCTGTTTCAGATAATGCAATACCATAAGTATGAATCCCACTTTTGATCGAGAGTAGAAAATCTAGCGCGAAAGAGGAATCAGCCATTTCCGGCATATGTTCAGCACCTTGAGGATCTAAAAAATCCATTTCCATTTAAATTTCACCTCATTTTTCATAGTTTGTTCGGGCTTCTGTATAAAAATTCTTTAGCTCGTTTATAGCAGCTATAGATTGTTGTACGTCTTTTTCCATTAATGCTTTTAAGTCATTGTCAAAGCAAATGCCTTGCATTAATTTTGATCTCATTAAACCTATTGTTTTTAAATTCAAAATTTCATGCGTTTCCATGGTTTCATGAAATGCCAAGCTTTCATTTTCCATACGCTCACCTCCCTAATCTTTATAACAGACATACCTTTCCCAGTTCATCTGTTTGTTATACGGAATATTGACCGATAGGTAGTTTATTTCGCAAAGTACACGTTACCTTTGCAAATGATGATGTATAAAAACTTTTATATTACGAAAGATATTGAAGTAAATTCCCAAAGAAATGGAGTGAAAAATCATGACGAAAAATTTAGGACTGCATGAGACTTTAGAGGTGCACGAAATTTTAACTTTCAAGAGTCTTTGTCTAACAAAGTCCTCTACAATGAGCAGTTTAGTGCAGGATACAGAACTACAAAATATTCTATTAAAAGACTCGAGGACTGGGACACAAGATATTCAAATACTGCAGGAAATTCTGACGAATCGGGGGGAACAGCAATGACAAATTTTTTGCAAAATATGGCAGGTATGGGTGGCATGACTGATCAGGTGATTGCAACGGACTTCTTAATATCCGCAAAATCTGGAATTAGAAATCTTGCTTTTGCCATTACAGAAACAAAAACACCTGAATTGAAAGCAGCCTTAAGAGAACAGCTTCGTGTTGCTGTAGAAAGACACGGAGAGATAAGTAACTATATGATTTCAAAAGGTTACTATCATCCACATGATTTAAGTGAACAATTACAAGTTGATTTAAATACAGCAAATACAGCCCTAAACCTTCCTCAACAATAAAGTCAACTCATGGATGTGAAAACAGACAGATTACACAGAGGTACGGGCAAATGGAAAAAAAGCAATGAATTTCTCGAACTTGAGATACATTGCTTTTTTTAGGGGGATATTATAGAAAGTCCTTAGCAAAACAGGGGAATAATGGTAATGTAGATGATCCAATCTATAAGCTGTTGTGTTTTAACTAATTTTACTTCAATAGGGATTAAATCGATTTCTTCATGCCACACTCTCTGCATTTACGAATATATTTAACCGAACTTTCAAACTAAGTGTTACCGCAATTGTCATAGCGACCACTAACGAGGTCAGGATAATCTTCGTAGTCATAAATAATTATGGTGTCATATTCCTTTTTTTCCTCTAGAATTTCTTCAGATAGTAAAATCACCCTGTTCAATAGCCCTACGATGATACTCAACACTCAACACTTTAGGGACTTCATCTAGCTGAGAGTGTACAACGACTATCTTTTCCATCTTAGACCCTGGAGAAGATGAGACTTTCCCCCTATGAGTAGATGTTATAGACCATGTTTTTTCATTTTGCGGATTAAGGTCGTATGCGAAACGCCCAATACCTTGGCAGCCTTGCGAATACTCCCTTCCCGCTGAATCATGCTCTGGATTAGATTTTTCTCCACAGACTTAAATAAGTTACTTTTGGTATCCTCATTTCTTAAGAGTTTTGATAGACTGACTCCCGTATGTTGTTTTGCAATAGGCAAATCCTTCGGTTCTATTACATCGCTTTTAGTGGTTAGGACAAGTCGTTCAGTAATGTTTGACAATTCTCGGATGTTGCCTGGCCAGTGATATGCGCAAAGAATATCCATAGCATCCATCGTAAATGATTTATTCTTATTATATTCCTCATTAAAATTTTGGAGAAAATGGCCGATTAACAAGGGGATATCATCCTTTCGTTCCCTCAATGCTGGAGTCTGGATTGGGATGACATTCAATCGGTAATATAGGTCTTCCCGAAATTCCCCTCTCAGGACCATAGATTCTAAATCCCTATTTGTCGCTGCCACAATTCTTACATTGACCTGAATCACCTTCGTTCCACCGACCCGGGTAAACTGCTGGTCTTGTAGCACACTTAAAAGTTTTGCCTGAAGATATAAGGGGAACTCCCCGATTTCATCCAAAAATAAGGTTCCTTGATCAGCAAGTTCAAATAATCCTGGCTTCCCATCCTTCTTTGCACCGGTGAAGGCACCGGTATCATAGCCAAAGAACTCAGATTCCAAGAGATCCTTAGGGATGGCCCCACAGTTCACTTTGATGAAGGCTCCGGAATCTTTCCGCTTACTTGTTTCATGAATTTCCCTAGCCAAGACATCTTTTCCTACTCCAGATTCACCCAACAGAAGTACTGTTGAGTCAGTTGGACCGATATGGTGAATAAGGTCGATAATTTCCTTCATCATCCGGTTAGAGGTGATGATTCCCCTTTTGGAATGGTGCTGTCGAAGTGATAAAAGTTCCATATAATATTTTGCTGAAAGCCTCTCTATTTCTTCTACCTTTTTCTTCATAATTATCTGATCGGTTATATCATGGGTAATGGATAACACCCGAATCAAACGGTTTCCTCCATCAAAGATAGGAATTGCAGTAACCAAGACAGTCCTTCCGTTCTGATACTGTTGGAAATCGGTCACCGTTTGTTTTTCCTGAATAGCCCTCAATGTGACTGATTCTTTTTGGAAGATTCCACTTTCCACAATATCCCTTATATTCCGCCCAGCATAAGCTTCGCGAGGTAAACCACTTAATTTAAGCATGGACTGATTGACCAATAGAATTTTCCCTTCCTGATTCATCGCCAAAATTCCATCATGAAAATTCTCCACAATTGTCCGATATAATTCTAAATCAGGTATCCCCGTAAACTCCATGTGCTCCTCCTACGATCCAAATTGTATAGTTATAAACCATTTCCAGTTACGCTTATGTGTCACCTGTTAACCCTTTCTGAAACGGCTTCTCTATACAGTACAAAAGACATGTACTACAAGCAGAACAAATATGAATCTCAATATATAACCGGATCCAAAACGAACAATAATTAGAATAGTAATGTACATAGATCTTTAGCGTACCGCATTGAGGGTAACCCCAAACTCTTTCATCTTTTTGAGAACCATTGTATGAGTGACACCTATGGCCTTACCAGCTTTTCGCACTGATCCATATTTTTTCAGGGCTTGGATTAGCGCTTCCTTTTCCAGATCGACCAGGTTGCCTCCTTCTGCAGGACCGTAACAAGACAGCTTGAGGATTTGCAAGTCTACGTCAGGTTTACCTTCTTGAATCTTCAGTTTATTTTCTATCTCGTTACATCCACTTACTATATTTGGAAGATGCTTCAATTTAATGACCTTGGCACGGCAGGTAAGTACTAGTCGTTCCACTATATTGGATAACTCCCGAACATTCCCGGGAAATTTATACATTAACAATTGATCCACAACTTCTTTTGATAAGCGTTTTGAATATTGATGTTTCTCATTAAATTTCTTCAAAAAATAACCAAGTAGCGGAGTAATATCATCCTTTCTTTCCCTTAGTGGCGGAATTGTTATTGGTATGATATTCAACCTATAATAGAGATCTAGCCGAAATGTTCCTTCCTCCACCATTCTTTCCAAGTTTCGATTGGTTGCAGCAATAACCCTTACATTAATTTTGATCGTTTGTGTTCCTCCAACTCGGATAAGTTCCTGTTCCTGAAGAACCCGCAGGAATTTTACCTGCATGTCTAATGGCAACTCTCCGATTTCGTCAAGGAAAAGAGTTCCGTTATTGGCCAATTCAAAAATACCCTGCTTACCTGCCTTTTTTGCCCCTGTAAAAGCACCCTGTTCATATCCGAACAACTCTGCCTCTAATAGATTAGGAGGAATCGCTCCACAGTTTACTTTCACGAATAATCCTTTTTCAAAACGCAAGCTGTTTTCATGTAGCACTTTGCCAATGACCTCTTTCCCAACTCCAGATTCCCCCAGCAATAATATAGTAGAATCGGAAGATGCAACATGATAGACAAGATCAAGGACATCTAGCATTTCTTGGCTATAGGCTATCACTTCTCCTGAACTTTTTATATTTTGAATGCGCACCTGTTTGAGCTCGGTTTGGTAGCGCGAAGGTAAATTCTTGGATTCAGCAAGTTGCTCCTGAAGTCTAGTTAAGTCCGAGACGTCCCTGACGTTTGCCAGAACCCGGATCAATTCTCCTTTTTGGTTACAAACCGGCGTAGCTGTAACCAGAGTATATATTCCAGTATTTTTATACTTCTGAACGTTTGTATATGATCTTCCTGATTGTAGCGTCTTCATCACCACAGAATCATTCAGAAATAGGCCTTTATCCACCATATCGTTCATGTGCGCCCCGACCATTACCTCCTTGTTTAGTAAAGTGATCTGTTCAAACTCCTTATTGATATGCAGAATATAACCTGTCTCATCTGTTATCAATATTCCATCATAAGAATTGTCTATAACGAGCATCAACTGATTTAATTCATCCTGCAGGCAACGCTGAATCTCATTCCATTTGATACTGCCGTAATAAATTCCATCCTTTACAATAGGAATAATTTGGTGGGTGTTGGAACACGGTAAGCCGTAAATCGCTTCAGTCCCGTCGACTGAAACACAGTCTTTATCAATGTACTCTTCGACGATTCGGTTTGAATCAGTATTTAGTAAATCCCTTGCATGAATTATTCCTATGAAATTTTGACCCGACAAAACAGGGATCTCATTTAATTGTGAAGACTTCATGTATTCAGCCGCTTTCCAGATAGGATCTGCACTTTGAACGACAGGAACATTTTGTTCAATACGATCTAACCAGTTCATGTATATCACCTTTTTTCATTCTTTTCGAACAGATTAAGATATTTGGAATTGTTTCTTGTTAAACAGATGTGTAGAAATGAAGCTCTTATATATGAGGACGGATATGAAAATTAACCTAATAAACGCCATCGTGAATAATATAAGTAGAGTAAACAACCTCTTAAAACAATAATATTATTACTCTTCAAATAGGTATAACTGTATACCATTCGATAGTTCATTGGTCAACTAAGGATAGAAGATTTTTCTATTTGATTATTTTAAATATCCAAAGGTATAAGTCCTTGTAAGGAAGTCAAAAGGAACAAAAAAAGCTTGTAGAGAGAGTAATACCACGCTTTCTCTACAAGCTGGGAAAGAACGGATTCAGGGGTTTCTCAACACCTCAGTTGACTTACTATCCATTATTTACTTTCCTTTAAAAATAGGTTTTCTCTTTTCTACGAACGCATCTACGCCTTCTTTAAAGTCTTCTGTTGTGCGAAGGAGGCCGTAGGCTTTCCCTTCCATTTTCAATCCGAC
>NZ_JBNNSB010000006.1:0-348090 GCF_050277335.1 Peribacillus sp. NPDC101480
AGCGAAGAGGTCACACCCGTTCCCATTCCGAACACGGCAGTTAAGCTCTTCAGCGCCGATGGTAGTTGGGGGTTTCCCCCTGTGAGAGTAGGACGCCGCCAAGCCATTCAAAAGATCAGCCATCCGGCTGGTCTTTTTTTGTATTGCAATATTTTCGGCTTTCAGGGAGGAGTGACGTAAATTACATCTAATCGACCTGAATCCTAACCTTGCGACCTAGAATGAAATAAATCGACCTGCGTTAAATCCTCTCAAATTACAAAAGCTGACTTATAAGTTAGGTCTTACTTGAATTGAAATAATTCGCGAGAGCAAGATACGAATATGGAGCAGAGGTTAATTTCATGAATAAGGCTATGGTAATTGAGAGGGGAAGAAGGGTAGGATATTGAAGGAGATGTATAATTTATGGGTGCAGGTGCTTTTACGGAAGACAGGGATATCCTAATCTTAGGTATTATGGAATTTCCATTATAAAGTAATCCTCTTTTTTGAAATGTAACTTGTCTTTACTTGTTCTTTTCATTATACTGGGAAGAATTTAATAATGTTAATAAAGCAAGTTGGATGCTAAAGAAGCAGACTGAAAAAATAGAATTATGGAAGGAATCGGTATTGTGGGTAAAAAGAGTAAGGAAAAGTTTGAAGTTATCGAGGGCGAGACAATTGATGCATGTTTAGATCGAATTAAAGCGGCGGGGTACTTTCCTGTAAGGAGAACGGAAGAGCCTATCTTTGCCGAGAGAATCGAGAATGGCAAGGTCCATTATGTGCCAGTTGATCGAAAAATTGTATTTGAAGCAAAATTAATTGAGTAAAACACGAACGATTAATTAATATCATGTAAAAATATTCGATTTTAACTTGACATTAAAATGGCCGGAAGGTAAGATGAAGTTACATTAATACATCTCATATAATCATGGGGATATGGCCCAAAAGTTTCTACCTGATGACCGTAAATCATCGGACTATGAGAAAAGCATCTGACTATTTCGGAAACTAGCCAAGTCTTTTTGTTTTTTCAAAAGGGCTTTCTTTCCCGGACAGGTTGCTTTCTCGATGAGGAAGCAACCTGTCCGGTTTTTTAATTTACATGTTATAGATAAAAATGATAAGCGTCCGTCTGCATACCCGGGACGCCATAATATGAGTGTTGGAGGGAAAGATGATATGAAACCGCAAGTTGGGGTTATTATGGGAAGTGTCTCGGATTGGGAAACGATGAAATACGCTTGTGAATCATTGGAACAGCTTGAGATTCCCTATGAAAAAAGAGTCGTTTCCGCCCACCGGACGCCGGATTTACTATTTGAATATGCAGAGAGTGCAAAAGATAGAGATATTAAAGTGATTATTGCCGGAGCAGGCGGGGCTGCACATCTTCCAGGTATGACCGCCGCTAAAACGATTGTCCCTGTGATAGGCGTTCCAATACAGTCGAAGGCATTAAATGGGATGGATTCGTTATTATCGATTGTTCAAATGCCTGGTGGCGTACCGGTTGCAACGGTTGCGATCGGAAAAGCGGGCGCAGTCAATGCCGGTTTGTTTGCGGCTCAAATATTAGCAGCTTTTGATTCTGACATTGCCGATAGGTTAGAGGCTTTACGAAACGAAACCAGAGAAAAGGTGTTACAGAGCAGTGAACAACTTAAATAATACAATCATTTTACCGGGACAGACCATTGGAATAATCGGCGGTGGACAATTGGGCAGGATGATGGCCTTATCGGCTAAGGCATCTGGCTTTAAGATAGCGGTCCTTGAGCCGACAGCAGAAGGTCCATGTGCTCAAGTGGCGGATATTGAAATCACTGGTGCTTATGATGATATCGAAGCATTGAAAAGGTTGGCTGAGGTCAGTGACGTCATAACATACGAGTTTGAAAATATCAGTTCAGAAGCACTGGATTGGTTAAAGCAACATGCATTTCTTCCACAGGGCTCAGAATTATTAAAGCTGACACAGGATAGACTGACTGAAAAAAAAGCCATATCTGATGCAGGAGCTTCCGTTGCTCCATATCAGGAAATACAGGATATTTCAGAAATTCACCTTCATATAGAGAAATTAGGGTACCCTAGTGTGTTAAAAACGACGCGGGGCGGTTATGATGGAAAAGGGCAGTTGGTCATTAAGGAAGAAGCCGACATCAAAAAGGCTGAATCCCTGCTCAAAACAGGTATATGTGTGCTGGAAGCCTGGATTCCTTTCGTAAAAGAAATATCCATTATCGTGACGCGTAAGGCAGATGGCGAGACAAGTCATTTTCCGATTGCGGAAAACATTCATGTTGAAAACATACTTCATAAAAGCATTGTTCCCGCCCGTATTAGTCAACAAGCTGAACGGAAAGCTATTAATGAAGCTTTGCAGCTTGCAGAGAAACTTGATTTGGTGGGGACATTGGCGGTCGAGATGTTTTTAACCGATCAGGATGATATCATCATTAATGAATTAGCGCCAAGACCTCATAACTCAGGCCATTATACAATGGAAGCATGTGAGACTTCACAGTTCGAACAGCATATAAGGGCTGTTTGCAATTGGCCGCTCGGCAATACGGAGTTATTGAAGCCTGTGGTAATGATAAACATCCTTGGTGAGCATATCGAGCCCTTAATGGATGAAATTCCGACGCTTTCAGATTGGAAGGTTCACCTTTACGGTAAGAAAGAAGCCAAGCTTAAGCGGAAAATGGGTCATGTGAATATTTTACGTCCAACGATCGAGGAAGCTCTTTTGGAAAGTGATCGAAGCAAAATATGGAATCAACAGGTTGAAACGGAGGAAGTAAAATGATTGAACGTTATACCCGCCCAGAGATGGGAAACATTTGGACAGAAAAGAACCGCTTTAATGCGTGGTTGGAAGTTGAAATCTTAGCTTGTGAAGCATGGTCTGAGCTAGGTGTCATTCCAAAAGAAGATGTGAAGCTTCTTCGTGAAAATGCTACATTCGATGTAGACCGTATCAATGAAATCGAAAAAGATACACGCCACGATGTTGTTGCTTTTACACGTGCGGTTTCTGAAACATTGGGAGAAGAACGGAAATGGGTCCATTACGGACTGACTTCCACTGATGTGGTGGATACAGCTCTTTCATATGTGATAAAGCAAGCGAATGAGATACTTGCCAAGGATTTAAATAACTTCGTGGAGATCCTGAAAAATAAAGCGAAAGAACATAAATACACGGTTCAAATGGGACGTACACATGGAGTTCATGCTGAACCGACCACTTTTGGGTTGAAACTGGCTCTTTGGTATCAAGAAATGAAGCGAAATGTAGAACGTTTTGAAGAAGCTAGAAAGAACATTGAGGTTGGGAAAATCTCTGGAGCTGTCGGAACTTACGCAAACATCGACCCGTTCGTTGAAAAATTCGTTTGTGAAAAGCTTGGCCTTGAAGCAGCACCAATTTCAACACAAACATTGCAACGCGATCGTCACGCACATTATATGAGCACATTGGCTTTAATTGCGACATCAATTGAAAAATTCGCAGTTGAAATTCGCGGCTTGCAAAAAAGTGAAACACGCGAAGTGGAAGAATTCTTTGCAAAAGGACAAAAAGGATCTTCGGCAATGCCTCATAAACGGAATCCAATCGGTTCTGAAAATATGACGGGTATGGCTCGTGTAATCCGCGGTTACATGATGACAGCATATGAGAATGTGCCATTATGGCATGAACGTGACATTTCGCATTCTTCTGCTGAGCGCATCATCTTGCCGGATGCAACGATCGCATTAAACTACATGCTGAACCGTTTCAGCAACATAGTGAAGAACTTGACCGTTTATCCAGAAAATATGAAACGTAATATGGACCGTACGCTTGGATTGATTTTCTCACAACGTGTACTGCTTTCCCTTATCGATAAAGGACTTGTCCGTGAAGAAGCTTATGATACGGTTCAGCCGAAAGCGATGGAAGCATGGGAGCTTCAGGTTCCATTCAGAAGCCTGATCGAAAAGGATGATAAAATCACAAGCTTGCTTACGAAAGAAGAACTTGATGATTGTTTCGATCCTACACATCACCTGAAAAATGTTGATGTAATCTTTGATCGTTTAGGTTTATAAAAGTGAAGGCGGCAAACATGGCACCTCTAAACGGTGATATGTTTGCCAAGCCTGATCAATGGCAGGAAGATTCATAATATTCACAATGTGGGGGTCTGGACAGATGGAAAAACGAGAATTGTTGTATGAAGGAAAAGCGAAACAGATTTTTGCAACGGACAACAGTGAAATAGTTTGGGTGGAATACAAGGATTCGGCAACAGCGTTTAATGGTGAGAAGAAGTCAGAGATTGCCGGAAAAGGTAAGTTGAATAATCAAATTACTAGCTTACTATTTTCAAAGCTTGCCCAAGAGAATATCCCATCCCATTTTATTGAAATGCTTTCCGACCGGGAGCAGCTAGTCAAGAGGGTATCCATCATTCCACTTGAAGTCGTTGTCAGAAATACGGCTGCCGGCAGTTTTTCTAAAAGAACTGGCATTGAAGAAGGCCAGCCGCTCAAGAAAACGCTGATTGAGTTTTACTATAAAGATGACGAACTCGGCGATCCTCTGTTAACGGAAGACCATATTGAAGAATTGGAACTTGCAAGCAAGGAAGATGTAGCGATTTTAAAAGAAAAGGCAGAAGAAATCAGTATCGTCTTAACTTCCTTCTTTAAAGAGTTAGACATTAAATTGATTGATTTTAAATTAGAGTTTGGTAAAACCTCGAATGGAGACATTCTGCTGGCAGATGAAATTTCACCTGATACCTGTCGATTATGGGATATTAAAACGAACGAAAAGTTAGACAAAGATGTATTCCGCCGTGATTTAGGAAGTTTAACAGATGCTTACGAAAAAATACTAGCAAAGTTGGAGGGCACTCAACATGTATAAGGTTAAAGTATATATCACACTACGCGAAAGTGTACTAGATCCACAGGGAGCAGCAGTGCAACAATCACTTCATAGTTTGACTTATAACGAAGTCAGTGATGTTCGAGTGGGGAAATACATTGAACTTACAATTAAGGATACGGATCGTGATTTAGATCAACTTGTAAAGGAAATGTGTGAAAAACTATTGGCCAATACGGTAATTGAAGCTTACCGCTATGATGTTGAGGAGGTTATCACCCAATGAAATTTGCTGTCATAGTTTTCCCTGGTTCCAATTGTGATGTCGATATGTACCATGCGATAAAGGATGCACTGGGGGAAGAAGTGGAGTATGTTTGGCACTCTACAGACAATCTAGATCAGTATGATGGGATTCTTCTTCCTGGAGGTTTCTCTTATGGAGACTATTTACGCTCTGGAGCAATTGCAAGATTTTCGAATGTAATGGCAGAGGTCGTAAAAGCAGCACAAGCAGGAAAGCCTGTATTGGGTGTCTGCAATGGTTTTCAGATTTTACTTGAAGCAGGACTTTTACCTGGTGCGATGCGCCGTAATGAAGGCTTGAAATTCATTTGCCGCAATGTAGGACTGAAGGTTGAAAATAACCAATCGATGTTCACGACAGGATATGAATTAAATGAAACGATTACGATCCCAGTTGCCCATGGTGAAGGGAATTACTACTGCGATGATGAGACATTGGCTGAATTAAAACAAAATAACCGCATCTTGTTCACGTATGATGGTGAAAATCCAAACGGAAGCTTGGAGCAAATAGCGGGAATTACAAATGAACAAGGAAATGTCCTCGGAATGATGCCTCATCCCGAACGTGCTGTTGATTCGCTGCTTGGCAGTAAAGACGGCTTAAAGATTTTTCAATCCATCGTAAAAAACTGGAGGGAATCACATGTTATTACAGCTTGAACCAAGTCCGGAAAAAATTAAATCGGATCGATTGTACGCAACAATGGGACTATCCGATGATGAATTTGCAATGGTGGAGAAAATCTTAGGCAGACTGCCGAATTATACTGAAACTGGATTGTTTTCGGTTATGTGGTCAGAGCATTGTTCCTACAAAAATTCAAAACCCATCTTAAGGAAATTCCCGATTACAGGGGAGAAAGTGCTACAAGGTCCTGGTGAAGGAGCAGGTATCGTTGATATCGGTGACGATCAGGCTGTCGTTTTTAAAATTGAAAGTCATAACCACCCTTCAGCAATAGAGCCTTATCAAGGTGCTGCTACCGGTGTCGGCGGAATTATCCGTGATGTTTTCTCCATGGGAGCCCGTCCGATTGCGATGTTGAACTCGCTTCGCTTCGGTGAGCTAGACAATGATCGTGTGAAATATCTATTTAAAGAAGTGGTTGCAGGGATTGCAGGATACGGGAATTGTATCGGAATTCCAACTGTCGGCGGAGAAATTCAATTTGATCCATCGTATGAAGGAAATCCTCTTGTTAATGCAATGTGTGTCGGTTTGATCGATCATAAGGACATTAAAAAAGGCCAAGCGCATGGAGTGGGCAACACAGTGATGTATGTGGGTGCCAAAACTGGACGTGATGGTATTCATGGAGCAACATTTGCATCTGAAGAGCTATCAGAGTCTTCGGAAGAGAAACGGCCTGCCGTACAAGTAGGCGATCCATTCATGGAGAAGCTGCTTTTGGAAGCATGCCTTGAATTGATTCAAAATGATGCCCTTGTTGGCATTCAGGATATGGGAGCAGCAGGTCTTACAAGCTCATCTGCCGAGATGGCGAGCAAAGCTGGCTCAGGAATAAAAATGAACCTGGATTTGGTACCGCAGCGTGAAACGGGAATGACAGCATATGAAATGATGCTATCTGAATCACAAGAGCGGATGCTGATCGTTGTCACTAAAGGACGCGAACAGGAAATCGTCGACTTGTTTACGAAATATGACCTAGAAGCGGTTGCTGTTGGTGTAGTGACGGATGATAAAAACCTAACCCTTTCCCATCAAGGTGAAATCGTTGCTGAGGTTCCGGTTGATGCATTGGCTGAAGAAGCTCCTATTTATCACAAGCCATCTGCAGAGCCGCAATATTTCCGTGACTTCCAAAGCATGACGGCAGAAGTGCCAGTCATTGAAGATTATAAAGAAACATTGGTATCACTATTGAAGCAACCGACAATTTCGAGTAAGGAATGGGTCTACGACCAGTATGATTACATGGTCCGCACGAATACAGTCGTCTCACCTGGATCGGATGCAGCGGTAGTGCGTGTACGTGGTACGAATAAAGCCCTTGCCATGACGACGGATTGTAACTCCCGCTTTATTTATTTAGATCCTGAAACAGGCGGCAAAATCGCTGTGGCTGAAGCAGCCCGTAACATCATTTGCTCGGGTGCGGAACCTTTAGCGATTACGGATTGCTTGAACTTTGGGAATCCAGAAAAACCAGAAATATTCTGGCAACTGGAAAAAGCGGCAGACGGTATGAGTGAAGCTTGCAGAAGCTTAAGTACTCCTGTAATCGGCGGAAATGTTTCCCTTTATAATGAAACGAATGGTGAAGCGATTTATCCGACGCCTGTAGTTGGAATGGTTGGTCTAGTCAATGACCTTAAGCACATCACAACACAAACATTTAAAAATGAATCCGATTTGATTTACGTGGTCGGTGAAGCGAAAGTTGAATTCGGAGGCAGTGAATTACAGAAAATGCTCGAGGGTAAAATCTTTGGACGCGCTCCAGAACTTGATTTGGACCTTGAACAAAAACGTCAGCAGCAAATTCTGACGGCAATTCAAAAAGGACTTGTTGCATCAGCCCATGACCTTTCGGAAGGCGGTTTGGCAGTGGCTTTAGCTGAATCTTTATTCGGGGCTAGCAAACTAGGGGCAGAAGTGAATATATCCGCGGAACCTGTATCTGAATTATTCAGTGAAACGCAATCACGATTCTTACTGTCCATCAATCCTGATAATCAAGCGTCATTTGAAGCTCTTGTTGAAGATGCGATTTGCATAGGCTCAGTAACGGCTGATAATAAATTAGTCGTAGCAACTAGTGATAGCAAAGTGTTGGAAGCGGACGTTGAAGATTTACAAACAGCTTGGAAGGGAGCCATACCATGCTTGCTGAAATAAGAAGCCTAAACGAAGAGTGTGGTGTTGTTGGAGTCTGGGGACATCCCGATGCAGCGCAGCTTGCTTACTACGGTTTGCATAGCTTGCAACATCGTGGTCAAGAGGGAGCGGGCATCGTCGTGACGGATGGTGAGCAGATGTCCATCTCTAAGGGCGAAGGACTTGTCACAGAGATATTCACTGCGGAAAAAATGCAGGCACTTTCCGGTAGCGGTAAAGCGGCAATAGGCCATGTCCGTTATACAACGGCAGGCGGCGGCGGGTATCAAAATGTTCAGCCTTTCCTGTTCAATTCTCATACAGGGGGGCTGGCCCTTGCTCATAATGGGAATATCGTCAATGCCCATCAATTAAAAGCACAGCTTGAAGGACAAGGAAGCATTTTTCAAACGACCTCTGATACGGAAGTTCTGGCACATCTGATTAAACGCTCCGGCTACTCGGATGTAAGAGATTCCGTGAAGAACAGTTTAAGCATGCTGAAGGGGGCCTATGCCTTTGTCATCATGACCGAAACCCAAATGATCATGGCAAGAGATCCGCATGGCTTCCGTCCACTTTCCTTGGGGAAAATAGGCGATGCATATTTCGCTGCATCTGAAACATGTGCACTTGATATTGTAGGTGCAGAATTCATCCGTGATATTGAGCCGGGAGAACTGGTTGTCATTAATGATGAGGGAATCACATCCGAATACTTTTCGCTTTCCAGCCAACAGGCAATGTGCACGATGGAGTACGTGTATTTTTCCCGTCCGGATAGCAACATTGATGGTATCAATGTTCATACGGCACGTAAAAACCTTGGTAAGCAAATGGCACTCGAAACCAAAATTGAAGCAGACGTAGTTACAGGTGTACCTGATTCCAGCATCTCGGCAGCGATTGGCTATGCTGAAGCTGCAGGCATTCCTTATGAAATGGGTTTAATAAAGAACCGTTATGTTGGACGGACTTTCATTCAGCCATCACAAAGTCTGCGTGAACAAGGCGTAAAGATGAAACTATCACCTGTAAGAGGGGTAGTGGAAGGCAAGCGGGTCATAATGGTTGATGATTCAATCGTCCGTGGGACAACGAGCAGAAGGATTGTCCGCATGTTAAAAGATGCTGGAGCGAAAGAAGTGCATGTAGTAATCAGCTCACCACCGATCAAGAATCCATGTTTTTATGGCATAGACACGTCTAAAAAGGAAGAACTGATTGCAAGCTCAAAATCGGTGGAGGAAATAAGGGAAATCATTGAAGCTGATTCCTTAACTTTTTTAAGTGTCGAAGGTATGGTCGAAGCGATTGGACGACCGTTTCCTGGAGAAACGCGCGGTTCATGCCTAGCTTGTTTCACCGGAAATTATCCGACTGAAATTTTTGAATACGAACGAGAAAAAACAAAATGTTAATCAAGTCGGCAATGATGATTGATTTTCGGAGGAGGATTTCAAATGGCTAATGCATATAAACAGGCTGGTGTGGATATTGAGGCTGGTTATGAAGCGGTAAATCGAATGAAGAAACATGTAAAGCGCACATTTCGTCCAGAAGTAATGAATGGTCTGGGCGGTTTCGGCGGCATGTTTGACTTATCTTCCTTGAACCTTAAAGAACCTGTGCTCATTTCTGGTACGGATGGAGTGGGTACAAAACTTTTGTTGGCGTTCATGATGGATAAACACGATACAATTGGAGTGGATTGTGTAGCTATGTGCGTCAATGATGTTGTCGTTCAAGGTGCTGCACCTTTATACTTTTTAGATTATATTGCCTGCGGTAAAGCAGATCCTGAACGAATTGAAATGATCGTCAAAGGAATTGCAGATGGCTGTGAGCAGGCGGGCTGTGCTTTAATCGGCGGAGAAACGGCTGAAATGCCGGGCATGTATGAGACGGAAGAATACGATGTGGCAGGTTTTACTGTAGGTGCCGTTGAAAAATCACGTCTGATTACTGGTGAAGCGATCTCGGCTGGTGATGTCGTTATTGGACTCGCTTCAAGCGGCATACACAGTAATGGGTATTCCCTTGTTCGTAAGATCCTTCTTGAAGACTCAGGTATGGGGCTTCATGACTTCGTACCGGAACTGGATTGCAAGTTGGGAGAGGAATTATTAAAACCGACGAAAATCTATGTGAAGTCCGTTTTATCGACGTTGGAAAAATTTGAGGTTAATGGTCTTGCCCATATCACCGGTGGAGGATTCATCGAGAATATTCCGCGTATCCTTCCTGAAGGATGCGGTGTTGAAATCGAGCTTGGAAGCTGGGAAATTCCAACTATATTTTCATTCCTTGAAGAAAAAGGAAACCTTGTAAAAGAGGAAATGTTCAATATCTTCAATATGGGTATTGGGATGACGGCTGTCGTCAAAAAAGAAGTGGCATCGGATGTGCTAGCCCACCTAAAGTCTTGCGGTGAAGAAGCCTCAATTATTGGAACGATCGTGGATGGAAATGGAGTGTCGTTCAAATAATGAAACGCCTTGCTGTCTTTGCATCAGGTAACGGTAGTAATTTTCAATCAATTGCTGAAGCAATAAAAAGTGGAAAGTTGGAGGCGGAAATCTGTCTTGTCGTTTGCGATCGTGAAGACGCATATGTGCTTGAGAGAGCAAAGCTTGAGAATATTGACTCTTTCTCCTTTTCAGCAAAGAATTACTCCAACAAGACTGAATATGAATCGGAAATCCTGGAAAAACTTCGCCAGTATGAGATAGAGTTCATCATTCTTGCTGGTTATATGCGTTTGATCGGTCCGACATTATTACAAAAGTATTCACAGAGGATTGTGAACATCCACCCTTCACTTCTGCCAAGTTTTCCAGGCAAGGATGCAATTGGCCAGGCTTTTGATGCCGGAGTGAAGGAAACGGGGGTAACCGTTCATTATGTTGATAATGGAATGGATACAGGACCGGTCATTGCCCAAAAAACAGTGCCAATTCTTGAAGGGGATACGAAAGACATCCTTCAGAAAAGGATTCAGGAAATGGAGCATGATTTGTATCCATCAGTTTTGCAGGAGCTATGCCACAAGAAACTTACTTAATGGAGGGACCAACATAACATGAAGAAACGCGCATTAATTAGTGTATCGGATAAAACAGGTATCGTAGAATTTGCTCAAGGTTTAATTGAAGCAGGTTTTGAAATCATTTCTACAGGCGGTACCAAAAAAACGCTTCAGGAAAATGGTATTGAGGTTATTGGAATCAGTGACGTCACCGGTTTCCCGGAAATTTTGGATGGACGTGTTAAAACGCTTCACCCGAATGTCCATGGAGCAGTGTTGGCAAAACATGATGACAAAGGTCACGCAGCACAGCTTGCTGAGCATAACATTGAACCCATTCAACTTGTCTGCGTAAACCTATATCCATTCCAAGCGACTATTTCCAAACCGGAAGTCACTGTGGAAGATGCTATTGAAAACATCGATATCGGTGGACCGACAATGCTTCGTTCTTCTGCTAAAAACCACGAATATGTGACTGTTATCGTTGATTCCAATGATTATCCTACCGTATTGGCTGAGCTGAAACAAAACGGCGGGGTAGCAAAAACCACGAATCGCCGCCTGGCTGCAAAAGTCTTCCGTCATACGGCAGCATATGATGCAGTTATTTCAGAGTATATGACAGAGCTTGCCGATGAAGAAAATCCTGAATCATTGACTGTTACCTATGAATTGAAACAGTCGCTTCGTTATGGGGAAAATCCACATCAAAAAGCCGCATTCTATAAAAAACCGCTTGGTTCCGTTTTCTCAATTGCAGAAGCGAAGCAATTACATGGAAAAGAACTATCATACAACAACATCAATGATGCTGATGCAGCACTTCAAATCGTTAAAGAATTCAATGAGCCTGCTGCAGTTGCAGTCAAACATATGAATCCTTGCGGCGTCGGTGTCGGTGCGACCATTTTGGAAGCATATGAAAAAGCTTATGAGGCAGATGCCACCTCCATTTTCGGTGGGATCATCGCTTTGAACCGTGAAGTCGATAAAGCGACTGCGGAAAAGCTTCATGAAATTTTCCTTGAAATCATCATTGCCCCTGGGTTTACACAAGAGGCAGTGGAAGTATTGACAAGCAAGAAAAACCTACGTTTATTAACGATCGATTTTGACGCGGTTAAAAAGCCTGAACGTAAATTGACATCCATTGAAGGCGGATTACTTATTCAAGATCGGGACGCACATAGCTTAAAGGATGCAGAGGTAAAAGTGGCAACGAAACGTGAGCCTACACCTGAAGAGTGGAAAGCCATGGAACTTGGCTGGAAAATCGTGAAACATGTCAAGTCGAATGCAATAGTGGTTTGTAACGATCAAATGACATTAGGTGTTGGCGCAGGTCAAATGAACCGTGTGGGAGCTGCAAAAATTGCTCTGGAACAAGCTGGGGAAAGAGCGGCAGGAAGTGCATTGGCATCAGATGCATTCTTCCCAATGGATGATACTGTAGAAGCGGCAGCAAAAGCGGGCGTCACGGCAATCATTCAGCCTGGTGGATCTGTTAAAGATGAGGATTCGATCAAGAAAGCTGATGAATATGGGATTACAATGGTGTTTACAGGAATTCGTCACTTTAAACATTAATCAAAAACGAGGTGCGATAATGAATGTACTAGTAATTGGCCGGGGCGGCAGGGAGCATGCCATAGCCCGCAAACTATTTGAAAGTAAACGGGTTGGGACTGTTTTTGCAGCACCGGGAAATCCAGGGATGACCGATGTAGCGACTCTTGTTCCAATTGATGAAAACAATCACGGGGAATTGGTTGCCTTTGCCAAAAATAATGCAGTTGCATTAACGGTGATCGGGCCCGAAACACCATTGTTGAATGGACTTGCCGATGATTTTGCGGAGGCAGGATTACAGGTATTTGGCCCTAATGGCCGTGCTGCTGTCATCGAGGGAAGTAAATCCTTTGCTAAAGATTTAATGAAGAACTATAGCATTCCGACAGCGGAATATGAAACATTCTCTGATTATGATTCAGCAAAGGCGTATATCGAAAAAATGGGTGCACCCATCGTCATAAAAGCGGATGGTTTGGCTGCTGGAAAAGGTGTCGTAGTTGCTATGACGATGGAAGAGGCGTTAGACGCCATCCATGATATGCTTGTCGGGGCAAAGTTCGGGGAAGCATCTGCCAAAGTCGTTATTGAGGAATTCCTTGATGGCGAAGAATTTTCATTGATGGCATTCGTAAATGGGGAAAAAGTGTATCCGATGGTCATTGCTCAGGATCATAAGCGGGTTTTCGATGGAGATCAGGGTCCGAACACAGGTGGAATGGGTGCATACTCACCGGTGCCGCAAATTTCCGATGAAATGATCCAGACTGCAGTCGAAACGATTCTTAAGCCCACGGTAAATGCGATGATTTCTGAGAATCGGAGTTTTACAGGAATATTATATGCCGGGTTGATCGCTACTCAAAAAGGCACAAAAGTCATTGAGTTCAATGCCCGTTTTGGCGATCCGGAAACGCAAGTCGTTTTACCGCGCCTAAAAACAGACTTCGTGGATACGCTTGAAGCGGTTCTTTCTGGAGAGGATTTACAACTTGAATGGCATGAAGAAGCCGTGCTTGGAGTGGTCGTCGCAGCTGATGGATATCCAGGGGAATATAAAAAGGGATCTATCATTAAAGGCTTGGAAAAGATTGATCCGAAAGCCCATGTTTATCATGCTGGAACGGCTCTCAATAATGAAGGGAACTTCATCTCGAATGGCGGACGTGTACTTCTGGTTGCTGCAAAAGGGAAAGATTTGGCCTCTGCGCAAGCTGAAGTATATAAAGAGTTAGGGCATATTGAGAAAGACGGTTTATTTTGGCGAACGGATATTGGCTACCGAGCAATAAAATACAATTTTTCATCATAATATAAAGAAGCTGACTCTAAGCGGAGTCAGCTTCTTCTTTAGAAAAAACTTAATATGAATCAGATTGATTGGATTCACTTTCATATTTTGGCTCACTTTTCATCAAGTTCTGTCCGTTTTCCATCGCATCTACGACAGGACAATAGCGGAGTATGCCTTCGCCTATTTTCATGGCAGAAAGCATCACCACGATTATGTAAGATTGGTTTTTCCATGGTTTTTTCACCATTTTAGCCATGGCCCATGTTAAAAATGTAAAACCACAGGTAATTCGAATTAATGCATTTATTATACTGATATTTTGTTTAAACTTCATTTAAAGTCCATCCCTTCACAAAAATTTAACAATATTCTGGATAACATTACTGTTCTAATGGGGCAAGTATGTTACTATGAAATAAAATTGGATTGAAAATGGTTTTTTTCATACATCTATTTCTAATAACTTATGGGGGAATGTTTTATGCTTGAACAGCGCTATAGATGGAAAAATAAACATCTAAGAGAACAAATAGATGTGCTGGATGGCAATAGGGCACCACACATTCTGCTTAAAAATACGACTTATTTAAATCAGGCTTTACGAAAATGGGTGAAGGCGAATATATGGATATATGATGATCGCATCATATATGTTGGCGATAAGCTTCCTGATAATATAGACCGCTGTGAAATGGTAGACTGTACAAACCAGTACTTGGTCCCGGGTTATATTGAGCCGCATTCACACCCTTCTCAATTATATAATCCCCTTTCTTTTTCACGTTATGCATCTCATTTTGGCACAACGACATTGATCAATGATAACTTGCCGTTTCTATTGCAGTTAGATAAAAAGAAAGCGTTTTCTCTTTTGAAAGAATTACGTAACATTCCTGTAACAATGTATTGGTGGAGCCGTTTTGACGGACAAACGGAATTGATCGATGAAGATATGGTCTTTTCCCATGGGGCCGTTAAATCATGGCTGGAGCATGATGCCGTATTACAGGGCGGGGAACTGACTGGATGGCCGAAGCTTCTCGATGGGGATGACATGATGCTGCACTGGATTCAGGAAGCCAAGCGAATGAGGAAGAAAATAGAAGGACACTTTCCAGGTGCTTCAGAGAAGACTTTAGCAAAAATGACCTTGTTCGGAGCCGATTGTGATCATGAGGCAATGACAGGTGATGAGGTAATGTCGCGCTTGCTGCAGGGCTATTATGTATCGTTAAGACATTCTTCGATCCGTCCGGATTTACCAAAGCTGATACGGGAAATCCATGAACTGGGCATCGATCATTATGACAAATTCTTTTATACGACAGATGGATCGCCGCCGTCCTTTTATGAAGGTGGTTTCATAGACTGCTTGATCAAAATAGCGATAGAGCATGGCGTTCCGGTCATCGATGCATACAATATGGCAACTATCAACATCGCACGTTATTATAATATCGAATACCTTCATGGCAATATTGCCACTGGAAGGGTAGCGAACATCAACTTCCTGACCGATGTAAAGGAACCCGCACCGGTTTCGGTAATGGCAAAAGGGAAATGGGTTAAAAGGGATGGTGAAATCATTCCGGATAAACAGGAAATCGAATGGAGTGATTTCGATTTTAAACCCCTCGATCTTGATTGGGATCTTAGTTTAAAGGAAGATTTTGAATTTTCCATGCCGTTTGGAATTGAATTGGTCAATAATGTAATTACAAAACCGTACTCGCTTGCCAATGATGTTGGCCATGAAGAACTGAACTTTGAGGATGATGAATGCTTTTTCATGCTTATCGATCGGGAAGGGAAATGGCGCATCAATACGATATTAAAAGGGTTTGCGGACAAATTATGCGGCTTCGCCGGCTCTTACACAAATACAGGTGACATCATACTGATCGGTAAAAGGAAAAAGGATATGCATTTGGCATTTAACCGGCTGAAGGAAATCGGCGGTGGAATCATTTTAACGGAACAAGGCAAGGTGATTCATGAACTTCCTCTGAAATTAAAGGGGGTCATGTCCACCAAGGAGGTTCCAGAACTGATAGAAGAAGAAAATGAATTGAAACATTTACTGCGTGAGAGAGGTTATCGCTTCGCCGATCCTGTTTACACCCTTTCGTTCTTTTCGACAACCCATCTCCCATATATAAGGCTAACCCAGCGAGGAGTATATGATGTAATGAATAAAACTATACTCTTTCCTACTATAATGCGTTAAAATATAAGAGAAGAAATGGCTAATAAATCAGAGGAGTGGAAAGATGAACCTAAAGAGAGTTCTTTTCATCGTTATTGCTATTTTACTGCTGGCAGGATGTTCTACGAAAGAAGATTCTGCATCGGATGACAATAAGCCGAAAGACCAAGCTGTCATCAAAAATACAGATGTGAAAAATGAACCTTCCAATGAGTTTCCACTAACAGGTATAGCCACCGATGAAGACAGTGAGCGCAGGGCTGCAGCAGTGATGATTAATAACCATCCGGAAGCACGCCCACAATCGGGCCTCTCAGAAGCGGATATCGTCTTTGAAATGCTCGCAGAAGGTGATATAACCAGATTTTTAGCCATCTTCCAAAGTGAAATGCCAAGCCAAATCGGTCCGATCCGGAGTGCAAGGGACTATTATATCGAATTGGCAAAAGGCCTTGATTGCATCTATGTCTGTCATGGAAACAGCCCCGAGGCAAAAACCATGCTGGACAAAGGGTATATTGATAACTTGAACGGATTATATTATGATGGTACTTTGTTTCAACGTTCGGCAGATCGAAAAGCACCGCATAATTCCTACACTTCCTTTGAGGATATCCAAAAAGGCGCGAAGGAAAAGGGATATGAGTTGAATGGTGCACCGGAGCATTATGCTTTCCTTACAAAGGAAGAGGCAGCTGGACTTCAAGGGGAACCGGCATTGAAAACCGAGGTTTCCTACGGATCAGACGAGTATGATGTACAGTATGAATACGAAGCCACGGAAGAGAAATATAAACGTTATTCGAACGGAGAGCAAACAGTCGAGCATAAATCGAATAAACCTATTTTACTGGATAATATATTGATCATTGAGGCTGCTCATCAAGTGATCGACGATAAAGGGCGTCGTAAAATCGACTTGAAAAGTGGCGGAAATGGTTATTTACTTCAAAAAGGAAAAGCGAATGAAGTAGAATGGGTTAATAAGGATGGTCGGATTATACCAGTGAAAAACGATAAAGAAGTAGGGTTGATTCCAGGGAAAACCTGGATCAATATTATTCCGGATGAACCTGGTTTAGTTGGAGACGTCTCATTTTGATACCCATGAAATTGAGGGGGAGTAACATGCAAATTGATAAGTTAAGAGGAAAAGAAACGGATCAGCTGTTTAAGTCGATCCTTTCCTTGCGTGATTTGGACGAATGCTATCGATTTTTTGATGATTTATGCACAGTTAATGAAATTTCATCACTGGCACAGCGTCTTGAAGTAGCCCGCATGCTTGAAGAAGGTAAAACCTATCATAAAATCGAAACGGAAACGGGTGCAAGCACGGCTACGATTTCCAGGGTCAAACGCTGCTTGAATTACGGAAATGATGCTTATTCCATGGCACTTAACCGTATTAAGGATAACGTTGAGGAAACAACTGAATCCTAATTCTTTCGATCAAAATAAAAAGCCGGGGAATTCATTTCCCGGCTTTTTATTTTGAGTTCAGGGCTCTCTTTGCCGGCTGTCTTTCAACCATATCCGTGTTATATTGGATTTTAGATTCAGAGGTTCCATTTGGTAATAACATTTTATCGATACTTCTCTTTTTTAATGAAAAATCTTAATGCTATAATGGTGTAATGGGAAGTGTGAATGGAGGATTATAATGTACGATTTTCGCGAGTGGAAACATGTTTTCAAACTCGATCCAAATAAAGAAATAAGTGATGAGGCCCTAGAGAAAGTCTGTGAATCCGGTACTGATGCAATCATGGTCGGGGGAACGGATGGAATCACGCTAGAGAATGTGCTTCATTTAATGGCACGTGTCAGACGATATACCGTCCCATGTGTGATGGAAATTTCTTCTGTTGAAACCGTGACCCCGGGGTTTGATTTATATTTCATTCCGAGTGTCCTGAATAGCACCAACCCGGATTGGATGATGAAACTGCATCAGCAAGCAGTCAAGGAATATGGATACCTTTTGAATTGGGATGAAATTTTCGTTGAAGGGTACTGTATCCTGAATCCTGAGTGCAAGGCGGCCCAGTTGACGAAAGCCAATACCGATTTGGATATGGATGATGTGGGTGCATACGCGATGATGGCAGAAAAGATGTTCAACCTGCCGATTTTTTATTTGGAATACAGCGGTGATTATGGCGATGTCCAGATGGTGGAAGCTGCCAAAGAGAGTTTGGAGGATACCGTACTATTCTATGGCGGTGGGATAAAATCAGTTGAACAGGCCAAAGAGATGTCCAAGATTGCGGATGTCATCGTTGTCGGCAATGTGATTTATGAAGATTTGAAAGTGGCACTTGCAACAGTTTCGGCAGTTAAATGAAAACATGTAATAAATATAGTATACTAAAACAGAAACGAATGTTCGTATAGGTGGTGTGATAATGCAATATTTAGCGGAAAAATTACTAATAGGTTTGAATGAACAGCAACAAAAAGCAGTGAAAGCAACTGATGGCCCACTTTTAATCATGGCTGGGGCAGGAAGTGGAAAGACGCGTGTGCTGACTCACCGAATAGCTTACTTGATGGTCGAGAAGGAAATAGCGCCTTGGAACATCCTTGCAATCACGTTCACCAACAAAGCGGCACGTGAGATGAAGGAGAGGATCCGAGCCATACTTGGCGGTGCGTCCGAAGATATCTGGATTTCGACTTTCCACTCGATGTGTGTCCGTATTTTACGAAGAGATATCGACCGTATCGGATTTAATAGGAACTTCTCGATATTGGATACAACGGATCAGCAATCGGTCATAAAACAAATCATGAAAGACCGTAATATGGATACAAAGAAATATGATTATCGTGCCATTTTGGGTAGCATCAGTTCAGCGAAAAATGAATTGGTCGGGCCGGAAGAGTACCTGAAGACGGCGTCTGATTACTTCACTAAAGTAACTGCCGATGTATATACGGAATACCAAAAACGGCTGCGTAAAAATTCAGCGCTCGATTTCGATGATTTGATCATGATGACGATTCAATTGTTCCAGCTCGTACCTGAGGTGCTTGAATATTATCAGCGTAAATTTCAATACATTCATGTTGATGAGTATCAAGATACGAACAGGGCTCAATACATGCTTGTTAAACTGCTGGCTTCACGCTTCCGTAATCTCTGTGTTGTCGGGGATTCCGATCAATCGATCTATCGCTGGCGCGGTGCGGATATCGCGAATATCCTTTCATTTGAAAAGGATTATCCGAATGCCAACATGATTTTCCTTGAACAGAATTACCGCTCAACGAAAAAGATTCTTGCAGCGGCGAATAAGGTCATCGATAACAATCAAAACCGGAAGCCGAAAAATCTTTGGACAGAGAATGCAGATGGCAATAAGATATTCTATTACCGTGCAGACAATGAACAAGGGGAAGCGCAATTCGTAGCCGGAAAGATAAATGAGTTAGTCCAGGATGGCAGCCGGAAATATTCAGATATAGCAATACTTTACAGAACAAATGCACAATCACGTGTCATGGAGGAAGTTCTGCTTAAATCCAATATAAATTATGCAATAGTCGGGGGCACCAAGTTCTATGACCGTAAAGAGATTAAGGATTTACTTGCCTATCTTCGCCTTATTGCGAATCCTGATGATGACATCAGTCTTCGCCGTGTAATCAATGTACCAAAACGCGGAATTGGTGCAACTTCAATGGATAAAGTGGCAGATTATGCAGATCAATATGATGTTTCCATTTATAAAGCACTGGAATCTGTGGAAATGGTAGGGATAAGCGGGAAGGCTACCAAAGCGGCAAGGGAATTCCATACGCTGATCACTAATTATACAAATCAGCAGGAATACTTATCCGTAACGGAACTTGTGGAGGAAGTCATTAAGAAAACCGGTTACCGTGAGATGCTGCAGGCAGAAAAAACGATTGAATCACAAAGCCGCCTTGAAAATATAGATGAGTTTTTATCTGTTACGAAAGCATTCGAAGATAACAGCGAAGACAAATCATTGGTGGGCTTTTTGACTGACCTTGCGTTGGTTGCAGATATAGACCAACTTGACGAGAATACTGAAGAAGCTACAAATACGGTAACGTTGATGACGCTGCATTCAGCGAAGGGACTTGAATATCCGGTGGTCTTTCTATTGGGCCTTGAAGAAGGGGTATTCCCTCACAGCCGATCGCTTATGGATGAAGAGGAGATGGAAGAAGAACGCCGTCTGGCTTATGTGGGAATTACAAGGGCTGAAAATGAACTATTCATAAGCAATGCCCAAATGCGGACATTGTATGGACGGACGAGCATGAATCCCGTTTCCCGTTTCATTAGTGAAATACCAGAGGAACTTCTTGAAGATCTAAAACCGAAACCGGCTCCTAGAGCTAGGCAAACACCTTTCAGTTCTTCGAGAACCGGATCTCCTTCAACTGCTTCAACAAGAAAAGTGCCTGCCTTCGGAAGAGCTGTTTCTGCGCCATCCGCAACGGGCGGCGAAGAGATCGGCTGGGCTGTCGGTGACCGTGCCTCCCATAAAAAATGGGGAATAGGAACCGTGGTGAGCGTAAAAGGAGAAGGCGAAGGGAAGGAATTGGATATAGCCTTTCCAAGTCCAATCGGAATCAAGCGGCTATTGGCGAAATTTGCACCAGTTGAAAAGGCTTAAGATTAATATGCTTCCACTGGTAAAGAATAGGGATATCTGACTTTAGACACCGCTCTTCTATAAGAAGTGCGGTGGAGTCTTCTTTAGAAAGGATTGAACGTATGGACTTACAAGCTGCAGAGAAGAAAATTCTAGAGCTGCAAACGCTGTTGAACCAATACAGCTATGAATATTATGTCATGGACCAGCCATCAGTACCTGATGCTGAATATGATCGTCTGCTCCGTGAACTTATTGAGTATGAGGAGAAATTTCCGGAACTGCAAACGGCGGACTCACCGACACAACGGGTCGGTGGCGCCATTTTGGATATGTTTGAAAAAGTGGAGCATACCACACCAATGCTTAGTTTAGGCAATGCCTTCAATGAAAGTGACTTACGGGATTTTGACAGAAAGGTCAGACAATCTGTAGGTGACGATTTTTCCTATGTATGTGAATTGAAAATTGATGGACTTGCCGTCACTCTTCAATATGAAAATGGATATTTCGTAAGAGGGGCAACCCGTGGAGATGGAACGATCGGTGAAGATATTACCGCTAATTTAAAAACGATCAAATCGATTCCATTGAAGCTGCGGGAGCCGGTTGCCATAGAAGTGCGCGGTGAGGCGTTCATGCCAAAAAAATCATTCGAATCATTAAACAAGGCTAAGGAAGAACGCAGTGAGGAACCATTTGCAAACCCAAGAAATGCAGCTGCGGGCTCGTTAAGGCAGCTTGACCCAAAACTTGCTGCGAAACGTAACTTGGATATTTTCCTTTATGCGATTGCCGATTTGGGCGAAACAGGGGTCCGTTCCCACAGTGAGGGTCTGGATTTATTGGATCGACTCGGATTTAAGACGAATCGGGAAAGAAAAAGATGCTCGAATATAGAAGAAGTGCTGGCCTATATAGTAGAATGGACGGAACAACGTCCAAACTTAGCCTATGATATTGATGGAATTGTCGTAAAGGTGGATTCCCTTGAACAGCAGGATGAATTAGGATTTACTGCAAAAAGTCCGCGATGGGCGATTGCTTATAAATTCCCAGCTGAAGAAGTCATTACAACCCTAAGGGATATCGAGCTGAATGTTGGCCGTACGGGTGTATTGACCCCTACCGCAGTTTTGGATCCCGTTCGGGTAGCAGGTACCACTGTACAGCGAGCTTCACTTCACAACGAAGACTTAATCCGTGAAAAGGACATCAGAATCGGAGATCAAGTGGTCGTGAAAAAAGCGGGCGATATCATTCCAGAGGTAGTCAATGTGCTGGCAGACCGCCGTACAGGGGAAGAAGTCGAGTTCCAGATGCCGACTGAGTGCCCGGAATGCAGCAGTGAACTTGTCCGGCTGGACGGGGAGGTTGCTTTACGCTGCATCAACCCGAAGTGTCCTGCACAAATACGGGAAGGTTTGATTCACTTTGTTTCCCGTACAGCAATGAATATAGACAGTCTTGGTGAAAAAGTGATTAGCTTGTTATTTAAAGAAGAACTCATACAAGATGTGGCTGATATTTATAAGCTTACATACGATCAACTGATTGCTTTGGAAAGGATGGGGGATAAATCCGTCAATAAACTTCTTCAAGCAATCGAAGCTTCGAAGACCAACTCGTTGGAAAAATTACTATTCGGGCTGGGCATTCGCCATGTTGGTTCCAAAGCTGCCAAGACGCTTGCGAGGGAATTCGGGACGATGGAGGCCTTAAGCAGGGCGAGCCGTGAAGAACTAACGGCCATTAATGAAATAGGCGATAAGATGGCTGATTCCATCGTAGCTTATTTTGAATTGGAAGAAGTCCATGCATTATTGAATGAGCTGGATGCAGCCGGTGTGAATCTTACTTTCAAAGGGCAAAGAGCTATTTCTATAGAAGATATCGACTCCATTTTTTCCGGTAAAACAGTCGTTTTAACGGGGAAACTGCATCAGTTAACACGTAACGAAGCAAAAGAGAAATTAGAGGCGCTAGGAGCTAATGTTGCTGGAAGTGTCAGCAAGAAAACCGATTTGGTCGTAGCTGGCGAAGATGCCGGTTCCAAACTGGAAAAAGCTGAAAGCCTAGGCGTCATGGTATGGGATGAAGAGAGACTGATTGAGGAACTAAATAAATAAGAGGTGTAGCTATGAGGAAACACTCTATTTTGGGGATGATTCTTATACTGCTTCTTGCTGGATGTGCGCCTAGTTTTGAGGATAAGCAAGAGGTAGTTCAAGACTCCAAAGACAAAAAAGAATCGGCAATTATTCCGAAGTATAAAATTTCGGAAGAATATTATCAAACAATCCTACCGTTTGAACCATCAAAAGCACGCGGTTTGGTCGTATCCAATCTAAATACCCGATATGACATTGAAGAATTCGAAAATGGTTTGATGCGGTTGGCACAAACCCAATTCGACCCGGAAGATTACCTGTTTCAAGAGGGGCAAATGCTAGATAGTTCCACGATATCTTCCTGGCTGAACAGAAAATATACCGATAGTCAGTTGAAAGAAAAGAAGAAGAAAGCCTCAGAGAACCTTGGCTTGAATCCGGTTGATCCGGGTAAAGGTGACATTGATAAGCGGAATGAAGAAAATCCGATCTATCTTGCCCATATTTTAGAACATAATTACTTGGTGAAAACAAAAGATAATTCAGTGAGCCTTGGCGGAGTTGTAATAGGTCTTGCGTTGAATTCAGTGCATTACTATCAAAAGGAAGAATTCGGTGCCACCTATGAAAATAAAATCGATAGTAACAAGCTAAAGCAAGAAGGGGAGAAAATTGCTGCAGAAGTCCTGAAAAGGCTGCGTAAAATGGACAAGCTGAAAAATGTTCCGATTACGATTGCCTTATTCGAGCAAAATGAAAAATCTTCAGTAGTCCCTGGGAATTTCATTTCCTATACGAATATCGATAAAAACTCTGACAATATTGGAAAATGGACGAACCTGGACGAAGAGTATTTCCTATTTCCTTCTGCAGGGGCTGAAAAAAAATACCGTGATGACGTCAATACATTCACGAACTTTAAAGAAGATGTCGAAGAATACTTCCCTAACTTTAACGGAGTCATCGGCAGGGCGTTCTATATGGATGATCAATTGCAAAGTCTGAACATCGATATCCCCATTCAATTTTATGGGAACTCCGAAGCGATCGGCTTTACCCAATATGTTGCTGGCCTTGTAATGGAACGTTTCCCGAACTATATTGCCGTACAGGTATCCATCACCTCTGTAAATGGACCTGAAGCACTCATAGTCCGTGAAGCGAATCAGGACGAACCAACCGTTCATATATATGAATGAAAAAAGATGAAGCTTAGCGGCTTCATCTTTTTTGTGTCCCGCTTTTAAATGGGAATGTATCCAAAATAACCTTTAAACAGGAAGTAAACCCTTCCATCTTAGGGAGCAACTGCTTTAAAAAGGGAACATTTGTCGAATTTTAAAGGACTTATTGTCATTTCCCCGGAAATTCCGGCAACTTTCCCATATTTCCCGGAAAATATCTCTTTTTCCTTATGAAATAATTGAATTTCGACATTGTATCTCTTGTTGCTTTACTGTGTAATAGTTTGATATGATTTAAACGATGATTATATGGAGAAAAGCGACGAAATTCAGTCGATTTGGATATTTTTTCGGAGGTGAAGAGAATGTCACGTATTTCTATGGAACAAGTTAAACACGTTGCCCATTTGGCTCGTTTGGCCATTACGGAAGAAGAAGCACAACAGTTTCAGCATCAGCTTGACCAAATGATTTCATTCGCGGAGCAGTTGAATGAGCTTGATACGGATCAAGTAAACCCGACTTCTCACGTTTTGGATATGAAGAATGTTATGCGCGAAGATGTCGCAAAACCGGGATTGCCAGTAGAAGAAGTAGTTAAAAATGCACCGGATAGCAAAGAAGGATATATCCGTGTACCATCAATAATTGAATAAGGAGGGACAATGATGTCGTTGTTCGAACAAAAGGTTTCTGAGCTTCATGAACGCTTACATAAGAAAGAGATAAGTGTCACTGATCTTGTTAACGAATCGTATAAGCGAATCGGACAAGTAGAGAACAAGGTGAAGGCATTTTTGACACTTGATGAAGAAAACGCCCGCAATCAAGCAAAACGATTGGATGATCAATTGGTAAAAGGCGAGAACGAAGGCGCTTTATTTGGTATGCCAATCGGAGTGAAGGATAATATTGTCACTAAAAATTTGCGTACGACTTGTGCGAGCAAAATTTTGGAGAACTTTGATCCAATCTATGATGCAACCGTTGTTCAAAAGCTACAGAAAGCAGAAACGGTTACGATCGGGAAATTGAATATGGATGAGTTTGCGATGGGTTCTTCCAATGAGAACTCCGCATTTCAGGCAACACGCAACCCTTGGAACACGGAATATGTGCCAGGCGGTTCTTCGGGCGGTTCAGCTGCATCTGTCGCTTCCGGTGAAGTCCTATTCTCTTTAGGTTCCGATACGGGTGGATCGATCCGCCAACCAGCTGCCTATTGTGGAGTTGTCGGCTTAAAACCTACATATGGACGGGTTTCCCGATTCGGACTAGTAGCATTTGCGTCTTCACTGGATCAAATTGGGCCAGTTACAAGAACGGTTGAAGATAACGCCTATTTGCTTGAAGCGATTTCAGGTGTAGATCCAATGGATTCGACCTCTGCCAATGTTGACGTGCCGAATTTTGTGAATTCATTAACAGGCGATGTTAGAGGATTGAAAATAGCTGTGCCTAAGGAATATCTTGGTGAAGGCGTTGGTGAAGAAGCACGTAATTCCGTACTTGAAGCATTAAAAGTATTAGAGGGGCTTGGAGCTGAATGGGAAGAGGTATCCTTGCCGCATTCCAAATATGCTTTAGCTGCCTATTATCTGCTATCTTCATCGGAAGCTTCGGCTAACCTTTCACGTTTTGACGGTGTGCGTTACGGACACCGTACAGATAATGCAGAAACACTTATAGAAATGTATAAGCAAACCCGTGCAGAAGGATTCGGTGACGAAGTGAAACGCCGTATCATGCTTGGAACTTTCTCCTTAAGTTCAGGTTATTATGATGCTTATTATAAAAAGGCTCAAAAAGTACGTACGTTAATCAAAAAAGACTTTGAAGATGTTTTTGAAAAATACGATGTCATCGTTGGGCCGACTACACCTACGCCTGCATTTAAAATTGGTGAAAAAGTCGACGATCCATTAACGATGTATGCAAATGATATCTTGACGATTCCAGTCAATCTTGCTGGTGTACCGGGTATATCCGTGCCATGTGGATTCGCAGCGAATGGTCTTCCGCTTGGACTGCAAATGATTGGTAAGCATTTTGATGAAAGCACGATTTACCGCGCGGCTCACGCATTTGAGCAAGCAACAGATTTTCATAAACAATTTCCTAAGCTGTAAGGGGTGAAAAAAATGGACTTTGAAACGGTGATTGGTCTAGAAGTACACGTAGAATTAAAAACGGATTCTAAAATTTTCTCAGCGAGCCCAAATCATTTTGGTGCCGCTCCAAATAGTAACACGACTGTAATCGACCTAGGCTACCCAGGTGTATTGCCTGTCGTCAATAAAAAGGCTGTTGATTTTGCAATGAAGGCTGCAATTGCCCTGAATTGCGAAGTGGCGGAGATTACGAAATTCGACCGGAAAAACTACTTTTACCCGGACAATCCTAAAGCATACCAAATTTCACAATTCGATCAGCCGATCGGTGAGCATGGTTGGATTGAGATTGAGGTGGGCGGCAAGAAAAAGAAAATTGGCATTACCCGCATTCATATGGAAGAGGATGCTGGAAAGCTGACACATAAAGGGAACTATTCACTTTGTGATTATAACCGCCAAGGTACGCCTCTAGTTGAAATCGTATCCGAACCGGATATCACTTCCCCAGAAGAAGCTTATGCATATCTGGAAAAATTGAAATCCATCATTCAATACACCGGCGTTTCCGATTGTAAAATGGAAGAAGGCTCACTTCGCTGTGATGCCAACATTTCCTTGAAACCTGTCGGCCAAAAAGAATTCGGTACGAAAACCGAATTGAAAAACTTGAACTCATTCAACTTCGTCCGCAAAGGGTTGGAGCATGAAGAAATCCGCCAAGCGGAAATCTTGAATGAAGGCGGCATAATCGAACAGGAAACACGCCGGTTCGACGAAGCTACAGGCAGAACGGTACTAATGCGAATTAAGGAAGGCTCCGATGATTACCGTTACTTCCCGGAACCGGACTTATTGACAATTCATATCGATGAAGAATGGAAAGCGCGTATCGCTGCCGAGATTCCGGAACTTCCGGATGCCCGGAAAAAACGCTATGTCGAAGAATTTGGCTTACCTGAATATGATGCAGCCGTTTTAACGGTAACGAAAGAAAGTGCTGATTTCTTTGAAGCGACAGTCGCTTCAGGAGCTGATGCAAAACTGGCATCTAACTGGATCATGGGTGAGGTTTCCGCCTTCTTGAATGCAGAAGGTAAAGAGCTGCATGAAGTCAAATTGACTGCTGAATCGTTGGCTGGAATGATCAAGCTGATTGAAGATGGCACGATTTCTTCTAAAATAGCTAAAAAAGTTTTCAAAGAATTGATTGAAAACGGCGGGGATGCTGAAACGATCGTCAAGGAGAAGGGACTAGTCCAAATTTCCGATGAAGGCGCATTGCGTACAGCCGTTGAAGAAGCATTGAATAATAACCCGCAATCAATTGAAGATTTTAAGGCCGGTAAACAAAAAGCAATCGGCTTCCTTGTCGGACAGATCATGAAAGCGACAAAAGGACAAGCCAATCCACAGCTTGTTAATAAAATTTTGGTGGAAGAAATCAATAAACGTTAATATTGACCGTATCACTTTTAAAGTGGTACGGTTTTCTCTTGATTAAGAAAAGATTTTACTGTGAAAAAGCGAAAAAATTTTTGAGTTATCTGTAGGGGTAACTCCTTTTTGTGCGTCTATTACATGAATGATTAAAAGGAAAGGAGGAAGAGAAGTGACGGATGAGTTAGTTGAGAAGGTAAGGGCTGGGAATGATCATGCATTCCGAATGTTGATTGAAACATATAAACAGACGATTTATAGGACCGTCTATTCCGTCTTGCGGAATCAAAAGGATGCAGAAGATGTTACCCAGGAAGTCTTTATCAAAATCTACACCTCTCTTCCTCAATATAAGAACCAAGGTTTCAAAACCTGGATTACCCGAATTGCGGTAAATCATGCAATCGATTTAAAGAGAAAGAGGGAACGCCAAAAGGAAGAATTGCAGGAAGAACATTCATCGGAAGCTAATTTGGGCTTAACGGATGATGTCGAGGCGGTATTCTTTCTGAATGAAAGGCGAAAGCAAGTATTACGGAAGCTGAATGACCTTCCAGAGGGATATCGGGATGTTGTATATAGCTATTACATAAAGGAAAAGACATTCAAGCAAATTGCAGAGGAACAGCATATTCAAGTGAAATCTGTCGAGGTAAAGCTATATCGGGCAAGAAATTGGATGAGAAAACATTGGAAAGAGGAGGATTTTTCGTGAATCATGTTCCTGAAGCAGAATGGGTTGCATATTTGGCAGATGAAATACCAGAGGCTCTAAAAATTGAATATGAAAATCATCTATACTCCTGTGACAAGTGTTTGTCCGCCTATATGGAAGCGATGGAAAAAGAAGAAACCAGTCTGGACATCGAAGGATTTGATATTGCAGGTCCGGTCATGGACTCGATTAGCCGATTGAAAGAAGGTTCTGGTGAAGAGGCTAAACAACACCGAAAAGAGAAATCACTTCGGACGATTACAAGACATTATCTGATCGCGGCCGGGTTTACCATTTTATTGATGGCAGGCGGAGTATTTCAATCATTGACGGAATACGTGGATTCTGTGGAATCAAGCAGCGGAAGGGAAACGCAGTCCTTAACCGATGGACTTATTGATAAAACATTTAATTGGATGGACACAATCGAAAAGAAGAATAAGGAGGGGTTTAGAAATGAATAAAAGTCCGGTATTAGCTTTTTTATTATCGTTTCTGCCAGGTTTCGGACATTTTTACCTAGGAAGGAAATATAAAGGGTTATTTTATTTTCTTGCCACGGCTGGATTGGGGCTTGGAGGTCTATTTCTTTCGTTGATCAGTCAATCGGATGCATTTCTGGCTTTTTCCGTTATTGGAATGGTGTTTTATTTCATCAGTATATTTGATTTGGTGGTCACCTCACTGAGGAATCCTAAAAATGAAGAGAATGTAGGGGCCGATCAGCCGGAGACGGAAAGATTTTATGTAATCATCCTGTCATTCGTTCCAGGATTAGGGCATTTTCAGCTGGGTCTCATGAATCGGGGACTCATTTTTCTCATCGGCTTTTTAGGCCTTGGCATCATGGTTGTATTCATCAGTGTGATGACACAATTGGAAGGTCTGTTGATATTCATGGCATTATTGCCTGTTATCTGGATTTACAGCTTTTTTGATTCTGTTCAACAGCTGAATAAAAAGCAAAGAGGTGAGGAGCTTATCGATCGGACCGTTTTGGAAGACTTCGAGGAGAGAAGGGAATCCGGGAAGAAGAGTAAATCGGTCGCGACTTTACTCGCCATTTTTCCTGGTGCAGGTCACTTATATTTGGGGCTGCAAAAACGTGGAATTCAATTGATGGCCGGCTTTTTATTCGCCATTTACATACTGGATTTACTCCGGTTAGGTTTCTTCTTTTTCCTTATTCCGATTATCTGGTTTTATAGTTTTTTTGATGGATTGCAAAAAGCCTCGAAAATGGAAGAGGGACCAGTAGAAGATACGCCCATCATTTCGGGTATGGTCAATCACCAAAAATGGCTAGGATTGGGGTTGGTGGGAATTGGAATCTATTTCTTGGCCAGTAATATAATCGTCCCGGCCATTGCCCCTCATTTGGATGAATGGATTGGAAGCAACTTGGAGTATTGGTTTAGAGATTATTTTCAAAAAGGACTTGTATGCATCCTTCTCATAGGCGGGGGAATCAAACTGCTGTCGGGAAGTAAAAAAGGTAGAGCCGAGGAGGAGACTAAATGAGAACATGGAGAGTCGGAACGATTTCAATGGGGATCTCCCTGGTTGGTTTGGGTTTTGTTTTACTCGTTTCTCAAATTTCGGATATGAATTTGACGACGATTCTGCTATCGTGGTGGCCGTTGCTGTTCATTATCTTGGGTGCAGAGATTCTCTTTTATATTTATTTTTCCAGAAAAGAAAGTTCTTTTGTAAAGTATGATATTCTTAGCATTCTTTTCGTTGGATTGCTTGGAACGACGGGAATAGTTTTAATTCTGCTTACATCCAGCGGATTGTTGGATCAAGTTAGGGCTGCCGTTAATAGTGAAGAGAAAACGGTCAATTTGCCTGGTTTCAATCAAAAGGCAGGAAAGGGCATACAGAGAGTTGTCCTGGACACTGGTTCATACCCATTGACAATTGAAAGTGGTAAGGACGAAGAAGTTTCCGTTTTTGGAACATATGGTGAGCGGGTAATGGAAGATGATGATTCATTGTTGAACAAAGCGGAAGATTATTTACTTGTTGAAAGAAATGGTGATACTCTTTATATTAGCTTCAAGGATTTACCGAGTCAAAATGGACTTTTGGACAGTGGTACAAGGAATCTTAAGGCAACCCTTATAATCCCTGCTGAATTGGCAGTGGAAATTGACGGACAAAGTACCGATCTTGTCTTGAAGCCTAGAAAGCTCTTGAATGACTGGAGTGTGAAGGACAGCGGAAATCTAAGTGTAGTCCTTCAGGATAATAGTGATATCAAGATAGATGCTAGAGGGGTCGAGGAACTTGAAGGCCCCGAGAGTGGCTGGAAGATGACTGATGTGAAAAAAGGAACAAGTGATGAAGGCATTGTAAAAAAGAATGGGATATTCAATACTGGTGATGGGAAACATACTTTAATGGTTACCGATACATTTAACGTGAACGTTCAATATCCATGATTGAAATCATTTACTAGAATAAAATTGTAAAAAGCATTATAATTTTCCCTGATGCGATTTCTAGTAAAATGTAAAAGATATGGACCGAAATACGGTCCTCTTTTTTTCGAATATTGCTTTTCATGTAACGAAGGATTAAGATGTAAATTATGGAATCAATATGTATAAGGATGATGGGAAATGAAAAGAGCAAGGTTGATTTACAACCCGACTTCGGGCCGGGAAGCCATTAAGAAGAGCCTGCCAGGTGTGCTAGCAAAACTTGAAGAAGCTGGTTATGAAGCTTCTGCACATGCGACGACCGGTGCCGGGGATGCGACGAAAGCGGCTAAGATAGCGATTGAACGCGGCTATGATGTAGTTATTGCAGCAGGGGGCGACGGTACGATTTATGAGGTTGTTAATGGACTGGCCACTGCAGAGAAACGTCCGAAACTAGGAATCATTCCGACGGGAACGACCAATGATTTCGCCCGGGCGCTGCATTTACCGAAGTCGATCGAAGGAGCGGCCGAAATTATAGCCGGTGGGCATACGATGCCGGTCGATATCGGGAAAATGAACGATAAGTATTTCATCAATATTGCTGGCGGGGGCAGATTGACCGAATTGACCTACGACGTGCCAATCAAGCTGAAAACCATGCTTGGTCAGCTAGCCTACTATATTAAAGGAATTGAAATGCTTCCTTCAATTAAGCCGACGGAAGTTTCTATTGAATATGATGGAAAGCTTTTTGAAGGAGAGATCATGCTTTTCTTGGTGGCTAACACGAATTCGGTCGGCGGCTTCGAGAAACTGGCTCCTGACGCCTCTTTGAATGATGGGATGTTCACGTTGCTTATTTTGAAAAAGGCAAACCTCGCTGATATTGTCCGTGTCGCAACATTGGCAATGCGCGGTGAACATATACATGATAAAAACGTCATTTATGAAAAAGCCAATCGAATTAAAGTACATGCCAAAAAGGACATGATGCTTAACTTGGATGGGGAATTTGGCGGGATGGCCCCAGCTGAATTCGTAAATCAGTACCGCCACTTTGATGTATTCATCCCGCAAGGAATACTGCCGGATGATCCGGCAAATAAATAGGTTGAAGAGGCCACTGAATCTGGTGGCCTTTTCAGTTTAATGAAGCAAGGAGAATTACAAACATGTATATCAGGAAAGCGACACCGGAGGATGCAGAAAAGGCAGCCGTATTGACCCGGTTAGCGATTAAGGAAATTGCAGAGGTTTTGACAGGTGAAACGGAAGAAGAAAAGATACTTTCCGTTCTTGCCGATTTGTTCAGGAAAAGTGGGAATCGGGTCAGCTATGAAAATACGCTTGTCAGTGAACATGATGGACAAGTATCTGGATTGATCATTGCTTACCATGGCAAGGATGCCGAAAGCTTGGATGAACCGATAGTGAAACAATTAAGGATGAAGATGAAAGACCCAAGCGTTACGCTCGATAAGGAAGCGGAAATGAGAGACTTTTATTTGGATACAGTATCCGTCGACCCGGATTTTCAAGGAAAAGGTATTGGCAGTGCACTGATTCAATATGTTGAGGGATACGCTAAACATAAGGGATATCCAAGGGTTTCTTTGGTTGTTGAAAAGGAAAATGAAGCGGCGAATCGTCTCTATGGCAGATTGGGGTATGTGGAAATTAAAACCATTCCGATTAGCGGTCATGAATTTCGCTATATGGTAAAGGAAATAGAAGAACCTCCTGTTTAACAGGGGGTTCTTTTTACTCATTTAATATATGGCACTGTATGCGATTACATTTGCTGTCCATTCATGGCGGCCCAATCAGCGTAAGCGCCGGTGCCATTACAGCCGGGACAGTCGTGTATATCGGAAAAATGATATTCCGTAGGTACGAAGGAGCTGTATCCACGTCCGTAACAATCTGGACAGAGGCCTTTTTCCTCCATACTTGCACGATGTTTTTCCAACCTTGTAGCATTCCAGGCCGATATAGAGTTAAATAAACCCATTTCCTCACCTCATCTGTTTTTCCTTATTTTTCTTTTTTTAGTGAACTTTTATTCATGGAACTATGAAAAATCCGTAATTCCTTCCACTATATTTTTATGAAAACCAAGGTAAATTGGTGAGTGGTTTTGTGACAAGGCCTCTATTGTGGTAAAATACAGGCTAGCATAAAAAAGAAAAGAGAAGATGATATGAAAAAAACAGCACCAGTTGCTAAAAATGATATTATAGAGGTTTTATTTGAAGATTTAACACATGAAGGGGCTGGCGTCGCTAAAGTCGATGGCTACCCGATCTTTGTTCAGAGCGCCCTTCCAGGTGAAAAAGCAAAAATTAAAGTGATGAAAGCTAATAAGGGTTATGGCTTCGGCCGCTTGATGGAGATTATCGAAAACAGTCCATACCGTGTTGACGTCACGACCGAAGATTACCCTAAATACGGTGGTTGTCAGCTGCAGCATATGAGCTATGAAGGACAGTTGGAATTCAAGGAAAAGCAAGTGCGTGAAGTGATGACACGAATCGGGAAACTTGAGGATGCGAAGGTTCACCCGATCATCGGGATGGAGAACCCGACCCACTATCGCAATAAAGCGCAAGTACCTGTTGGTGAAAAGGATGGCAAGCTAATAGCTGGATTCTTCAAACCGCGGACACATGAAATTGTTGAAACGAAAGAAAGCATTATCCAAAATGAAGTGATCAATGAAGCCGTTCAAGTTGTTAAGGAGATTTTCAGTAAACTTGGTATTCCTGCTTATAATGAAGAGGCACATAAAGGTGTTTTACGGCACATCATGGCCCGTTATGGCAAGCAAACAGGCGAATTAATGATTGTTCTTGTTACAAGAACGAAAAGTATTCCTTTCATCGAAACCATCGTGAAGGAAATCGTTGAACGTCTTCCGCAAGTGAAATCCATTGTTCAAAACGTGAATTCCAAGAAAACGAATGTTATCTTAGGCGATAAAATGACTGTACTATGGGGCGACGAAGTGATTCATGATATGATCGGTGATGTGAAGTTTGCGATTTCAGCAAAATCCTTCTACCAAATCAATCCAGACCAAACGAAAGTCCTTTATGATAAAGCTCTTGAATATGCAGGGCTGACGGGTGAAGAAACGGTGATAGATGCTTATTGCGGCATTGGAACCATCTCTTTATTTTTAGCTAAAAAGGCGAAAAAAGTAATCGGTGTCGAAGTGGTCGAAGATGCGATAGAAGACGCACGCCGCAACGCTGAATTGAATGAAATCTCAAATGCAGAATTCATGGTCGGCGACGCAGGTAACGTTATTGCTGAATGGTATCAAAAGGGCAACACTGCGGATGTCATCGTTGTGGATCCGCCTCGCAAAGGTTGTGAAGAATCCCTTCTGAATACGATCATCGAGATGAAACCTAACAAAGTCGTATACGTATCATGCAACCCAGGCACTTTAGCGCGTGATCTTCATATATTGGAAGAAGGCGGATATAAAGCGGTTGATATCCAGCCTGTCGATATGTTCCCAATGACGACACATGTTGAAAATGTAGTGTTATTAGAGTTGAAATGAATGAGTGTGGCCCGGTCTAATTGACTGGGCCTACAGTTTTTTTATGGCTTGTACAATTTGGACGTTGATTTTTGTTTAAGGCACTCGTTTTCCGCGGGTCTCCCTAGACGCGCTTTTCCCTACAAACTGTGGTCCCGGTCTAAATGATCGGGACCTTTTTACCGTAATTAGTTTGAGGGGAAGGGAGGGACATTTTTTTTTTTTTTTTTTTTTTTCATGTTTATTCTTGACGCTTTGACTTGGACATATATTAAGGAATATATGGATTGGGAGGCAAGGTGATTTTATTAATTTTCAAAAAGCGGTGGCTGTAATTGTTGGTAGCTTTTTGGTGGGCATTGGAATCAATGGTTTTTTAGTTCCCCATCATTTAATAGATGGCGGCGTTATTGGGATTGCACTTATCCTTCATTATTTCTTTGGTTTTCAAACGGGGCTTTCCATGTTGATCCTTAGTATTCCTATATTTTTATATGCCTGGTACTATGAACGGCCTTTTTTCTATAGCAGCGTTCACGGATTGCTTTTGACATCCCTTTTTATGGATTGGCTTAATCCATTGAAAAAGGTCTTTTCCATTTCGATACTAACAAGCTCTTTGATTGGCGGTGCCATCATAGGGATGGGCATAGGACTCATGCTTCGATATGAGACAAGCAGCGGGGGAACGGATATGTTAGCTAAAATCATCTCAAAATCTACTTCCATGGATATTGCTTTGGCGATTATCGTCATAGATACACTAATCATTTCAGCTGCAGCATTTACCTTAGGGATCGAAATTTTTCTTTTTTCATGTGTGACGATCGTCATCATTGGACTGATCACATCGCTTATGAAAGTAAGGAATAATTAGTTCCTTAAGATATAGGCTACTTCATCTATTGCCCTTTGCAGCTTTTCGCTATTTTTGCTGAACATCTCTTTAGCTTCCTTTGATTCAGTTCCAAGGGCAAACAACTCTAAGTCCGCTTGGCATTTTTTCAAGGTCGCGAGCAAAAGAGGTTTTTCTTGAGGGGAAGGAACTTTAAGCTTATCATCATAAAGGTCCACAGTTAATTCTCCGTTAGAATTAGCTTGACCAAGAAACACATTTTCTAGGAGTACACCCAGCTTATCCAATTCAGTATGAAGCCAATTTCGGTTCAGACCAATCGTGGAAAGTGGTTCATCAAGTATGCTGCCGTCCATAATGATGGTTTGTGGCTCCTTTACTGCAGCTACAGGCAAGTTAAGGTCCTTGGCTGTTATAGGTTGATTTTGCTTCTTTAACATTACGGAAAAATCCCCGTTGGCTTCCAATAAGGCAAACTCAACTTCAGAAATATCGAAGACATCCTTTTTCCGGAGCAATCCTAACAATTCATCGATGGTATATTTCTCTTTTTTTAAATTATCTTCCATGACTTTCCCATCTTTGATTAAAACCGATGCTTTTCCTTCCACAAGATCACGGAAAGTTTTACTTTTTAAGGATATTAAACCTGCAATGAAGGGTGCTATGGCAAAAACGAGAATGGACAGTACGCCATGTATAATATTGCCCTCCACTTTTGTAGCTAATTCTGCCCCAACATTACCAATGGTTATGCCCGTTACATATTCAAAAAAGGAGAGCTGGGATAATTGTTTTTTTCCTAACACTTTAGTGATCAAAAAAAGAACAATTAAAAAGAAAAATGAACGCAAAACAATTTCTATCCAACCCGGCATTACCAAACACCTCCTGCTTGATCATGGTCATTAAAAACCTTTATATTGCGGTTCTTCCCTTTCTAACTCGCCTACGCGCTTCTGTACATCCTTAATAACTTCATTCACCACCAGCATCGTTTCATGTAAGATGCGTTTAGATTCATCGTCTTGAGTCCGGAGTGCTAAGCTGGATAAACCTGCTTCAACTCCTTTTAGGCTAGATACACATTGCTTTACATTGGAAGCTATCGTCATGCAGCATCCTCCTAATCTTTAGGTCTATGGGTCAGAACACTCCAGGCTGTTATCCCATGCACCGGTTACTTCAAACATGCGAGCGGCAACAACCGAACAATCCAGTCTTTTCCGCATCCGCTAACGCTTCCGAAACCACCTCCGCAGAATGTTCATCCGGTATGAGCAGGCGTCTGTTTGTATACTTCAAATCTTATCTGTCCCGTTACACAAGTAAATCATGGTTGTGGTTACTCATATTCAATCGATACGGCATGGGCAATGCATGGAATCGTCTCACTTTGTTGAAAGGAAAGGGGAGATAATAGAGCACCTGTAGCCACGACGAGCAATCGTTTTATTTCTCCCTTTTTCATGCGATTCAATAAGTGACCATAAACGACGGTTGCGGAACATCCTGGGCCGCTTGCCCCGGACAGGACGGGTTGACCATCCCTGTATATCATTAAACCGCAATCTTTATATTGCTCCACTTTAATCGGCGTACCATGTTTCTTAAATAATTCCAGAGAAACTTCATGTCCAATTTTCCCTAAATCCCCGGTCACTATCAGATCATAATAGGATGGGTCGAGGTTTCTTTCTCTTAAATGGGCTTCAATCGTATCCACGGCGGCCGGGGCCATGGCACCTCCCATATTGAAAGGGTCAGTGAGGCCCATGTCGATGACCCGGCCTATCGTAGCTGAAGTGACCCTTGGTCCTTCCCCGGCGCTGCTTAATAAAGCCACGCCGGCTCCTGTAACGGTCCATTGGGCTGTTGGAGGTTTCTGCCCTCCGTATTCAGTTGGGTAGCGGAATTGTTTTTCTACTGCGGCGTTATGACTTGATGCTCCTGTCAATAAATACTCTGCTCCTTTGGTATTGACAAGATAAGCACCAAGCGCCAATCCCTCCATGGAGGTGGAGCAGGCGCCAAATAAGCCGAGATAAGGCGTTCCCAGTGTTCGGCAGGCAAAACTGGTAGGTGTTATTTGATTGATAAGGTCGCCTCCAAGGAAAAATTGAATCTGTTCCTTCTGAAGACCAGCCTTTTCGATTGCTTTTGTGCTCGCTTCTTCCAATAAGACTTTATGTGCCTTTTCATAGGTATCTTGATTTATCCATAAATCGGAATGGAGAAGATCAAAATCATCCGCAAGCATACCGTCTGCTTCAAATGGACCGCCGACAGTTCCTGTGGAGACGATGACAGGCTTTTGATCAAACACCCATGTGCGATGCCCCGTAAGCATTATAAACCACCCCAATGTATGAGTATTGTCAGTGCTAAGGTAAAACCCAGTATTAACATAAATGATTCGCCAATTTGAATATATTGGTGCCGTTCCATAACAGATATAGCTGCATTACCGCCAATTCAATACACCATAAGTCCGGTAAGGACGGAAAAACGCTTGATATAGAAAAGAAATGAATGGATACAAAAAAGGGCTGGTTGCCTTAACCACCCTTTTTTATATGAATGATTATTGCTTATATTGAGGTTCCTCATTTTGAATCTCTTCAATGCGAGGAGTGATGCTGTCCACAATCGTTTGTGTTTGTTGGGCAGCTTGCTGGTACAGTTGTTTGGCTTGCTCATTATCTGTTGAAAGGGCGAAGGTTTCAAAGCTCGCTTGAGCACTTTTCAGCCCGGCTAATGTTGTTTTGACATCGTTTATTACTGTCATATATAGGACCTCCCTAGTTTATATCTTCTTGTTTAGAATAAGAAAAAAATGATTATCTATACCTTCCAATATTTATCTGGATGAGTTAACTATCTCAGTCCATTAATCAAACGTTTGATTAATGAAGGACAACAGACAAAAAGTGAGGTTAATATCATTCATTACGCAAAGTGGTTTTTATTTCTTAATTATTGACTGAATTCAGAATTATTAATATAATTAGAAAACATAACGTGACTACGTGAGGTGATATGACATTTATATTCATGATGATTTATATAGTAGAGTTGTTTTTGAAATTTCATCTGAAGAAGTTGTAAAAGGACTGCTATTCCATAAAAGCAACCAAGAGTCGGAAATTGAATCGATTAAAGGTAAAATTCATAAATATGAGCAAAAACGAAGAGCTGAGGAAGCTTGGTATCAATCCCTATCACCATTTAAACGTTTTTTTACAGGGCGTGCTCCAAGTCATCACCAGGCCGTTGAGCATTTGGTGAATGTTAAAGATAGATATAAACAAATCGAGAAAATAAAACAGAAGGTCGCTTTTTTAAATGAGATGATCGGTTTACTTGAAGCTGAACCGGAAAAACGGGAAATTAATTTACCATCAGACATCATTAAAGAAATAATGGCCTGGCAGAAAGCGGAGGGAACCCCAAGATGACTCTAGAAACGTTAAACGCTGGCTTGGATACGATTTGGGTGGTTCTGACAGCAGCCATGATTCTATTGATGGAGGGCGGGTTTGCTTTATTGGAGGCAGGGTTCGTCCGTACGAAGAATAATGTGAACATCATCATGAAGGTTTTTGCCGATATTACGATTGGAACGCTTTGCTATTTCGTCGTTGGTTTTGGCTTAATGTATGGAGCGGATGTATTTGGAATTATTGGAGCAAGCGGCTTTCTGCTGAAAGGTGATTTGTCGCATATAGACCTTACGATTTCCATCGACGCATTTTGGTTATTTCAAGGGGCATTCGTCATCGCGGTAGTTTCCATCGTTTCGGGAGCCGTTGCAGAAAGGATCAATTTTCGGGCGTATCTTATTTTTGTCGTAATGATGACGGCATTCATCTATCCGATTGCCGGTCACTGGGTATGGGGTGGTGGCTGGTTAAGTTTGTTAGGCATGCAGGACTTCGCAGGGTCAGCAGTCATACATGCACTAGGCGGTTTTTCTGCACTTGCGGCCGCCATTGTAATCGGGCCGAGAGCAGGAAAATTCACTTCACGGGGGACTAGCTCCATTTCACTGCCGAGCAATCTCCCACTGGCATCTGTTGGGGCATTTCTTTTATGGTTTGGCTGGTTTGGGTTTAATGCTGGAAGCACCTTGCAAGCTACTGATGGACGCATTGGCCATATTGCAATTGTCACGATGCTTTCAGCTGCATCAGGGGGAGCGGCAACCTTGCTTTATACACTTTTTAGATATGGACGCTCGGATGCACCTTCCGTCATCAATGGATCACTTGCAGGTCTTGTCGGGATTACGGCTGGCTGTGCATTCGTTAGTGATCTTTCGGCATTGTTGATTGGAGCAGTTTCTGGAATGTTGATGTTAGCTGCGACCAATTGGCTGGAAACCCGAAAAATTGATGACCCGGTTGGCGCCTTTCCTGTTCATGCGGCATCAGGGATGTGGGGTACGATAGCGGTAGGGCTTTTCTCCACTGAAAACGGATTGTTCGCCGGTGGGGGATGGCATTTGCTCGGAGTTCAAACATTAGGATTAGTGGTGTTATGCATCTGGGGCTTTACATTGACATGGTTCGTTTTTAAAATTATAAATGTTTGGCTGCCTATCAGATCCACTGAAGAAGAAGAAGAACTCGGATTGGATATCAGTTATCATGGCATCATGGCCACACATACCTCGCCGGAGTTCATCAAGGTCGAGGACTACTATAAGCAGGATGAAGAATTGACAAGGTAATGACTATAATACAAGATAGTATCAAGATAAGTAAGAGGTGAATTTAAATGGGTGCATGCAATCTTAATCATTCGCAGCAAGATGTCAGGCTGAAATTTGAAAGTCAAAAGAGATTTTTACCAAGCGAAATAAGTCAAACATTAGATCGATATCTGGAAAAAGGGAATTCGCAGGAAACATTGAATGAACTTTTTCATCTATTGAAGAAGTATGACTTGTCTACCCAGGAGGAACAGGAATCAAGAAACGAAAAGTTGAAACGGTTAATGTTGTAAAGGGAAAAAAACGGAGGATGACTTCCGTTTTTTTTGTTTTTTCTTATTAAACGATTTAAGGGATTGGGCGCGGGAATCTGACTCCTATTTTCTTTTTATTCGGTGCAAAAGTAATTGTAACTGCTTTTTTAAAGAAGATAGCAGGAATAACATTTAAGGCAGCGAAAACATGACTGTAAACGAAAAGGTATTCTTTTAAGAGTTTAAGTAACGCGGACAAAGGTTTAGCGGATCTTTAAAGATTTAATCAATCGTTTGATTAAATTTCATGAACTGACTACCAGGCCTTCGATAAAAGCATGGAAAAATAAAAAAGCGGGAGCCCATAATGAGCTCCTGCTATCTTTAAAAACCATCATCTGTCGCGGTGAAGGGGATGTTAAGGTTTCTTTCCACTGCCCGAAGTCTTTGATTCAGTCTGTTTAACCTATTCGTATGTCGCTGATCCGCTTGACTTAGCCTTGTGATTTCCTGGTTAATGCGGTTCACTTCACGATTTATCCGCGTGATTTCTTGGTTCTGCCGATTGAGTTCCCTCGTTTGACGCTCGTTTTGACGCTCAAGTTCCCGGATTCTTCTTTCAAGTTGTTGAGGCTGCCTTTCAATATCGAATTGGTCTGGCACATGGCTATATGGATTTTCTTGTACCTGCTGAAGGTTCCAATCTTGCTGTGGCATATAATCAAATCGTTCAGGCTGTTGGAAGTATGGGTTAAAATTTGGTTCAAAGTACTGATGATTTCCATTTTGTTGTGGATAAGGATAAAATCCGTATGAATTCATGGTCAACTCTCCTTTTTAAAATCAGGATGGATACCCTATAACTTATGTCAGTTCCGGTGAAGTGACTAGGCGTTAGCCCATATTAGCGGGAAGAAGGGGTAATTTACAGAAAAAATTTCAATAAATTTGCAGAAACCATCCGGTTCCTATATCGTTTAGGGGAGGAGAAATTCTTTTATCCAACTTGAAACCAATTCCAAGGATAATCCGTATATAAAGAAAAGAGTGTAAGTCAGGAGTGTAATGATTATGAATCGATTTCTTGCTGATTTTGTTCCGATATTGATTGCATTTCCAATGGTTTTGCCGGTTTGGATAATTAGCTATTTTGTATTGAATCAACCGTTTGCCCTGTCCGTTGTCATATCTTTAGCAGGAGGGGTGCTTGCATACTGGCTAAGTTCCGTATATTTTTCATCCAGATACCTCAAAAAACATGAATTGACGAGAAAAGAATATCAATATATAAAGAAAAATTTAACTGAAGCAAAACCAAAGATTTGGCGGGTGCAAAAAGCACTAATCTCGGTCAGGCATATCTCCTCTTTCAAACAGAGGAAAGATATGATTAAAATGATCAGGAAAATATACAGTCTGACGAAAAAAGAACCGAAGCGATTTTACCAGGCGGAACAATTTTATTACTCGCATCTGGATTCCGCCATGGAGCTTGCGGAGAAGTATGTTTTTTTAGCACAGCAGCCAAAAAAGAATAGGGAACTCGAACTCTCCTTAACTGAGACTCGTAAAACATTAAAGGAACTCACTAATACGATAGAAAAGGATTTATATAAAGTGATTGCGGATGATATCGATAACCTTAACTTCGAATTGGATGTTGCTAAGCAATCCATTAAAACGAGAAAAGAGTCACAAGTAATTGATGAAAGCAGGAGGTTAAAATGAATAACAATGATCCAAACCTGTTGAATAAAACGAACGATGCCAGTTTGATCGATGATCTTTTAGCCAATCCATTTGATGGGGTGCAGGAGGTGGAGAAAGCATCTTCACAGGAAGCGAAACCGGTTAAGCTGATTGATGTCATCCCTGAAGAGAACAGGGCAAAGGCTTATCAGCTTGCCGAACAAATCGACCCAACGAATCATCAGGCAATGATTTCCTATGGTACACCCGCCCAATCAAAGCTCCTGACCTTTTCTAATTCGATGCTTGAGCATGTCCAGAAAAAAGATGTGGGTGAAGTGGGCAACATTATCAGTGATTTAATGAAAAAGTTAAACGAGCTGAGCCCGGATGAGCTAAAACCGGATAAGCCATCATTCTTTGCGCGTATGTTCGGGAAGCTCTCGGGATCTGTACAGGAGGTACTATCCAAGTATCAAAAAACAGGGGCCCAAATTGATCGTATCAGTGTGAAACTCGATCGGAGCAAGAATATCCTGTTATCGGATATCGTAATTCTTGAAAAGCTATATGAAACGAATAAGGATTACTTTCAGGCATTGAATGTCTATATTGCAGCTGGGGAAATCAAACTAGAAGAAATTCATGGGAAAACGATTCCGGAGCTAAGGAAGTCCGCTGAATCAAGCAATGATCAAATGAAGTTTCAAGAGGTCAATGATATGCTGCAATTTGCTGAACGGTTGGATAAAAGGCTTCATGATTTGAAATTGAGTCGTGAAATCACGATTCAAAGCGCACCGCAAATCAGGCTGATCCAAAACACGAATCAGGCACTAGTCGAGAAAATCCAATCTTCGATCATGACCGCGATTCCCCTTTGGAAGAATCAGGTTGCGATTGCATTGACCCTAATCAGGCAAAGGCATGCTGTAGAAGCACAAAAACAGGTTTCCAAGACTACGAATGACTTGTTATTGAAGAACTCCGAGATGCTGAAAACGAATACCATTGAAACGGCTAAAGAAAATGAGCGCGGACTTGTCGATATCGAAACATTAAAGAAAACTCAAGCTAACTTGATTTCCACGCTTGAGGAAACAATGCGGATTCAAGAAGAAGGCAGGCATAAACGCAGGCAAGCCGAACAGGAATTGGCATCAATGGAAAATGAGCTGAAACAGAAACTATTAGAGATAAAGGGATAAGGGGAGATAAAATGGAAACTATCGAAGCTATAAAAACGAGACGAAGCATTGGAATCGTAAAGCAAGATCCGGTACCTAAGGAAATGATCGAGCGAATCATCGAAGCCGGAACGTATGCACCCAATCATCATCGAACGGAACCTTGGCGTTTTTTTGTATTGACTGGAGAAGGAAGAAATAAACTTGGCCAGGTATTCGAAGAAATCACAAGAATTGAAAATGCTGATGATACCCCTGAAAATTTAATCAGCAAGCTCGAACGGCAAAAAAAGAATCCATTAAGGGCTCCAGTCATCATCGCAGTGGGCATAGAGCCTAGTGATAAGAATAATGTCCTTGTGACAGAAGAATATGCGGCAGTGAACAGTGCCATCCAAAATATGCTTCTTGCAGCACATTCTCTAGGTCTGGGAGCAGTATGGAGAACGGGGAAAATAACGTATCATGAAAAGGTCCGTGAATTTTTCAATTTATCCTCTAAGGGAGAGGTATTGGCTTTCATATACTTGGGCTATCCTGACATGGAGCCGAAACCTGCCAAGAGAACATCGATTGATGAATTGACCACATGGATCGGATGAAAGATTGAGGGAGCTGCATCAGTTTATAGATACTGATGCAGCTTTTTTATTGCCTTCAATAAGGCTTCCTTAAATCTGCATTTAATGAAGGGGATTTGGCTTTGCCAAGCTTCGTTTCAAGTGACGATTGATGAATTAGGTTGTACAATACATAGGAAGAATAAATTTTGATGAATTAGGATGTGTCTATAGATGAGAACGATTGATCCATTTGAGATACTCGATGGAAAAGCGATAAAATATTTGGATGTATTTGGCGTTGAGGATGGCATTGCCTTAAAGAGTAAGTACGAAGATAAATCGTATTGGATATATGATTATTATTGCATGCATCAAACTTGTGATTGCCAGGAAGTATACCTTGAATTCGTTGAGGAGCTTAAAGGCAATAAACAGGCGGGACAGCATTTTGGAGTGAGGGTTTCTTTCGGGGATAATCAATTTGTCCTGGAGGATTATAATATTTCCAAGCAAAAGGCGATGGATATCGCGGAAGATACGCTGAAGTACAGTAAAGATGTAATGGAATTATTTAAACAGCGGTATCAGCAAATGAAGGAAAAAGGCACGCAAATTATCACGGAAAGTGCTAAGGCAGCTAAAATGCCGCATGTTCATGCAGAACCAGTCATTGGCAGAAATGAGCCTTGTCCATGCGGAAGCGGGAAAAAATACAAAAAATGCTGCGGTGCAGCTTAACATTTTGGAAGCTGACTCGATTCGGAGTCGCTTCTTTTTTAATTGGAAAAGCGCATGCTTGCAAAAAAACTGAATAATGAATAAAAAAATGTGGTATTTATCGAACGTTTGTTCTATAATGAGAGTGCCAGATAATAACATAAAAAGAAATAAAAACTAGTTATTTAGACGGAATTTTCCGAAAACTTCTTTTTTATTTTCATAAATCTGGTATATATAAGAGAGAAGAGTTTTTTGATCTCATCTCTTTCAACGGTAGACGGCAACCAGACGGGATGAAAATCCCCACACTGATGACAGTTTAACTTATTGAACGAAGGAAGGGGTAATCAAATGACAAGAGAAAAAAGATTAATACCTTACAAAGTTCTAGAAGTAATGGAAACGGTGAAAGAGAAGATTCCTGAGGGTGTCGAGCTTGTGAAAGCACCGGCGATTTGGGAAAAAAGCAATTATGGTGAGGGCGTGGTAGTTGCCGTCATCGATACAGGCATTGACAAGGGACATCCAGACCTCAAGGAAAGAATCATTGGCGGGAAGGATTTTACCAGTACCGGGGATTATCAAGATGATAACGGGCATGGGACACATGTTAGCGGTACGGTTGTAGCTGCCATTAATAATGCCGGTGTAGTGGGAGTGGCTCCGAAAGCAAGCATATTAGCGTTAAAGGCCCTAAATGGTCAAGGACAAGGCGATATAGATTGGATTAATGGGGCTCTAGAGTATGCAATCAATTGGCGGGGACCTAATGAAGAAAAGGTTTCGGTTATTTCACTTTCACTTGGCGGACCTCCGGATGAGACTGAACACAAACTCATTCAAAAGGCCCTTCAGAACGATATCCTTGTAGTTTGTGCAGCCGGAAATAGCGGTGATGGGCGTCATGAAACGGATGAATTGGATTATCCAGGAGCATATCCCGAGGTAGTGGAAGTCGGAGCTGTGGATTTAAGCAGAAATTTAGCGGATTTTTCAAATACAAATGATGAAATTGACTTGGTGGCGCCAGGGGTTGATATTCTCTCTACGTATCCAGGCAATAAATATGCGAGGTTGAGCGGAACGTCAATGGCTACGCCCCATGTAAGCGGTGCAGCAGCTCTCTTGAAAGTGATTGCTGAAAAGGAATTTGAGCGCAATTTAACTGAAGCGGAATTATATGCACAGCTGGTGAAAAGTACGGAAGATCTGGGAATAAGCAAAAAAGCACAGGGAAATGGATTGCTTAACTTAACGATAACGGACCAAAGAGCTGAAAAATCGATTAAGATTACGATAGAATCAGAGAACCTTAAGTTACCGAGTAAATCGGTTGTCATGGAATATTAGAAAAGAAAAAGGTGCCTCAAGAAATTGGGGCACCCTTCCATAATGATTATTTTTTATTTTTCCTTAGAGCTGCTAAAAGCGCTACAATGGAAAGAATTAGTGATATGACAGCCAGGGTGATGATCAGCGTTTGGTTGCTATCATCTTCTGTTGTTGCTGACTCCTTTGAATTGTCAGTTGTCGTGGAATCATTAGTGTCAGCTTCATCTTTGTGACCATGGTTCGCTGGTTCTGCACTATCATTAGGCACAACCGTAATTTCCGTTACAGAATGCGGTAGGTCTGAGCCTTCTTCACCGCTCCATTCAACAATTTCACCATCTTCGTAATATTGAAATGCATCCCAGGCAACTTTCGTTTCTTCTTTAGGATTTTGTGCTACGAAAGAGAATTGCTGGAATTGTCCTGCTCCGATACCTTCATCAGTTGCTGCCCAAGTTACCGTTTTTACATGCCCATCTTTGTCACCTTCTGTAGTTACTTTCCATCCCGGTACAGGCTGATAGCTCTCAAAAGTAACCCCTTCAGGAACTTTTAAAGTCACCTTTGTAGTGGCAGCTTCTTTTTCGACGGGTACTTTGAGTGTATAAGTTTCCCACGCCTCAGGGGCAGATGAACTAGGCTTGACTGTAACGTGAGCATACGCTGAACCGGAAAAAATGAATAGTGCAGCAAATGTAAAAATAAGAAGCTTTGAAATGTTCTTCATTAGTATTAATTCCTCCTGTTATGAATTTCCTATGAAAATTATAAAATCAGCATTGATTGAATCCAGGCTTTCAGTTAATCCGTGAACATGGATACTCCACTTTCCTGGCATGGTTAATATAGACTTTGATGTAAATGTACCTGTGTTTTTCTCCTTCATCTGCAGCTTTATTTCACCATTTGGCGTATCCAATGACTGCATTGTGATTGTAAGCTGCTCTATTTCAGCAATTGGCTTGCCTTCATTGGAAAGGTTTACTTGAATCAGGTTATCCCCTACTTCATTGGGGGTCACCATTAATGTAACCTCATTATTTTCTTCAGTCAGTAACGTCTTTTCAATGGGCCCGGGAGAAGACATGGCAGTTTGGACATTTGTCAATAGAGCTGCAACGACAAGTATGACGATCCCTAAACCAAACTCCATTCCCACACTATAACCAAGTTTTTTCGTTTGCTTTTTCCCTCGGAGAAAATGAAAGCCTCCTAAAACGATCATGACTAACATGAGACCGATTTTCGCTAGTAACAATTGGCCATATGTTGTGTTAAACAATGAATGGATAGTCTGTACATGCTGTAAACTGCTATATATCCCACTGACAATCAGTATGATTACAAACAGAAATGACCATTTTGAAAACCTGGAAATGATCGACCAGTAAAACGTTCTCTTATCTTCTTGGACTGCCTGACGATTGGCTAGCCCAGGCAAAATTACCAATAAGGCCATAATGCCGCCGAGCCATAAAGCCATGGATAATAAATGAAGGAAATCCATCAAAACGGCCAGGACCTGATTAGGAACGGCTGCTGTATGTCCAGTTAAAGCCTTACAAATCATCAAGCAGGCAATTATGATGAAAGAAAGGTAAGGTAGTGATTTATTCAGGGTGTTCTCGAGCATGAAATAAATCACTAAAAATAGAAGCAGCAATATCAGAATTTCAATGATCCAGACCGATCCAAAGTTTGTAGCATTCAATACTTCTTTTATATAACTAACTTTAAATGCATCAGTCCAACCCACGCCAGCATCAAGCGTAACTTTTAAAGGCAGACTGCAGAAGATGGAAAATGCTAAACCTGCATATGAACTCCAAAGGTATAGACGAGTTCTTTTGCTAGCTTCAAAAAGTCGAGAATCCTTCATTAACGATAATCTGAAAAAAAGGATTCCGGTTAGGGCAGCGAAGCATATGTATTGAAGACTTTGCAGGATTACATTGATGGAATTCGGAAAACTTGCATTTACTTCGGAATTTTCTTGGCCTGAAAGACCAGCTGAATCTCCGAATTGAAAGGGTATTGTTCCTTCGATGGGATGGCCATCACTCGAAACCACTCTCCATTTAATGTAGTAAATCCCTTCATCGATAGTGTCCTTCCACTTAGCTTCCAGTACTTTTTCACTTTGTTCCGAGATTGCACTGTCTTGGATTTGAATTTTGTCCCCATCTTGGCTGAATACCTCAAGCGAATGGAAAGCTGGCTGGATATTCTCACTGAATTGAATGCTGATTTTTTCAGGAAGAGCATCCATTGCTTCATTCGGGCTAGGATTAGAGCTTATTATTGTAGCATGACCAAAAGCCATTGCTGGGTTTAAAAGCAAAACGAACAGGCTGACTATCAGCCAAAAATATTTTTTCATCTTGGTGTGCCATCATCCTTTCATCAGATTATGTAAGTTTATTATAAAAGGAAAATGTGAAAAAACAGTGAAAATAAATTAGTTATCTAAAGGCAGTTTAAGAGGTTCACTAGAAAGGTGATAACAATATGGTTAGATGACCTGCCTCCCTCCATCCATTATAACCATAGTATTGGTTGGGGATTCCGCTTTGCACCAAAGAATCAATAGGTATCCTCCGAAAAAATCCATTAAGAAATAATTAAGGTTCCTTTGGTAACCTGGCCCTATCATGTTTGCAGGAATTATAGGAGGGATAGGCTTTGCTAAAGAAGGGGTTAAAAGAAAAAAGCGTGAAGGTGATCTTGGTTGGTTCTCTTGTAGGGATGGGAACATCCACTTATATGCCCGAGGCATGGGCTGCGGAAGGCGCGTCTGTCATTCAGGAAGAGGCACAAACGGTAAATAGTCTTTCAAAGCTAGAAATAGAAGGGATAGAACTGGATCAAAAATTTTCGGAAGATGTACACGATTATAGTTCGGCAGTGGGGAATGATGTGGAAAAGATCACATTGCTTGCAGCAAGTCCTAACGAGAATGCAGCCATATACGTGAATGGTGTAAAAATGACAGATGGTAAAGTGAAGGATTTAACTCTTCAAACTGGCATGAACACGTTTAAAATCACCGTCAGCGATGGGGAAAATGAAACGGTTGCGTATACTCTCAAGGTCGAAAAACTTGAAAGTGATGATAACCTTTTAACATCGATTGGATTATCAAAAGGCTCATTAACATTCGATTCTAAAGTGACAGCTTATAATGCTTCAGTTGAAAATGAAGTCCAGTCCGTTATGGTAACTCCAACATTGAGTGACAGTACCGCAATTGTAAAGGTGAATGGAAAGGATGCTACCAGTGCCGGTGTAAAGGTCACACTTCCAGTCGGTAAGACAACGGTGAAGATTATCGTTACAGCAGAAAATGGAGATGAAAAAACCTATACGCTAACGATTACACGGGCTGCAGCCAAGGTAACCGAATCGAAAGATGCTCCTAAAGAGAGTGAAGTTCAAAAGGAGCCATCCACAGAAACAAGTAATGCTCAACCTTCCTCGGATAATGGGAATAAATCATCTTTAACATCAACAGAATCCTCGGATAATGGGAATAAATCACCTTTAACATCAGAGGAATCCTCCAATAATCTAAAACTAAGCAGTGGTGTCAGCCAAGTGCCGAAAGCACAGCAAATTGAAAGTAATTCAACACAAAAACTGAAAACGGATTCTATAGAGAAGGCAGCGTCAGCAGATTCTTTAGGCGAGGAAGGCAATAATGCACCAGTGTTAAACAATCTGACAGTATCAACTGGAGTATGGAACAAAACTTTTGTATCTAATGAGCATACCTATCATATCGAGGTCGATAATGATATTTCTTCAGTCGAAATGGATGCAGCGACAAATGCCAGCGGAGCAACGATTGAATATGACGGTGAGAGCAGTAAACAAGTGAAGATCAAGGATAAAGCGAAGACGGCCATATCCGTTACCGTTTCGAAGGATGGGGAGCGCCGTACTTACGTCCTTGTTTTCGAAAAGGATATGGATGTGGAGATGGATGAGGAAGAAACCGTGGATGATGTCAAAACAAAAGAGGCAGAGGAAGTTGAGGCTGCACAAATGAGTATGGCTGGCAAGAATGTGAGCGATACATCGAAAGATACAGAAGGCCAGGTTAATGTGATACAGCCTGTCGAGACTGTGTCATTCTTTGGGAATATAAAGGATTTCTTCACCTCCCTGTTTAAATAGAATCGTTCTGAATCCTGCAAAAAAGGACAAGGTTTAGGCTTGTCCTCGGATTCAAAATTTTATGGGCAAAATGATTTGGATCTCGGTTCCATAGTTTAGTTCGCTGTTAAAGCGGACCTTTCCCCGATGCGCTTCGATGATTCGGCAACTGACTGTCAGTCCTAATCCGGTTCCTTTTTCTTTAGAAGAATAGAAAGGTTCTCCGAGATGCTTTATCCGGTTTTTTTCAATTCCGCTTCCATTATCTTTGATGGTGATGGAAAGGTTATTATCCATGCGTTCGAAATCAATCCAAATGTGATCTGCGGATGCCTCCATTGAATTTTTGAGCATGTTTATGAAAACTTGTTTTAATTGGTTTCCCTCACATAAAAGAAGCGGTATTTCGTTTTTAACAGATATTGATATTTGGGTGGGGTACGAGTCCGCCTCTGGTTTCAACAAGGTTTTGACATCATTCATCAGGTCGATGATTTGATGTTTGCTGAATGGAAGTTCCTGTGGTTTTGCCAGAACGAGTAACTCACTTACTATAAGATTGATTCGGTCCAACTCACTTAACATGATTGTGTAGTATTGTTCATAGGGATGGTCGTTCTTTTTAAGCAGCTGGACGAAACCTTTTAAAGAAGTCAACGGGTTTCGAACCTCGTGGGCCACACTTGCGGCAAGTTCGCCGACTATCGATAATTTTTCGGTTCTTCTTAAGCGGGCTTCGGTTTCCCGGATTTGAGTGACCTCTTTAGCATAAGTAATGATTCCTACTAAATCCTCGCCAACCATCATCGGGACAAACGTACAAGAAAGTAAGATGGACTTCCCGTACTTCGTCAGGAATTCTATATCTTTACCTTTTTTGATCCCCTTATGGTTTTCCATGACATATTGGCAAGATGTACGGATCAATTCCGCATCTTCTGCTGAGAAGTTCAAATTAATGAATGAGGCTCCATGTATTTCTTCCTGTTGAAAGCCTGTTACCGTTTCAAATCTAGGATTCACCGTCGTGATCATTCCGTTTAAATCAAGCATCAGCATCGGATATGGGTTGTGTTCAAACAATGACTTATAGCGTTGTTCACTTTCGAATAATTGATTCTCCGCGACAACCCTTTCAGAAATATCCCTGCCAATGACGACTAAGCCTTTTCGTGAACCATCCTCATTGAACAGGGGAACTTTGATCGTATCAAAGGTCTTGTGATTGCCATCGGGAAGTGGGATGATTTCCTCACACCGTGTGATTTCCCCTTTTACCCACGTTTCTTCATCGGAAACTTCACAGTAGATCAACGACTCTTTATAAAATTCGGAGTATTCGGCGAGCTCACTGTCTCTTTTTCCTTTATAATTTACATGCTCCAATTGAAATAATTGCAGCCCGAAGGTATTGGATTCAAGCCATCGGCCATCACCATCCTTGAAGTTAACGAAATCAACCATCGAATTGATGAGTGTACGCCGACGTTGTTCCGCCTCTTTTAATCGTTTGAATTCTTCCCTTTTAGCTAAATAAAGATATAAGACCAAGCCTATTGATAAAAGGAAAACAAAGCCTTCCACTCTTTGCAGTTGAACGAAGACTTCCTTGTTTTGGATATTTGTAGTTAAAAAATAGTCGAATACGACTAATGTAAGAATCCCGGATAGGATATATATTGCTAAGATGGAGCGTTTGGACATGGAGATTCTCCCTGATTTTAGACATTTCAAAGGTAAAATTACATACACATTTTAACAAACTATCGAAAAAAAATATATGCAGAATCCTAAATAAAAAAACAGGGGCCAATGTGGTCACCTGTTTTTTCTGAAGAAGGTAAGTTTCTTTTTCTTTTTTGCACGCTTATAGATAATGAAAAATAGTAAGAAGAGGAGTGCGAGTGCAGCTAGCGTATATTGGTTCATTTCAACAGATAGCAGTCCATAGGGAATCAGCGATAGGAAGAAAAAGTATATAAGGTTGCCAAGCGCCGTCGCTAATAAAAAATCCTTGAACGTGACAGTGCTGACTCCAGCTGCCAAGTTAATTAAGCTTGTTGGGATAAGCGGGAAAATCCTTCCTGTAAAAACGTACATGAAGCCATGCTCCACAACGGTTTCCTGCCATTTTTCACCAATCTTCTTTAAGAGAAGCTCCTGAAACCAGTTTCTTGCTGCATAAAAAATGAATCCTGAGGCAACAACACTTGTAAACCAACTCCATAGATAGCCATATATGAATCCGAATATCGTGACATTGATAGTCAGGAGCAATATTAAGGGGATGATTGTAAAAGAATTTTGTACAAACATCAATACGAATGTCACAATAAATGTAAGCAGAAGGTTTTCCTTCAATATACCAATAACAGAATCCAGGTCACTTTTCCAAACCAAAGTGAACAGCTCAGCATTAGAGTATATAAATATTGCGATTACAAATAGACCTAATATGGTCAGGACTTTTTTCAAAGGGCCACCACCATTCTTACTAATAGTTTATCATTTTCGAGTTCATTGGTGAAAAAAAAGAGCTGCCGCATCAAGCAGACAGCTCTTTTCCATTATAGTGGCCTAACGGCGCGAAGATTCCTTTTAAAGCCACTTTTCAAACTGAATTCTTTTGTTCATTCCATAAATGATTGGCGCTCCGATCAGGAGGACGACGAACTCACCGACAGCTGTAGTCATCCAGCTTAGCCAGAATGGCAAGCCAAAGGCAAGGTTCAGTTCAATTGCAATTAAAAACATTGTGAATGTAAAAAAGATAATCGTGGCGATCATCCGTCCTTTAATGCCTTTTATGAAACGAGAAATATAAATGACAAGCAATAAGGCGAGCAGGGATTGCCCCACCCCAAAAATCAAATCATATGGCACCATCGGCGAAAAGAGCAGATTCGATATGAAGACCCCGCCAACGATACCGTAGATATACTTTTTATTGAATACAATCAGATGATTCAACATTTCCGGTACACGGAATTGGAACATCTCAAAAGCTATTGGTTTAAACACCAATGAGACCGCCACATACAAGGCAGCCAATAACCCGTTTATCACGAGTGTACGAACATTCATTTTACTCTCTCCCTAGTTTTTTATCGTGGGATGGTTACGAACCACGTGTAGGCGTTTACCCGATTATTAATAGTATCCCATGTACGCTTGTTTCGTCAATTTGTAAAGAATGGTTTTAATTTATTAGTTTCCCCAGTAGAAGTAGCACAATAGGATTTTGATTTATTGCAATGAAGGATGATATTATTTCAATATGTACGTCAAAGGAGTGAATATAAAATGTCGATCGAGAGTGTCAAAAGCCATTTTAAACAATGGAATCGGGAAGGCGACGTAAAGGAGTTCGAAACATCGAGTGCTACGGTGATTGAGGCAGCGGAAACCATCGGTGTTATCCCAGCGCGGATTGCTAAGACTCTTTCCTTTAAAGGGGAAGGTGAACACGCGATTTTGGTAGTTGCCGCAGGGGACGCTAAAGTGGATAATAAGAAATTTCGTCAGACATTCGGTTTCAAGGCACGAATGCTTTCGCCTGAAGAAGTGCTTGCACAGACCGGCCATGCAATCGGAGGCGTTTGCCCGTTTGGTCTGGCAAACGATTTAGCTGTTTTTCTTGATGTATCGTTGAAGCGCTTCGAGTCATTGTTCCCGGCTTGCGGCAGTGCGAACTCTGCAATAGAACTTACACTCGCTGAATTGTTTGAATATTCAGGTGCGAAGGAGTGGGTGGATGTTTGTAAGGGTTGGGAAGAAAAGGACAATGAGGAAACGGCGGTAGGCAATGCAGTTGATGTCATTTGATTAATGTGTCAAAAAATTAGATTCACATGATTGGGATTGAGTCCACTGCAGTGGACTTTATTTGTAGGGGCCGCATGCATTTCTATGATTAAAGCGGAAAACGGGCAGAAAGTGTTCCTGAGCGGAGGTCGAAAGATGTTAAATGGAAGCGAAAGAAAAAGCAATAGCAGCTATCTTAGTCTTAAAACTCTTTATGAAGAAAATATAACGGTTAAGAGCATTGCCCAGGAGCTTGAGTTTTGCCATAAAAATGATCTGGCGCTGGATATTCAGGAAGCATTGGAAAAAAAGAATTTTGATATATTGGCTGTCCAAGATCAAGGGGAAATCATCGGGTATATCGAAAGGGAAGAACTAGGTGAAGGAAGTATTTCTGAATATATGAGAAACTTTTCACCAAGGGAAATGGTTTCGGACTCAACCCCTTTGATCCAGCTTCTCCATATTTTCAAGAATAAAACAAGGGTGTTCGTCTTGGAGAATAATTCAATTAAAATGTTGATTACCCATGCCGACCTTCAAAAGCCTCCGATCAGGATGCTGATATTCGGATATATTACCTTATTGGAAATGAGGATGAGCGATATCATCCTGGATAGATTCGGCGATGGCAGCTGGTATCCAATGATCAGCGAAGACCGTTTAGAAAAGGCAACCGAATTATATAGAAGGAGAATTGATAAAAATGAGGATATCAATATAATAGAGTGCCTGCAAATCAGTGATAAATTCGATATCATACATAAAGATAAGGAATTGAGGTGCTTCTTCCAAATCCCTTCGAAAAGTAAAGGGAAGAAGGATGCGAATGCCATCCGGAAATTACGGGATAAGATTTCCCATGCTAATGAACTGGGTCTGGACATGTCATGGATGGAAATCATCGAGGTTGTCGAGTCCTGCGGCCGACTGCTCGAAATCTCTGAATCCTATCCTTACGAAAAATAAGATCCGGCTAATCATGCTGGTTCTTTTTTAGCTCATCCAGACAGAAAAAAACTGCCCATATCAGGCAGTCTCCCCGAAATTTCAAAACTCCGGCAGTTGATCCAGGTTATTTTCCTTTATCCCATCGGGCTCACTCCGCAATATGTCACGTCCATATTTATGAAAGACGTCAACATTGGCCAGGTTGCCCGCCTTTGCTTCCGCAAGGGCTGTGGGGTAGTCGAGTTCGCGGCCGGAGTTCGTCTTGATGGCGATAATATTGTCCTCTTCATTTTTCCTTACGGCGATGATTTCTTCTTTTCCTGCTGAATCAGGTTGGTTTGCTTGCGGTGTTCCCTGCTGTTTATATGATTCATAGGCTTTTTCAAATTGGTCCATGTTTTAGACACCTCCTATTTATAGGGTGAGCCATTTTTTCTGCAATATACAAACCGGATTTCGTCCAACTTGAGCCGTTAATTCGTCCAAATGGGCCGATTTTTCGGCACTTTTTTTTGTGATTGCTGTCTTATTGGCCTTTTTGCAGTGGCATGGCACTTGCATCTATTTTAAGTAGTGCAAATTTAAGTAGTAGCAAGAAATAATATCCACTGAATTAAGGGAGGAATATGAATCATGAATGTAAAACAAGGGGCAAGCACTGTAAATGCAAAACAACAGGTCAAGACAATGAAAGCGGCGGTCGTCAATGAATTTAACCAAAAACTTGAGGTTAAAGAAGTACCCATTCCGAAATTGGAGTATGGTGAGATATTAGTGAAAATTAAAGCCTGTGGCGTGTGTCATACCGATCTACATGCGGTACATGGTGATTGGCCGGTAAAACCCAAGCTTCCGCTTATCCCCGGACATGAGGGTGTGGGCATTATAGAAAAGGTGGCAGAAGGCGTAACTTCCTTGAAAGTGGGTGACCGTGTTGGGATCCCTTGGCTTTATTCAGCCTGTGGCGATTGTGAATATTGTCTGACCGGCAGGGAAACGCTTTGCTTGGATCAATTGAATGCAGGCTATTCCGTGGACGGCGGGTATGCGGAATATTGTAAAGCACCTGCCAAATATGTGGTGAAGGTTCCTGAAGGGCTTGACTTTGCGGAGGTATCACCGATTTTCTGTGCAGGTGTAACGACGTATAAAGCGCTTAAGGTATCAGAAGCAAAACCTGGTGATTGGGTAGCGGTTTATGGAATTGGCGGATTGGGACATGTTGCCCTGCAATACGCGAAAGCGATGGGCTTTAATGTCATTGCTGTCGATATTCAAGATGATAAGCTTGATCTGGCAACGGAACTGGGGGCGGATTACACGGTTAATGGGCTTAAGACAGATCCTGTACAGGCCATAAAGGATAAAGTTGGCGGTGTGCAGGCATCGATTTCTGTAGCGGTTACGAAAAAAGCATTCGAACAGGCTTACAGTTCTGTCAAGAGGGGAGGCACACTTGTCGTAGTCGGATTGCCGAATGATGAACTTCCAATCCCGATTTTTGATACAGTGTTAAATGGGGTAACTGTAAAAGGGTCCATCGTCGGGACGAGAAAAGATCTACAGGAAGCTGTTCAATTTGCGGCTGAGGGTAAAGTCAGAACGAATATTGAAACAAGAAAGCTTGATGAAATCAATGACGTGTTTTCAATGATGGAAAAGGGAGAAATCAACGGACGCATCGTATTGACGCTAGAATAGTAACAGAGGAGGAAGCCCTGGAACGGGGCAACCTCCTTTTTATTATGTCTGGCTCTTCTCATTTAATATATAGCGCAATTTCCTTATGGATATTTGCAAGCGTTTGGCAGCTTCATTCCGGTTGCCGTAGGTTTTTTGCAGTGCCTGCATGACGAGCTCCTTTCCAATTGTCGATTGAAGCTGTTTGATTTCCGTAAGGATTTCTTCAAGCATCAGTTCATCCTTCTCATTAAAATCGGCCACCAGTCTTTTTCGCCACTCTTCAAGAAGGTTTTCTGTTGACTGAATCTCATTAAGGGACACATTTTTGTCAGTGGTGATCTGGCTGTTGGATAGAGAGATATCATTGGCGGTTATTACCGACTTATTGTCTGCAAGAGTTAGCGTGCGCATGACCACATTAGAAAGTTCGCGTATGTTGCCTGGCCAGTTGTATTGCTGTAATTTTTCAATGGCTTCATTGGAAAAAGAAATATCTCCATGACCATTTCTCTCAATCAAGTGACGGACAAGCAAGGGAATATCCTCTTTTCGGTTCCTTAATGGCGGGATATCCAGAGTCACGACGTTCAGTCGGTAAAATAGGTCTTCCCGAAATTTATTCTTGTTCACGGCCTGCTGCAGGTTTTCATTGGAGGCTGCCACTAACCGGGCGTTCGTCCGTAATGTTCCACTGCTGCCAACCCGCATGAATTCCCGCGTTTCCAAAACCCGAAGCAATTTGACTTGAATGGCGGGACTCGCATCCGCAATTTCATCAAGGAAAAGCGTCCCGTTCCCTGCAATTTCGAAAAAACCCTTTCGCAGCTGGGTCGCTCCGGTGAAAGCGCCCTTTTCATGACCGAATAATTCGCTTTCAAGCAGGGATTCAGAGATCGCTCCGCAATTGATGCCGATAAAAGGTTCATGGTTCCGGGGGCTGGCAATGTGGATGAAGCGGGAAAGCACTTCTTTACCGCTTCCAGTTTCTCCTTCAATTAATACATTGACGGATTTTTGGGCCACCTTGAAAGCCGTTTCAATCAAATTCTTCATTAAAGGACTTTCACCGACAATGAGTCCTGAATCCACGGCTAGCTTATGAATGAAATGCTGATTCAAAGCTTCATTTTCATTTAATAGGTTGTCAATCTGCCTTTCCAGTACTTCAATATCCACGAAGGGTTTTTCCATGTAATCACTCGCGCCGAGCTTCATTGCATCAACAGCGGTCTTGACGGTGCTGTATCCGGTCATGATCAGTACCTTGCAACGCGGCTGCAGTTGTTTTAGATGCTGCAGGAGGGAAAGTCCATCACAATCCGGAAGCTTCAAATCTATCATTGCGACATCAAAACGTTGCTGATTCCAATCGATCTCATGAAACTCCTTGCCGCTATTCACAACTTGTACGAGGTAACCTTTCATCGTAAAAAGGCGGGATAGAAAAGTCCCAACCTCTTTCTCATCGTCTACCACAAGTAAATGAACCACCTTATCATCCCCTTTCCTCTCCTTGTAAGGGAAGCCTCAGGAAAAAAGTGCTTCCTTGTCCTGGCGTGCTCAATACGTCGATCTTTCCGCCATGGTCTTTGGCGATGCCGAGGCTTACAGACAGCCCCAAACCTGTACCTTTTTCACGGTCTTTAGTCGTATGAAAGGGATGGAATATGAAGGGCAGGCGTTCTTTTTCAATCCCCGTTCCGTTATCAGTCACCTGAACCACCATGAACTTGTTTTCTGTATAGGTAGTGATCGCAATTGATTTTTCCGTTTGGGCGGACTCATCCAATGCGTCCTTGGCATTCAATAGCAAGTTGATGATGATCTGTTCTATCTGCGGCTGGCTGCCCTTTATGAAAGGAAGGTCTTCCTGAAGGGTAAGATGGAGGGAGATTTGCTTCTTCCCAAGTTGGAACTTCAATAGGTTCAGAACCTGGTGAATGGCTTCGTTAATAGAGTAATAGTGAAATCTATACTCATCCTGCCTTGAAAAGGTAAGCAGGCTTTTCACTATTTGCCTGCATCGGTCTCCGCAAATCTTGATATCGTCCAATAGCATATAATCCAGATTGTCCTGTGGGGTTTTCCGTAATAAAATTTGCGAGTTTCCAAGAATGGCCGTTAATGGGCTATTCAATTCATGGGCAATCCCTGCTGCCATTTCACCAATCGCCCCAAGTTTCCCGGCATGCAATAGCTGGACTTCCATCTGTCTTCTTTCGGTGACATTTTTATAATAAGCAATGACCCCATATACTTGATGCTCCTTATTCTGAATCGGGTAAGCATGCATTTCCAAGATGGTATCATGATGAAGGAGAATTTCCTGAAACCCTGGCTTATTACACGTAAAGGTATCTTGAATCAAAGATTGGGATTTTACAATTAAAGCAAGCAGGTCGGAAAAGTCCCTGGCTGAATCATTGGATTGATAGACCGTTCCTTTGTGATCAAAGACGATGATCATATCCTCAACTGCCTTGAATGTATCCTCCCACTCCTGTTTGGAATGAAGAATTTCCTTATAAAGCTGGGCATTCTCCAAAGTTAACGCAAGCTGGTTGGATAGTTGCTCAAGAAATTCGAGTTCATCTTCATGCCATGTTTTCTTTTTCTTCCTGCCGAAAGTCCAAATTCCGATTTTTTTACTTTTTCCGTATAAAGGGACTAATAGAAGTGATTCGATTTCAAGGGATAATAGACGTTCCTTTTCTGGGAACTCCGGTAACCGTTTAACTTCCACCTGAATCGGCTGTTTGTCCTTCAAGGCGGATGAGAAATCCTGAAAAGGGTGTAACAAGTTTTTGGGATCCAGCTCAAGTTCGCAGTGACCATTAGGGCAGATGTGGAGCAGGGCAGGTTCTTCCTCATACAATATGACAAAATGACTGTCATCGAAGGTAATGAGCTGCTTAAGTTTTGCAATAACATTTCGGAGAATCTCTTGGATGTCGATGTCCATATTCATATTTTTAGTGATGTCATTCATGATTTCAAGCTGCATATTTTTCTTCTTCAGCTGATCCACGGTTTTCTTAAGTTCCGTGTAATACGTTTTCTTTGAAGATTTAACGCCTGTCATTAAATCTATCAATTCAAGTTTGTTCATGCTTTTCACCTCTTATAGGGCTGTAAGAAGCAGCTGATTTATCTGTTCTAATGACATATCACGAGGATTTGTGATCATGCAGGCATCCTCAAGAGCGGTCATCCCAATGGGATGTATCATATCTTTCGTAATGCCGACATCACTTAAACTCTTGGGAGCCCCTATATCCTGTGATAATTCCCTTACAAAGCTAATGGCTGCCATTCCTGCTTGCTGCTCGGTCAATGCCCGTGTATCGATGCCCATGATGTCGGCAATCTCGCTGAATCGCCTTGGTGAGGCAATCCGATTGAAATCCATGACATGGGGAAGGAGTATCGCATTGATTTCACCATGTGGAAGGAGGTACTTGCCGCCTAGGGCATGTGAAATGGCATGGGCAGCTCCCAAAATGGCATTGGAAAAAGCCAGTCCAGCCTGCAGGCTCGCCATCGCCATAGCTTTTTTTGCTTCCTCATTATGCCTGGATGCTACAGAGGGGCGTAAGTGGCGGGAAACGATGGAAAGCGCGTTTTTAGCTTGTACATCTGTCAAAGGTGTCGCAGCGATTGAAACATAGGATTCAATGGCGTGTGTTAAAACATCCATTCCCGTAGCTGCTGTCAAATCCGGACCCAAGGTGGTTAAGGTACCAGGATCGACTATTGCAATATCGGGAACGAGTGATTTTGAAATGATCGTCATTTTTTTCTCGCGGAATGAATCGACGATCACCGAAAACTGGGATACTTCCGAACCCGATCCTGCAGTGGTCATGATCATCACCATGGGCGGGAGGGGAGAGTGGACTTTATCAACACCTTCATAATCACTGATGATGCCGCCATTCGTTACTAAAAGGGCAACCCCTTTGGCAACATCCAAAGCACTGCCTCCACCCAACCCGATGATGGCATCACATTCTTGTTCTTTAAATGCCAAACAGCCGGCCTCGATCTCCCTGTCCTTCGGATTGGTCGTCATTTCAATGAAGGTAGCAAAAGCAAGGCCTGCATCTTGGCAGGATTCAATGACTTTATCTAACCAGCCAGCATTGGCCACCCCGGAGTCGCTTACTATCAGCGCCTTTTTGGCACCCAGCCGCAAACAGGCCTCTCCAGCTTGTTCAATCGAACCTTTTCCAAAAATCACTTCCGGCATCACGAATTTAGTTATCGACATCTTTGCGCCTTCTCCCTGTAGAAATTCTATCTCTTCTGTATTATTTTCCCGAAAAAGAGCGAAAATCCTGTTTGGATTACAGGTATTTTTATATAATATGACAAAATATCGAATGATAGAGAACTTTTGGCACAGGTCAAAAATCCTGTTAATTTCTTAGATTTGTAAATTTGGTACTTTAGACATGCATGAATAGGGATAAACCTACCTAGTTAGTATTTTCTATATATTGTAAAATTATGGAGGAATCTATTAAACTGGGAGGCAATCTATGAAAAAACAATTTCTGTCGGTAACCTTAATCGCAGCATTGACACTCGGGACAGCCGGGACAACCACCGCTTTAGCAGCGCCACATTCATCGCCGGTGCTATCAGCGCCATCCACGGACAAGCAAGTCATTAAAAGAATCGATGCCGATAAAATCTACAAGAATATTGAATACCTCTCACTAACACCTCGGGTGGCCGGTACGGATTCTGAGTATAAAGCCGTCCAATTCATCAAAAAGCAATTTCAATCTTATGGCTATAAAGCCGATATTGAAGAGTTCAATTTTTTATCTTATACAGACCCAAATCTGGTCGAGCTGTCCGTTGCCGGATTTGATGGCGAAATCCAAGCGAACCATTTAACCTATTCAGTTAATGGGGACCTATCAGGTGAAGTGGTATATGCCGGTTTAGGAACGAAAGAAGAGCTTGAGGAAACCGATGTTGCAGGGAAGATTGCCCTTATACAAAGAGGCAGCCTCACTTTTGCAGAGAAAGTATTGAATGCAGCGGAAAAAGGGGCAGCGGGTGTCATCCTGTTCAATAATGCCGATGGGGAATTAAATGGGACACTCGGAGGGGCTAATGACAAGTATATTCCATCCGTCACGATCACCAAAAAGGATGGAGAAGCCCTTCTGGAAAAATTGAATGCTGAAGTCAAATTGACAGCATCATTAAAAATTGAAGGAGCCTATTCCGGAGAAAAAACCTCTTATAATGTAGTGGCAACGAAAAAAGCAACAAAGAACATTAAAGCAAAAAAGAACGATATCATTTATATTACTGGCCATCATGATTCCGTCGCAGGTGCACCCGGAGCGAATGATGATGCATCAGGAACATCCGTCACCCTTGAACTTGCCCGTGTTCTGAAGAATCTTCCTACAGATACCGAAATTCGCTTCGTCACCTTTGGGGCAGAGGAAAATGGATTGCTGGGTTCACAGCATTATGTGAGCAATCTCCCTGATGATGATATCAAGCGGATCATTGCCAACTTCAATCTCGATATGGTGGGAAGCAAGGATGCCGGAGATTTGGTCATTTTGACTAATGATGGAGAAATGAACCTTGTAACCGAGCTGGCCCAGGCATCAAGTACAAGATTGAATGGTGAGCCGACTCCATATGGACAAGGCGGGAGAAGTGACCATGTATCCTTTGCTGAGGCTGGGATACCCGCTGCTTTATTCATCCACAGTCCATCAGAGCCTTGGTATCATACTCCTGATGATACCATTGATAAAATCTCAAAAGAAAAGCTTCAGGATGTTGCTGAAATTGTCGGTACCGCTGTATATGACCAAGCTAAAATCGAAGCTAGAAAACCTGATCTCAATCATAAAAAAGGGAAAAAGGTGAAAGTTCCGCATTTATTTGACGAAAAGGAATTCAAATAATGCTGTAAATATTCAGAGGGTGCAGTCTGCACTCTCTTTTTATGTTTGAAAATGGAAAATCGGGGGGGGGGGGAAGTCTAATCTGGAATTTGTGCGTGTGGGATGAATTCCCTAAACACCTAGCATAAATAGCTTATTTATCCCTATTTAACTCTAAGACTATAATCCTTATAATAAAAATTATGAAAAATATGACAGTCTACATAATGAGAATAGTATGTTTGAGGTGATTTTTTAAGTGTATGCAAATTCATTGAGTGAAATACACTCAGCCCTTTCCAGTAAAATGTCCGATGTGAATGAAAAAATCAACCGTTTGGAGCATGCAAAAAGTCAAATCAAAGTAGAACAGAATGCTTGTCTTGGGGAAATCGCTAAAATTAAAAATCCGGACTTGGCAAAAAGCTGGACGGGAAACCGTGCAGAAGACTTTCAAGATGCCCGTATTGATGCATACAAGGCAATGTCAACGATCATTCATGATGATTATGACGACTATCAAGAGAAAATCGACGGTAAAATCATGATACTTAATATAGAGAAAAAGGCTCTGAGTGCAGCAGGTACGATAGCACATGAAGCGGATGTTCTTTTAGGCAAAGGAGAAGCCGTCATAGATCAATTGGAAAGCAAAATATCATATTTAAAAGGGTGGTTGTTTTAATGACGACAATCAAACTGAATCATCCTGCCGTAACGAAGCAAGTCGATCAGGTGAAGACGGCACTTGGTACAGTCACGCTTGGAAATTTGCCGGCAGGCGAGCTTGGCAATAATAAATTGGAATTCACCTCGAAATGGATTGACCGCGAAACGAACCTGGAGAAGGTCTTCGAGCAATATATCAAAATCGTCCAGAAAAATGTGGAAGATACCCGTGCCAACATTGACTTATTAAAAGAACAGGATGAAGCCATCGCCCATACGTCTTCACATGGGTATCAGCGATGAAGATATATGAAGCCGAGACATTGACGGCCGCAACCAAGTCGCGCGCCAAGCAATATGAAGAACTAAAGAAGGAAGTCACAGCCCTGAAAAAGGAATTTCAGGGCATCGTCGGCCTGGATAACGAGTTTCAGGGAGCCGGTGCTGCCGCCATCAAAAGCTTCTATGAAGCGCAAATCGAGGTGGCGGACGCCTGGATGGAACTATTCACGACCCAAATCAGTTTTTTGGAAGGCATACCGGCCACCCTGGAAGAGGCGGACCTCTCCGGAAATACGGTGGTCGAGGTTCCCTTTTTAGACGGCGAAGTGTCAAACGGCATCAACCAAGCGAAATCGCTTGTCGATGAGCAAGCGAACGATCTCCAAAGAATCCTGAACAGCATTGACGATATCCTGCCTCTTGATATGTTCGATCAAAAGGACTTTAATGAAAAAATCACGCTGGCCGGACATAGACTGGATGACACCGTGACAAAGGTCGAGAATGTCGACCGGCAATTGGTCGAGGAATATGATGTGTCCGTTGGACAGGAAAACGTGGCCGTTGGCCTCTTCCGTGCCTTGCTTGATGCCACCAAACAGGACGGCAACGTTTCGCCGATGACGTTCGATCAATCGGCATTCAAGAGCAGTGACGTCTATCAAGTGAAGGATGAAGTCGCCATTCAGATGAAAGACTATCAAACCTTCAAAAAGCAGCAAGCCGAAGCCCGGAAAATCGAACAGGAAATGGAAGAACTCGAAAACCGCCCATGGTACGAAAAGGCCTTGGATACGACAAAAACCTTTACAGGGGAATTTACGGGGTATTATGATTCTATCAGGGCCTCGACCGGAGTCGATCCAGTAACGGGCCGCAAGCTGTCCGATGCCGAACGAATCGCCGCCGGCGCCATGGCAGCAGCTGGTTTCATCCCCGTCGTTGGCTGGGCCGGCCGGGCCATTAAAGGCGGCAGCGCCATCTACAAAACGGCCAAAGGACTCAACGCAGCGAACCACGCGCTCGATGCCTATAAAACGACAAAAGGCTTTAGCCTCCTCCAGAAAACCGAATACGGGATATACGGACTCCTCGCAGCCAACGGCCTCGGCGAAGCGGCCACAGGCAAAGACATGTTCGGCAACCAACTGACCGAGGAACAGCGCCAGAACGGGCTGTTGATGGCACTCGGAATCGGCGGTGTGGCAGGTGCTGCGAAGGTCGCAGATAAAGTATCAAGTGGTACAAAGTTCGTCCCTTACAGCAAGGAATTTGCGCAAAAGCAGGTACAGAAGGTTCAAGCTACAATAACAGATATAGCGAGATCCGGAAAAACCACGTTAAAAAATATAGGTGAAGAACTGGGTAAAAAAGAAATTCCTAAACGTATAAGTGTGGAACAAGTTTCCCTCGCAGGAGGACCAAGCCTTCCCCAAGTTGTAATGGAAAAGCAGACAATTAAGGAAGCCTATCAGAAATTTACTGTGAAGGATAGCAAAGTAGAGGGTGTTTCAAGGGAGAGTATTCCTAAGGGTACGGATGAAGTTACACCTAAAAAGAAAACTGTGCCGGATTGGCTTAAAGAGCGATGGGAAGCAGGTAATAATTTTAATAAGGAAAATCGTCCTCGTTACCCTTATAATGAGGTAGAGTTGGAAGCGAAAGAAGTAGGCGGCAAAAAGTACGTAGTTGATTCATATGCACCCAATAAGGAAATAGTATCGAGAAAATTCACTCAACTTAGTGAAGTGCAGGAAAAGACAGCTAAGAGTTACTTAAATGAAATTACAAAAAAATATCCTTCAGGCTCTAAAATATCAAATGGCTCTTTTAATCCAAACGCTCTCAAAGGAGGGCGACTTAAAGGTGAATTAATATTAGAAGTGCCAGTTCAAAATAAACTAATTCCGCAAACAATTCTTGATGAAGCAACAAAAAACAGAATTATTATTAAGGATATTAATGGGAAGGTGTATAATTGACTATGAAAGTTTATTATTGTGACGAGTGGTCAGATATCAAAAAAAAGCCTTGGAACATTCTTGATGAACGTACTGCATACACATGCCATCAAAAACATGAACCATATACGGCGGTATTAACTGAAGATGAAAAACCTCAATATATTGTAAATGTAACAAATGAATGGGTTTCGGTAAGTTTTTATGATGATTTCACTCGTAAGTATCTAAATTATGACTTTGAAGTTATGAATGATGGAAAGATTTTTTTAAGAACAGCAATGTATTGGGAATATGATGATGAAACTGATAAGGAAGTAAGTAGCTTGATTTTGGGCTTCCGAGAAGATGGCTATATAGCAATGGAAAAGAGAGACTTTACAACCGGTTCAGTCGAGGAACGCGAAATTAGCGATACCCTTGAAAGAAACTGGGACGTATTTCCTGATTTTGGTCAGTACATTCATTTGTGCAAAGAGGAAAGATAACGGGGCACTCTCCAGTGCCGAAGTTAGATATACAAAAGGTTGTCATTTATCAGTAACACATAAGGCAAGTGAACTAAAGATAAATAAAATATTGAGTTAGACAAAAAGAAAAATGATACTTATAAAATAGAGACTCCATGAAGGTAAAACCATCATGGAGTTTTTTTAAAATGCAATGATAACGAAAAAAGAACGGGAACTGGGCGAGATGACATTTTACATGGCTGGATGTGCAGTTTAATCGGCTAAGAGAGCTTACCGAATAAGGTGCAACTTGTTTTTCTTTTATATGACCTTAACCCAAAAGTTAAGGTCTTTTCATTGTTGATATGAATATGTATCATCTTACGCCATATTTGGCTCCACAGATAATAGGCCGTGAGGACTTAAAATCATATAGATTTACTTAAGGCAAGGTGGCTTAGAAAAAAGTAGCTAGTGGAACAAAGTTCGTCCCTTACAGCAAGGAATTTGCGCAAAAGCAGGTACAGAAGGTTCAAGCTACATTAACAGACATCGCGAGATCAGGAAAAACCACGTTAAAAAATATAGGTGACGAACTAGGTAAAAAAGAAATACCTAAACGAATAATTGTGGAACAAGTTTCACTCGCTGGAGGACCAAACCTTCCCCAAATTGTAATGGGAAAATAGACAATTAAGGAAGCCTATCAGAAATTCACTGTGAAGGATAGAAAAGTAGAGGGTGTTTCAGGGGAGAGTGTTCCTAAGAGTACGGGTAAAGTGTATCCAACTAGACAAATAGATTCAGTAGCAGAAACACATATAATTGATAGAGTGAAAGAGCTAAGAGGGAATTTAACAAGTAGGTATAAGAAATCTGGTAATTTTGCTGTTGCAGAAGTGGATGTCAGTGGGATAAGTAAATCTGAATTTTATGCTCAAAGTAGCATAAATGAACTCAAAGGAAGTCTTGAGGATAAGGTGCCTGATATTTCTTTACAACCTGAAAATCCAATGTTTAAAGCTACAGAAGCAGTTGGTAAAGAGGGAGAGAGTTACTTAAGGAATACAGATACGGAGTATAAAATACTAAATGACATTGCTTCTAGGCTTGGAGAGAATACACAAACTAATGGGAAAATTAAGTTATTTACAGAATTGGATACTTGTGACAGTTGTAATAAAGTCATAGCAGAGTTTGCTGCTAAATATAAAAATATTGAATTAGAAGTCATACACAACAATGGTAATAGAATTATTTCTTAAACTTAATTTTTATTGGAGGAGAAAACTAATGAAAGATTGGGAATATAATGAATTATTTGATGCAATTCAGGAGACATATGAAGAGTTGTTAGATGAAGATAGGGGATATAGGTATGCTATAGCAAAACTAGCTGATGAATTTGATAGATTAGGCAAGATAGAAGATTTTATTGTTGATACTGCTATTGGAGAAATAGCAATCGGCCATGAAAAAGTATTTGTTGGGCGCATTGAAGGTATAACAAAGAGGTTAAGCATGTTTACCCCACAAGAAGCAGAAGCTGACTTAACATTAGAAGAAATACAAGACTTATCGAAACGAATAAAAAAAGTATTAGAAGGACTAAGAAATGCAGAGGTTGATTATAATTCCTCAGCAGAATAGCGATATTTATAAAGGATTGATTACATTAGCGGGTTATATAAAAGTAAAAAGCTCATGGTGATTGAAACATCATGGAGTATTGTGTGCAATGATAGAAAAACCATAAAATTCTGAAATCTCCTTTGAAGAATATAGTAAAATAATGAATTCAATTAAATGAAAATGAGGTTTTTAATTTGAATGGATTAACAGGTGATATTTTAGTGAAAGGAAAAATACTTAATGGAAATACAAATAAACAGGATTTTTGTATAAATTTTCAAAATGAACTATTATCAAGCGATATATCGAATAATATGTTTGTTTTTAAGGACGCAATTATGTTAAATGGAATTTATTTTTGGGCTGTGGTTAACTTTCAAAATGATAAAGTTTCTCGTATTGAACTCGACAATGCTGATGAAAATTTGAAAAATACTTTCAATAATTGGGCTAATTATAAAGCTAAAAAAAAGAAAGAGATACATGATAAATGGGTAGAAGAGATATTAGGTAAACCAGATATTAAAAAAGGAGACTCATTAATTTATAATAGAACTTGGGGAGAAGTCACTTCATTTGAAGATAAGAAAAGTGGACAAGTAGAGATCTGGATCAGTTATAAAAAATGACACAGGAAACCAATCTTGCTAGAATAGAATAAAACCTTGAGTGGCCAAAGCCATTCAAGGTTTTTTAATGAATTGAAATAATACTCCAATTAAAGTGAAAGCCCTGGAGGATATCAGGGATATTACTTAATTAAAGGAGGTTGGTAAAATGACACGAAATGAATATGAAAATAAGATAAAAGAGTTAGGTATAGATTTGCAAGAATTTAATATTGTTATTGGAAGAAAAACTAATGTACCATTTTCAACAGGTTGTTACTTTGAAGATGGAAATTGGATTTTGTATGATGTGGATGAAAGACAAAATTTTTCAATTATCGAAAAGGGTAATGAGGATCCAATTTTTAAATTTTTATATATGATAACGATGGGGAAAATAGGTATGTAGAATTATTGGCGATAACGTATATTAATTTTATCCTAGCATATTCAGATTAACGAAAAAGAAATCCGTATTTCTCTAGAATAAAATAACCTTGAGTGGCTAAAGCCATTCGAGTTTTTTTATGAAATGGGCAGTTTTAAATAATTGTATGAGGACTATGATGGTAAGCAGGTAATTTGGAAATACGAACTGATTTTGCTCTTGTATTTAAATGGAAAGATATTATAGTGGTTGTAGTATAGGTGTTAGCATACATAAAAACAAAGTATGAATTTAATCAATCAATAGGGCATTTGTTAAGCAAGGGTACTGAGAAATGGTACTTAAACAAAAAGTAGGTGTAATGAATGACAGGCAGAAGAATGGTAGACAGATGGGAAGACGATAGTAAAAGTTTTTTGAGATTTAATCTAAAAAAAAGAATGTTACCAAGTCTGTATGGCGGTATTGTTGGAGACTTGCTTGGTGTTCCAGTTGAATTTAAAAAAAGAGGGACACTTTTGCTATTAATGATATAACGGGATATGGAACGTATAATCAGCCGCCAGGCACTTGGTCGGACGATACTTCATTAACTTTATGTTTAATTGAAAACTTAATTGAAGAAAGCGATTCAGCGGAGCTAATGCAAAAATTCGTTCAATATATGGAATATGGCTATTGGACACCACATCATGAAATGTTTGATATTGGAAGAACGACCAGTGAAGCCGTAATCAAGTTTAAAAATGGAACGCCAGCGCCAGAATGTGGCGTTGATGAGGATCGCTCCAGTAGCATTTATCCTTTTTAATAACTTTAATTTCATTGAAAAAATCCAAACCATTAAAAAATATACTGAAGTTACACATTCTCATCCGCGTTCTGTGGTAGGTTCTATTATTTATGTCGAGTTTTTACTTAGACTTTTTTATAATAATTCTCCTGAAGTTTCAAAAAGGGAGATAAAAGAACTTTTTGATGAGAATTTCGAAAAAGATCATATATACCAAAAAGAGCTGCAATCCTATTCAAGAATTTTTGAGGAAGATTTCTTTTCATTACCACAAGAAGAAATTCAGTCAGATGGTTATGTCGTTCATACGTTGGAAGCAGCCATTTGGTGCTTAGGAAATTCAGATTCGTTTAGCGATGCCGTTTTAAAAGCAGTGAATCTAGGGGATGATACGGATACAGTAGGTGCCATTACGGGAACATTGGCAGGTATGTACTATAAAATGGACGACATTCCTAAAGAATGGCTTGAGAAAATCACCAGAAAAGAAGATATTGATAAATTAATCGAGCAATTCCATAGTTTTTGTGCAGATAAAGCAATTAAAGAAGAGTATGGGGATTGATGTAAATCCCCAATATAAACAAAAAAACTCCTATAAAATAACTTTATAGGAGTTTTTTTATGTCCAGAGTCCAGTTTATGCGATGTTAAACGGAAAGCAAGCAGTTTGAATTGGGGGATGGGAAATTAAATAATGGAGTGAGTGGGAAAATGCTAAGAAAAGGTGAGTATACGATCTATAATGGTAAAGAGTATAGATTCATAGAATCTGATTTAGTGGAAGCTATTGAATTAATTAGTAATGATAAAAATGAAATGGACAATGGCTTACTTATTATAAAAAAATATTTACACGAAAATAGTAGGTGTAAATGAAGTTAAAGAATTATATTCTATAAATCCCTATGCTGTATATAAGGGAGAGGTGTTTCCAGCATCACAAGAAAGAAAAACCGGAAAAGTATTGTTGGATACAACAAACACTGAACTTGCTAAAAGGATGGGATTTGACCGGACAGATAAGTATATGTACTCTAAATCTGTGGAACGGGATGAAGTTGAGATAATCGAGGAGAGGAAACCTTATTCATTAGATTAATTTCTTCATTTCAAACGCGATTATATTTATTGTACTATCCCCCTAATGAGCTTTGGCACTGTTTTGTTAAAGGTCTCCTTTGTAGGCGAGTAGATAGGAAGATGAAATTAATGGATAAGAAAAAGCAGTTAATCGATCAAATAAAAGTTGTGATAAATAATCTTGAAAATGATTATTATAATGAAATTACAAGGGGCGTGTTACAACTTATATATAAAAGATATAAGGACGCATTGGATGTAATGGAAAATAATGAAGATATAAGAGAATTAAATATTATAGGCGGCGTAAGGGCTTATATGGATAGTTATAATGACTATCTAAATCCGTTATTAGGAGAATTACATAAAGCTGAAAAAATAAATAGAGAATTATTCAATGCTTGATAAAGTTTGAAAATGGAGGAACCTATGATAAGAAAAGGAAAGTATGCAATACATAAAGGTAGCGAGTATAGTTTTAATCTACTGGAAGATAAGTCTATAAGGTTAATAAGTCATAAACATGCTGATCTATCTCAAGGTTTCAAACATTTAGATGAAAATATCTATATAAAAAATGTTTCTGTAGAAGAGGTAGATTTATTTAAGATAAATTCAAAGGCAATATATAAGGGGGAGTTGTTTCCAGCATCTGAAGAAAGAAAAACCGGAAAAGTATTGTTGGATACAACAAACACTGAACTTGCCAAAAAGATGGGGTTTGAACGTACAGATAAATATATGTACTCCAAATCTGTGGAATGGGATGAAGTGGAGATAATCGAGGAGAGGAAACCCTATACATTAGATTAGTTACCCCGTTAAAAAGCCCTTAAGGATAAGGGCCTTTTTTTATGAGGGGTATCAATCTAAAGGCAACGAATCAGCCCCAGTTGATTTGAAAAGCGACAGATACTGCCGTTACCAAATCGCCCGAAGGTGCCTGAATTATAATAGCCTAAGCAGAGCCTGTACGCCTGTTAGGATAATCCCTATAATAAAACCACAGACCGCTCCGTTCACACGAATCCATTGTAAATCTTTTCCTACACCGTTTTCCATCATATCAATCAGCGTTTCGTTGTCTAGCTTATCTAAATTTTCTTGTACAAGATTGCCGATCTGCGTATGATTATTTTCAATTAGAACAGTAATTTGTTTCTGTATCCAATTATCGATGTGCGTGCTATTTTCTTTTATGTTGTCCAGTACGTGATGAATCATTGGAGTCAGATAAGCATCCATGAAATGTTCATCTTCGACAAAATCCAATGCTTCTTGTTGAATTTGTTGTAGAGTTCCCTTTATTGTCGCCTCAGGCTCCCATGTTGTCAGAAGTTGTTTTTTCCATTTTTCAACTCCTTCTAACAGTTCCCGGTTATGGTTAATGCCTTGTATCTCTTTCCTGATATATAAGATTAAAGCCTCTCTATTTGGTTCTTTCTCGTTTTGTAAATTATTTACGACACTTAATAACAGGTTTTGTATGATATTCCCAAGTTTCTCTTCGTTAAGTAGACTTTGAATGGATTTAACGGCGAACTGAAGCATACCTTCCAGTTCAATCTTACTGAGTACATCCATGGAAACAGTGCCAAGTCGGTGACTGGTTTCTTTTTTTCCTAACCAATCTTCTGCTTTTTTCAAAACATGATCCAAAGCCTTCTTATCAAACTCTTCGTTAAGTAACTGTGAACTTACTAAATGTATAATCTTGCTCATGTCTATGTTAGAAAGTGATGTTTTAATTTTTTTAGCAACGAAAGGTGTAATCTTTTCTATATCTATATAACCAATCATTTGCTTGATTAATTTAATCAGGACTTTTCTAAAAGTCTCACTTTGAATCTCTTTTACTAAAATAGGGATCAATTTTTCAGTAAAAGGAACATGTTTTACTTTGTCCTGAATGCTTTCCTTAGAAAGCCAGTCGTTTTTTAACATCGAAACAAGTGCATTTGTCATTCTTTTACGATTGTTGGGCAAAAGCGCTGTATGGGGGATCGGTAATCCAAGCGGATGGCGGAATAATGCAGTGACTGCAAACCAATCTGCCAATCCGCCGACTAAACCAGCCTCAAACCCTCCATGTAATAAATCTAACGGCAATGAACCTTGAAATGGAGTGGTTGCAATATAACCTGCCCCCATGATAATTAGTGAATATCTAGCTATTTTTCTTGAAGATTTTATTTTTGGTGACATTATATTCCCTCATCCTTAAAATGATAGTCAATTACTATAACCCGAATCATTAGCAAATTTTATAACTTACTTTCATCTAGTAGTATAGCAGGTAGTTCAAAAAAATAACCACAACAAGGCAGTAAGTTCATTAATTTTGGGCATAGAATATTTGTCATTTTCCCTTGAATGTTCAATATTCAGATGATAAATGCACAAAAAAAGCCGATTCACTCAATCGGCTTTTTTTATTCATCCAACAATATTATGATACTTCTGTTTTTATCGAATTATTTGTCCCTGTATTTTTTTTATCTTTCATGCGACTGAAAATAAAGGCTAGAACGGAACCTGATATATTATGCCAAACACTGAAAATGGCACTAGGTACAGCAGCCAAAGGCGAGAAGTGGGCTGTTGCTATGGCTACACCTAAACCAGAGTTCTGCATACCAACCTCCATTGCGACAGCTTTCTGTTTCGCTAAATCCATCCCGCATAAACGAGCAAAGAAAAAGCCGAGTAAAAAGCCAAGAACATTATGAAGAACGACTACTGCAAAAATCAGCAAACCTGTTTTAGCCAGCTGAGCTTGGCTGCCAGCCACTACGGCAGATACGATCAGAACGATGGAAATAACAGATACTAGAGGCAGAGCCTTTGCCCCAGCTTCTGCCTGTTTGCCAAAAAACTTTTTGACGATGAATCCAAGCAGCAGTGGGATAATCACCACTTGAATGATCGAAATGAATAACGACCCAATACTGATATTGACCCATTTACTTGCCAAGAGCAGAATAAGCAGGGGCGTTACGATAGGCGCTAGAATAGTGGAAACAGAAGCAATGGCAACTGCAAGAGCAACATTTCCTCTCGCAAGAAACACCATGACATTTGAAGCTGTTCCACTAGGGCAACATCCTACCAAAATAACACCAACAGCCACTTCTTTGGGCAAATCGAACCCTATTGCTAATACAAATGCCAATAAGGGCATAATGATAAAATGACCTGCTACCCCTAGTGCGACCTCTTTCGGCCGTCGGAATACTTCTTTAAAATCCGCTGCTGATAATGTAAGTCCCATGCCAAACATGACAATTCCTAGTAATGGAACAATATAGTCTCCAATCCATATAAACTGATTAGGTAAGATATACGCAATAACTGCAAATAAAATGACCCATAAGGTAAATGTTTTACCAGCAAATCCGCTGATTTTCTCTACTACTCCCATAGTGACCTCCTAGATGTTTTAAAATAAAACAATTATAATTTATATTCTGAATATTTAAAACCCTTTTAGGAGAAAAAAATTCAATACGGCTGAACAAGTGTGAATATGACGTTTTACTATAGGAAAAAAGCGGACAGGGTTTTTAGAGATTCTATTCGCTTTTTTACTTTATCTTTTAATAAAAAATAAGAGGGTGCTGTATATTAGTGGCAAACTAGTTTATAAGGAACTGGAGATTGAATTAGTATTTGTTGTTTTACAGGATTAATTATTGATATTGTAAGTTTAGCCAGGGCTATAAAAGAAGTGGAGATGTGGTTTCTTTGATACATATATTAATTGCGGATGATGATCGGCATATTCGGGAGTTGCTTAAATTTCACTTGGAAAAGGAAGGGTACATGGTATTCGAAGCGAAGGACGGTAATGAAGCTTCCTTGCTACTGAAGAAGGAACGGGTCCATCTGGCTGTTGTCGATATTATGATGCCGTTTAAAAACGGACTGGATCTTTGTAAGGAAATCCGGGATCAATATGATCTGCCCGTCATTTTATTGACAGCTAAAGATCAACTTATCGATAAGGAAAAGGGGTACTTTGCAGGTACGGATGATTACCTCGTAAAGCCGTTTGAGCCACGGGAACTTCTATTTCGGATAAAAGCGCTATTGCGAAGGTACCGTATGGTGAATTCTGAATCCATCTCATTGAATCAAACGGTGATTGACCGTAGAAGTTACGAAGTGCGAATAAAGGGGAATACACTGCTCCTGCCGCTTAAGGAATTTGAGCTGCTGGCTCAGCTTGGGAGTTTTCCAGATCAGGTCTTTACGCGTGAGCAGCTTATTGAACTGGTTTGGGGTGCTGATTTTGAAGGGGATGATCGAACGGTTGATGTTCATATTAAACGGTTGAGGGAACGTTTTGCCGGACGGACCGATGATTTTGTCATAACGACTGTCCGTGGCTTAGGTTATAAACTGGAGGTCAACAAGAAGTGAAAACACTTTATTTCAGGATAGTTATTCAAACCATTTTGATCATGGTGCTTGCGAGTGTCATCGCTTTTTTAATTTCCAATGTTTATTATCATCAGGTTCAAAAACCCAACAATGGTAAGAAGATAGGCAAAGTCGCAAGTGAGATCGTCTCCTTATATGAGGAGAATCCTGATCAGGATATTGATGCGTATTTAAACCATATTGCAGGTTTGCACTATCAAATGTATCTATTTAATGAGCAGGGTGAAGGAACTTTATATGGTGAGCCGTTTCGGGATACCAGTTTGGATAGCGACACGATTTCCGGAGTTTTGAATGGAAATACCTATCAAGGGATCGTCAATTATAATAATGGGTTATTTATTACCGGTTTTTTTGAAGATGTTTTAATTAATAGCATTGGGGTCCCGTTAAACGTGAATGGCGAAAAGCATGCATTGTTTGTAAGGCCGAATATAGAGCTGCAGTTTGGTGAATTTCGCTTTTTCCTTGCGGTTTTGCTCGTACTGACGCTTCTTCTTAGTTTTTTATTTGTGATCATTAATACGCGTTTCATCGTTAAGCCGATTACGAAATTAACGGAAGCTACAAAAAGAATCGCCGATGGGGATTATAGTAGTGAATTGAATGTCACCCGAAGAGATGAAATAGGGGACTTGGCACAGCATTTCTCGAAAATGACTCAAAGCATACAGAAGTTGGATGATATGAGGCAGGAGTTCGTATCGAATGTATCTCATGAAATTCAATCTCCGCTCGCATCCATCCAAGGTTTTTCTCAAACCCTCCAATCGGAGGAATTAACAAAAGAACAAAGAAATCAGTACTTGTCCATCATTGAAAAAGAAAGCAGGCGCATGTCGTCGTTAAGCAAACAGCTGCTCATGCTTGCTTCTTTGGATAAAGAAGAAGATCCGCTACAACGGTCAAATTTTGATTTAGCGCAGCAAATCCGGCAGGTGTTGTTCATGCTGGAATGGAATTGGCGGGAAAAAGATATGGTGATCGAAATGGATTTGCCGTCAACCGTCATTTCTGCAGATGAGAAACTTTTAAATCAAGTTTGGACGAATTTGATAACCAATAGCATTAAATATTCGGAAAGCGGCAGTTCGATCAATATTCAGATTAAAAGTATAGGCAGTGCTGTTGAAGTGATGATCGCGGATACGGGCATGGGAATTCCAGAAGAAGACCTTCCTTATATCCTTGATCGCTTTTATAAAGTCGACAAAGTGAGGAATAGGAGTGAAACAGGCAGCGGGTTAGGACTTTCGATCACGAAGAAGACGGTTGATCTTCATGGAGGAACGATCGAAGTTCAAAGCGAACTTGGTAAAGGGACCACTTTTTATATACGGCTGCCCCTTATGTAATCAGTTGTTCATCTTCCATTCATATTGATTGTTTACAATCGAGTCATACCGATTGAAGCAGGACTCGATTGGTAAACAAAAGAAAAGGGAGATGTAATGATGTTTTTGGCAATACGTGAACTAAAGCATTCAAAGTTACGTTATCTGCTGATTGGACTGATCATGGTATTGGTCGCTTTGCTTGTTTTTATCATTTCAGGGTTAGCTAATGGACTTTCATCAGATAATGCTTCATCCATACAAAACATGAAAGCCGACTATTTCGTTATGGAGCATGACTCTAAAAATAAATTGAATCGATCCATCATATCCATGGAAAAGCTTGATGACATCCAGGCTTTATCGGATGTTAAAGCAGCCGAAGGGCTGGGGCAAATGATGATCACATTGAATAAAACCGGATCATCGGAGAAAACGGATGTCACCATTTTTGCGACCGATGCCAGTGGGATACTAGCACCGAAGGTTATAGAAGGAACGAGCTATGACAATAAGAAACAAGGTGAAGTAGTTGCAGATCGTTCTTTAAAAGAAGTGGGTTATAAATTGGGTGATTCACTTAAAGATGACCTATCAGGTAAGGTTTTCACCATTGTTGGTTTTACTGAAAACCAGTCTTACAGCCATTCACCGGCAGTTTACATGAATGTTAAGGGGTGGCAGGAGATTAATCCTGGATTGAAAAATCAAGGAAAAGACTCAATCAGCGCAATAGCCGTGCAAATGGATTCGAAGGCAGAAGAGAATGTACGTGAATCATTGCCTGAAGGAGTAACGCTCATTTCGAAAGAAGAATCACTTCAGAGTATACCAGGGTTCAAAGAGGAACAGGGTACATTGACGATGATGATTGCCTTCTTGTTTGTCATTGCAGCATTCGTTTTGGCTGTATTCTTTTATGTGATTACCTTGCAGAAGACTAATCAATTTGGAGTCCTTAAAGCACTCGGGGCCAATACGGGTTACCTGGCAAAAAGTATTGTTGGTCAAGTAATGCTGCTTGCAGTGACATGCATAGCCATCAGTGTTGCACTGACATATGTCGTCACTTTAATCATGCCAGAGGGAATGCCATTCGTATTGAGTACCGATTTGGTCATTAAATATTCCGTGTTACTTTTGGTTGTATCCGTATTGGGTTCGCTGCTATCACTATACCGAGTAGCGAAGATAGATGCGATTGAAGCAATAGGGAGGGTATCATGATGAGGGATAAACTATTATTTGAAAACGTCAGTAAGATTTATGGGGAAGGCGTTAATAAGGTGACTGCCCTTGATAATATTTCCCTGAATGTGAAAGCGGGGGAATTCGTCGCGATCGTGGGTCCTTCAGGCTCAGGAAAAAGTACTTTTCTTTCAATAGCGGGTGCGTTACTATCTCCGAGCGAAGGTCGCTTACTGCTGAATGATGAAGATATAACAACACTATCACCAAAGGAATTGACTAGAGTTCGCCTCGAAAAGATCGGATTTGTATTCCAATCATCGAACCTTGTGCCGTATCTCACCGTACGAGATCAGCTTCTGCTACTTTCTGAACTGATTGGCAAGCGAGATAAAAAAACTGTGAAAAAAGCGGACGAATTGCTTAGCCACCTTGGACTTGGACATCGGGCAGATCACCTGCCAGAAGCACTGTCGGGCGGTGAGCGGCAGCGTGTAGCCATTGCCCGTTCGCTGATGAATGATCCAGAAATCATTTTAGCGGATGAACCAACCGCAAGTCTTGATTCCAAAAGAGGCAGGGATGTTGTTGAAATGCTTGCACATGAGGTGAAATCAAGAAATAAAGCGGCCATCATGGTAACGCACGATGAAAGAATGTTAGATTTATGTGATCGAGTGGTCAATATTACAGATGGCAAGGTATTTGGATGAAGTTATAGGTAAAAGGCCGCAGCCTCTTCAAAGGAATTAGGAGTGGCGGCGGCCTGAATTGCTGAATGGGAACCTGGTAAGCGGTTGGTATACTAGTCGTTACTTTATCTAAACGATTTGCATTTATGTATAATATATTGCTAGTATCCCAGATGGTTATCTTCGGATTAATCATGTTTTTTCATTTTAAAGAACAAACAATGATAGGTTGCTTTTACACCTGATTCATCTCGGTATTCTGTGTCGTATATGTTGATTAACTCTCGAAAAAGGGAAGGGCGCTGGCAGTAGTTTTCTTTGTTGCTGTTAGCTGCACCAATCTTTTTAATTGAAGTGAAAAATTCACGTACTGTCTGAAAGTACTCCAGTTCAAGCTTTTCCATTTTTGTTATCTCGATTGGAGATGCTGATGAAAAGGGGAGCGCTTCTTCACAAATTTGGGATAATTCTTCTAGTGTGTAAAACATTTGGCCTGGTGAACTATCAATGGAAAGTTGAAGCTTTTCTTTCGCCTGTTCATACGACATATGAAGCTCTTGAAATGTATCTATTCCGAACGTTGAAAATATCAGGCTTCCTTCAGCCGTTAATCGTGTACACAGTTTTTCAAGGGTTGCAGGAAGATCATTCAGCCATTGAAATGTTGCATTGGAAATAATCAAGTCGAAATTTTCATTTAGCGCCATTTCTTCGATGTCCGTACATAAAAATGTAACACGGTCCTCCTTTGTCATTCCTTTCGCCACTTCAACCATTCCGGGTGCAATATCAACAGCCGTAATGGCGGCATTAGGGAATGCTTTGACGAGTAACCTGGTTAAGTAACCAGTGCCGCAGCCGATTTCAAGAATATTGATTTTATGATTGGTGTTTTTTTGAGGAAGCAAATCCACTAATTTTCTTGCCATGTTTTTTTGAACATTGGCATACGCATCATATGTTTTCGCGTGTTCACTAAACCGCTTGCTTAACAATCGTTTATCAATCATGAACGTACTCCTTTTGAATAAATGTTTTTATATGCTCCATACATTTCTGTGGTTTTGTGAAAAATGGAATATGACCAGCACCTTCAATAATATGAAGCTCGGCTTGCCCACCCAGGTTTTCTTTAATGAAGGAGGAGGCTTCAAGTGGACAAATTTTGTCTTCCCTCCCATGAAGCAATATAAAGGGGGCTTCAATCCGGTCGAGTCTTGTTCTAGCATCTTTCTGAAGTAAATAATCCAAACCAATCAGAAGCGAAAACACATCATCTCCATGAAACTCGCGTTGAATTGTCTTGATGAATTGATCATAAAAACCTGCTTCTTTTTCAGTATCGGAAAACATTGCATCATAGAAGGAAGTCAAAGTCTTCTCTTTATTGCGCTGCAGTTGTTTCTTCATGCGCTCGACCATTCGTGGATCCCAGCCAAATGTGTAATTTTCTCCGGTGGTGAACCGACTTGTTGAGCCAAAAAGGATAAAACCGTTTATTTTTTCTCGAAACGAACTTGAAAGTTCAAGTGATACTATCGATCCTAATGACCAGCTCAGTAAATAAACAGGACCATCTATGGAAGTGATTGTTTCTATGACTCGTTCTTCAATGTCATTTAGTGCTTTCATATCTCTCCAGTCTATAAATGAAAGGTGAAATAGTTCTGACAGCGGTTGGATTAACGGTTGAAACGCATCTTTTTCCATTCCCCAGCCAGGAAGCAGGATTAAATTCGGCTGTTTCATTTAATAACACCCATTTCTTTTCCAATGATCGAAACTCTTTCAACTGCCCAATCAAGATCTTTTTTATCGTGGAGAGCCGTAACGGTAAAACGGATTCTCGCTTCATTTTCAGGAACGGTCGGCGGCCTTACAGCAATAGCGGCAATTCCTTCTTTCTGCAAACGTGCAGCAAATACCATCGCTTTTTCGTTTTCCCCGATGACGATAGGAACAATTTGTGATTGGCTTCCGCAAATATTAAACCCGTAATATGTGAGTTCTTGTCTAAAGTGTTCTGAGTGTGTTTGGAGCAGTGAGCGGCGTTCTGGTTCTTGCTGCACAAGTTCAATCGCTGTTTTTATAGCACCGAGTATGGCCGGGGGAAGTGCAGTTGAATATATGAATCCGCGCATGCGATTTTTTAAATAGTCGATGAGCCATTCTTTCCCGACGACATAGGCCCCGAATGAACCGAGCGCTTTACTGAATGTTCCCATTTGGATATCTATTTTATTTTGAAGATGGAGGTGACCGGCATAGCCTTCACCATGTTTACCATAGATACCGCTTCCGTGTGCTTCATCTGTCATTAACAGTGCGTTATAACGTTCCTTTAGCCGAACAAGTTCTTCGAGAAAAGCGAAGTCACCATCCATGCTGAAGACCGTATCCGTCACGATTAATTTCCGTGCTTCAATCGGTGATTTTTTCAAAAATGCTTCTAAATGATCTAAATCATTATGACGATAGCGTATATGCTTTGCTCTGCTTAAAAGAGCTCCATCGACAATGCTTGCATGATTTATTTTATCGCTATAAATAATATCGTTACGGGACAGCAGGGTGGAGATTATTCCAAGGTTTGCGTTATATCCACTATTGATGATGAGTCCTGCTTCGGCTTTCTTCCAATTGACAAGAGCTTGTTCCGCCTGCTCGTAAAGAGGATGATTGCCAACAATTAAACGTGAAGCCGTTGCTCCTGCACCATATGTATGTACTGCATCAACCATAGACTTTTTCAGCCGCTCATCTCCGGCATACCCTAAATAGTTATTAGAAGCTAGATTAAGCATCCTGCACCCGTTGATTGTAAGCCAAGGCTGCTCGGCACATACGGTTGATACGAGTTCACGCTTTTGCGAAATCTCTTCTAAATGAGCCAGTTCTTTTTTTATTTTTTCTTCCCAACAAGGCAATTGTTTTTCACTGTGCATGGCCATTCTCCTTTTTATATGTCAACTAAAATTAATATAGGTTAACATATAAAACATTCTAATCATGACTCAATGAAACTGTCAAGCTTTGAAAAGGAGCATGAGAATAAACTAATAATCATTAATCTGGAGAAATCAAGGGTCAAAAAAAGCTGGTTGGTTATTTTGATTAAAGGAGAATCGGGCAGCGGCTTTGTTAAGCTAATGTATAAAAAAGCTTAGTAAAAATAGTGACTTCTTATGTATTAAGCTCATTCATTGAAGATAATCTAACTTCCAAGGTAGTCTTTTTGTTAAACCTTCAAATCTTTGAAGGATTAAATGGAATTCCATGTTACTATAGAGCAGTGAAATTAACCGAATTCACATTAACCATTACATAAAGGAAGGGTATAAATATGAAAAAGATTTCTTTGGATGTTTTCTTTATATTAATAGGAGCTTTTATTTTCGCTTTGGCAATAAATCTTTTCGTCATTCCCAATGAGCTTGGTGAGGGAGGAGTCACTGGGATAACCATCATTTTGTTTTATCTTTTTGAATGGTCACCAGGGCTGTTAAGTTTGATCATTAACGCTTTCCTGCTCATTGTCGGCTATAAATTTTTGTCGAAATTAACAACGGTATATACAATCGTAGCCGTTGCCTTCAATTCACTTTTCCTTCATTTAACCGAAAGCTGGACGATATCTTCAGATGAATTGGTCATCAATGCGATATTTGGCGGGGTTTTTGCCGGTGCAGGAATTGGCATGATCATTCGTGTTGGGGGCACTACTGCCGGTACGACAATCCTTGCCCGAATTACTAATAAGTATTTGGGATGGAGCTTAAGCTATGGACTTCTGTTTTTCGATTTAATCGTTGCGTTCTCATCTTATTTCATCATTGGTGCAGAAGGTCTGATGCTCACTATCCTTATGCTTTATATTGGAACAAAAACGATGGAATTCATCATTGAGGGATTGAACCCGAAAAAAGCGATTACCATCATTTCAAAAGAAGCGGACCAGATTGCAAAGCAAGTAACCGAATTGATGGACCGGGGTGTCACTGTTTTTAGCGGCCATGGATACTATACAAAGGCATCCAAGGATATTTTATATATCGTTATAAGTAAGCAAGAGGTGCTAAAGTTAAAGAGAATAGTGCAGTCAACGGATAGCAATGCGTTTATAGCCATACATGACGTTCGGGACGTATTTGGTGAAGGATTCCTGGATATCTCGAAGTCCTGACGCGAATAAAGTATAAGCGAAATGAAAAGGCCTTGATAGGCTTTTTTATTTTGTACTGCAAAAAAACTGTAAATTTAGAATAATTTGTTATATTATGTAAGTAAGAAACCACACACCCTGAGGAGTGCAGCCATTAAATGTGGAGGTGTCCAAGATGATCCTTTTAAAAGTGGATGACAGAAAGTTTGGGAAAAGCAATATCAAGTACAGTGTCGTTGATAAAGAAACGAATGAATTGATCATTAGCGGTGTGTTTAAGGAATTTGGACAAGCAAGCGATAAATATTATGAATTGAAGGATGAATACGGTCCTTCCAATGTGAAGATGATATTGAAGTGATAAGAGGGAAACCGACGGGTTTCCCTTTTTTCGTATAATGCCAGGAATGAAAATGGCCCGTACAATAAATAATCGGATAAAGGAATAATCAAAGGTTTCTGAATCATATAATTAGATTAAGAGAGTTCTTAACATCCTTTTTTTACAATATACTACAATTTTATTGTAAAGTATGGAATTTGGTGGTAATATAAAGCGCATAAATGTAAACGTTTGCAACATTTTTTTGTGAGGAGGTGATGTAAAAGAAGTACGCTAGACTATGAATTTTATAGAATGAATGGCTTTTATTTTACTAATTTTATGCAAACGTTTTCTTAAAATTGCATGAATATTATGAGAAAAAGGGAGAGTGGGTAGGCATGAGGCGTAAAAAATGGTATGGGGGAATTCTTACTGTTTTATTAATTTTTAGTGTAATTTTGGCAGGATGCTCTTCTTCAACTGGCGGAAACAGCGACTCAAAGGATGTCGTGACGCTCGATATATTTCAATTCAAGGTAGAATTCAAGTCGCAATTCGAGACATTGGCAAAACAATATGAAAAAGAAAATCCAAATGTGAAGATCAAGGTATCGACAGTCGGCGGCGGTAATGATTATAAATCTGCCATAACGGCAAAGTTCGCTTCAGGTGAGGAGCCAGCGGTTTTTAACATTGGCGGACCGGTAGATGTCGCACAATATAAAGATAGATTAACAGATTTAAAGGACACGAAAGCTGCTGCTGCAGCGCTTGACGGTACTTTGGATGGCGTGGAAGAGGACGGGCAAGTCCTTGGACTTCCATTTAACCAGGAAGGATACGGCTTGATCTATAACAAACGAATATTTAAAGAAGCCGGAATTAATCCTGATGAAATTACAAGTTATGAAGCCTTAGAGGCGGCAGTTAAGAAAATCGATTCACAAAAAGACAAATTGAAGCTCGAAGCAGTTTTCGCATATCCGGTAAAAGAGAAGTGGGTGACTGGAAACCATTTATCCAATGTATTCTTATCACCGGAGTTTGATGGAAATGTGTTAGAAGCAAGTAAAGCACCTACGGTTAAATTCACGGATGGTGACAAGTTTAAACAATTGGTCGATATCCAAAATGAGTATTCCGTGCAGCCGACAGCAAGTCTTGATTATTCCCAACAAGTGGAGGAGCTGTTCTCGCTTGAAAAGGTTGCGATCATTCAGCAGGGTAACTGGGTGTATAACACAGTCTATGATATGGATCCTGAGTTAGCTGAAAAGGGAATTGGCATCATCCCGATTCCAAATGGAGACAATGCAGGCATGCCGGTAGGCGTACCGAACTATTGGGCAGTGAACAAGAAATCGGATGAAAAGGTACAGGAAGCGGCGAAGAAGTTCCTCGATTGGATGTATACATCCGAAGCAGGGAAGAAAGCCGTTTTGGAAGACTTTAAATTCATTCCTGCTTATGAAGGATATGATGTAGAAAAAATTGCCGATCCAATTTCAAAAGAAATTTATAAATACTCCCAAGAAGGAAATACGATTGGGTGGGTGTTTAATGGATATCCGGTCGGTTGGAATGATGATCTTGGTGCAAGTGTCCAAAAATACGTAACTGGTAAATTGACTTGGGAGGAACTTGTCCAACAGAACATTGAAAATTGGGAGAAGATTCATAGCAGATAAGCGTTGGGAAATGCAAGTGACCAATCGGCATGAAAAATGTGTCGATTGGTTGTTCCTTATTATAGAAAAGTCGCTGAGGGAATTTGCCTCAACAAGGGATTCATCAAATAACACAGTCATGATCTAAACCCATTAACTATTAAATCATTTGAAGGAGGTCGGTTTCGTTGAGAAATCGGGATGCTGCATATTGGCTGTTTTTGACACCTGTTCTTGCTGCACTCATTTTGGTTGTGATCGTGCCGCTCATCTACGGATTTTATTATTCCTTTACGAACTGGAACGGTTTAGGGACTCCGGATTTCATTGGTCTTAAGAATTATATAGACTTGTTTACGGATAAAGGGTTCCTTGATACATTTTGGTTCACCATTAAATTTTCCGTAGCGGCAATTGTGGTAATCAATATCATCGGATTAAGTTTGGCCCTCATCGTGACTTCGAAAATTAAATCAAGCAACATATTGCGGACAGTTTTCTTTATGCCCAATTTAATTGGCGGCTTGATACTCGGCTTTATTTGGCAGTTCATTTTTATTAAGGTCTTCGGTGCGATTGGTGATTTGACTGGGATCGAAGCATTTAATGGGTGGTTATCAACGACTGATACAGGTTTTTGGGGATTGATCATTTTAACGTCTTGGCAGATGGCCGGATATATCATGATCATTTATATTGCCTATCTGCAGGCTGTTCCTGAAGACTTGATAGAAGCGGCAAAAATTGACGGAGCGAACAGCTTCCAGCGTTTTCGCCATATAACTTTTCCGCTAGTGGCACCTGCTTTTACTGTCAGTTTGTTTTTGACGCTTTCCCACTCGTTCAAGATTTATGATCAAAACCTTTCCTTGACGAATGGAGCTCCCTATAATTCAACTGAAATGGTTGCGATGAACATTGTAAAATCCGCCTTCACCGAAAACGACATGGCATATGCTCAGGCAAAAGCCGTTATCTTTTTCGTAATCGTGGCGGTCGTTTCGCTGACACAAGTCTATTTCAATAAAAAACGGGAGGTTGAGCTGTAATGAGGGGAAAATGGAAATTGTGGCTGATTGGATTCATCGGATTCATATTGGCCATATTATGGCTCACTCCGTTTTATTTAATGCTTGTCAATGCTTTTAAAATGAAACGGGATATATTTGCCGATACATTGGGACTGCCTGAAACCTGGACATTCGAAAACTTCACTCAAGCTTTCGAGCAATTGGATTTCCTCCGGACTTTATTCAATTCTTTATTGATATCGGGCGTCAGTGTAGTCATCATCATCATCTTTTCTGCGATGGCAGCATACGCTCTTTCCCGAAATAAAAGTAAAATAAGTTCCCTGCTTTTCTTTGTGTTTGTAGCAGCCATGCTGATCCCGTTTCAGTCTGTGATGATACCGCTCGTTGCCCAATTCGGCCAGCTGGGGATGTTGAACAAGGCCGGACTGATTTTCATGTATTTAGGTTTTGGCTGCAGTCTTTCCATATTCCTTTATCATGGTACTTTAAAAGGGATTCCCCTCTCACTTGATGAGGCAGCAAAGATTGATGGTGCAAACCGCTTTCAAGTATTTTGGTATATTATATTTCCATTATTAAAACCGATGTCCATTACAGTTGGAATCTTAAATGTCATTTGGATATGGAATGACTATTTGCTGCCATCCCTTGTTATTGGCGGTGCAGGATCGGAGACCATCCCACTTAAATTATTCTTCTTTTTCGGTCAATATACGAAGCAATGGCATCTTGCCTTGGCTGGACTTACTTTATCCATCATTCCAGTCATCATTGCGTACTTTTTTGCTCAGAGGCAAATTATCAAAGGAATTGCAGATGGAGCAGTTAAATAACTATTTAAATATAGGGAATATTAAGCCATGTGCGGTGAACGGGGAGTGTTGATGAATTTGTCTGTTACTATAAAAGACGTTGCAAAAAAAGCAAATGTCGCTCCATCAACGGTATCGCGTGTAATCCATAACAGCCCGACAATCAGTGAAAAGACAAAGCGTAAAGTACGCAAGGTATTAAAGGAAATGGGCTATCATATGAATGAAAATGCCCGGAACTTAGTCACGAAGTCAACTAAGGCCATTGGGATCGTCATGAAAAGTTCGGCAAGGGAATCACTTTATAATCCCTTTTTTCCAGAAGTGATCCGAGGCATCGGGGATTTCTGTAATAAAGAAGGGTACAGTCTTTCCCTGACAACCGGCGAGACGGAGGATGCAATCTTTGAGGATGTCGTGAAAATGGTTCAGGGCAGAAGAGTGGATGGCATGATTGTTTTGTACTCTAAAAAGGACGATAAAGTGGTGCCGTATTTATTAAAGCAGGGCTTCCCGTTCGTTTTGATCGGGAAGCCAAGTACGAACATGAGCGGAATCACGTTCATTGATAACGATAATGTTCAAGCGGCCAGGGAAGTATCGGAGTTTGTAATAAGTCTTGGACATGAGCGAATCGCCTTTTTAGGGGGCAGTCCCGAGTTTGAGGTGATCCAGGACCGCTTGACAGGTTTTCAACAAGCGATGGAGCAGGCCGGGCTGGATGTGCGACAGGAATATATCAAATTGATTCCTTTAAATCGAACGGATGGAATAAAGGCCATTGATGAATTGCTGGAGCTGAAAGAGGCACCAACCGCATTTTTGGTTATGGATCTTTTATTGGGTGTTCTCTTGCTTGGGGTGTTAGCTGAAAAGAACTTGAAAGTGCCAGAGCAAATAAGCGTCGTCTGTTTTAACCACTCAGAATTCATAGAATTTTTAAGTACGCCGCTGACAACGGTTGATATCCATACGTATCAGTTAGGGTTTGAGGCGGCAAAATGCGTGTTTGATCTAATTGCAAATCCGGAAATGATGGAAAAGAGTATCAGTATTCCTACCAAAATCATAAAGCGGGAGTCGCATTTTGTTGCTGAAAAGGAAATTAAATGAAAAATGTAGAAATGTTTTACCAATTAAAGCTTGATTTTTGCTAACATAAATTTACAATATAGATTATCACTATTATTTTTGAAAATTCATACTTACTGAAGTCAATAAGTATGTTCTTATATTTTGATCACACCTAACGCAAACGTTTGCGTTATGGATAAAGAGGTAATAGTTAAACATGAAAAGCAAGTTGCCGTGAAATGAATCTAGAATGGAGGAGGTTGTTCATGAGAGTCCTGGTATGGAATGAGTATCGCCACGAGAAAACAAAGCCTGAAGTGGCAAAAGTATATCCAGATGGTATCCATGGTGCAATTGCTAGCTTTTTACAAAGTGAGCAGGTCGAGGTGAGGACCGCTACTCTCGATGAAGAAGAGCATGGATTAACTGAAGAAGAGCTGGAACGAACCGATGTACTTCTTTGGTGGGGGCATGTTGCACATGATGAAGTTCAGGATGAAATCATTGCAAGGGTCCACAAGCGAGTACTCGAGGGTATGGGTCTCATCGTCCTCCATTCCGGTCATTTTTCAAAAATCTTCAAACGGCTTATGGGCACGACTTGCGATTTGAAATGGCGGGTCGCGGATGAAAAGGAACGGCTTTGGGTTGTCGATCCCAGTCATCCTATCGTTAATGGAATTGGAGAATATATAGAGCTTGAGAAGGAAGAGATGTACGGGGAACATTTTGATATTCCTGCACCAGATCAATTGATATTCGTCAGTTGGTTTGAAGGCGGGGAGATATTCAGAAGCGGCTGCACGTATCAGCGGGGAAAAGGGAAGATTTTCTATTTCCGTCCAGGTCATGAAACATATCCTACTTTCCATAATCCGGAGATTCAACGGGTAATTAAGAATGCCGTTGATTGGGTCAAGCCGGAATCTGGTGTCGTAACGAACTATGGGAAAGCCGAACCGTTGGAATCCATCTCAAAGAGATGAAGTGAAGGAGAGAACAAAATGGGCAAAGTGAAGGTAGGAGTCATTGGATGCGGGAGTATCGCAAAAAACAGGCATTTTCCGGAGTATGATGCACATCATGAAACGGAGATCATTGCTGTTTGTGATATTGTGCAGGACCGGGCGAATGCAGCAGCACAAAGGTATGGCGCCCAAGCATATACTGATTATATAGAACTTTTGAAGAATGAGGAGATTGAAGCGATCAGTGTATGTACACCGAATTACCTGCATGCACGCATCACGGTTGCAGCCTTGGAAGCTGGTAAGCATGTCCTTTGTGAGAAACCAATGGCTACTTCTTTGGTGGACGCTGAAAAAATGAATGCAGCAGCAGCGAAAAGCGACAAAATACTAATGATTGGTCATAATCAGCGTTTTGTTCCTTCTCATCAAAAGGCAAAACAGCTTATTGAGAGCGGGGACCTAGGGAAGGTCTATAGCTTCCGGACGGCTTTTGGACATTCCGGGCCGGAAACCTGGAGCGTGGACGGACTGGAAAGCTGGTTTTTTAAGAAGGATCAGGCAGTCATTGGTGCAATGGGCGATTTAGGGGTTCATAAAGCTGATTTATTACGGTATATCCTTGGAGAAGAATTTGTTGAAGTGGGAGCCTTTGTGGAAACGACTGCCAAGAAAAATACAGACGTTGATGACAGTGCGGCCTGTATCCTCCGGACGGAGAGCGGTATCATCGGAACTCTTACCGCCAGCTGGTCTTATGCAAAAGAAGACAATGCTACGGTCATTTATGCGGAAAAAGCGGTATTGCGCCTTGAAGACGATCCGAAATACTCACTGATCATCCATCATGATAATGGAAAGACAGATACCATCCAATTAGGAAGCATCCAGACTAATGACTCAGAAGGACAGCATGATTCCGAAGTGATCAGCCACTTTGTAAAATGTGTGGTGGACAATGAGGAGCCTCTTGTCTCAGGAGTTGAAGGGTTAAAATCATTAAAAGTCATTCTTGGCGCGATGGAATCAAATGCATCCCGAAAAATCATCCGCTTATAAAGGGGTTAAAAGTCATCATGTACAAATTAAAAATGGGTATTATCGGTGCTGGCGGAATTGCCCAAAAAAGGCATATCCCAGCTTTTCAAAAATTTCAAGATAAAGTGGTTTTATACGCCATTCAGGATATAGATGAAATGAAGGCGCGAGAAGTGGCGCGTGAATTTCATATCGAGAAGGTTTTCACCAATTATGAAGAAATGTTTGCTGAAGTGGATGCTGTTACGATTGCAACGCCTAATAAGTTCCATGCGGAGATTTCCATTGCTGCTCTGCAAGCGGGTGTTCATGTGTTATGTGAAAAGCCGATGGCCATTACAACTGAGGAATGTTTAGCAATAACCGAGGCTGCAAACATATCAGGTAAAGTGTTATCGACTGCTTATCATTACCGCTTCATGAAGGAAGCTCAGGCTGCCAAAAAAATGATTCAGGCCGGTGAAATCGGTGAACCGTATGTAGCGCGTGTACAGGCAATCAGACGACGCAAAGTCCCTGGCTGGGGAGTTTTTACAAGCAAGGAATTGCAAGGCGGAGGAAGCGTGATCGATTACGGCTGCCATTTGCTTGATTTAGCATTATGGCTGATGGATGACCCAGAACCGATTGAAATCGTAGGTTCGACATATAATTATGTCAGTAAGGGTGTCGATCAGGTCAATTTATGGGGGAATTTCGATGCATCGGTATTTGAAGTGGATGACCATGCCACTGCATATATCAAATTTGCCAACGGAGCATCGCTATTATTCGAAACATCCTGGGCCGCGAATATCCGTGAAGAAGCAACTGTTTTGAGTTTATCCGGAACGCAGGGCGGACTTGATGTGTTCCCTCTAGTCTTGAATCAGGCTAAGCACGGAATGCTTTTAAATAGTGAAGCAGTATGGATGCCAGGGGAAGATACACCAGACCTGCAACAGGCAGAGAACTTTATTAATAGCTGCCTAGGATTGGCGGAACCATTGGTAAAACCATCGGAAGCCATGAAAGTTTCAAAAATAATCGAAGCCATTTATCAAAGCTCGGCAAGTGGGAAGGTCATGAGCATAAATTAATGAAAAAGGTGAGGTGGGGCATGTGAAATTAGGGATCTTTACAGTGCTATTTGCTCAAAAATCATTCGAGGATATGCTTGATTATGTCGCGGATTCCGGATTAAAAACAGTTGAAATCGGTACAGGCGGGTATCCAGGGAATATCCATTGTCCACTCGATGAACTGCTGGAAAGTGAAGAAAAGCGCCAAAAATACCTCGAATCCGTTCAAACAAGAGGGTTAACGATCAGTGCATTCAGCTGCCACGGCAATCCGATCTCTCCAGATGAAGCATTCGCTAAAGAAAGTGATGAAACACTGATTAAAACAATCAAGCTTGCATCCTTACTGAACGTCCCGGTCGTCAATACCTTTTCCGGTACAGCAGGTGATCACGAAGGAGCTAAATATCCAAACTGGCCCGTCGCCCCATGGCCGAATGAGTATACAGATGTGCTGAAATGGCAATGGGAAGAAAAATTGATCCCTTATTGGAAAAAGGCGGCCGCCATTGCCGATGAACACAATATAAAAATCGGCCTTGAACTGCATGGGGGCTTTCTTGTGCACACACCCTACACCTTGTTAAAACTTCGGGAAGCTACATCTGATGCAATAGGCGCCAACCTTGATCCAAGCCATCTTTGGTGGCAGGGCATCGAACCAGTCGGGGCCATCAAAATCCTCGGGAAAGCGGGAGCAATCTACCATTTCCACGCAAAAGACACATACTTGGATCAGGATAACATCAATATGTATGGGTTAACCGACATGCAGCCATATGGAAATATCCAGAGCCGTGCCTGGAACTTTCGCTCGGTAGGATGCGGCCACAGCCTGCAAGAGTGGTCCGACATCATGAGTGCCCTTCGCACATACGGTTACGATTACGTCGTCAGCATCGAACACGAAGATCCGCTAATGTCAGTTGAAGAAGGCTTCCAACGGGCCGTAACCAATCTGAAAACTGTACTCATAAACGAAAGCCCAACTGATTTATGGTGGGTATAATTTAGAGTTGATAACGAGCAGCCTAACGCAGGTTGCTTTTTATGTTGTTCGTTACTCATGAAAAAGTGGAATTAACGAGTAAAAGTGTAAAACTTCACGAGTAAAAGTGTAAAACTCACGAGTAAAAGTGTAAAACTCACGAGTAAAAGCGTGAAACTCACGAGTAAAAGTTCGAAACTCATGAGTAAAAGTGTGAAATTCACGAGTAAAGGCGTGAAATTCACGAGTATAACAGTATAATTCACGAGTAAAAGTGTAAAACTTCACGAGTAAAGAGGAATTAATAATATGTTATCTTTTTCACATCAATTGTGTTAGAGACAAACATATTATGTATGACCCTTTCCACTCTTACTTTTAAACGGGCTCTTGGAACTGTCAATATACCGAAATCTTTCGCCTTTCTTAATATACGTGTAAACAAGAAGCATAGGAGGAAGTAAAGGCTTCATAAAAGAAATCAGCTGTATCCAATGGAGATAGCTGGTTTTTTAAAAAAATTCAAGTTGACAGTCACCTACTACGTGTTACAGCATACTCTATAGTAAGTAACACTGGATACCGACAGCACTGAATAGTGAAGTTGCAAAAATGTTATTAAGAATAGGAGTTGACACCTCTGCTACTCGGTGTTACAGTTTAGTTGTAATAAGTAATACTAAATAGCGTGAATACATTACCAAAAAGCTATTCAGTAAAAATTCCCCTCAGAACTAAGTTACAAGTCACAAAATAGAGGAGGCTCTGAACATGGAAAATTTAACTGAAATGCTGAAAGGTTCGCTGGAAGGCTGCGTGCTGGAAATCATCAGCCGCCATGAAACCTATGGCTACGAGATTACCCGCCGCCTGAACGAGCTTGGGTTTACTGAAGTCGTGGAAGGGACGGTCTACACCATCCTCGTGCGATTAGAAAAGAAAAAACTGGTGAACATAGAGAAGAAACCGTCAGATATGGGGCCGCCCCGAAAGTTTTACTCACTTAATGAGGCTGGCCGCCAGGAACTCGAATTGTTTTGGAAAAAATGGGATTTTGTATCATCAAAAATCAATGTCTTAAAGTCAGTCTAGCTTCATAAGATATTCCGTACGCTATTTTTGGAGTGTCTTGATCAGCTTTATCAATAAGGAGGAAAAATAACATGATGGAATTGTTCAAGAAAATGATTGGTGATAAAAAAGAGTATAAAATGATGATGGCACGGGTTGAAGCCTTGCCAGAGGACTACCAGTTTGTATTTAAGAAAATACAAAACTACATGTGGAATTTCTCAGCGGGCAACGGGATGGATATGCTGCACATGCAGTATGAATTAATCGAGTTGTTCGAAGCCGGTGCGGCGGAAGGCAGACAAGTGCTGGAAATCACTGGGGATGACGTCGCGTCCTTTGCCGACGAACTAGTGGCAAATGCTAAAACCTATTTCGCCAAGTATCGTGAAGATTTGAATGATAGCATCTTGAAGCGACTGGGAAAAAATAAATTCAATAAATAATGCCGACTGAATAGCTGGTTACAAATGTGAATTGCCACCTTCGCTATTCAGTTATATTTTTAACACAGTAGTAAGTAATACAGAATATCAGTCAGACTAAATAGAGGAGAATAGGCAATCTAGTTCTGCTATGCGCTCGAACGGATAATTACGAAACTTACAAGCGGCCTTGCCGCGCTATTAAAAGGAGGAAAAAAGTATGAGCAATGCAGCGATTTCTGTTAAAGGGTTAAAAAAATCCTTTAAAGACAATGAAGTCTTAAAGGGGGTGGATTTTGAGGTGCGGCGTGGCGAAATTTTCGCACTGCTGGGCTCAAATGGAGCAGGCAAGACGACGACGGTCAATATCCTCTCGACTCTGATGAATGCCGATGGCGGCGCAGTAGGTATTTGCGGCTTTGACGTCCAGAGTCAACCGGATCATGTTCGCCAGAGCATCAGCCTGACAGGGCAGTTTGCAGCTTTAGACGGTATGCTCACCGGGCGGGAAAACCTGATGATGATCGCCAAGTTGCGGGGAGTTTCCAATCCTGCTCAAGTCGCCGACAATCTGCTTGCGAGATTCAGCCTGACCGATGCGGCCAACCGCCGGGCGGATAAATATTCCGGCGGGATGAAGCGCCGGCTTGACATCGCCATGAGCCTGATCGGGACGCCAGAAGTCATTTTTCTCGACGAACCGACGACAGGGCTTGACCCCGAAGCGCGGATTGAAGTCTGGGATACCGTCAAGGAGCTTGCCGGCGGAGGCACGACCATCTTGCTGACGACCCAGTACCTGGAGGAAGCCGAACAACTGGCGGATCGTATTGCCATCCTGCATGGCGGAAAAATCATCTCGACCGGGACACTTACCGAACTCAAGGAGATGTTCCCGCCAGCGAAAGTGGAGTACATCGAGAAGCAGCCGACATTGGAGGAAATTTTCCTCGCGATCATCGGCAAAAAGGAGGAGATTTAAATGAAAAGTAAAACAGGGGTATTACTAGGACGTTTAATGCGCAACATCATGCGCAGCCCGGATACAATTATCACGGTGGCGATTACGCCGATTATGATGCTGCTGCTGTTTGTCTACGTATTTGGCGGCGCCATAGATGCAGGCACAGACAACTACGTCAATTATTTATTGCCGGGAATCTTGCTGATGGCTATCGCATCCGGCGTCGCTTACACTTCCGTGCGGCTGTTTACGGATGTAAAGAGCGGACTGATGGCACGTTTCATTACCATGCCCATCAAGCGCTCGTCAGTATTGTGGGCTCACGTGTTGACCTCGCTTGTTTCCAATGCGCTTACTGTCGTGGTGGTTATCCTTGTCGCGCTCTTGATGGGCTTCCGTTCCAACGCTGATATCCTGGATTGGCTCGCGGTAGCTGGGATACTCGGGCTGTTTACGCTAGCGCTGACATGGCTGGCGGTCATTCCCGGATTGACAGCGGGGTCTATGGAAGGGGCGACAGCCTACTCATACCCGCTGATTTTCCTGCCGTTTATCAGTTCAGCCTTTGTTCCCACGGAAACCATGCCTAAAATTGTCCGTGCGTTCGCTGAGAACCAGCCCGTGACTTCAATCGTGAATGCGATTCGTGCCCTCTTGTATGAAGGGTCTGTTGGCAACGATATTTGGATCGCGCTTGCCTGGTGCGTCGGCATCATGGTCATCGCTTACTTCTTCGCCAGTAAAGCATTTAAACGCCAGTTAGGGTAAGTACACCATAAAGGGAGGCCAAATCAATGGTCAGCCGATGCGATGAAAGCATTGCTATCACATGGAAGGCTGCTTGAATGCCGGGGCAACCATCACATGGAAACCCTCAAAATTGCTGTGATTAGTGGCGGCTCGATCAGTTATCCCAACGCGAGGTTTGCATGCATGTTCCGAGTAAAAGTGGAAAACTCACGTGTAAAGTAGAATTCACGAGTAAATCGGCAAAATTCACAAGTAAAAGTGCAAAATTCACGAGTAAAAGTGCAAAATTCACGAGTAAAAGTGTAAAACTCACGAGTAAAGTAGAATTCACGAGTAAAAAAACAGCAAAACTCACGAGAATATCCGCAATACTAAAAAGCAAATGATTGCTGAAAATTCTTCTGAAATTAAAAAAGCGATGCCCCCGGAATTCTGGGGGCATCTTCATTATCATCTTTGCCTTGGGGTGTAATCCAATTCCTTAAATAGTTCCGTCAATTCATCCTCGGTCAGGTCGCGCCATTGTCCATTCGCCAGTCCGTCCAGATGGATGTTCATGATCCGGATTCGATGTAAATCACGGACTTCATAGCCCAGTGCGGAGCACATACGGCGGATTTGTCTGTTCAGTCCTTGCATCAAAGTGATGTTAAATGTATATTTGGTCAACTGCTCAACTTTGCAAGGAAGTGTTTTCGTATCCAAAATCTCCACTCCGGAGGACATATCTTTAATGAAGGACGCGGTAATTGGCTTATCCACGGTTACGATGTATTCTTTTTCATGCTTGTTTTCTGCACGAAGGATTTCATTTACGATGTCTCCGTCATTTGTAAGAAGGATCAGACCGCTTGAGTCCTTGTCCAGCCGTCCGATATGAAAAATGCGAAGCGGATGATTTACAAAATCAACGATATTCCCTTTTATGTGTTTTTCGGTCGTACTTGTAATCCCTATCGGTTTATTCAGTGCAATATAGACATTTTGCTGTTCGACTTTTATCGGCTTGCCGTCGACACGGACATCATCGCCGGGTTCAGCTTGACTGCCAAGCTCAGCTACCGTGCCATTAATCGTCACACGGCCATCGGCTATCCATTTGTCTGCGCCTCGTCTCGAGGTAATTCCGGATTCACTGATAAATTTATTGATCCTCAACTAAAGCACACCTTTACATTCAGATTTTCTTCTTTAAAGGATAACGTAAATCATGGTGCATAGACAAGGGGAAAAGACAGAAAGCGTTCGTTGGTTAACTGGATGTTCTTTACATGTTCCTCGTGACAGCTGCCGGATATGCCTTTTTCTTTTTGCTTGTCAGGTAGACACCAATAAAGACCAGGATGCCACCGAGGATTTGGATGAGCGAAATCGCATGACCTAAAACCAGGCTAAGGATGGCGGTAAATACAGCAATCAGATTCAGGTAAATTCCAGCCTGGCCGGCATTGATATGACGAAGGGAAACATTCCAGAAAATAAATGAGCCGACAGACGGGAAGATTCCAATATATAAGAGACCCGTGATGGCTTTACTGCTTAATTCAAGGTTCATTCCCGAACCAATGGCAAATGGAGCGACGAGAATCAATCCGAGAAATACGGAAACGGCAGTAGCAGAGATGATCGGAATGTTTTTCAGTTTTTTACCGATTATTGAATAGAAGGTCCAAACGAGAATCGCCAGGATCATCAATAGGTCGCCTTTATTATAGGTGAGCTGGAAAATATCCAGAAGGTGTCCTTTTGTCAAGACCAATAAAACGCCTAATAAAGAAATGATAAGTCCGAGTGCATGGAGGGATGAAATTTTCTCCTTTAATAGCAAAGCGGAAAAAAGAACAATTAAGGCAGGGTTCATGGAATTGACAAGAGCGGCATTCATGGAAGTTGTATAGGTTAAAGCCCAATAAAGGAAAAAATTATAACTGATGATCCCGAGCACACCCAAGACTAATAGTAATTTCCAGGCTTTCCATACAGTCTTCCAGTGTGGCTTTTCAATCCACTGCGCTAAAGGAAACAATAAGAAAACGGCAATTAGCCATCGCGTAAATGTTAGCTGGATCGGGGAAAGTTCTGTCACAACGTATTTTCCGAAAATGTAATTACCGGCCCAGAACAAATTTGCCAAGATAAGAAATAAAATAACAATAGATTTTTTCATAAGACTGCCTCTTCCTTAATTTATGGAATATTCACTAAATATAACAAAGTAGAGGTACCTAAGCAATATAGAGAGCCTACGGTTAATTTAAGTACAAGGATGAACCGCAGAGCAGGATAAAAAGGCCGTTCAGCTTAAACTGAACAGCCTTTTTCACATCTATAATTAAGCGAAAATGGCACTGATTTCGGCAATTTCGTCCATGGTTAAATCGACATCCAATGCTTGTAAGTTGCGTGTGACCTGTTCTGGCTTTTTCGCTCCGGGAATGAGTACATCAATCGAGTGCCGAGTTAAATACCAAGCTAGGACGACATCGGCAACTTCGGTATGCTTCCTGTTGGCTATCGCCCGTACTTCTTCCACTTTTTGCAGGTTGCTTACAAAGGCTTGTCCTTGGAAAAGCGGACTTTTTGCCCGGCCGTCATCGAATGTTGATTCCTGATTATATTTGCCGCCGAGCAGACCGGACGCAAGCGGGAAATAAGGAATGAAGGAAATATCATTTTCGGCTGTATATGGCAGCAGGTCTTGTTCTGCCTCACGTTTGAATAGATTGTACTCGGATTGCAGGACATCGACATAGCCGTCTTTATTCGCTTCCTTCAATTGTTCGAACGAAAAGTTCGAGACGCCGATTGACTTGATTTTACCTGCATCCTTCAATTCCTTTAAGGCACCTACTGCTTCATCTTTAGGGGTATCGCGATCAGGGAAATGGATATAAAATAAGTCGATGTAGTCTGTTTGGAGCCTTTTTAGACTCGAGTCCACGGCATCTTTCAGAAAAGCCGGAGAGTTATCAAATACGATGTTGCCATCGACAAATTTATGTGCCCCTTTAGTGGCAAGGACTATGTCATCGCGTCTGCGACTCTCTTTAAGGATTTCACCGATAAGTTCTTCTGAACGCTCAGGACCGTAAATGTAAGCTGTATCCCAAAAGTTGATTCCCTCTTCCAACGCCGTTCTCAAAACATCCCTTCCTGTATCCTCACTTAGATTAGGGAAAAGGTTATGTCCGCCAATTGCATTCGTGCCAAGGCCAATCGGATTTACATATAGATCTGTTTTACCAATACGGGTTTGCTTAGACATATTACTTATCATCTCCTTTGACCCCATCATAACAAAAAGTGGATGTCGATTTCCAAAATAAAGCAATGCAGGCGTGCACAAAATAAGCAGATGATCTGTAAAATCACCTGCTTACTTCATTATTATAGTGTTTCGATTTCCAAATCCTCAGCTGGCGCTGTTTGTCCGATTTGACTGAGCAGAACGCCAAGGGCTGTACCGACGAGAGCAGGGATGATCCACTCCATGCCGTAGGCGGAAAGGGGAAGGACATCACTCAAGGTTTGCACCGGTCCTAATTGTAGGCCGAAAGCATTCAGTCCATCCATCAAGGCGAAAACTCCTGTGAAAGTCATTGCACTGCGATAAACCTTCTTCGGGTTTTTGAAATGACGGCTGAAGAATGTCAGGACAATCAGGACGATCGTTAACGGATAAGCCATCACAAGGAATGGTACCGATACTTTCAGAATTTGATTCAGACCCATATTTGAAAGGATGAAACCGACGATTGTTACAATCAGAATGACGGTTTTATAGTTCAGTTTGGGGAAAAGTTTCGAGAAATACTGTCCGCAAGCAGTGGTCAATCCGACAACGGTGGTGAAGCATGCTAAAGTGAAAATGATGCCGAGAAGGACCTTTCCGCCAGTTCCAAGTAAAAGGGTCGATGCGACAGTGAGGATATCCGTTCCGTTTTCGAATGAACCATCTGCTGCCATGCGTGCTCCGATTACTCCTAAGGAGATATAAACTAAAGAAAGCAAAACACCAGCGATGAGACCCGCTTTTACTGTATATCTCGTCAATTGCTTTCGTTCTGAAATCCCCCTTTGCTGGATTGAAGTAAGGATGACGATCCCAAAAGCCAGGGAAGCTAGAGCATCCATCGTGTTGTAGCCTTCAATGAACCCTTTCGAAAATGCTCCTGCAGCATATTCTTCGGTTGGAGCTTGGAATGGAGCATCAAGCTTTACGAACCCAACGACACAGAGAATGACCATGGATAAAAGAAGAACGGGTGTAATCCAGCGTCCCATGAAGGTTTCCATTTTTTCTGGATTCAATGAAATGGCATATACGATGATGAAAAATACGGTTGTGAACATGAATAGAAATAGTGATTGATTCATTGAGTCTCCAAGATACGGCTTGAAGCCCATTTCATAGGCAACATTCGCATTCCGCGGAATGGCGAGGAACGGCCCGATGCTTAAATAGATGACAACCATGAACAACGTGCTGAATAGTGGATGTACACGGGCACCGATGGTTTGTGCCCCGCCCTTAACAAGTGAGACTGCAAGAAGCACCAAAATTGGCAGGCCGACTCCGGTGGCGACAAAACCGGCAATGGCCGGCCAGAATGAAGTTCCTGAAGATGCTCCTAAAAATGGAGGGAATATAAGATTCCCCGCTCCGAAGAACATTGAGAAAAGCATAAGGCCGATAAATAATGTGTCTGTTTTTTTCATGGTGATTTCTCCTTTTTTTAAAAATGATAACTCTCGCCGACTGGCCTGAAAAAGGCTAATTAAAGTGTTTTGTGCAAATAAAAAACTCGCCCCTGAAAATCAGGGACGAGTTTGTGCTCGCGATACCACCCATATTCCGCACTACAAAGAAGCTGCGGCACTCAGTCAACGTACGAATTCATACGTGATCCATTGTAACGGCGGAAACCCGTCAAAGCCTACTGCATTTTCAGCTTTGCATCTCAGAGATGATATTCGGATAGGCCTTGGACATCGACTTCCACCACATGTCGACTCTCTGTGGAACAGGGTTCCCATCTTACTCTTTCTCTTCATAGATTTTATAATATAAAGACAATTTAGCAAATTCCGATTATGAAGTCAACATAATTTATCATAAATCCTTTAAAAGGAGCAGGAAATTAGTCCCTCGTTAGCGAAACTTCCTTTATCCAGAGGATTTTTTGAACAAGAATAGGCTATAACTCCCTATTATCTTTCTAATCCCAACTATATTATAATAGAAGGCAGAACACTAAAGGAGACAACAGTATGTCTGAAAATAAAAAATTAAGCCTGGCGGATGCAGTCAAACAAAAACTGGCTCAAAAGCAAGCGGGATCAAGTAAAGATAAACTGGAAACAGGCGTTGTGAAAAAAACGAAACAGCTTAAAAGCCAGTTGACCAAAAAGCCGAATAACCAACGTAAGCGTACAGGGGTATAATCCTAATTTGTCAAAGGACAAGTACTGTTCGGAGCTTATCAGAGAGCAGTTACCTTTTATGAATGAGGGTACTGCTTTTTTATATGGAAGAGGCAGGGTGAGTTTGCTTTTTACCGTTTATAGGTAAGTTGAAGGGTGGGCTTCTGGTAATTTAGAGGGATAAAGAATGGTTCGCTCACCTCTAGAAAAAACATATTTTCTCGAATATGGAAATGACATCTCTGTATCGGTTTATTAAAAACATTACAGTTCCAGTTGTTTCTGTTTTAAAATTGTAAGAGTGGTGACATGTTGTTACCATATTGTTTTGCTAAAATAACATTTTAAGGTTTTGTAAATGATTTTTTAACTAAAGGAACCTATAGATTGAATGTTAGGTCTACTAGAAGGCTTATAGAATCAGTGATTATCCTTTAATTGAAAATATGAAATATATCGGGGGAATAAAGATGGACGAACGTCTGATCGGAAAAAAATATTATGAAACGATGATTGAGGATACAAGGAAGCACCCCATTCAAGCTTTGGGTGAAATGTTTCTCGTGGAACAAAAAAAGGAAAGAGCGGATTTAACCGCAATTCGATTTGCTCAAGGAGAAGTATATTTTCAGCATCATGACTATGAGGCAGCTATTTTTAAATGGGAAAACATAGAAGGGGAACTTGGTTCATGGGCGAAGAAAAACATCGCTGATGCTTATTTTGAACTGGAAATGTATTCAACCGCAGAGGATATCTATAAATCCGTCGATACGGATGAAGCGGTCTTGAAAACAGAGGTTCTTTTGCAACTGTTTTCCCTGTACATAGTGGAATCGAGAAATGACCTGGCTTCCAATGTCGTGAAAGAAGCAGTCGAGTTCCAACCGGACTACCCGAATGTCACGGAAATTGCACGTGCCTTTTTTGAAGAACAAAAGGATTGGAACAGTGCGGTGGTATTAGCGGCGAATGAAAGTATCCGTACAGAATCAATGGGCTGGTTCGATGTGCTGAAAACGTATATCCAGCAAGGTGTAGCCCAATCGATGGATCCGGATTATTTTTCAACTGTCCTTGGTTCGCTATACACACTCGACCAGGAACGTTTCGAAAAGGTGACGGTTGCCCTTTGGAAAAACTATAAATATACGGATTCTTATTTCGAATGGCTGAGAGTGATTAATAACTTGATAGATACCATCGAATTGAACCATGCGGATGTATGGGATGAGCTTTCCGTCTATTACAGGGATGCATATGCAGGTCTGTTAGAAGGAACGCACCTAATCAAGGAATTAAGTCCTGTCGTGCCAAGGTTGCTGGAAAACTGGCTCAAAATCGCAGACGGGGAGCTCTCGCTGTTTGCGGCGGCATCCGCGTTGTCCTGGAATGAAATCTTCCCGGATACGATCAATGCGTTGGTCATTCAGGACGCAGAGAGCCTGCTTTCGAAATCGCCTAAATTGGGAGGCGGACTGGAAGCGGGAGAGAAACTGTTCAATTCCATTATCCAGTGGGCTGAAGATAATGATTTAAAGGTTGGCAATAAGCTTAAATGGATGGTAGACGGGCTTAAGGATACCCGGAATTTCAATCTTCTTCTTGCTGGAAGTACAGGAAATGGCAAGACATCCTTTATTCAGTCAATCGTTGGTGAGAGCATTGCCGCTGAAGATCATTCGTCACTAGTCAGTGTCAAAGATGGGGATGATTTGGAAATCCTTGAAATTACCGATACAGATAGCAAAGTTGTCGAGGAGCTAACTGATTTGGATGAAACACGCCGCCAGCGCGGGACTATTGTCGATGTGACCATCATCAGTGACTACTTAAGGAATAATCATCTTCGATTATTGGATACTCCTGGGTTCAATGGGGAAAAAAGCGTGGAATCCGATTTCCAGGGCTATTTACATGGCAGTGATGGATTGATGTTCGTTCTTGACGCCCGGGCGCCTTTCACCGGCAGCGAACGGGATCTGTTATTGGAAATTCAAATGATGGCTCCGAAACTGCCGATTCATTTCTTATTAAATAAAATGGATACGATATACAGTGATCAGGTCGCAGTCCGGATGGAAGACGAAACATGGGATAAAGTGAATGCCTATTTCCCGAATGCGAAAGTATTCGCTTTCTCTAAACATTATGACAGCCGGCAGCAATTGAAGGACCTTTCAGCTTTCCTTCAATCGAATTATCAAGATGAAAATTGGAAGGAAAGAAGATCTGAAAAAATCCTGGCATTCATTCGTAAAACTTTATCTTATCTGTTAGAAAAACGGGCAGCCAATGAGCGGAAATGCGAGCATTCCATCTCTTGGAATGAACAGATGGAAGTCAAGCTGAATGGGGCTGTCAACCAATTGGCTGATTTGGAAAAAGAGAAAAGTGAAAATATCATAAGGTCGTATCGTTCGCTTAAGGACGAAGTGAAAAATCAGCTTTATTCAAAAATTCCTGAATTACTGAGGGATTGCTCTAAATCGTTAACGGAAAGCAGTGATTTCAGTCAGGTCCATGTACAGTTAAATCAGGAAATGAATGAGCGGATTCAAAACTTCATTTCTGACAAGATCATGCCTCAATATTACCGTTCTCTTCAAGACTGGATTGCCAGTTCCCAAATGGAGTTCTCACAAAGCCAGCAGTTTATGGATGAGATGAGTGCCGGTTTCAATGAATTATACAAAGAAGAACGGATTACGCTTGCAGGCGACTTCAGAGTATTGGATGACTGGCGCCGTGATGCCGACAGGATGACAAGCAGCATCCGCATCGAAAACGTCAATATCCTTTTGCGCAGGACTCCATCTCAATTACTGCTTAAAGGGGCAGGGAAGCTGTTTGGGGCGATACCGCAAAATAAAGCCAATATGTACAATCGTTATAAGAAATACCTGGAAAGTGAAGATTACCTGGATGTTGCGGAAATGATCACGGAGCGTTTCCTTACCCAATTTGGATTGTTTGAAAAATCTTTGGATCGTGACATCTCCCTTTTCTATCGCGGTTCATTTGCATTACTTCAAAAAACGATAGAGCAAACGCAGACTGAAATAAAAGACTACCAGGCTGCATTGGAGCATATGAAACAAAATCCGGAAGTTTACCGTGACCCTATCACTTTGTTCGAAGTGAAATTAAGGCAGTTGGAGCGGCTTGAAAAGATTGAGAAAAAGCGTCTAGCCCAGCTTCAAAGAAAATAAAAAATAACGGGGAACATTTCAAATATTCAAAAATCTATTGACTTTACGACTATATCCCTATAAAGTGATAATTACGAAAACGTAACACGATATATCTCTTATCAAGAGTGGCGGAGGGACTGGCCCTAAGATGCCCAGCAACCGTTCCATTAGGAATTGGTGCTAAATCCTGCAAAACAGAAATGTTTTGACAGATAAGAGAGGGACAAGTCTGCAAAACAGCCGATTAAACCTCTCTATATTAGAGAGGTTTTTATTTTGGGATTTACACCAACTTAACTGATAAGACTAATAAGAAAAAATGGAGGGAAACAAGATGAAAAGGTCTATTAAAGGTATATTCATTTCAGCCATCGCTTCCGCTTTGCTTTTAACGGGGTGCTCTACAGGTCAGAGTTCCACAGAGTCGAAGAAAGAAGAAAAAGTATCATTTGAAAATGTTCCGGAAAGATTCGCTGATGGAGATGGAGCCAGAATCAAAGTGATCCGTAAAATTGGCGGTGATGATCATACGGCCCAATACCTGGCGGGGGCGAAGGAAGAAGGAGAAGCACTGGGGTTTCAAGTGGATACTTACACAGCCAATGGTGATACGGCTAAATTCCATGATGCGATAGCGCAGGCTTTGGAGGAAGATTATGATGGCTATATCATTTCACATGGTGATGATGCAGCAACTGTGAATGACGTTCAAAAGTTGGTTGATGCAGGTAAAAGCGTTGTCACATTCGATTCAATAAGCGATCTATCTAAAATAGAAGGCGTGACATTAACTTCACAAGATGATGAAGCGTTGGCAACACTGGCTTTTGATAAGCTGATAAAAGAACAGAAAGGTAAAGCGGCAATTGCATACCTTTGGGTGGACGGTTTTCCTCCAATGGTAAGAAGAAATGCAGTCTATCAGGAAAAATTAAAAGAAAATCCTGGAATCAAAGAAGTCGAAAGATTCGGAGTGGCATCTGCTGATACATCGGTTCAGACACAAAATGCTGTAGCCGCAATGCTGAATAAATACCCTAAAGGTAAATTGGATGCCATTTTCGCAACATGGGATGCCTTTGCTATCGGTGCAGCCCGGGCGATTAAAGAGGCGGGCCGCGATGAAGTGAAGATATATGGAATAGATGTCTCGAATGCAGATCTCCAGGAAATCCAATCGGCTGATAGCTCATGGTCCTACACGGCAGCAGTAGATCCCAAGTTGATCGGTGCAGTGAATATGAGGATATTGGCTAAAAAATTAGCGGGCGAAGAAACGCCGCAAACCTATGACTTGAAGGCTTCACTTATTTCACAAAAGCAAATCCAAGCGTCTAAAGAAGCGGTGAACATGGCAAATCTGTCTGGTATTGTCGATGGCTGGGGTGTATCGACGGAATTTGAAGAAGATTGGATGAAGGTTTTGAAAGATCATTATAAAAATTAAAAAGAGACACTCTCTTTCAAGTAGAAGGGAGTGTCTGTTCAATAAGGGGGAATGGACATGGGCACGCAACTAGAAATGAAGAAGATTTCGATTGAATTTCCGGGGGTGAAGGCGCTGAGTGATGTTGATTTTTCCGTAAAATCGGGGACAGCCCACGCATTGGTCGGTGCAAACGGAGCAGGGAAATCGACGTTAATGAAAGTTTTATCGGGAGCCCATGTTCATTATTCAGGTGACATTTATATTGATGGGGTGAAGAGGGATATCCGCTCACCAAAAGCGGCTCAAGAACAAGGCATTCAAATTGTTTATCAGGAAGTGGATACCGCCCTCATCCCTTATTTAACGGTTGGGGAAAATGTAATGTTGAATGATATGGTCCAAAACATGGGAAAAAAACAGATGGTCCAATGGAAAGAGCTGCATAACCAAGCGGCTTCTATTCTTGAAGATATGAAAATTCGTGTCCCTTCGAAAAAGCTGGTAAGAGACCTTACCTTGGCTGAAAAACAGATGGTCCTGATAGCAAGAGCCGTTTCGACAGAATGCAAATTCCTGATTCTCGACGAGCCAACTGCTCCGTTAAGTCAAACGGAGACTACAGAACTTTTTCGAATTGTAAATGAATTAAAGCAAAAAGGCGTGGGAATCATTTTCATTTCACATCGTCTGCCCGAAATTTTTGAAATCTGTGAGGAAATTACAATCATGAGGAATGGGGAGCGTGTCACAAGTCGAAAGAAGGAAGATATAACCCGTACCGAAGTCGTAGAGAACATGCTTGGAAAAACCATGGATGAACAGTTTCCTGAAGTGAATGCTTCGATTGGCGACGTTATTCTGGAAGTGAACGGATTGTCAGATGCAGAGAAAGTTAAAAATGTCAGTTTGAATATTAAAGCAGGCGAGATAATCGGCTTGGCAGGGTTGGTCGGGGCTGGGAAAACGGAGCTGTGTAAAACCCTTTTCGGCCATACGTCCATCACAGCGGGGGAAGTCATCCTGAATGGTCGAAAGCTTTCCTTGAAATCACCACACGAAGCAGTAAAAAGCGGTCTGGCACTTGTACCTGAGGAACGCAGGAAAGAAGGGGTCCTTGTTCAGGAATCAGTCTCGGCGAACTTGACGGCAGCCAGTCTTGGCAAATTCTCCAAGACATTCAGCTTCGTGAATCGCAAGGCGGAAAAGGAAAGAGCGAAGGAAATGATCGCAAGCCTCGGCATTAAAACTCCTTCAGGGGAAGTGAATGTCGAAAACCTTTCAGGTGGCAATCAGCAAAAAGTTGCCATCGGGAAATGGCTTATGGCCGATGCGGATGTATACATATTCGATGAACCAACGAAAGGGGTCGATGTTGGAGCCAAGAAGGATATATTCGAATTGATTGCAGAGCTTGCAAGGAATGGGAAGGCGATCATTTATGCATCATCCGAGCTTTCCGAAATCATTGGCATTACCAACCGGACATATGTGTTATATGACGGGAGCACTGTCATCGAATTAGAAACAAGTAAAACGAATGAAGAAGAACTACTATTCTATTCAACAGGAGGAAAATAGAATGAGCATACCCAATCCTGTTACACAGACAGCGAAAGTGAAGAAAAAGGTGGAACTATTCGACTTTTTCTATAAATACGGCACAATATTGACGATTATCATTCTGATTGGAATTTTTGCCGTGTCCAATCCATCTTTCATTCAAACTACGAATCTGGTCAACATCCTGCGTTCCATTTCAATCGTGACCATCATTGCGATCGGCATTACGATATCCCTGACCGTGGATGGCTTCGACCTTTCCGTCGGCTCCGTCGCATCATTGGCCAATGCCATCGTCATCTCGATGTTTGTCTGGTTTTCACAGGATACATTAATTGCCATATTAGCTGCGATCGGTGCCTCACTTGTCGTAGGCGCCTTGAATTCATTCATGATCGTTAAATTGAGAATTCCCGACATGCTGATGACTTTGGCTACCATGTTCATTATCCAGGGAATTGCCCTTACCTATACAAAAGGGGCCACGGTTTCGCAAAATATGGTCATGCCAGACGGGACGTTCGCAACAGGACTGATCAGCCCGTTTTTCGCCAAAATTGGCCAGGTACCGTGGATAATCCTGATCATGGCCGTCATTGTGATAGCGACCCATATCTTTTTGACTTATACGAAGCACGGTCGTTATATGTACATTATTGGGGGAAATAAGGAAGCGGCGAGACTTTCCGGGATATCGGTCAATAAATACAAAATCCTTGCCTATCTGCTTTCGGCTCTATTTGCTGCAATCGGGGGGATTGTCCTTGCTTCAAGGGTCATGACATCGGAAATCAATTCAGGGTCACCCTATTTAATGGATGCCGTCGCGGCTGCCTTCATTGGTTCCTCCGTTTTAGGAGCGGGAAAACCGAATGCCTTTGGAACCTTTGTCGGAGCAGTCCTGATCGGAATCCTACAAAATGGGCTGATCATGATGTCCGTTCCGTATTATGCGATGGATATCGTCAAAGGAACAGTGCTGGCCCTTGCTCTCGCTGTAACTTATTACAAACAAAAACACTAAAATGAATCCGTTACGTTTATATGACTATATGATAAGTCTGCATGTGGATGAAATGTGAGACTGTAACTCGTGGTGAGTTTTAACTATAAGATGATAGGGGAAGAGGGTTCTTTTTAACCCTCTTTCCACACTAATCTCCAATATTCAAATTTTTAAAAAGTAAAAACACTCACTATATTTTGTTTTTATAAATGACTTTGTTCACATCGTGTCTTACTGTTTTGTGACCTTCTTTAATTCCTTTCCCCATGGCGATAAGCATAACATCTAAATACCTATCAGAAATTTTTAAAGCTGACTTTAATTGTTCGGAATCATACCCGGACATTGTAATGGTTTCAAGACCTGCCTCGTTCGCCAATAAAACTAACGACATTGACGCCAGGCTTGCGTCTCTTATTAATTCAACCTTTAAATCCTCTTTTGATTTATTTAGATAATAATTGATTGCCGCGTTTGTTAGATAATCTCTTACTGATGCGTCAAAATAACCTTTTTGAAACTCATCCTCATGTATCATTATGATATTTTCTTTTTCAAATGCTTGATAATCACCTAGTATAACAATCAGTACTGAGGCCTCAATTACCTGTTGCTGATTAAAAGCAATGGGCAGTAACAAATTCTTTAAATATGGTTCATCTATAACCAGGTATCGTGTTGCTTGAATATTGTTTCCGTTAGGCGATTTACTGGCTCCTTCAATAAATGTCGCCAACGTTTCGGGACTAATTTTATAATCGGGATCGTACTGCCTTACGGAACGTCTTTTTTCTATAATCTCCCTTACACTCATCGTGTTCACTCCCAATGTTATATTTGCTTCATAATCAGAGTATAATGGACCCATGATGTAGAAGAAAATAACGCACAATAAAGTGGCATAGCCACCTTTATGTGCCTATTCAGGAGGAATGAGGAATGAAGAGTTTAAATACTGGAATAAATATTTTCATGAATACTGTAGGAGGAAAGTGGAAATGCTTAATCCTCTTTTTTCTGAGTCAAAAACCAATGAGGACAAAAGAGTTTTATATTCTAATACCGGCCATTACCCAGAAAGTTTTGACCGACCAATTAAAGCAGTTAGAAAGAGATGGGCTTGTCCGAAGAGAAGTATATAAAGTAGTACCACCAAAAGTAGAATACAGTTTAACTGAGTTGGGTCAATCCTTTGTACCTGTATTAAATACAATGTGTGAATGGGGCACTACATATGCAGTTGAACAAAATCTCGAAAGACAAGAACAAATCTGTCGCCATCATAAATAGTAAGAGCTGCATCAACTAGGAGTATGGCTTTTTTTTTTGACAAGTTCAGTGATGCAAGCAGAATTTATTCAAGCTATCAGTATAATTGTCAGAAATACAAAATGTCTTGAAGATGACTTTTGGCAGTCTCTCTAGAGATTGTAATAAACTAACAGGTGCTTTACTTTAAAATAGTTGCTTTGCCCCGCTCTTTTTCTTAAAATGTAACGGTTAGTTGCATAAGATTTTTTTTGCTTTATAATTAGTACCAGGTGTTAATATCAAGTTATAAAATGATGCAATTCATACACACGAGGTGGCTATTCTATGTTCAAATCCAAAGCACGTATTACTGCGATAGGTTCGTATGTTCCTGAAAAAAGGTTAACAAATAAAGACTTAGAAAAAATGGTTGAAACCAATGATGAATGGATTGTTAAACGTACTGGTATTAAAGAACGAAGAATTGCACATGAAGAAGAGTTTACTAGTGATATAGGTTATAAAGCTGTAAAGGATTTAATGGAACGGTATGATAAATCTGTCGAAGATGTTGATATGATCATTGTCTGTACCTTTACACCTGATTTCAACACTCCAAGTGTAGCATCTTTAGTCCAAGCAAAGCTAGGTATTAAGAATACTGGAGCTATTGATTTAAACGCTGCCTGTGCAGGATTTACTTATGGGCTGCATGTAGCTAATGGATTAGTAACATCTGGTTTAAACAAGAAAGTTCTTGTTATTGGAGCTGATACTTTATCTAAACTTATGGACTATGAAGATCGAGCCACTTGTATTTTATTTGGAGATGGCGGAGGAGCAGTTCTTGTAGAATATGATGAAAAACAGCCAAGTTTTATTTCTTCACATTTGTATTCTGAGGGAGAAGGCGGAAAACATTTATATAGTACAAACCTATCGACACGAATAAATGGTGAAGACTTAAATAATAGTGGCAACCTTGTACAAAATGGACGTGAGGTTTATAAATGGGCTGTCACGACCGTTCCAAAAGGAATGCAAACTGTGATGAAAAATGCCGAATATCAATTGAATGATGTTGATTGGTTCGTACCGCATAGTGCAAATTTAAGAATGATTGAATCAATATGTGATAGAAGTGGCTTTCCAATTGAGCGTACTTTATATAGCTTAGTGGAGTATGGAAATACTTCTTCAGCGACAATTCCATTAGCTTTAGAAATAGGATTAAAAGAAGGGAAGCTCAGTGGTGGTGAGAAGGTTTTATTATATGGTTTCGGCGGTGGGTTAGCTCAAGCTGGATTGCTTATCAATTGGACCTTATAACGCTTTTTTCTACAACTAATAACGAGTTTGTACCAAAAGAAGGCCTCTCATTGGGGGCCTTCTTAAAGTATGATTCTTTGAAAAAGTTTCATTCAAACTTAAATGAAGAGTCAGGATAATTCAACTGGACCCTTATTTGTATTTAGACAACTAGAGGTATACCACATCATCCTCTAAAAGAAACAGAACCTTTGAACTGAAGTGAACCCAAATGGTTAGGCACTTTATTTAAACAGCCTTGAAGGCATGAACCCGGTAATCTACCGGGCTCATGCCTTTTTATTTTATATTTGGTCAAAAAAACTGCACCTCCATTTTGGGTGCAGTTCATTTACGGTTCTCTATTATCTTACTTAACATTCTCTTCGGAAGCGTCTGTATTCTCTATTGAACCAATCTTTTGTTTGTTTATTGCATTTTCAGCGGTATTCAACTTTTTTCTCATTGGGAAGTAATACAAAACAGCTGGGACAACTAACCCAATAATCCAAGCGATATCTGCTCCTTCAAAAGCCTTGGCTATCGGTCCTACATAGAATGATGTGTTTATAAAAGGGATTTCCGCCAAGATTGATACAAGAAATGCCATACAAGTAATCCAATTTATTTTGCCATATTGACCGTTCACATCAAAAATATCTTTTACATTGTAATGGCCATGTCGCAGCAAATAATAATCAACAAGGTTGATGGATGTCCAGGGAATTAAAAAATAACTAATGAAAAAGATGAAATTCAAGAAAAAGGATAGGAAATTACTCTGACCTAGTAAGCACAAAACGGTACCTGCTACTGTTACACAGAATATCATTCCTATTCGTACTTTCGGTGTGACCTTTAATTTAATAAACGGTTCAATTGTTGTTATGGTTGCCATGAATGCTCCATATAGGTTAAAGACATTTATAGCAAGCTGTCCAAAGATGATTATAAAGAACATGATTATAGCAAAATTTCCAAACAGGCTGGCCAAGTTACCGCCAGAGTGATCAAGGAAGTTAGGAATCGCTATGGTTAAGGTTGCGCCTAATGTCATCATCCATATAGTCCCGATGACTGTGCCAGCGTAACTATACCAAAATGTATGGGCCGTGGGTGTGGTTATCGGTAGATAGCGAGAATAGTCTGCAACGTAGGGGGCATAAGCCAATTGCCATGTAGCAACCATACTCACTGCCAGCAAAAACACTGGTATATCCAAATTCCCAATGGCCCAACTGCCTGCCGGAACTTGCAATTGGAAGACTATATATGTAGCTACAATATAAATACAAAGAGACGCCCAGGATAATAATTTTTGCATTTTATGAATTAAGTTATAGCCATAAATGGTGGCCACGAAACAAAGTACATTTAAAAGTATTATGCTCCATGTTTGGTCGATCTTTGTTAAACTGCTTAAGGTTTGTGCTGCAAGCAAACCGCTGCTGGCAAAGAAGCCTAAATAGACAAACATAACGAGAAACAAGGGGAAGATGGCTCCGATTACACCAAATTGAGCCCGGCTTTGGATCATTTGCGGAATTCCGAGTTGAGGTCCTTGAGCTGAATGGGAGGCCATGAAAATGGCGCCTAATAAGGTACCGACAATAATTGCAGCCAGACTCCAAAATAAATTAAGACCTAATGTAATGGGCAATGCCCCGGTCACAAGGGTGGTAATATGCATATTTGCCCCAAACCAAATTGGAAATAAATCACGGGCCTTGCCATGGCGTTCATCTGCCGGAATATATTCTATACTGCGAGTTTCAACTTTCATCAATTTACCCCCTATCAAATTCGGTATACTACCATGTACCATGCAAGCTTATTTTATAGAATCACTATAATTGTAAGCGTATACAGATGTCAATATTTTCAGAAAAAATAATTTTTAGGTAACTATCATAAAATATCCGTTCATTCATCTAGTGAATTTCAATAAATCAGATTGATCATTAGACTGAATGATTGGAAATATTAAACTCTAGTTTGAAAATTGTGGAACAACATGTCTTCCAATAAAAAATAAAAATTTTATATTTTTTGAATTGACAGTCTATTTTCCATGACCTATAATTGCACTTATCAAGAGCTTGCATGGTACATGGTACAAACTTTTAAAAAGGAGGGGCTTTTCATTACAGCTATCTTAACGTTGGGGATTACTGCTCAGGTTACGAACGCTATACGCGAATCCATAGTAACTGGAGATTATGAACCAGGACAAAAATTATCGGAAACTGTTTTATCTGAATATTACAAAGTTAGTAGAACCCCTATAAGGGAAGCATTTAAACAGCTAGAAAGAGAAGGGTTAGTCGAGATCATTCCAAGGGTTGGAACATGTGTGACCAAACCAACTGAAAAGGAACTGGATGAGTTATTTACTTTAAAGGAAGTAATGGAAGGGCTCGCAGCGGGGCTGCTTGCAGAAAGCGGGAGTGCTGAAGACATTAATAACCTTAAGCAAGCAGTGTCTGACATGGAGGTTGCTATACAAACCTCGGATAAAAAGCTATATGTCGAGGCTAATGATGTTTTTCATTCAGTCATCCAAGAAGGCGCCAATAACTCTAAATTAAGTTACATGCTAAATTTGCTGCTCAATCAAATACCTTATAGACAGTATGTCTTTTTAACCATTGAAGATCCGAATCGCCGTGAGAGATCACTAAAGGAACATCAGGCGGTCTTGATTGCTATAGAGAAAGGCAATCGGGAGGAAGCGGAGAAGGCCATGCGAGAGCATGTAAAAGCAAGTGGAATGCAACTTAAAATGGACATAGCAAAGAAACTTGGTCAAAAAAAGTGATATGAGGGGGAATGAGTACTATGAAATTTGGAATCTTTGCAAACCTTGCAGGACAGGGAAGACATGATGAATATTATAAAGTGCTGGACGAAGCCCGTGAGCAAGCTATTTATTGTGATGAAAATGGTTATGATTCGATTTGGTATACCGAGCACCACTTTGGTCATGAAGGAAATGAATTGATTTCTAACCCGATCTTAATGGGGGCTGATATTGCTGCACGTACAAAGAACATTCGAATTGGACAAGCTGCGAATGTCGCCACTTTCTGGCATCCGCTGCGTTTGGCGGAAGACATAGCAATGCTTGATCAGTTAAGCAAAGGACGTGTGGAAGTTGGTCTGGCACGTGGATTATACGGACGGGAAGCGGCTAATTTAAACACTTTGGCTGATCCGGCAAATCAAGAACAAAACCGTGCACTGTTTGAGGAAACATTGGAAATTTTAAAAAAGGCTTGGTCAAACCGATTCTTTTCACATCAAGGTGACATCTATCAATTTCCTCCTAAAGGTTTAAAGTGGAGTCACCCTATGAGCCCATCAACACCGGAGTTTATGGATATGGAGAAAGGAGAAATTGATAAGATTTCCCTTATGCCTAGACCTTACCAGCAATCACTTCCTCTGTGGCAGGTAATTGATTCACCGCGTTCTATTGAATTGGCCGCGGAGAACGATATACAAGGAATGTTTTGGATGCCGACCGTCAAAGAATTAAAAGGCCGTTTTGAACTGTACCGTGAAAGGGCTTCCAAATCCAAAGGCTATGAAGTGCCACTTGGTCAGGGTATTGCTTTGGTACGTGATGTATATGTAGCGGAAACGATGGAACAGGCTCGTCAAGATGCGGCAGAAGCAGTATTGAACAATTATCGCTGGATTTGTCACTGGAGAGGACTTAGCAACCTTATGGATCCGGGCGAAACAGTAAAAGAAGGGCAGGAATTGAACTATGAATTCTTACACCCAAGAAATTTATTGTTTGGTACACCTGACTATGTAGCAGATAAAATTCAGGAATTGAAGGAAGAACTGAATTTGGAAACATTACTGCTTTGGGTGAACCATAATGGTTTGCCACATGAAAAAATGATGAAAAGTTTAAAATTGTTCACGGAAGAAGTAATGCCAAGATTCACAAAAACTAAATTGGGGGTAATGTAAATGTTAGATATTCGTAAAGTGTATACAGCTATTGAAGAAACACGTATTGAGGGCGGTAAAAAAGTAGAGAATCCCATCAAGATGATAACAACTATGGCGGTTATCAAAAACCCATGGGCTGGAAGAGGATATGTTGATAATTTAAAACCGGAAATTGATGAATTTGCACCGCAAATTGGCGAACTATTAGTTGCTGAACTATTTAAGCACATTGATTCCGCTGATGACGTCGAAGCATTCGGCAAGGCAGCTGTCGTGGGTGTTGATGGGGAGGTTGAGCATGCATCAGCTTTTATCCACACTTTGAAATTCGGTAACAAATTCAGGGACGCCGTGAAAGGAACGAGTATCTTAAGCTTTACTAATAAGCGTGGTGGCGCTGGATCTGCGGTGCTCATACCGATGGTACATAAGACAGATGAGTCTGAACGCTCTCATTTCATTACATTTGAAGCTTCTATACCTGATGCACCTAGGGCCGATGAGATCGTTGTTGCCATTGGGGCTTCTACAGGAGGACGTCCTCATCCGAGAACAGGAAACAGGCATCAAGATATGGTTGAAATGGGGCTGGTTTAATGCCAACTACATTGCATGGAAAAGATTCGCTTCATTATGAAGAGAAAGGGATGGGGCAATCGCTTATCTTTATTCATGGTGTTGGTCTTGATCTTACGATGTGGAAAAAACAAGTTGAAGATTTGTCGAAACATTTCCGTGTTATCACATATGACATGGTTGGGCACGGAGGATCTGAGCATCCTCCGGGTCCTTATTCCCTTTCACAGTTTGTTGAGCAGTTAGCAGAACTAATGAATCACTTACGGATTGAAGGAAGTCATATTATTGGTTTCTCCATGGGTGGTATGGTCGCTCAGGCATTTGCATTAAAATATCCGGATAAAGTGAAAACGCTAACAATTATGAACGCAGTGGTCAATCGGACGAAAGAACAGAGGAAAGCCGTTTTAAAAAGAGTGGAAGAAGTGAAAATAACGGGCCCTTTGGCAACAATTGAACCGGCCATTAAACGATGGTTTAATATTGAATTCTTGAATTCAAAGGAAGAAACTGTAAGTGAAATTCGGGAAAGACTTCAGACAAACGATGCTGCTTCATATTTAGCGGCCTATACACTTTTTGCAACTGCGGATGAAGATTTGTGGCCGCAGATCCACCAGATTAATATACCGACCCAAATTATAACAGGGGAGCATGATGTAGGTTCAAATCCCGAAATGGCAAGACAAATGCATGAAAAGATTGTGGATTCAGAATTAATGATAGTACCAAATATGAGGCATATGCTGCCGATAGAAGGAGCCAAAATAGTGAACGAAGCTATTAGGTCGTTTATTGAAAGACAAAAGCAAAGGGGTGACTCGATGTGAAAGAGCTGAAAAAATATCAGATGTATATAAACGGGGAATGGATAGAATCATCAAGTGGTGAATATTTCGATAGTTATAACCCTGCAACCGAAGAAGCTTGGTGTCAAGTCGCTAAAGGGAATGCTGAAGATGTAAATCATGCCGTTCAATCTGCGCATAATGCATTCCTGCATTCGGGATGGACCAATATGACATTCACGGAGCGGGGGCGTCTGGTTAGAAAGCTTGGAGAGCTGATTGCTGATCACTCTGAAGAGCTTGCGAAAGTCGAATCACTGGATAATGGGAAATTAATACGCGAAATGCGCGGTCAGGTAAAATATTTACCTGAATTTTTCTATTACTATGCGGGTCTAGCAGATAAAATCCATGGTCAAACCTTACCAATTGATAAAAAAGATATGTTCGCTTTTACATCCAAAGAGCCGCTGGGGGTAGTAGCCGCCATTACTCCTTGGAATTCCCCTCTTTATTTAACAACCTTGAAGCTTGCACCTGCACTTATTGCAGGAAATACCATAGTCATTAAACCTTCGGAAATGACTTCGGCCTCTCTATTGGAATTGGTGAAACTGGTTGAAGAAGCTGGTTTTCCACCTGGAGTAGTCAATGTAGTTACCGGCTTTGGAACTCCTGTAGGCGATACACTCACCTCCCATCCTCTTGTAAGGCGTGTGGCCTTTACGGGAGGTTCAGAATCAGCACGGCATATTGTTCGTAATTCGGCTCAAAATTTTGCGCAGGTATCGCTTGAACTTGGAGGGAAATCACCCAATATCGTGTTTGAGGATGCTAATCCGGATAATGCGGCGATGGGTATCATAGCTGGTATTTTTGGTGCTTCAGGACAAAGTTGTGTGGCAGGTTCGCGTGCATTTTTACATGTTGATATTTACGATGAAGTGATGCAAAAACTCGTAGACAGAGTATCGAAAATCAAGATCGGTGATCCTTTTCAAGATGAAACAGAAATGGGTCCGCTGGCTACGCAGGCCCAATTGGAGCGAGTCGAAAAATACGTGGCTATCGGATTAGATGAAGGTGGTAAACTTGTTTGTGGAGGTAAAAAGCCTGAATATTTAGAAAAAGGTTGGTATTTTGAACCCACGATCTTCGAGCATCACGATAATAATTCCCGTATTACAAAGGAAGAAATATTTGGCCCTGTGTTAAGTGTTATCCCTTTTAAAGATGAAGAAGAGGTTATTCAATTAGCAAACAGTACTGATTACGGATTGGCAGCTGGAATTTGGGTGAGTGATATTGCAAAAGCTCATCGTGTCGCGAAAGCTATACGTGCTGGAATTGTTTGGGTGAATACCTATCGAAGTATTTCACCAATTGCTGCAATCGGTGGATCTGGCCTAAGCGGTTATGGAAGAGAAGGCGGTTATGAAGCGATTCATGAATATATGCAAGATAAAGTTGTTTGGATCAATACATCATCTGAACCGATTCCTGACCCGTTCATAATGAGATAATGGGAATTTTTGGGTATGTGCTTTTATCTAAGAGGTTTAAAAAGGAGGAAAAGTGAAATGAAATTACTGGGGATTTCAGGAACGATAATAGGAAAGAAGACGAAAGTTGTTATTGAAAAGGTTTTAGAGGAAGTTAAGAATAACCATCCTGATATCGAAGTCGAATTGCTTGATTTGAAAAAGTATGATGTTCAATTTTGTGATGGCCGTAATCCGTCAACATACACTGGAGATACGAAAAAAGTAATTGATATCGTTACCTCAGCAGACTTTTACATTATAGGAACCCCAATATTCCAAGGGTCAATTACAGGAGCTCTTAAAAACTTATTTGATTTGATCCCCCCGAAGGATTTCCGTAATAAAGTAATGGGGCTAGTGGCTACCGGTGGAACCTACCAGCATTATTTAGTCATTGAAAATCAGCTGAAACCTATAGCCAGCTATTTCCGTGCATTTGTTGCACCTGGCTCTGTTTATGCTCATAACGACCATTTCAATTCACAAAACGAACTGGTTGATGAGGAAGTTTTGGAACGTATTTCAATGCTGGGTGAAGAAATCGTTTTTATGCAAAAAGCACTGAAAAGTACTAAACCAGAGCATCAATTAAGCTAAAGGGCGGTAGATTTAGGAGATTTAATAAACTCCAGCTGATAAAAAAACGTTTTGGAATTGAGTACATTTCAATTAGCAGAGCTAAGTAGCAAGGAGGGGACAAATTGCTATTAGATGTAGAAGAGATAATAAACTTAACTGATTTATCCTTTATTAAAGTTTGTAATGAACAGTATGGGATTAATAGAGGAGTTTATAATACCATCGATGCCTGGTTTTATAAGCAAGGAATTAGTAACATTCTAGAAAGGCGCAATAGTATATTGTATTTTCTTGAATTTATTAAGCGAAGTTCCGAGAGTGAAAATAATCACTGTAAATTTGGTCACGGTGGCTTAACTACAAAATTAGAAGAGTATTATTTTCCAAGAATGGAATCGACTGTTTCAAAAATTGCCTCTAATCTTTAGATGAAGCACTTACAAAGAGTGAAGGGTGGCTGAGAACATGACAATCATAGATAAAGTAGAAAAAAAACATTTACTAATTAAAGGGGAATGGGTGGAGGCGAAGGAGTATAGTTTGCTTCGTTCTCCTTATTCAGGAGAAGTCATAGCTGAAATCCCCCTGGCCACAGACGAAGAAACCGACCAAGCTATTGAAGCGGCGCAAAAAGCTGCTAAGGTGATGGCAAAAATGCCAGCCCATCAACGTGCGAAAATCCTGGAAACATTGGCCCATCTTCTTGAAGAGCGCGCGGATGAAGCCGCAAAAATCATATCTATTGAATCAGCAAAGCCGGTTACAACCGCTAAGGGCGAGGTGGCGCGAACAATTGAAACCTACAAGTTTGCGGCTGAAGAAGCGAAAAGAATTCATGGAGAAACGCTTTCGCTGGATGCCGCCCAAGGTGGCGAAAACCGACTCGGTTACACTGTACGTGAACCGATTGGAGTGATTGGGGCCATAACACCTTTCAATTTCCCCATGAATCTAGTCGCTCATAAAGTAGGTCCTGCCATCGCCTCAGGTAATACAATTGTATTAAAGCCAGCAAGCCAAACACCTCTATCCTCTCTGTTCCTCGGAGAATTATTACAGGAAGCCGGATTGCCTGCAGGAGCAATAAATGTGGTCACAGGTGGAGGAAGAGTGGTTGGAGACAAGTTGGTCACTGATTCTAGAGTAAGTATGATTACTTTTACCGGCAGCCCAGGAGTCGGGATTGGCATCCGCAACAAAGCCGGATTGAAACGAGTGACGCTGGAGCTGGGATCAAATGCCGCTGTCATTATTGACAGGGGTGTGGATATCGATAAGATCATTTCTCGTTGTGTGACGGGAGCGTTTTCCAATCAGGGACAAGTATGTATTTCTTTGCAAAGAGTTTATGCTCATGAAGAAATCTACGATCGCTTTGTTGAAAAGTTTATAGAAGCTACCAAACTATTAAAATTAGGTGATCCGCTTGATCCAGAAACGGATGTTTCCGCTTTGATTTCCCAAAATGATGTTGAAAGAAGCCTCAATTGGATTGAAGAGGCAAGACAAGGTGGAGCCAAGATTGCAACAGGTGGAATAACGGAAGGCAATATCCTTCATCCGACCGTCATATTGGATGCAGATACTCACACAAAGGTATCTTGTCAAGAAGTGTTCGCCCCAATCGTTTTGATTAACAAGATTCAATCAGTAGAACAAGCAATTGATTTGGTGAATGATTCAATTTATGGCCTGCAGGCAGGGATTTATACGAACGATGTAGGTACAGCACTGGATGCAGCGGAAAATTTACAAGTTGGTGGAGTCATGATCAACGACATTCCGACATTCCGTGTGGATAATATGCCGTACGGTGGAGTGAAGGAAAGTGGAACTGGACGTGAAGGATTAAAATATGCAGTTGAAGAAATGACAGAAATGAAGCTGGTTGTCTGGAACCGAAATTAGGGAGTGGAAAGCATGGCTTATTATGCAGCAATTTTACATATGATTGATGCTGAAAAAAATATAGAAGTTCGTCCACATCATATCGAGTATTTAAACGAACTTGATCGTAGAGGGAAGGTTTTTGCAAGAGGCCCTTTTGCGGATGGCTCAGGCGGCTTGGTTGTTTATATTGCAGACACATTTGAAGAAGCACTCTCTTTAGCGGAAAATGATCCTCACGTTGTACATAAAGTGCGGAGACTCGAATTAAAAGAATGGAACATTTAATAATGAAACGTTATGATTGCGTGTCAATACGATGAATATATACTGGGATCTGGAGACAGTTCCTTCATTAAAGGGAGGTTGCCGAGGCAACCTTTTTTATGTGCAAAGCAACTCGATAACGAAAAGGTAAAGTTATACCAAAGTGAGGAATTATCTTTGATAACTACCAGTTGTTATATTGTGAAAGTATTAGTGGAAAAAGGATCAAAGAGCGAAATAAAAAAATGCTTCGTGTAGTTAAACAGGCAGGAAAAAATGGGTTTAAAAGTCTTGTCTATACAAGGCTTTTTTTGAATTAAGCTGAATTATGTGATGGCAAGATGGCTTATTCAGTTGAAAAATTATAGAATTGAGTAGCTGCTTAACTGGCTAGCTACGACCCCGGAGTCGCTTGCTTTGATGAGGCTTGGCAGACAGTCGGCGAAAAGGGAGCGGATTTCTGAAATCAACTGGAATCTTATAAAATTTTACCCTTCTGCAGCAGTTCCGGAAAATTAATCTGATTCCCTTGATATATCAAGGTTTTCTTCGGTGTCACTCATAAGTTGCATAGTAATGCGCTTATTACTATCTTTACTTTGCATAATTCATCTCACAATACTAGGAGTAGGAAAGGCGATGAACTCATTATGATTTTTAGCGAACGATTAAAAAAAGAACGGGAAAAAAGAAATTGGTCACAAAATGATCTTGCGGAGAAGATTCATGTGAGTCGCCAATCTGTGTCCAAATGGGAAACGGGAAAAAATTATCCTAGTATTGAAGTACTAATTAATTTAAGTGATTTATTTCAAATTACGGTAGATGAATTATTAAGGAGTGACGAGGAATTGAAAGAAAAAATAATAAGGGAAAGTAAGCAGTTAGCATTTCCAAAAAGGAAAATGTTTTTTGATATCGTATTATTAATAGGAGCATTTTTGTTAGTGTCTAAATTAATTATTTTTGGACTTAATAAATTTGCCGGCACAGATATTACCATTTTGAAAAGCATGCCAGTCGTATCGAATTTTTTACCATTAGCTTTGATGGTCATTGGCGGTATTGGTTCAGATTATTTGAAGGATAAATATGTAGATTAAAAGAACTCTGCTTATAAAACTTTATAGTGAATCATAAAATAGAATCTTCTGTTTTCCCTTTTATTGGGGACATGATATTAAAAGAACAGAACCTTTGAATCAGGTTCTGTTCCTATTTCTTATTTGAACTTTTGCACTTCTTCTTTTCCCTCGAATTTGTTATCTTTCAATATGCCGATTTCTTCAATATGGTTTCGTGCCGTTTCATCCCCTAATTTATAAATGAGGGCATAAAGCCTTTTCATGGCTGCATCGTATTTATCATTTGCCCGGTCATGATGATAGAGTAGGTAGGGCACATGTGAACGGGCATATGCTTCCAGGTCATCTGTCCGGTGTTCCTCCAAGCATTGTTTCAATTCTGCAAGTTCCTCATCAGTTGCGTGTACAGTGAAGCTTGGATTCTCTTCAAGTTTTTGTCCGAGTACGTCGCCGCTGACCAAATCGACATGATAGGTCTGTTTTTCCTGCATCATTATGTGATCATCCTTTCAAGCGTTTATCTATTCTGTACCACTATTTGTAAAAATTTAATCATCAATGTAAACATTTCCTTAATGAAAAAGATAGGAAATAGAGGTATCGGATTTCTTATCAAATGGTATAAGATGAATTTACAGAATAATATGGAAAATCAAGGGGTGATATAGTGAAGAGGTCAATCATGGTTATTTTTTTGGTGTTGATTGCTTCAGGCTGCGTAACAAGGAATTATGATTCCAATATGGATTTAGGGAAAAGTCAGTTGAATGAGGAAAATTATTTAGAAGCCCACGAGGCATTTGAATTAGCTTATAAAGAAGCAAATACACCGGAAGCAAGGGAGTTAATGGATCTTTCAGGTTTTCTGGCGAATGGAATGAAGAAATACGACGAACAGGATTTTGATTCGGCCAAAAGAGATTTTGAAGAAGCAACCGCATATAAAGCAAAATACCGGGAAGGTAAACTAATGGTTTCTAAGGCGGTGGAAATGCAACCGGTATCAGACTCCGCCACGATAGAAGCAGTAGAGGGAAATGACGAGGCGGAGCCGGCGGAGGAAGCAACCGTGGACGGAACCAATGGATCCAAAGCAGAAGATGAGGCGGCAACGGATACAATAGGCAAAGAAGAGAGCAAGGCTTCGGTTAGTACATTAAGTAAATCTCAGGCAGAGAAGCTAGTTAAGGATTATGTGGACATGGAAAATTTTCCTGATTTAGATATCGAATATGATCATGATGCCGAAAAGGGAGATTACATTTTTCATGTTTTCGAGGTGGATGAACCTAGTCAGGAAAGTGGCCACAAAACCACTTGGGGCTGGTATGGCGTGAATAAGAAGACTAAAGAAGTTTATGAAGTCTTGTAAGGATAACTGTATGGTCGAATTGAAGGCCCCTGTTGAGGCCTTTTTATTTTGCAGGCGGCAAGATACAGGATTCGATAAAATTTTATAATTTTTGTAAAATGTCGCCCTATTCGTTATTTCTTAAGAATTTTTTAATATTTCCTGTTTATGATTGAGTCAAGTAAAGGATAAAGGACAATCATAGGAGGGATAAAGATGGAAAATTATAATGGTGATGAGCAAGTCAGAGTAAAGGCAGAACGGAAAAAGGGTAAGTCTCTTTGGCTAACTAGCCTTGTTTCCGGAACGGTTGCTGCTATGGTTACATCGTCTGTATTTCTATTTGGCGGGGACTTTATAGGTCAAGGGAATAGTCCAGTGAATGAGTCAACCAAAACGGCAGGTGTACAGCAAACGGAAAGTGTTGAAAAGGATAAGAGTGTCACGGCGGAAAAGTTATCGACAAGTACGGATTCAAATGATAGGGCAGAGATGGTCGAATCAGCATCCAAATCGATAGTCGGGGTCGTGAATTTACAGGAGATGCAAAACCAGTACCCGTACCAGCAGCAAAGCACGGAGAGCGAAACGGTTGAAAGCGGCACCGGCTCAGGGGTCATCTATAAAAAAGCTGATGGGAAAGCCTATATCATCACGAACAATCATGTTATTGAAGGCGCTAAGGAAGTCGAAATTTCATTGTATGATGGACAAAAGGCAACGGCGACGGTTGTCGGGGCTGATGCTTTGACTGATTTAGCGGTTTTGACAATTGATGCCTCGAAAGCACCTGAGGGAATTAAATTCGGGAATTCCGATAGCATGCGTCCAGGAGAAGAAGTATTGGCAATTGGCAACCCACTTGGACTTGATTTTTCACGATCGGTTACACAAGGGATCGTCAGTGCGACCGGACGCTCCATTTCAGTCGATACCTCGGACGGGGAGTGGGAACTTGATGTCCTTCAAACAGATGCAGCGATCAATCCCGGCAATAGCGGGGGTGCATTGATCAACACCGCTGGGGAAGTGATCGGCATAAACAGTTTGAAGATTTCCGAAAACGGTGTGGAAGGCTTAGGGTTTGCCATACCAAGTAATGATGTGATTCCGATTGTTACGGAGCTGATTGAAAATGGAAAAATCACGCGCCCATATTTAGGAGTCAGCTTGGCCAGTATGGAAGAACTGCCGCAATATTACATTCAAAATGTTCCAGAAGCCGTAAAGTCCGGCGTAATGGTGACGAGTATAGAGGCGGGATCGGCTGCGGCGAATGGAGGGCTTAAGCAACAGGATATCATCGTTGAGATTGATGGAACGAAAATAAATACTGCCGCTGCATTAAGGAAGTACTTATATACAGATAAGAAAATCGGAGATAAAGTAAAGATTAAAGTATATCGAGGCACTAAAGAGAAAACGGTAACGATCACCTTGCAAAAACCATAGAATGAGGTAAGGCCCCTGATTATTCAACAGGGGTCTTTTATTGGAGTTTTTTTAATAGTATACAGTGGGCTAATATCGGAAAAATAGATAGTGTATTTGCACTGTTTTGAAGTTTGCTCATATAGTCTTGAATACCTAAAAGTGAATGGTGGCGCCTTCTATTTGTCAAGGTTTTCATCGTGAATATGTTAAAAAATAGAAAAGATTTGACAAATTTGTGAAATGTCATAAAATAGAAAGAAAGGGGATGAAATTATGGAAGCTAATCAGAAGATGTTAGATGCAGTGAAATGGGTATCGGGCACAGGTTGTGTAATCGGAATTATTATTTTTGCTTTAAGTTTCTTTGTAAGCGATTACAATAAGGATTATATATTCACCGCTGTTGGAATCGCCATCACATTAAGCGCAGCTGCCATTTTTCTAGTTGGTATATTTTTTGTCCTGACAGAGGAAATGGTAATGAATACACGTAAAGGCGAAAGAATTGAACCGGAAACGACTAAAATCATAAAAATGAAAACAAAGGCTAAAGCTCCAACAAACAGAAGTACAGAATTCAGTAACTAAAGCGAGGAATATAGCGCAATATACTGTTTTTCTAAACAAAACTAGTTGTTCTGTTACCTAACTTGCAGAATTTGAGTCAACTTGATCACAATTAATGAATGCGCTTTCATTTCATATTATCAGAATCGAATTATCGATTTGTTACATTTTAATTCAATATACTGCCACTCGTCATTGCCAAACACACGATGTGCTTGTACATCCAAACCAACTGCCTGCACGCCAGGAAGTCTCAATTACATTTTAAACAATATCTACGAGAAAAGGACACTTTTAAGAAGTCCTTTTTTTGTGGTTTTTTTTTATGTACTTTTAAATGAAAATTCAAAAGGGAAAGGGATATAGGTATCAATATGGGGTTATTGAGCAGTGGTTTTGCTAAAGGCAGATTTGATAGCAAACCTGAATTACTTACTACGCTTTTGCTACACGGCTGTTTAAAAATACTGACAGGGCATAAGGATTGCAAAAAGAACCCAATTTCATTTCAACTCGTTGTTTCCTTATATATATATAATATTGACCTGTGTTGGTTCATAAGGGTATTGAAGCATGGAGACAACATCGTGTCCCATGTGTCTACCATTTACCAACCTCCTTGGCCGAGTGAAAAAAATCCGGTTTAAATCATGGTATCTAACGATAAATACCTAATTGACAAGATAGGTAATATAATTCATAATCTTTAAGAGTTTTGAGGCAATATACACGGTGACTATAATGTGAAATTTTTATTTCATTATATTAAAGTAATATTAAATGGAAAGAGGATCGGTACTATTTGTAATCCTGCACTGATAAGTGAATTTTCAAAGGCAAGATATGAAACATTTATTATATTTCATTTGCTGAAGATTTTCGAACATTTCAGTTCATTTACCATCTTCTTACTGCTCTTTAATGAACTTTATGTGACAGATGTCACTTTGTATTGTCTTTTTTTAGACTTGGGATTAATATTGGTATGTCGGGGTTTGTGAACATGGTAACACTTTGTCCGAATAATTACCAATTGGAATTTTATTATGTAAGAAAGGGGTAGTACTATGAAAATAAAATGGGCTCTATTAACTATACTTTTTACTATTGCCACTGTGCTAACCGGTTGCGATAACCCATTAATGGTCTTGGACCCTAAAGGGCCAGTAGCTGCAACACAAGCAGATGTTATTATGATTTCGATATGGACAATGGCCTTTGTCGTCCTTGTCGTTATGGTACTGTATATCTTCATGATAATGAAATATCGTGCTTCCAAACAACGTGATGATTATGAACCGCCTCATATTGAAGGAAGTAAGGTTCTTGAAATAATTTGGGTTGCGATCCCAATTCTAATCGTCGCTTTCCTATCCGTTGTTACTGTTAAAACAACAAATGAAGTTGAGGCAACACCTAAAGGATACGGTGATCAAGAACCTTTAATTATTTACGCTTCATCTTCAAACTGGAAGTGGCATTTTAGTTATCCGGAAGAAGATATCGAAACAGTCAACTATCTGTTTTTACCTACTAACCGACCAATTGAATTTAAACTTTACTCATTCGGTCCAATCTCAAGTTTCTGGATTCCGCAACTTGGAGGACAAAAATACGCGATGTCGGACATGGTTAATACGTTGCACTTAGCAGCTGATGTACCAGGAGAGTATATGGGTCGAAATTCAAACTTCAGTGGTTCAGGTTTTGCTCAGCAAACTTTCAACGTTAATGTACTATCCGCAGAGGAATACGATAAGTGGGTAGATGAAATTAAAGCTACTGCTAAACCGATTACTGAGAAAAAATTCAATGAATTATTAAAACCTGGTCATGTGGGACAATCCACTTACACTGGAACTCACTTAGAGTTTTCTCCAGCTCCTGAAGGGGAAAATGCTGGTCATGACCACGGATCTTCTGATACGGAAGAAAATGATTCCAAGGATTCACACGATGAACATTCAGAACACAGCAACATGAATCATGATCACTAAGAATTAATTTCGTTCGATAAAACAACTAGGTTTACAAGATAAGGAATATTTTCCTGAAAGGAGTCACAAAAGTATGGATTACTTTGATCGATTTGCCGTACCTCATCCAAGTCCTGCGATTTATGCATCCATGGTTGCCATTGGTTTAACCATGATTGCGGTTGTTGCCGGAATTACCTATTTTAAAAAATGGGGTTACTTATGGCGTGAGTGGTTAACAACGGTTGACCATAAACGTATTGGTATCATGTACATCTTGGCAGCACTTCTTATGCTCTTCCGTGGTGGCGTGGATGCTCTTATGATGCGTGCTCAAACGGCTATTCCAGATAACGGTCTTTTGGATGGGCAGCATTATAATGAGGTATTTACAACACACGGGGTCGTCATGATCCTGTTCATGGCTATGCCATTTATCATTGGGTTAATGAACATTGTCACACCATTGCAAATTGGAGCGCGTGACGTAGCATTCCCACGTCTGAACGCAGTAAGCTTCTGGTTATTCTTCATGGGGGCAATGCTATTTAACATCTCTTTCGTAGTCGGTGGTTCTCCTGATGCAGGTTGGACATCTTACTTCCCGCTGGCAAGTAATGATTTCAGTGAATCAGTAGGTTCGAACTATTACGCGATTGCAATTCAAATAGCTGGTATCGGTACATTACTGACTGGTATCAACTTTATCGTAACAATCTTGAAAATGAGAGCACCTGGCATGAATTTAATGAAAATGCCAATGTTCACATGGTCTATCTTGATCACAAACTTCATTATCGTTTTCGCTTTCCCTGTATTGACAGTGGCACTTGCGTTGATGACAATGGATCGTCTATTCGGAACTCAATTCTTTACGATGGCCAATGGCGGTAGCGATATGCTTTGGGCGAACTTGTTCTGGGTTTGGGGACATCCTGAAGTTTATATAGTAATTCTTCCGGCTTTCGGTATATACAGTGAAATCATTTCGACATTTGCACGTCGTAACCTGTACGGGTATAATTCGATGGTTATCTCCATGGTAGCTATTTCTACTCTATCTTTCATTGTATGGGCTCACCATTTCTATACAATGGGTCACGGTGCAATGGTTAATGGTATCTTCTCGATTACAACGATGGCAATTGCCGTCCCGACCGGTGTTAAGATTTTCAACTGGTTGTTCACACTTTGGAAAGGTAAAATCGTTTTTACCGTTCCGATGCTTTACTCTTTAGCTTTCATTCCGATTTTCACGCTCGGTGGGGTAACAGGGGTCATGCTTGCAATGGCAAGTGCTGACTACCAATACCATAATACAATGTTCTTAGTAGCTCACTTCCACTACGTTTTAATCCCTGGTACTGTATTTGCCGTACTTGCTGGTTTCACGTACTGGTGGCCAAAAATGTTCGGTTTCATGTTGAGCGAAAAAATTGGGAAATGGTCGTTCTGGTTCATTACAATCGGCTTTAATGTTACATTCTTCCCGATGTTCATCACTGGTTTAGATGGGCAGGCACGTCGTATGTATACGTACTCTGAATCAACAGGGTATGGTCCATTGAATATGCTCTCTTTCGTTGGAGCGATTGGCTTGGCAATAGGTTTTGCACTTATTGTGTACAATATCTATTGGAGCACTCGTTATGCGTCAAGAAATATTTCAAACGATCCATGGGATGCACGTTCTCTAGAGTGGGCTACACATACACCAATCCCTGAATATAACTTTGCAATTGTGCCAACAGTTGATTCTACAGAAGCATTCTGGGATTCAAAGAAAAAAGGCTTTAAGTTATTTGGCGGTAAAGTAGAAAAGATCCATATGCCAAATAACAGTGGTGTGCCGTTTATCATGAGCTGTATCTTCTTCGTTTGGGGCTTTGCGATGGTATTCAGCATGTGGATCATTGCTATCATTGCAACGATCGGTATCTTTGCTTGTATGATTCACCGTTCATTCGAAAAAGATCACGGACGTTATATCTCTGTTGAAGAGATCGAAGAAACTGAAAATAAATTGCGAGGTGCTAAGTAATGAAAATAGATAACTCGCTGCCACTAGAATATAGCACGGAAGAAAATCGCTTAAAGATTTTTGGATTCTGGATTTTCCTAGGAGCAGAAATAGCTCTTTTCGCTACACTGTTCGCCACTTATTTTGTATTGGTCAATGGAACTGGAAATGGTCCAACAGGGGAACATCTTTTTAAAGTCCCAACCCTGATGTTCCAAACAATCTTTCTTTTAACCAGTAGTTTTACCATAGGTCTTGGAATCAATGCAATGAGACTTGGCAGACAGAAAGCAACGATTGGTTTCTTCATTATCACCCTTATTCTTGGTTTAGGCTTCTTGGGAGTCGAAATTTATGAATTCGTGGAGTATGTACATGAAGGAGCAACCATTCAAACAAGTGCTTTCTTATCTAGTTTGTTTACATTACTAGGTACGCATGGAGCTCACGTTACACTTGGTTTATTCTGGGGAACCTTCATCGTCATGCAAATCAAAAAGCGCGGTATGACTCCAGAAACAACAAACAAGGCTTTCATCTTTTCACTTTACTGGCATTTCTTGGACGTTGTCTGGATCTTCATCTTCAGTTTCGTCTACCTGAAAGGAATGATGTAATATGAAAGAATTATTCCCACGGGGCCAAGTTATGGGATTTGCGTTTTCTCTAGTCCTGACTTTGGTCGCACTATCAGTTATTATGTATGATCTCTCACTAAAAATGGGTGTGATCATCCTACTTGTTACAGCTTTCATGCAAGCTGCACTGCAATTAGTTATGTTCATGCACGCAGGTGAGTCTGAAGATAAAGCATCGATTTACACAAACGTTTATTACGGATTGTTCGTTGCATTGGTTACAATTTTCGGTACAATGCTAACAATGATTTGGGGATATCAATAATCGATTCCGGAAAAGCTGGGCGTCTTGATGACGCCCAGTTTTTTTGTACTTTAATAAATATAATTTCTTATACAGATCTATCCATCTCATTCATGGAAATTTGTTAAGAAGGATGTGGATGAAACCATTATGTTTAGTATAACCATTTTGGAAAATTATATTTATAAAGGGTAAATTGTGTTTAAGTACAATGTTTTCCCAAAGTAAAACGTTAATAGAACGGACACATCTTCTAAGAAAAATTGCCAGCCCTATTGATATAATAAGTTATAAAGAATTAATTTATAAATGTAGCGGAGATGATGAATTGACATTGCCGGTTTTGATTTTGACAATTATATTAAGCTTATTAAAAATATTGGTTTCCTGTCTTCCAACCGATGCTGTTAATTGGATTATCAGCAAATTTAAAATACACTCAGAAATTAGTGGCGGGAATGCGATCGTATCCTTTGACGGAAAACGTTTGGAAGGTGAAGAAAAAATTCAAGTTATTAATTATTTTAATAACGCCAGATTTTTGAAGAAAAATCACATATTCCCGGGTAACGAGCAATTGTTTTTACATCCAGAGGACAGTGGGACTCCATTAGTCATTGATACTAAAAAAGGCAAAATTGATGTTAAGTTATTTGTGTATATTTACAATGACCGAGTGGATGTAGTTAAACAGTACAAGAAGAAAGTCATTTCTTATAGCCTGTTTTCCGATAACCTCCAAGAACGTTCCATGCCATTAATAAGAAATTTAGTTTAATAACAGTAATTTGGTCTCAGTTTGTAAACAAAAGGGTTCTGTATTAAATTAAAAACAAGGTTGATTGGAATGGTGTGTGCGAGACCCTTGCGGGGAAAGCGCGTCCAGGGGAGACCTCGCAGGCGCAAAGTGAGTGCCAGGAGAGGAAATAAACGATTGAATTTAACAAACCCTCAACAAAAACTGCAGGAAAATCAATTATTAGCTTGTTTGTGGACAAAAGGGGTTCTATCTAAATTTTAAAACAAAGTTGATTGGAACGGAGGCTCCCGGACCGCCCGCGGAAAGCGAGTGCCTGGAATGGAAATCAACGGTTAAATTGTCTACAGTTGAGACGGTCCTTTAAAAGACCGTCTTTTTTAAAAGACTTTTATTATATAATCCCATTTCAATTGGATTTTTTTTTATTATAAAAAATTCTAGTACACAAACTGACATCTTAATTTTAGTGTCTTTTGAATAAAAATAATTAAAAGTGTGAGGGGATTGCTGCAAGAGGATCTTTAATAGTTCATATGAAACTTATTTTGGAAATTATTAAAATGGTAATAAAAAAGCAGGTATCTATTGCGATGCCTGCCTTCTTACGCTTTCCATTGCTTTTCAACTTGATGAAGGGCTTGTTGTAAAATTACTTCATGATCTGTACCCGGTTTAGTAAGGACGTTAGTTTGATAAGATTTTCCTTGGAAATCAACTGTTACTGTAACTTTTACCATAATGCATCTTTCCTTTCTTGATTCAGAATTAAATGAGGTGGTTGTACCTATTTCTTTAATACCCGTGGCAGAGGATTTTTCAAACATTTCAAAAGCTGTTAAATCTAAAGAATTAATATTCAAAATTATCTGATATTTTTACGGATGTGTCAACATTTTTTTTTGACCTACCCCATTTCCCATTAAATAGAAAACAACCTGGCTTGTACACATGACAGCCAGGTTGTTTTTGTAAACGTACTATATTCATATTTTAGTTAAAATAATACCGATTAATGCTGCAAGAACACCGGCAATTTGATAGGTTTTTAGTTTTTCCTTGAATAAATAACATCCAGCGAATACAACAACTAAACAATTCAGGCTGACGACAGGGAAAATGATGCTTGCGATCCCTGTGTTCAATGCAAAGAAATAACATCCATAGCCTATCATGCTTAAAAAACCTACTAAGGAACCGATTTTGACTTCCTTTAGCTTGATTTTTTCTTTTTTTAAGGCCAGAGCCGAAAGAAGATAAAGCATTCCGCCTCCATACATTGATACAAGGATATCAAGGGAGTTTAAATGAAGACGTGTTGATGTCGTCATTAGAATTCCGAGCACTCCGAATGATAAGATGGAGAATACTGTGTGCATGATCCAAGGGACATACTGATGGTTACCTTTGGGGTTAGGTGTATACTGGATAACTAATGTAGCGAGAAACATGCAGACTATTCCACTCCACTGCAAGGAAGAAATATGTTCGTGAAAAATTAAAGCTGCACAGAGTATGGGGAATATGGCATTCGCTGCGATTAATGGTGATGTCAAGCTTGCCGGCCCTTTTTCAAAGGCGCTTGCCATCTGGATGTTACCATTAGCGTTCAGTACACCAATTGCTGCACCAAGCATGATGGACAGCCAGTTCAGCTGCAAACCATCCATAAACATTCCATAAATAATGGACAAAATAAAAGCTGAAAAATAAAAGAAAAATTGGATATGTATCTTGGAATAGCCTTTTCCGCTGCTCCATTTGAAAATGCTGTTATTGATTCCGAAACATAAGCTGGTGATGAGTGCTGCAAAAATCCACATGTGTATATTCTCTTCTTTCTTATAGGTTGAACTGCTTTTTCCATTTTAAACTGAATATATAAAGGAATCAAACCCAATTTAAGAGAGTTGCATTGACAGATTGACTATTTTTTTTTATATTTACTAAGACAATTTTAAAATATTTCCCGATAATCGGGAGAGGTTCATAGCATCACCCTCTTAAAAAAACTATGGCTTTGATATTTTTCGCGAATCAACCATATCTTTGAGGAGATATGGTTTTTGTTATATAGAGGCCCATTTTATGAATCTCCCTGAAACGTGGGATTAGGAGGACTTTTCATGTCTGGAAGAAAAGAAGAAGAATTAAAAAAAGATATCACACTGCTTGGTAATCAAGGAACAAAATATACATTTGACTATGCGCCTGAAATCCTTGAGTCATTCGATAACAAGCATCCGAACCGGGATTATTTCGTCAAATTCAATTGCCCGGAATTCACTAGCTTATGTCCGATAACGGGCCAGCCGGACTTTGCTACCATTTACATCAGCTATATTCCCAGTGTGAAAATGGTGGAAAGCAAGTCTTTGAAACTTTATTTATTCAGCTTCCGCAATCACGGTGATTTCCATGAAGACTGCATGAACATCATCATGAATGATTTAATCGAATTGATGGATCCTAAATATATTGAAGTTTGGGGCAAGTTTACACCTAGGGGCGGAATTTCCATCGACCCTTACACGAATTATGGGAAACCAGGCACGAAGTATGAGGAAATGGCGAATTACCGCTTGATGAACCATGACTTATACCCGGAAACTGTGGATAATCGCTAAAGAATAGGAGAGACAATGGGCATATGCCCGTTGTCTTTTTATTTGTTTTTAGCCATTCTTGATCCTTCGTCTTGATGATATGTCCTTTTTAAAAATACAAATGTCCTCCTATAATGGAATTTACACTTGATTGTTTCGAGAAAAAGCGTAATAATAGGGAGAGTTGATTTTGACAGAATATTTACGAAAATAGGGGATGTCGAGATGAAAGTTGCGAAGTTTGGTGGAAGTTCACTTGCGTCAGGTGAACAGTTGAGGAAGGTATTCGAAATTGTTGTTTCTGATCCAGAGAGAAAGATTGTAGTCGTTTCGGCTCCAGGGAAACGCAATTCCGATGATATAAAGGTGACGGATTTATTGATTGAAGCTGCGGAACAGCAGCTGCGCGGGGATAACGGAGAGCATTTGATAGAAGATGTCGTATCCCGCTATGCGAGCATTGCTGAAGAGTTGGATATATCCGAGAGTGTCATCACTGGGATTCATGAAAATTTAATGGCACTGCTGCATGCAGACCAAACTAACCCGAAGCGCTATCTGGATGCCTTGAAGGCCAGCGGCGAGGATAATAATGCGAAGCTGGTCGCAGGATATTTCCAAAGCCGTGGTGTAGAGGCGCAGTATATAAATCCAAAGAAGGCCGGCTTGATCGTAACGGATGAAGGTGGATTTACCAAGGTGCTGCCAGAGTCTTATGATCGGTTATATGCTCTGCGTGATGAGCCTGGAATCGTAGTATTCCCGGGGTTCTTCGGTTATACGTTGGATGGTGATGTGTTAACCTTCTCAAGAAGCGGTTCCGATATTACTGGTTCGATTCTTGCGAATGGGGTCAAAGCTGATTTGTATGAGAACTTTACGGACGTGGATGCCGTTTATGCGGTGAATCCAAATGTGGTTTCCAATCCGAAGGGAATCCGGGAATTAACCTATCGTGAGATGCGTGAGCTTTCTTATGCAGGCTTCTCGGTATTTCATGATGAGGCACTGATTCCTGCATTCCGTGCGGGAATACCTGTCCATATCCAGAATACGAACAATCCGGCGGCACAAGGGACCCGCATTGTGAATACACGGGATAATACGAACGGGCCCGTTATTGGGATTGCGAGTGATAAAGGATTTTGCAGCATTTACATTAGCAAATATTTGATGAACCGGGAAGTTGGCTTTGGCCGGAAACTGCTGCACATCCTTGAAGATTATGGAGTTTCATATGAGCATATTCCATCAGGCATCGATGATGTGACGCTTATTCTAAGGCAGGACCAGATGAAAGGTGAAGCCGAGGGAAAAATCATTTCCCGAATCAAGAAAGAGCTGCATGCCGATGAAGTGAATGTGGAGCATGATCTTGCCTTGATCATGGTTGTAGGTGAAGGAATGCGCCATAATGTCGGTACAACGGCAAGAGCGTCAAAAGCCTTGGCCGAAGCTAAGGTGAATATTGAGATGATCAACCAGGGCTCTTCGGAGGTAAGCATGATGTTCGGTGTGAAAGGGCACAACGAAGAGACGGCGATTCAGGCATTGTATCACGAGTTCTTTTGAGTATGGGCGTTCAGGGACCTCCTTTTAGAAGGGGGTTTTTTTGATTGAGCTTTTAGTCACTATACATACGCTGGATTTTTCATTCGGTTCTTTATGATAGTGGCAATGACCGTGTGGGGATAATCATTACAAGCTAACAGTCGCGCTGTAGGGTTCAGGGCGTCTTTATTAATTTAATACCCATTTGTCAAGTGGTTAAAGCAATTAGAGGAGAACGGAGTTGACGCTCCAACCTCTGAATACATATCTTTCACCAAATTAAAAATGAAAGAGATGTCAAAGGCACATCAAGTTTACGAGCCAAATGATTCACTGAGTTGATCTTGCTGAATAGAATCATGTTTAGAAAGCATCCATATCACCCAAGTTAAATACTTCTATATAATACAAAAAAGAATGTAGGGATAAGTTCTATCTATATGTTAAAACAAAGTTGATTGGAGTGTAAGGGGCGAGACTCCTGGGGGAAAAGCGCGTCTAGGGGAGACATCGCAGGCGTAAGCCGAGGAGGCTCCCGGACCGCCCGCGGAAAGCGAGTGCCTGGAGCGGAAAATCAACGTTCAAATTGTAAAAGCCATAAAAAAACTGTAGAAAACTCGATTTTCATCAAGTTTGTCTACAGTCTGAGTCTCCAAATAGAAGATTGGATGCTTTCCTTTTATGTTAGTCCATAATGGTCAGGAGTTGATCGATCGCGGTCCTTGGACGAGGGGCAGGAATCATATCGGGATAGCCAACGTGAAGGCTGCCGACGATCTTCTCGCCTGGTTTCACGCCCAAAGCTTCACGAAACTCCATGCTGTGTATCATGCCGTATGTTTCCCATATCATCCCGATTCCCTGTTCCCAGGCAAGCAGGCTGAAATTCTGTATCAAGGCACTTGTAGCCGCATAATCTTCTTCACGTGTCATGGGATTCGGATTCTCTTCCATGATCACTGCGACAAACATCGGTACACCTATAAGTTTATTATATCCTCGCTGTCCGGCTGCTTTTTTCTTTTCAGGGTCCTTCTCTTTGCCTTCCATGAATGCACGGGTTGCTTCTGCGAGTTTTAAACGGCTATCACCATGCACCACGACGAAGCGCCATGGCTGGGTCATTTTATGGTTCGGTGCCCATGTCGAAGTTTCCAATAATGATTGAATGGTATCAATAGGAACAGGAATGTCCTTAAATCGTTTGATGCTGCGCCGTTCTTTAATGATATCTTCTAGTTTCATGATCATCCTGCTCCTTTAATCATATATGTAAGTTTAATAGTTGAAAAAAATAATCCCCGGCTGCCTAATATGCTTCCAACGTGAATAAATTACTTGAATAAAGAGGGGGCAATATTCTAGTGACTTGCATTCGCTAATGAGCATATAATTTTACTAGGCACAGAGAAGCCGGGGCGACATTGTATCTATGTACAATATCAAAAGGGTACGATAAGAGAATATCGTAATTGCTTATCAAATTTCAGAGATCGATAATGAAATTGAAAATCATTATCAATTAGAATTTTCGCTTATTTCCTGTTATTTGTCAAGGGTATTTATAAAAAAAAATTCAAGATATTTACCAATGCTTTAAAACGGTTAAAATCTTTTAAAAAATCTGTATAAAAATGTATAATGAGAGGATAAAAAAATGCTATCTACATAAGAAGAATCGAAGGTGTCATAGATGAAAAAATTGTCCTCATTTCTTAAGCCGTACTGGCTTTTGATCATTCTTGCTTTATCCTTAATGATTGTCGAGCTCGGGGTAGAGCTGTTACAACCTTTATTTATAGCAAAAATAATTGATGATGGCATTTTGCAGAAAGATTTATCGGTGGTGATTAAATGGGGAAGTGTCATGGTTGGGCTTTCTGTTTTTTCATTTCTTGGCGGGATCGTTAATTCATTTACGGCATCACATGTAAGTCAAAGCTTTGGACATGATGTCAGGAAAAGCCTTTTTGGTAAAATACAGGCGTTTTCTTTTGCGAATTTGAATAATATCCCGACTTCCTCGTTGATAACAAGGATGACAAATGATGTGACACAACTTCAAAATACGGTTTTTATGGGCTTGCGTATCATGGCGAGGGCGCCGTTGATCGTAATCGGCGGAGCGATAATGGCTATTGCGGTCGATTTGAAACTATCACTTGTTTTGGTCATTTCAATTCCGATTCTTGTTTTCTTCCTGAGATGGGTTATGAAACGAGCAGCCAAGCTGTTTAAGCTCGTACAGAAAAAACTCGATAATGTTAATGGCGTAATGAGGGAAAACCTGATAGGCATGCGCTTGATCAAGGCTTTTCTTCGTAAGGAGCATGAAATCGGCCGATTTGACGATGCGAATGAAGAGTTGAAAAGAAAGACCGTGACTTCGCTTCGTCTAATAGAAACGACGATGCCTGTACTGATATTGGTCATGAATGTGGCGATTCTGATCATTCTCTGGCTTGGAAGCGAATTTATAACAACGGGAGATATACAGGTAGGGGAAGTTGTGGCGATTGTCAACTATGCCACAAGAATTGCGGCATCCCTTTCCGTTTTTTCATGGCTGATCATGGTCATTTCCCGTGCGAAGGCTTCAGCGGAGCGTGTGACGGAAATATTTGAAACTCCGATAGATATTGATGAAGGTAAGGCGGAAAGCAAGAGTGGGGCCGTAAATGGGGGAGGCATCAAGTTTTTGGATGTATCTTTTCGTTATCCTGGAACCGATACGCCGATATTGAAAAACCTGACCTTCTCCATCGATCCGGGAGAAACGCTTGCCATCTTAGGAGCGACAGGATCAGGGAAAACATCTCTGTTTCAGCTGATTCCGAGATTATACGAAGTTGAAAGCGGCTCCATTCAAATTGATGACCAAGTTCTGAAAGATATCCCCCTGAATTCTCTGCGGAAAAGGATCGGCTATGTACCGCAAGAGGCGCTGCTTTTTTCAGGAACCATAAAAAATAATGTCGCTTGGGGAAAAGAAGGTGCCTCGATGGAGGAAATCATGGCTGCGGCCAAGCATGCTCAGGTGCATGAGACCGTAATGAAACTTCCGAAGCGATATGAAACCCAGTTAGGGCAAAAAGGAGTGAATCTGTCCGGAGGGCAAAAACAGCGCTTATCGATCGCAAGAGCATTGGTGCGCAGACCGAAGATTCTCCTTCTGGATGATAGTACGAGTGCGCTGGATTTGAAAACGGAAAGTAAATTGCTTGCCGCTTTAAAGGAATATACATGCACAACGCTCATCATTACACAAAAAATCAGTACAGCCATGGAGGCGGACAAAATCTTGTTGCTGGAAAGCGGTCAAGTCCTTGCACTGGGGAAACATGAGGATTTGCTTCAAACAAGCGATCTTTATCGAAAAATCGTTCACTCACAGTTTGGGGAGGAGGGGATTTCGCTTGAGTCAAAGAATATCTCCCGATAAGGCAAAGTCTAAACCGGTCAACTCCTGGAATACGATAAAAAGGATCATTCCCTACTTAGCAACGAATAAAAGCCTGTTATTTTGTGTCCTTTTCATGGTGCTGATAAGCTCGGTTTTGGGGTTGCTTGGCCCCTTTCTTGTTGGGATGGCCATTGATGATTATATTGTCACAAAAGATAGCGGGGGGCTGATCACCCTTCTTTTCGGACTTCTTGGAGTCTATATATTCTATTCCCTATCCATGTGGCTTCAGAATTATTGGATGATTGGAATCGCGCAGGATACGGTTTATGAAATGCGCAATCAATTATTTAAAAAGCTTCATCAGCTGTCCATCCCCTTTTTTGACCGGCGCCAGCATGGGGAATTGATGAGTAGGGTCACGAATGATATAGAAAATGTCAGTTCCACTTTGAATAGTTCCGTCATCCAGATTTTTTCAAGTGTGCTGACACTGGTCGGGACGATCGGAGTCATGCTGTATCTGAGCCCTTTATTAACTGTTTTAACCTTATTCATCGTTCCGCTTATGTTCTTCGGTCTGAAGTGGATAACGAACCGGACAGGAAAGCTGTTTAAACAACAGCAGAAGAACCTTGGGGAACTGAATGGGTTTATAGAAGAAACGATTTCCGGACAACGGATCGTAAAGGCTTTTTCACAGGAAGATAAAGTGATCCGGGATTTTATCATCCGGAGTGAAAACTTGAAGAAAGCCGGCTTCCTATCACAATCATACTCCGGGCTGATTCCAAAACTGATGAATTTACTGAACAACCTAAGTTTCACGGTAATAGCTGCTGTCGGCGGGTTTTTGGCGCTGAGTGGCATAGGAACGGTTTCCATCGGGGTAATTGTCATCTTCACCGAGTATTCAAGGCAATTCACCCGTCCGCTCAATGACCTGGCTAACCAATTCAATACACTCCTCTCAGCTGTTGCCGGTGCGGAGCGGGTTTTCGCCATACTTGATGAAGAAGAAGAGGAAGTGGATGAGAAGCAGGCCTCTGAACTTCGAGATGTCCGCGGTGAGGTGGTCTTTGAGGGTGTTTCCTTTTCGTATAATGATGAGGAGCAAACGATATATGATGTTAATTTCCAGGCGGAAAAAGGGGAGACCATCGCGCTTGTAGGTCCCACTGGGGCCGGTAAGACCACGATCATTAATCTTCTTGCCCGTTTTTACGAGCCGAGCAGCGGCCGGATAATGATTGATGGGCAGGATATCCAACAGGTGACGAGGTCTAGTCTCCGTAAGCATATGGGCTTCGTTTTACAGGATTCCTTCTTGTTTCAAGGTACGATTCGTGAAAATATCCGCTACGGCCGACTGGAGGCGGAAGATGAAGAAGTGGTGAATGCAGCCAAGCTTGCCAATGCCCATTCCTTTATCATGAAACTGCCAGATCGATATGATACCATCTTGAATCAAGAGGGCAGTGGAATAAGTCAGGGGCAGCGCCAGTTATTATCGATTGCCAGGGCTATTTTAGCCGATCCCATTCTATTGATTTTGGACGAAGCGACAAGTAGCATAGATACGATTACCGAACTTAAAATCCAGGAAGCATTACACCGCTTGATGGAGGGAAGGACAAGTTTTGTCATTGCCCACAGATTGAATACAATTCAGCAGAGTGATCAAATCCTTGTACTTGATGAAGGAAGGGTCATTGAAAAGGGATCCCATGATGAATTGTTGCGGCAGAGGGGTTTTTATTACGACCTATTTCGCAGTTCTTTAAGGGGAAATCAGATTGGATGAAGAAAGAATGTGTGCCGTCAGGCGCACATTTTTTTGTTGTTGGTCCAATAACAAGGACAACTTCCGTTTCATTTAATGATGCACCTTCAAAAAATGGGGTTATTTACCCAATGCGATTCTTATAAAGAGTGTGAATTCATAAATCCATATTGGTGGGAAAAGAGGTAATTATCGACAAAATAATGGAAAATACTTTACAAATTGACCAATTTACTATTGCTAAAAATCCTTATGGTGACATATAATTCAGAATATATATAAAATTCTTTAAATTTAATGGGCATGGGGAGTAATTCAGCCCAGGTCCCTTATAAATGAAGGTTTTTTATAGTTGTAAAATAGTTCAATGGAGGGGAGATGGAAAAAATGAAAGCGCTTAAGTCAGTCGTACTTTGGGGGATCATATCTGCTTTGGGGGCGGTGAGTTTTGGTTTCGTCGCGCTGAACCGGGGGGAAAGCATCAATGCCATGTGGATTGTCACTGCAGCTCTCTGTGTTTATTCAATTGCATACCGCTTTTATAGTAAATTCATTGCACGGAAAGTGTTTGAGCTAGATGACAATCGCCAGACTCCATCGGAAGCGAATAATGATGGGAAAGATTATGTTCCTACAAACAAATGGGTGTTGTTTGGCCACCATTTTGCAGCAATTGCCGGAGCTGGCCCTCTGGTAGGTCCCATCCTTGCAGCGCAGATGGGATATTTGCCAGGGACGCTATGGCTTGTAGTCGGAGTTGTTTTGGCTGGTGCCGTACAGGATTTCATCATTCTTTTCGGTTCGATGCGCCGTAACGGCAAATCTTTGGGAGAGATGATCAAAGAGGAAATTGGACCGATTACAGGCTTGATAGCGATGATCGGTATCCTCGGTATCATGATCATTTTATTGGCGGTACTTGCCCTGGTTGTCGTAAAAGCGCTGGTGGGCAGTCCGTGGGGAATGTTCACGATTGCCTCGACCATACCGATTGCAGTCCTTATGGGCATTTACATGCGTTATATAAGGCCGGGACGGGTTGGTGAAGGGTCGATTATCGGAATCATACTTTTGATGCTCGCGTTATATTTCGGCCGCTTTGTAGCCGAGAGTGCAACATTGGCGCCAATGTTCACTTTCAGCGGGGAAACGATTGCCATCATGTTGATTGTCTACGGTTTCGTTGCCTCCGTTTTGCCTGTATGGATGTTATTGGCACCGCGTGATTATTTAAGTACATTCTTGAAAATCGGTACTATCATCGGACTTGCACTTGGTATCTTTATTGTCATGCCGAGCCTTGAAATGCCTGCAGTCACTCAATTCATCGATGGAACAGGACCTGTATTTTCCGGAAATTTATTCCCGTTCCTATTCATTACGATCGCTTGTGGAGCGGTATCGGGATTCCATGCACTCGTTTCCTCAGGTACAACTCCTAAGATGATTGAACGCGAATCGCATGCACGTCCAATCGGATACGGGGCGATGTTGACTGAATCCTTTGTAGCCATCATGGCGATGATTGCCGCATGTGTATTGACGCCAGGTATCTATTTTGCCATTAACAGCCCGGGAGCCGTTGTGGGAACGGAACCAGCGCAAGTGGCTGCTACCATATCCGATTGGGGTTTCCTTGTGACACCTGAGATGATTACCGGCCTTGCAGACGATGTTGGGGAAGAGACCATCATATCCCGTACTGGAGGAGCACCGACCTTTGCAATCGGCATGGCCCATATCTTCTCGCAAGTGATTGGGGGGGCGTCCCTGATGGCGTTCTGGTATCATTTCGCGATCTTGTTCGAGGCATTGTTCATATTGACCACCATTGATGCAGGAACCAGGGTGGGACGTTTTATGATACAGGATATCATCGGCACCTTTTACAAACCATTTGCCGAAACGAATAAATGGCTGCCTAATATAATTGCAACTGCCATTTGTGTAATCGGTTGGGGGTACTTCCTTTATCAAGGGGTCATTGATCCTCTTGGCGGGATCAATACCCTTTGGCCATTGTTTGGAATTGCGAATCAGATGCTTTCCGCCATTGCGTTGCTGCTTGGGACGACGGTCCTTTTCAAAATGGGCAAAAAAGCGTACACATGGGTCACTCTTGTGCCCACTACATTCTTGTTGATAGTGACCATGACGGCAGGGTGGCAGAAGCTGTTCCATGAAAACCCGGCAATTGGCTTTTTAGCACATAAGGATAAATTTAAAGCGGCTTATGATAGTGGGGAAGTTCTTGCTCCTGCAGCCAATCTGGCCGAGATGAAGCGGGTTATCGTCAATGATTATGTGGATGCTGCTCTATGTGCCATCTTCATGATCGTGGTGATCACTGTCCTGATATCTGCCATTAGGTTATGGATAAAAGTCTTGAAGAACCAGAAAATAGATTTACATGAAACGCCTTATGTATCAAGGTCGTCATAAGGGAGGGAAAGCAATGTTGAAAAGAATAATTTCAATTCTCAGCTACAGAAAGCAATTCGTCAGTTTGCTCGTCGGCGTGCCAAGTTATGATACGTATGTGGCACATATGAAAAAGCATCATCCTGAAGAGCGCGTGAAAACCAGGAAAGAATTTTTCTGCGAGGCCCAGGATGAACGGTATAACGCAAAGGGTGGGAAAGTGTCTCGTTGCTGTTAATTGAATATTTTTTGAGGGTCCTCAATATGAGGGCCCTTTTTTTATTGGTTTTTTTGAAGTGGGGCATAGGTAGAGGGGAAATGTAATAGTAATGGAGTCGTAAAAAGGTGGAAAATTAATTATAAGACAAAAAAATCAAATTATCTAAGCTTTTATTCACAGTGATGTTATATAACCTAACATTTTTATTATGAAATATAAAAATTAAGTTGAATTATTAGAAAATTAAGTATATGATAAAAAATATAACATAATAGTGTTAACAAACATAACATATATAAAAAACAAGGGGGAAAAAAACAGTATGCAAATGGCAGATTCGGTATTCATGTTTTTGGCGACAATGATGGTTTGGTTAATGACACCAGGGATTGCCCTGTTTTATGGAGGGATGGTAAAAAGTAAAAATGTCCTGAATACGGCAATGCATAGCTATATGCCATTGGCTGTCATTTCGATTCTTTGGGTGCTGATTGGGTATTCATTATCATTTTCACCTGGTAATACACTTCTGGGAGGTCTGGACTGGGTTGGCTTAAAGGATGTAGGCTTTGCACCTGGACCATACAGTGAAACGATTCCTCATAGTTTGTTCATGTTATTCCAAATGACTTTTGCCGTTTTAACCGTCTCGATCATTGCAGGTGGCATTGCCGAGCGGATGAGATTTTCAGCATTCCTGATTTTTACGATCCTTTGGTCTTTATTCGTATACGCTCCCGTTGCACACTGGGTATGGGGAGGCGGCTGGTTAGCGGAACTTGGTACACTTGACTTTGCAGGCGGCAACGTTGTTCATATTTCTTCAGGGGTTGCAGGTCTGGTTTTAGCGATCATGTTAGGTAAAAGGAAAGAGTCGGGTGACAGTGCACCGCATAATCTTCCTTTAACATTCCTTGGCGGATCATTAATATGGTTCGGTTGGTACGGCTTCAACGTCGGAAGCGCACTGACAATCAATGAAGTGGCGATGAATGTATTCGTCAATACAGCTGTTGCGGCCGCTGCTGGTATCATAGGCTGGCTGATCGTTGAGTATATGGCTAATAAAAAGGCAACATTGCTGGGTGCGGTATCAGGAGCTATTTCTGGCTTGGTGGCCATTACACCTGCTTGCGGATTCGTAACCCCTGCCTCTTCCATCATCATCGGTGTCATTGGTGGTGCCGTATGTTTCTGGGGCGTATTCTTCCTGAAGAATAAACTCGGTTACGATGATGCACTTGATGCTTTCGGATTGCACGGGATCGGCGGGACATGGGGTGGGATCGCTACAGGTTTATTCGCGACCACTTCCGTTAACGAAAACGGTGCAGATGGTTTATTCTATGGAGATTTCAACTTGTTGTGGAAGCAGCTTGTAGCGATCATTGCGACATATATCTTCGTTGCCGTGGTCACATATGTCGTTGCTAAAGTCATTAACCTTTTCGTACCGTTGCGTGTCAGTGAAGAAGATGAGTCAATGGGGCTTGATCTTACACTTCATGGAGAAAAAGCTTATCACGAATCCATTTAAAAGGGGGTTGCCCATATGTCCGAGGTTTTAACCAAAATAGAAATCATTACACGTCCGATCAAGTTTGAACAATTCAAAGCGGAACTTGCAAAAATAGGGGTAAGCGGAATGACTGTATCGGAAGTAAAAGGAACGGGTCTTCAGAAAAGTTATGTGGAAACCTATAGAGGCAGAAATCGTGAAATGTCACTACATGATCGAATGAAAATCGAAATCGTCGTGTGTGAAGTGCCAGTTCAGGATGTTGTGGATGTAGCAAGGAAATTCCTGAGTACAGGTAAACCAGGTGACGGAAAAATCTTCATTTATGAATTGGCGAATGTTGTGAATATCCGTACCGGAAAAGAAGGTCATGATGCGTTAAAGAATGACATCTGAATGTCCGGCCGAATGTGCCGGATACAGTTGATTAAAGAAAGGGAGCTGAAAATGGGGAGACTGGTCCGAATTGTTAATGCAAAAAAACAGAAGATCGTTAATACGCTCATTTCAGAGGATGTATATCAACCTGATGACCGACCCTTTTTATTGGAATTGCCACTGAAAAATCTAGAAGAGATACTATCTCTAAGAATAAAATCCTCGTTTCAAAATCCCCGTTTTAAAAAATGACCCTTAGCCGTTATCCTATATGGGGAGAGCGGCTTTTTTATGCGTTTGATTTCCACCCTCGCGACATTTAAATGTTAGTATATAAGGAAACTTTTTTCTTGAATCCCCCATGGAAATCGGGGAGCTTTCCAACTATAATGAATAAGGATGTAAATTTAAATACGATTTTTTTGCCTTTTTTGACGCTTTTCGCTTAGTTATTTCAATTTTTCTTTAATTTTATGAATAATAAATTCAAAAAAATGTAAGTTTTCCAAAAAATGATGAATTATTTTATGAATGCCCTGTTTAATAATAGGGAAATTATTAATATGTTCTTTTAAGAGGTGAAAGGAAATGGATCAATTTACGGTCGAATCCGTTTTAAATATCATCAGGGAATTTGTACCGAAGGATGCTTCAATTTCTGTGGCTGATTCCGAAAAATACATTTATTATCAACCGAGCAAACAAGTTGATTTAAGAATAAAACCAGGTGATTTAATCAGTGAAAACACAGCGACATATAAAGCACTGAGTGTCCGTAAAAAAATAGGGGTGCAGGTTGAAAGCAATGTATTTGGCGTACCTTATTATGGGCTGAGTGTTCCTATCATGGACCAGGGCAATCCTTTAGGAGCGGTCACGGCCATCTTGCCGACAAAGCCATTAATTTTACCTACATCATTCTTGACCATTAAAACCGAAGATCGCTGGATACCGCTTCCATATGATGAAATTATGTATCTGGAAGCTCAAAATAGGAAAACTAAAATTCAGTCCGAACGTGTGAGTGGATTTCATAAAATGAATTTAAGTGAATTGGAATTCATTTTACCTAGTGATTTATTCATTCGCGTGCATCGTTCGTACATCGTCAATATCAACTATATTCAAGAAATCCTTCCCGATTTTCATTCTACATTTTTACTGATAATGAAAGACAATTCCAAAATCCAGGTCAGTCAAACGTATGCAAGTCAATTCAGGAGGGCTTTAGGATTTTAATGATTCTCCCTTGTGTGAATAAAATGCTGGTTTATGCCCTATTTAAGGCTTTTCATTCAAAAATGAATGTGACGATTACACAGGATTGGTAAAATTAAGTGTAAGAAAAGCGAAAATGGGGGTCTTTTGTATGAACGAAAGCGTTTTCAAAAAAATTCGCAATGAACAATTTAAGGGGAAAGTAGTTACAGCGGAAGAAGCAGCTTCATGGATTAAAGATGGGATGAAACTCGGGATGAGTGGATTTACCCGTGCTGGTGATGCTAAAGTTATTCCGATGGCTCTAGTTGAAAAAGCAAAAACTGAAAAATTCAAAGTTGACGTTTATACTGGTGCTTCATTAGGACCGGAAGTCGATCAACATATGGCGGAAGCCGGTATCATAAACAAACGTTTGCCGTTCCAAGCGGATAAAGGCATTCGCAATAAAATAAATGCTGATGAAGTCACTTATGTGGACCAACATTTATCTCATACAGCTGAACAAGTTCGTCAAGGCATTGTCGGACCTATAGATTTTGCAATCATCGAAGCATTGGCGATTACGGAAGAAGGATTGATCATCCCGACAACTTCTGTAGGTAACTCAGCCATATTCGTTCAAGAAGCTAAACATGTAATCATTGAATTGAACGTGTCCCATCCAGAAGGATTGGAAGGGATGCATGATATATATACACCAGCTGAACAAGGGAAACGCGAACCGATTCCTATGACTAAAGCTAGTGATCGCCTTGGATCGATCGGTATTGCGGTTGACCCTGAAAAAGTAATGGGAATCGTCATTTCTACAGATCTTGATGCACCTTCTACAATCGTGCCGCCGGATGAAGAAACTGCAACAATCGCGAACCACCTCATTAACTTCCTTCGTGAAGAAATCAAGGCTGGCCGTTTAACTGAAAGCCTTGCTCCGCTTCAGTCGGGTGTAGGTTCAGTGGCAAATGCTGTATTCGCTGGCTTCCTTGATTCTGAATTTAAAGATTTGGAAGTTTATTCAGAAGTGCTGCAAGATGCGGTATTTGATTTAATCGATGCTGGAAAAGTGAAATTCGCTTCAGGTTGTTCGATCACATTAGCTGAAGAAAAAGGTAAACAAGTTTACGGTGAACTTGAAAAATACCGTGATAAACTAGTTCTTCGTCCACAAGAAATATCTAACCATCCTGAAATCATCCGCCGTCTTGGCCTGATTTCAATCAATACAGCGTTAGAGTGTGATATCTATGGTAACGTAAACTCGACACATGTTTCTGGGACAAGAATGATGAATGGAATCGGTGGATCGGGAGATTTTGCCCGTAACTCACGCCTAGGCATTTTCGTAACGAAATCATATGCAAAAGGCGGCAAGATTTCCAGTATCGTTCCTTTCGTTTCTCATGTGGATCATACTGAACATGATGTGGATGTATTAGTGACAGAGCAAGGGATCGCTGATTTACGTGGTTTGGCACCAAAAGAGCGCGTAGAGTTAATCATTGAAAATTGTGCGCATCCTGACTACCGTCAACAGCTTCGTGCATACTTCACTGAAGCTGTTGCGCAAACTGGCGGGCATCAAACTCCACACATTCTTGAAAAAGCATTTTCATGGCATACAAACCTAGCTAAAAACGGTACGATGCTTGAAGCAGTACTTCAAGATCAAAAATAAGACTCAAAACCACCCCGCCAATACAGCGGGGTTTTTTTTATTTGGGTCCGTTTCCCGTATTGGGTGGAAAACCATGAATCTTTCAATTTGCATGATGGTGCATATTAGTTTTTTTCCTCTAACATATAAAAGATTTAAAGTGTAAAATGATGCTTAACCATCAAAAAGATAGGGAACTGTATCTTTAGGCTTTTTTCTTTTATTTTTGTATATAATTATTCATTCAAGTTATAGAAGTATGGTAAACTGCTAACAATGAAGGATTATCATACATAGAATTTTTTCGTTTCCTTAGAAATAAGGAGTCATATAGAATGCTTATAGTGGAGGAGATTATTTGTTCAAGCAAAAACTGCATTTTTGGACGTTAGAGTTATTACTTTTGTCTTTACTTTTTTATGTTGGTACAAAGATTTCTTTTCTTTTTGAACCAATCGTGATTTTTACCTCGACATTGTTCTTTCCCATCTTGATTTCAGGTTTTCTCTATTTCCTGTTCAATCCCACTGTTGATTTCCTCGTTAAAAGAAGAGTGCCTAGGGGATTGGCGATATTATTGCTTTATGTATTTTTCCTGGGATTGATTAGTTTATTGGTCGGTTTGGTTGGCCCGTCACTTTCCAAACAGGTTACGGACTTAATCAATAACCTTCCGGATTATTTCAATCAAACAAGGAAGTTCATTGAAGATTCAGCGGAGTCAAAATGGTTTTTATGGACGGTGGAACAAGATTATGTACCTCTGCAAGAAGTAGGGGATTCGCTTCAGAAATATTTGACTGATTTACCTAGTAATATAACGAACAGTTTAACTTCCGTTTTCAGCGTAGTGACGAATATTACTTTAGTGGTCGTAACGGTTCCTTTCATCCTGTTTTATATGTTGAAGGATGGGGATAAGCTTCCGGCCGCCATTATGAAATTCGTACCGGTTCGCTATAGAAAACCAGCTTTAACAGTACTTCAGGAAACTGGCGGGACGCTTACTACATACATACAAGGGCAGATGCTTGTTTGCATGTTTGTCGGGATCGGAACGTTCATCGGGTATTTGATCATTGGTTTACCTTATGCGTTCTTATTCGCGCTGATTGGTGCTGTAACCAATATCATTCCATATGTAGGCCCGTTTATCGGAGCCGCTCCTGCTGTCATTGTGGCATTGATTCATTCACCGACAGAGGCATTATTGGTCATTCTGGTTGTAACGGTCATTCAGCAATTGGATGGCAATTTCATTTCACCGCTAGTCATTGGGAAAAAATTGAACACGCATCCGCTGACCATCATCATCCTATTGCTCGTGGCCGGAAACATTGCCGGTATCATCGGCATGATTTTGGCCGTTCCGACTTACTCGGTTGTTAAAACGATAGTATTGAATATCGTTAAATTCATCAGGATCCGAAAAGAGGAAAAGCTTGAAGAAGATATATTGGAATGAAAAAACGGGCCCGACTCAATTGAGTCGGGCCCGTTTTCTTAGTGTCACAAACCTAAGGAAATATATTTTACTTCCAGGAATTCTTCGATGCCCTGGTGTCCGCCTTCACGGCCGAGTCCGCTTTGCTTGAATCCGCCAAATGGAGCTTGCGGAACAGAAGGAAGTCCATCGTTCAAGCCTACAATTCCAAATTCAAGTGCCTCGGTGAATTTGATGCCCTTGGTGATATTTTCAGTGAAGACGTAAGCTGCCAAACCGAAGATGGAGTCATTTGCCCTCTTGATTGCCTCCTCGTCAGTCTTAAAGGAGGCTATAGGAGCTAGTGGACCAAATGTTTCTTCCTTCATGCAGAGCATGCTGTCATCAATGTTGGACAGTACGGTTGGTTCAAGAAAAAGGCCGCTTATTGATTTACCGCCAGCTTCGAGCTTAGCCCCGCTGCTGATTGCTTCATCTATTTGTTTTTGAACCTTATCCACTGCATTTTGATCGATAAGCGGACCGATATCGACGCCATCTTCCAGTCCGTTTCCTACCTTTAGTTCCTTTACCTTGGCAACGAGCTTTTTGATGAAGGCTTCTTGTATGGCTTCGTGGACATAAATGCGATTTGAACAGACGCATGTTTGTCCTGCGTTACGGAATTTTGAACTGATGATGCCATCAACCGCTTTATTAAGGTCGGCATCCTCAAGAACGATTGCTGGTGCGTGTCCTCCGAGTTCAAGCGAGATTTTCTTAACTGTGTCAGCCGAGCCCCTCATAAGGGTTTTGCCGACTTCTGTAGAACCGGTAAACGTCAATTTACGAACCCTCGTATCTTGAAGCCAAGTTTCACCGATTTCTGATGATTTTCCTGTCACGACATTGATGACACCTTTTGGAATGCCAGCTTCTTCAGCTAATTCAGCCATTTTTAAAGCTGTTATTGGAGTCAGGTTTGCCGGTTTAATGACGACTGTGCAGCCGACGGCAAGCGCTGGTGCCACTTTTCTTGTAATCATGGCTGCAGGAAAGTTCCAAGGTGTAATGACAGCTACAACTCCGACAGGCTGTTTAGTCACGAAAAGACGCTTATTGGACACGGAAGCAGGAATCGTTTCGCCGTACACCCGTTTTCCTTCTTCGGCAAACCAAGATAAAAATCCGTTTGCATATGTCATCTCACCAAGAGCCTCTTTAAGGGGCTTGCCTTGCTCTTCAGTCATGATTTTTGCCAGTTCTTCTTTATTATCATCAATCAATCGATGCCATTTCCAAATCAGTTCAGCGCGTTCGTAGACTGAGAGTGCAGCCCAGCCCGTAAAGGCTTCATATGCGGCATCTGCAGCCTTCGCCGCTTCAGTTGCACCGCCTTTAGGAACGGTGGCAACTATTTCATCCGTTGCCGGGTTTCTTACTTCAATTTTATCCAATCCAAAATCCGACCACTCACCGTTAATAAATAATCCGTAATCCTTCATGATAAAACCTCCTAATTTGGTTAAATCCATCAAACTACTAAAACTTTTAACTTTATACTTTTACCTGTTACATAAAAGTATAAACACTTTTCACTGATTCTGAAATTTATTTGATTGGCTATTTATAGAAAATTGGCTAATTGATAGAAAGGGAGCAATAAAAAAAAGAGGTGCAAGTTACACACCTCTTCATTAGTGTTCGATTATTTTTCCGATGAGACGGCCACTTCATTCATATCACCTGAGATGGCTTGGTTTGGATTGAATTCACCTTCTGATTTAGAAATGACCACTGTAGCAACACTGTTACCGATTAGATTGGTGATGGCACGTGCTTCAGACATGAAGCGGTCGACACCCAGCAGTAATGCCATTCCTTCAACTGGAATCATTGGGAAGGCAGCTAATGTTGCAGCAAGGGTAATGAAACCGGATCCGGTTACACCAGCAGCACCTTTGGATGTTAACATCAAGATTCCCAGAAGGGTCAATTCCTGCCAGATGCTTAAATCGACACCATATGCTTGGGCGATGAAAATTGCAGCCATGGATAAGTAGATGGATGTGCCATCAAGGTTGAAAGAATAACCTGTTGGGACAACCAAACCGACTACCGATTTTGAGCAACCGTATTTTTCGAGTTTTTTCATCACGCTTGGCAGGGCGGATTCCGACGAAGATGTTCCTAAAACTAAGAGGATCTCTTCTTTTATATAGGCAATGAACTTGAAAATATTAAAGCCGTACATTTTTGCGATCGAGCCAAGGATTAGTATGATGAATAGTGCCATTGTGATATATACGCTGCCCATTAATTGTCCTAACGAGGTTAAAGAACCAAGGCCAAACTTACCGATTGTATAAGCCATTGCTCCAAATGCGGCCAATGGAGAAACTTTCATGATCATACCTACGATGCCGAAGAAAATGTCGGCAATATGCTGAAAGAAAGAAACGACTGGCTGCACTTTCGGTCCCATTGCCGCCATTGATAATCCGAATAATACGGCAAAGAATAGAATAGGGAGTAAGTCTCCGCCGGCCAGTGCTGCAACGGCATTATCAGGAATGATATTAGAAATGAAAGCAACGGCTCCATGTTCCGTTTCGGAAGCGGCTGTTGTATATTGTGATACATCTCCGCCCTCGACTGAATCGATGTTAAAGCCTTTACCAGGTCCCAGCAGATTGACTACGATGATACCGATGGCAAGTGCGAAAGTGGTAACGATTTCAAAATAGAGCAGGGCCTTTCCGCCGATGCGGCCAACCTTTTTCATATCACCCATACCGCCAATTCCGATTACGACGGTTAAGAAGATGATTGGTGCAATGACCATTTTAATCATTTTAATAAATAAATCAGCTAATATCTTCAGTTGTTCACCGAAAGCAGGGAAGAAGAAACCGACTGTTATACCCAGAATGATACCGATGATGACCTGAACTGTTAGATTTTTTAATATTTTCAAGGTGCATTCTCCTTTATTATATGATAGCGCTTTCTTAACTTGGTAATAGTGTAACAGAAGAAAGAATCAGAATATTCTTTTGGTGATATTGTTTTCTTTTTGTTCTTTTTGGTCTTGGGGATTTTTAATAACTGAAGGGAAGAAGAGGAATTAAAAGTGCCATTAGGATATAGATAGATTACTAAGCTGCAAAAAAAAATACCGGTGGAGCACCGGTATTGGCGAAAATCAATTTTCAAAAGGTTTTATGAGTGCATATAGGGTTCCGATCACAGGAAGTTTCAAACCGGCCTTTTCGGCAAGGCGCAGTGCACCGCCCTGTAAATGTTCCACTTCGAGGGTTAGGCCCTTCCGGCGGTCCTGGTGCATGGAAGAGGTGGATTCGTCAGGTAAACCTGCCATGTTTTCTAACGCTTGAGCAATATTCTCCACAGTAATACCGACGTCATAAGCATTTGCAAGCTCTTTCATTTCAACAAGGACCTTTTCTAGCAATCCATTGGTTTCCGGGAATCTCCGTATCGTGCCGATAGGGAGGTTAGATGCAGTTGTCACGCCGGAAAAAGCGGTGATGAACATATATTTGATCCACATCCTGATCAATATGTTTTCCGTTCTGCTTGCCTTCATGATAGCTGACCCGGTAGCCTGTTCGAATTCATCACAAACCTTTTTTTGTGACGGATGAAGCGGGCCATAGATTAAATCGTGATTTTCATTGGAGTGAATGACATGACCTTTTTCATCAAGGGTTGCTATGATGAAGGCGCTTCCTCCCAAGACGGCTTCTTCGCCCAGTTCGTCCTGTAAAATGGATACATGTTCCAACCCATTCAAAAGCGGGAGGACCTTTGCGCCCCTTTCAACAAGCACCTTTAAATCTGTAAGAGTGCCTGGCAGATGCTGGCCTTTTACAGCGAGAATCACAAGATCGACCTTTTCTATATCATTTACATTCTCTGTGATATGAAGGTCGTTGAATTGGTAGTTTCCATGTGGGCTGGTTAAGTTGATCCCGTTTTCCTTCAATTGTTTAGCGCGGTTTTTTCGGACAAGGTATTGAACATCCTGCCCGGCCTGCTGCAACCTGCCCCCAAAGTAGGAGCCGAGTGCCCCAGCCCCTATAATGACAATATTCAAAGCGCACACCTCTCTTTTGATTAAGATATACTAATCATAACATTGACTGAATTTTCGGTAAATGTTTTCCGTTTGACGGTAACTGGTTGTTTAGTTGTTTGCAAGAATGGGAAAAACAAAAAAAACAGCCTGAAAGGTTTCAGGCTGGTGCTTATCATTATTTATAGATTTTTACTTTAACGGTTTTTCTGCCCCAATTGATAGCTTTTGAGTGAGAAGAGTAGAAGACGTCAATTTTATTACCTTTGATTGCGCCGCCTTTATCTGCAGCAATGGCATCCCCGTATCCTTCTACATGAACTTTTGTTCCAAGTGGAATGACTTTAGGGTCGACTGAGATTGCTTTTACGTTAGGGTTTTTCTTTAAGTTAAGACCCGATGCTGTAATCCCGCTGCAGCCTTTGCAGTTTGCTGTGTATGCTGTTGCCTTCACCGTGATCGTTTTATATTTTTTTGATGATGATGATGTTTTAGCTTTAGGTTTAGCTGCGGTCGATGTTTTCTTGACCTTTAAAACTTGTTTTGGATGGATGTTATCTTTTTTCAGGTTGTTCCAACTTTTGAGTTGATTGACTGTTATATTATGTTTATTGGCGATACCCCATAGTGTGTCGCCGCTTTTAACTTTGTATGTAGTAGTAGCAGCCGATGAAACTCCGGAAAAACTAAATACCAAAAAGAAAGCAGTGAATAGTGGAAGTAGTATTTTTTTCAAAATGAATAGTCTCCTTTGTTTTAAATCGTAGACTTAGAATAACAGGTCTTTATGACAATAATGTTTCGGTGGAATAGTAATTGTGTTACAAAAAGGTTTCCCTTGATAAATAAATGTAATATAAACTAGGTCAAAAGTACTCATCTAAGAAATGTAAATATATTATTTATTATGTCAGTATAAGCGTATTTTTGTTAAATAGTGTTGATGTAATGGCGTATCCTGTTTAATGAGGTAATATATGGACGTGTAATCCCTGGTTTTAAAGTCCTGTATATTTTGTAAAAAAACAACGTAATAATAGACGATTGAATGCTGTTTATTTTAGTAGGAGAGGATATGCGGAAAAAAGCCGACATCTATGTGATGCCGGCTTTTTTTCATGATTTGGATTAATGTAAAACAAATTCAGAAGCGAAATCGACAAGCATTTTTTGATAGACTGCTACCGATTCAAGATTGACGCATTCCCTATCTCCATGCCAGTTCTCACCTTTTGGTCCGAATTCAATCGCTGGGATATCATATGCCGCAAAAAAGACGGTATCTGCGGAGCCATGTTGTCCAAAAATGACAGCGTCTTGCTTGGTGTTTCTTTCGATAATCGGACGGAGCAGAGTGATGAATGGGTCTGGCTCTTCGGTTTTTACAGGTTTACTGTACATATTAAGGTGGACATTATTTCCTGTCACACTTTCGATCTGAGCAATGATATCTTCCATTGTTTGCGTAGGAAGATAGCGAATATCAAGACTTAGCAAACAGGCATCCGGTACCTTATTATAGACCTCCCCGCCTTTTATTTTTGCTAGGTTAAGTGAAGGGGAAGAGTAAAGGGGAGTATGATCCCGGGTGAAAGGAAGTTCCTTTATTTTTTGATAAAGATCATAGGCCTTTTCAATTGCATTCACGCCTTCCCATGGACGGCTTCCGTGTGCGGATTTGCCGGACACTTCAATATCGAGACGAAGGGCACCCTTTGCCTGGAGTCCGATTCCCAATTGCGTCGGTTCAGCACAGATCACAAAGTCCCCTCTATAACCATGTTTCGCTAAATATCCGGAACAGTTCAACCCGCCAATCTCTTCATCCGATACGATTTGAAGCTGGATTTTCAAACCTAAGTCCTTATCTTTCAGTTCGGTAAATGCACACATCATCCCTGCAACTCCAGCTTTCATATCGGCTGTCCCGCGTCCATATAAGTTTCCTTCATGAACCTCAGGGAAAAATTGATCCGGCGTTCCGCTGACAACATCGACATGGCCATTCCAAATTAGGGTTTTATCTCCGCTGCCAATCTCGCTTACAAGCATCTTATAACCGTTATTTACGATCACATTCACGGTAAGTCCTTGATCTTTAAGCCAGTCCGCACAGTAATCAACTGCTTGGTTAGCTCCTTCTTTCGATGAACTGTCGATAGATACTAAATTTTTAAGTAACTCGATGAGCAAAAAGAAAACCTCCTAAAAATATGCATACTATGATTATATATACCCTTTCTGAGTAAGGGTTAACTTAAAATTTTTTTCCTGTTAAATAACGTTTAGCACTTTCATCCTCTGGGGTATGTAAAGGGGGAGCGACAATTTACATTCTTTAAGGAGGATGATAGATATGGATAAACGCATAATTGGTGTATATGAAACTGGAGAAGAAGCCATAAAGGCTGTTGAGTCATTACAGGCCCAAGGATATGATCGTGAAGATATTTCGGTGGTAGCTAAAGATAAAGAAGAATTAAATGCAGTGAATGAAGAAACGGGTACAAAAGTTGAAGAGGGACTCGCAGCTGGTGCAGCGACCGGAGGTATTTTGGGCGGTGCAGCCGGATTATTAGCAGGTGTGGGTGCATTGGCAATTCCGGGAATCGGACCGGTACTGGCAGCTGGACCTCTAGCTGCAACATTAGCCGGAGCGGCTGTAGGTGCTGGTACAGGCGGATTGGCCGGTACATTAATCGGTATGGGCATACCTGAAGACGAGGCGAATCGTTATGAAGCGGATGTAAAGAGTGGCAAGCTGCTTGTGTTAGTCGATTCGGATGCGAGAAAATCCAGTTCTTCTTACTCAGGAATAACGGAAACCGATGAAACGCTAACGAACGGTAGAAGAACTCTATAGGTCGTAAGTTAAAAAAGGACGGGTCCCTTAGGACCCGTCTTTTTTGTGATTAGAATGTGAACTTCTTTATTTCTTTGTGCATTTCCTGGGATAGGGCATCCAATTCACTAGCCAGGGCATTTAATTGTTCCATGGAAGCATTCGTTTGTTCTACGGAAGCAGATACTTCTTCAGTTCCTGCTGCAGTTTCCTGACTGATCGAATTTAATTTTTCTGCATTGCTTGCCATCCGTGTGACCTCGTTTACCATATCGTTCATCATCTTTTTGATTTCATCAAAATTGCTGAATGTGTTCGCGATGATGGCTGCAATGTGACTGAAGGCATTTTCCGTATCCGTTACAGAAGTATCCTGAAGATGGATTTTTTGATTGACTTGATCAATCAAAAGCACGGTATTGGTTGTATCAGTTTGCATGGCTTGAATGATTTCAGAGATTTCTTTCAGTGAGTTTTCCGTCTGTTCGGCCAATTTCTTCACTTCATCGGCAACGACTGCAAACCCTTTTCCGTGTTCACCAGCCCTGGCTGCTTCGATGGCAGCATTCAGGGCGAGTAAATTCGTTTGCCCTGCAATGGCGCTTATGGTCTTTACGATCTCACTAATATCATTGGATCGTGCATCCAATGATTTGACTGCCGTGCTCATCTTATTGGATATCAGGGACGTCTCATTGAATTGTTGTTTCAGGCCTTGTACTTGAGTGATTCCGTTTTCGGAAGCCTTGAACATATTTTCGGATTCCGTGGCCATTTTGCCCGTTTGCGCCTCAAGATCATTGATTTTGTCAGCCAATAGCTTTACGGCCATTTCGTTATTCTGCCCGACTTCGATTTGGTCTATGGCACCGGTTGCTATTTGTTCCATCGTCATGGCCACCTCGTTAGCTGCCGCTGAATTTTCATCGGCACTAGCCACTAGCGTCATGGAGGAATCCGATACTTTATCGGAAAGGTTGTTGACAACTCCTAACATATGACTCATATTCCTCGTCATTAAGCTGGTGTCTTCTGCAAGTTGGCCTATCTCATCTTTTCTGGAAATGGAATTCCTGGAGGTGAAATCGCCGTTAGCCATTTTTCTTATGGATTCCTGCAGCTTTTTAATGGGATTTGTTAAAGAACGGGTGATGAAGATGGCAGATAGTGCAGTGACGGTAAAGACAATCAAAAGTGTGATGATATTATCGATTATCATCGGGCTTGCCCGGACTTTCACTTCATTTTCCTCCATTACCCCTGCTATTCTCCATCCAGTGGTAGGATTTGTGGCGTATCCGACGATCCGGCTTTGCCCTTCAAATTCCTCGATCATTGATCCGGATTCACCTTTCATTTTTTTGAAAATATTTTCCTTTGATATATCCTGTTGAATTTTTTTCTTGTCTGGATGTGTAACGAATGACCCTTTCTGATCCAGCAAAACTGTATAGCCCGTTTCGCCGAATTTCGTTTTATTGACCATCGTGATCAATGTATCGATCGAGATGTCGACACCGAGCACGCCTATTAATTCATCACGATCATCATATATGGCTTTTGCTGCCGTAATGACAAGCTCATTCGTAGCCTGATCGGTATAAGGTTCCGTCCAAATGGTCTTGTTTTTTTGTTTTAATGCGGATTGATACCAATCCCTCTGTCTTGGGTCGTAGTCAGCCGGCAATTCAGTTTCTGGGAATATAAATGCTTTTCCATCCTTCTCTGTGCCGAGATATATACCATTTATTTCAGAGTTACTGGTTTGCGTATAAGAAAATTCATCCATTATGGATTCGAGGTTCTTATCATAAGAAATCATGATAGGATATTTACTGATTCTATCCAATTGATTTTCCGTTTTTTGAAAGAAGGTCTCGAAGGAATCGTTCATTGACTTGACTTGTTCTTCCGTCGTTCCGGTAAGTTCCTGGGTCGTCAACTCGATACTATTTTTATAGCTCATGTAGGAAATGGCCATTCCGCTTATCATGATCAAAGCTAAAAAGGGAATCAATATTTGTTTTTTTAGTGAATTAAAATACCAGTCTGTCAGTCTTCTCATTTGGAAAAACCTCCTTCTTATAAACTTCTAATTAATTTTGGCTTCTATTTGATATTTCGGTCTTCTTTCGCGTTTTTGAAGTGATTAAGTTAGAAAATTCCAATATTAATTTTGTCATGAAGTGCAAAGGTGGGAAGGGAGTGGGATATAGAGGATAAAAAAAAGAGTTGACTGCCGTCGTCAACTCTTTCATTTCAATGATTACTATTCGACTTGGATATTTTTTGTCCTGTCCATATACCATGTGTAAAACTCGTCTGCGTATTCAACGGATACATCTTGGAGCTTTGTATGGTGTACAGGCTTGGAGCGGTTGATCGTTTCAATTGTGGCAAGCCCGAAAAGCTTTTGCAGCTTCGAACGTTCCACCTCAATTTGAATGACCTTGCTCCTTTTGGTTATGAATAGTGATGTTTCCAAACTTCCGGCTTTGAACTGAATGAACTCATCATTTAACAAGTAACGGCTATTTTTGTAATCCATTATTCTCAATGTATAAATGAGAACGAGTAGAATCAGTGAGATATACCATAGGGAGACGTTGAAATAATAGATTGCCAATGTTGTGAGAATCCAGAAAAAGCTGGGCCGCAGCATTCGGATTTTGAAGGCCTGTTTCGATAGTGACTTCATTGATCGTTCCACTTTATAAGCGGGTAAAATCTCTTCTACCATCCCATATGCCCGTTCAATTGATAAAAAAGGATAGAGGGTGTTCGTTTCCAGCTCTTCATCACCGGTGCTTCCTGCACTGATCAGTTTCACTTCTGCCAACCCTAGCAATCTTTTAATGATTGATTGGGTGATTTCGACTGCTTGCACTTTTTCTTTCCGAATGGAAAAAGCAGATTCGTCCAGTACGCCTTTCTTGATATATATGCGCTCATGATCGGATGAAATTTCATATTTTCCATATTTAACGAATGTGGAAACGATTCCGAAGGCAACGGCGACACATATGAGGCCTGCAAAAACGATGGTAATGATCCACCATGAATCCAATAACTTGGCAAGAAACCCTTCGGCATTCTCCAAATCGATAAAATCATCGAGTGTATTATATAAAGTAGCCAATATCGGGATAAGAGCCAGGAAGCTGAGTGATGTAAAGGAAGCTTTCAGCACATCTTGTTTGCTTGGCGTGAAATGAATCGTTTTTTCATTGGCTGGTTCCATATCCTCAGCAATTCGTTCTTCGGGAATATCCGCTTCGTTAACCGGAAGTTCCTGTTTTGAAGCATATTCCCCCTCAAGCCGTTCGGCCTCTTTTCGGGAAATCATCTCGAAAGGTACACTACCCTGATCACCTGTCATCCCTGTTTCGAATGTTAAAGAGGTCAATCTGAAAATCTTATGAAATAACGTCGTGCGTTGCTGGACATTCTGAACCTTATGAAGCGGGACAGTTCGATACGATTTTGAGACAAGCCCTGAAGTAATATATAAGGTACCTTCTTTGATTTGGTATTTGTATGTATACCATTTAAGGATGACAGAAATGACTTTCCAAACCAGATAAACTAGAAAGCCGATTTGGAGTACCTTCATATACATCTTTTCAGAACCGAAATTCAAGACATAAAGCATGATTATGAAAAATACATTTCCTTTCAGCAATTTCCAAAATTCGAAAGGGATTTTGATAGGGTGTAATCGTTTTGCTTGTTCTTCCATCATTAATCCACTTCCTTAATTTTTGCGAAATGGGCAATTTTATCTCGTAATTCATACGCTTCCTTCTCGGGGATGGCTGGTATGTCATGAGAGTCGCCCATTGTTCCGATGCTTAGGGAATAAAGGTTGTATTTTCGCAAAAACGGTCCTTGGTTCAATTTGACGGATTGAACCTTCGTCATCGGAATGAGTTCATGCGTTTCACTCCAGGCTCCACGTTTTGTTTGAATGAATTCTTCGTTCACGTCGTAACGCCAATACTTTTGCAACAGTATCGGTTCAATGAAGATGGACCAGATAGCATGGAAAAAAGATAATACGATAAGTCCGTTTAAAATCCATCCAATCCATTCTTTCCAAGTGAAATAATCATCAACAAATAATAGGATGCCAAGGACGGCGAGGATAATGAGATTGGTAATAGCTTCGGTCATCCGCCACACCTTCACTGATTCTTTGGATATTTTCTTCGTTGGTGGCTGTATCTTGGAATACATATATTCACTCCTTACTATGTCTTTATACTTATACGGATTATCTTGCAAAAAAGTTCCCTATTATAGGTGCATGTATAGAAATTGGCAGCCGCATACCATGGAGTGGCGGCCGAATAATCCTGCAGTTTCCCGAGTATGTATAAATAAGGAGTTTTCTAGTGGATCTTTTCCTTTTATATGATCGAAAAATGGACAAGATAGAAGTGGTGAGTTTCTAAAGTGGGAGTGATAGGTTTGACGTATAAAAGGAAGTTGAGTTTTATATTCTTCCTGTTTTTGATTTGTTTTTTTAATGGAGAATCGATGCAGGCTGCGAATGATGATGGAAACCTAGGGCAGGAAATTCAACGAATATTGGAGCATTCGCCAGGACTGGATGGGGCGTTGACGGGAATTTCCATCCGTTCAGCTGAAACGGGGGAAGTGATTTATGAACGGGGGTCGCAAACGAGATTGCGGCCTGCTTCGAACCTTAAGCTTTTGACTGCAGCAGCTGCGCTGGAAACTTTAGGGGAAGATCATGTTTTTCAAACGGAACTATACATAAAAGGAGTGCAGGTTGGCCATGTTCTGCAGGGCAATGTATATCTGAAGGGAAAAGGAGATCCCACATTATTGGAAAAGGATTTTGATGAGCTGGCAGCTTCACTGAAGAAAAGTCAAGTTAAGTTCGTTCACGGAGATCTTATAGGCGATGATTCTTGGTATGATGATGTTCGTTATTCCCAAGACTTAGTTTGGAGCGATGAACAGGAATATTACGGTGCAGCCGTTTCGGCTTTAACCGCTTCCCCGAATGAAGATTACGATACCGGTACCATCATCGTGGAAATGACCCCAGCGGAAAAGGCTGGGAAGAGGGCAACGGTGAAGCTGGAGCCTGAAACCGATCACGTGAAGGTCATCAACAAAACGAAAACTGTATCGGCTGACGCTAATAACAAGATTGAAGTCGAACGGTCTCATGGCACACAAGTCATTACGGTGACCGGGACCATTCCGGAAGATGCTGGGGTGACCAAAGAGTGGATTTCGGTGGAAGATCCCACAGAATATGCGCTGAGCCTATTTGAAAAATCAATGAAGAAACATGGAATTAAAGTGTTGGGAAAAAGGAAAAAAGGGAAAACGCCAGTAGGAGCGGACATGATTGCCACTCATCAGTCCATGCCGCTTTCACAGCTGCTTATTCCTTTCATGAAATTGAGCAATAACAGCCATGCCGAGGTTTTGGTAAAGGAAATGGGCAAAGAGGCAGAAGGGGAGGGAAGCTGGAAAGATGGTTTGAAGGTTACTCAAAATCAGCTGAAGAGTATGGGTCTCGATATGCAAACGATCATGATGCGTGATGGATCTGGAATTTCCCAAGTCAATATGATTCCAGCGAATGAAATAACGAAGCTGCTGTATGCCGTTCAGGAAAAAACGTGGTTTCCTGCTTACTTGAATGCTCTACCGATTGCAGGCAACGAAAATCGGATGGTGGGCGGTACGCTTAGAAAGAGGATGAAAGGGACACTTGCAGCCGGGAATGTTCGTGCGAAAACAGGGACGATTTCAGGAACGAGCTCCTTATCAGGTTATGTGACGACCAAAAGAGGGGAAAAAATCATATTTTCAATCATCTTGAATAATTTTGTAGAAGAAAAAGGCATTACGGCAATTCAGGATAAGATAGCCGTAATGCTCGCAGAACAGGAAAACCTATTGGAAAGCGGCCATTAATATTCATGGAAAGCTAAGTTGAAGTTCAGGATATGCGAGAAAAAGGTCGGCTTCAGCCTAAGCATTTTTATATAGTTACCAAGACTGTTAGTTAAACGCCTGTAATCCAAGAAGAGTATACCCTGTCCAGCTTACTTCTGTTCGAAGAACCTTAAACGTTTTTTTAGTGATGGACCAAATCTATTTTTTGTTTGAAACTAATAACAGTACCTTCATCTTAGTTTTTTCATTTTATCCCCTCAAGGAAGGAATTTAAGGGAGGATGAATAGAAATAAGTAGTATAGGGGGAATGCTTATGAACTTTCCAACACTTAATGGACCGTATACGATTAGCAGTCTTATAACTAAAATTCATGAAATTTCCAAAGAACGATCTCTCTATATATTGGCCATAGATGGCCGGGGCGGGTCTGGAAAAAGTACACTCGCTGCCCGTATCCAGGCAGAATGTCCGGGCAGCGCGGTCGTACATATGGATGACTTTTATTTGCCATCATCGGATAGGGTTCAACTGCCTCCATCCCAAAAGCCGATTGGAACGGATTATGATTGGGAACGTGTTTGTAACCAAATCCTGAAACCGCTTACGGAGGGAGGAGAAGGAAGGTATCAAAGGTATGATTGGGAAACGGACACTATGGCCGAATGGCATGAGGTTCCTGCTGGGGGCCTTGTCATAATAGAAGGAACGTATTCTATCCGTAAAGAATTGGCAGGGTACCATGATTTCACGATTTGGGTGGAATGTCCCCGTGATCAGCGTTTGAAACGTGGCCTTGAGCGGGATGGTGAAGATGCTCGTCAAATGTGGGAGGATAATTGGATGGTTCATGAAGATCTCTATGTGGGTGCGCAAAGGCCTCAAGAAAGAGCGAATCTTGTTGTGGACGGAACGAGATGAATCCGGGGATATTTTAATTGTAAGGGTTTACCTATAAAATAGATTGTATGTTTAGATAAATTTCTGGGGAGCCGGAAACAGGGGGGAAACTATGTTTACTAATGAAGAACAAGCTGCCGTATATAAAGCCATTTATAACCGTAGGGATATCAGGAGTTTTTTGCCAAAGCCAATTGCAAAGGATATACTCCGGAGAATTTTGGATGCTGCACATCATGCGCCGTCTGTAGGATTCATGCAACCTTGGAGTTTCATCGTGATTTCGTCTCAGGAAACCAAGAACAGTTTGGCATGGGCAGCGGATAAAGAAAGAAGGGCACTCGCTATTCATTATGAAGGAGGTAAAGAAAATAAGTTTCTTAGTTTGAAAGTGGAAGGGTTAAAAGAAGCACCATACACCATTTGTGTTACATGCGACCCGACACGGGGCGGCTCCCATGTTTTAGGGAGGAACTCCATTCCGGAAACCGATATTCTATCCACAGCCTGCGCAATTCAAAATATGTGGCTGGCTGCCTGTGCGGAAGGATTGGCAATGGGGTGGGTAAGCTTTTATAAGAAAAATGATATTCGTGATATTTTGGAGATTCCGCCGCATGTAGAACCCGTTGCACTCCTGTCGATTGGCTATACGGATCAATATCCGGATAAGCCCATTCTTGAACTTGCTAATTGGGAAAAAAGAAGGCCGATGGATGAACTTATTTTCGAGGATAAATGGGGTAATAAATAAAACGATATATTAAGATTCCAAAACTTTTTATTAAGCTCTGGTTCAGGGCTTTTTGGTTGTGATGAAGACATAAAAGACTCTTACGAAAGATACATCTTTTGTAAGAGTCTTTTTAAGTTAAAACCTGCGCCGTTTTGAAGATCCCGGTATACCGAGATCTTCACGGTATTTTGCAATAGTACGGCGGGAGATCTTCGTTCCTTCATTTTCGAATATTTGACAAAGTTTCTGATCTGAAAAAGGCCTTATCTTATCTTCGGCAATCAATACCTTTATTTTTTCTTTGATGGTGGTCGTTGATTCGGTTGCTTGGCTGTTCACGCGGTGTAACCCTCTAGTAAAGAAGTTCCTTAGTTTAAAGAGGCCATGCGGCGTCTGGATATATTTATTGCTCGTCGCCCTGCTGATCGTTGATTCATGAAGCTGAAGTTTTTCCGAAATGTCTTTCAGTGTCATAGGTTTTAATCCAGTAATTCCCTTCATGAAAAACTCTCGCTGTTCGTCCACGATTGATGCTGTCACTTTATAAAGTGTCATTTGCCTTTGCTCAAGCCCTTTTAAAAGTAATTGGGCATCATTTATGTGCCCCTTTATATAATCTTTAGCTGGATTAACTGAATTCATAGCAACGTGGTTCTTGTAGAAAGGATTGATGGAAAGTTTAGGCATGCAGCTATTGTTGACCGTTATCAGAAAACCTTCTTTATCTTTTTCCACGTAAACATCCGGAACTATGTAATGAGTCATATCATTGGAAAAGTGACTGACTGGACGCGGGTTTAACGTACGGATGAAATCCGAGGCCTCTTGTACTTCCTGAGCGGTCACCTGGTAAAGACCGGCAATTTTCCTGTAGCGTTTTTCTGCTAAATCCGTTAAATGCTTTTTAACGATCTTATACGCCAATTCATTGTAATCCTCATGCTCACGCAGCTGAATGAGTAAACAGTCGGTCAGATCTTTAGCCCCGACTCCAATGGGGTCAAGGGACTGCAATACTTGAATCATATTTTCGATTTCTTCCACGGACACGGAAAAATGAGAGGCAGCCCAATTGGCATCCAATTCAAGAAATCCATATTCATTTAAGTTCCCAATCAAGAATTGGAGAATTCTCTTTTCAAATGCTTTCAACGAACTTAGTAAACTTAATTGTTCCAGTAAATGGCTTTCCAGTGTTTCTGTGTTGATTGAATAATTATTGATAGGGTTGTAATCATTGTCTCCGTTAAAACTTTTACTTTTATAGGACCGTATCTGAGAATTTATTTTATGTGTATGAATGCTAGATTCAGAAAATGATGCGAGGGGTTCTTTAAAGCTAATTTCGAGAACGGGATTTTCGTAAGCCTGTCGGTTCAGGAAATCTATCAGTTCATGGGAGGAATATTGAAGGATATTGATTGATTGCTGTAATTCAGGTGTTAATGACAATTTCAATGTTTGTTTTTGGTACATTTCAAATCCTACCTGCATATATATCAACTTCTTTCGTTTAGATTAACATAGCGGTTCAAAAGGAATGAAAAAATATTAACATGATAATAATACAAATCTTCCGAAAATTCAACATTGTATGTCAGGTTTTATAACATCAATTAGAAAATAAAGAGGGGGATTCAAAAATTTGTGTAAATTAAGATTTAATTTAATGAATGGGAGTCGAGTGATTCAAATACGAATCAAATGATTTGTATATGAATTAACACACACTCCTAATGATTCACTTATGAATCGGATTAACTTGAATACCTTTAATATAAGGCTCATATAATTTGGCATGCATCTTGCTATATCTATATATATAAATATAAAAAATAAACTAGCTTGAAAAAAATCCATACATGAGAAGGGTGTTTTTTACATGATTAAAGAGACTACGGGTATTCAGGAATTAATCGATTTGGATAAAAAGCATTTTATCCATCCGACTACGTCAATTGAGCAACAGCAGGCAGATGGTCCAAGTTTCATCTTTAAGGAAGGAAAGGGAATATATCTTACGGATGTAACGGGCAGGACTGTAATTGATGGCATGGCTTCACTTTGGAATGTGAATATTGGACATGGACAAGAAGAGATGGCTGATGTCGCAAAGGAACAAATGGCGAAGTTAGCTTTCACCTCAAGTTTCGCCACTTTCAGCAATGAACCGGCAATCCGTTTAGCGGCCAAAATCGCTTCCATCGCTCCTGGGGATTTGAATGCAGTTTTCTTCACTTCAGGTGGATCGGAGTCGAATGATACGGCAATCAAGCTTGCTCGACATTACTGGCTTTTGAAAGGGCAGCCTAACCGTCAAAAAATCATTTCCCGCTCGAAATCCTATCATGGAGTGGCAATGGGAGCCACAAGTGCGACTGGCCTGAAGCCGTTCCGAGACTTCACGAATTCAATCGCACCGGATTTTTACCATGTGGACGGTTCTTCCATTGAGGAGTTGCGTAAGGTCATAGAACAGGAAGGACCGGAAACGATTGCGGCATTTATCGCTGAACCGATTCAAGGGGCCGGCGGCGTGAACCTTCCTCCTGAAGGCTATTTTAAAGAAGTAAGGGAGATTTGTAATGAATACGGCATTTTAATGGTGACGGATGAAGTCATTACAGGTTTCGGAAGAACAGGGACTTATTTTGGGATTGAACACTTTGGTGTTGTACCTGATATGATGTGCTTTGCAAAAGGTGTGACAAGCGGATATGCACAGTTAGGCGGGGTCGTCCTGAATGATAAGATGCATCAGGATTTCATTGCCCTTTCAAAAGGCACGCTTTTACACGGCTACACATACAGTGGCCATCCTATGGCTTGTGCGGTTGCTTTGAAAAATATTGAAATAATTGAACGTGAAAACCTGATAGAAAACTCGAAACAGCGTGGTGAAGAGTTGCTTGCCGGCTTTAAGAAGCTTCAAAGCAAACATCCGATTATTGGTGATGTCAGGGCACTTGGATTAATTGGAGGCATCTCCATCGTAAAGGACAAACAAACAGGCGAAGGCTTTGAGACTCAGCTTGCTCCAAGGCTGGTTGCTGAAGCGGCGAAGAATGGTTTGATTTGCCGGTCTGTTACGTTTGATCAAGATACACTCGTATTCGCACCGCCTTTAATCATTACTAAATCGGAAGTCGAAAGAATAATTGAAATCCTTGATGAGACATTTACTGCTGTCGAAAAAGAAATTTTATAAGAGGTGAAAGTGATGGTCATGACAGAAACGCTGAAAAAGAAATTATTCATTAATGGTAAATGGCAAGAAGCTGAAAATTTCACGACACTAAAGTCTCCCTATAGCGGGGAAGTTCTTGCGGAGATTCCTTCGGCAAGCCTTGAAGATGTCGAGTTGGCAATAGAATCAGCCTATCAAGCTAGAAAATCAATGGCAGCTTTACCTAGTCATAAACGTGCTGCCATACTTGAAAAGCTTGCGAGCCTTTTGGAAAGCCGCAAAGATGAGGCAGCTGAAATAATTGCTAAAGAGGCAGCGAAACCGATTAAAACGGCAATGGTTGAAGTATCCCGGACGATTGCCACATATAAATTTGCAGCAGAGGAAGCAAAACGGATTCATGGAGAAACATTGACGATGGATGCTACAGCTGACGGAGAAGGAAGAATAGGATACACAGTCCGTGAGCCTCTAGGTGTCGTAGGTGCGATTACGCCTTTTAATTTTCCGATGAACCTGGTTGCTCATAAAGTAGGCCCGGCGATTGCTGCCGGAAATACACTTGTCCTGAAACCTGCGAGCCAAACACCGCTATCTTCGCTATTCCTTGCTGAACTATTAGCTGAAACGGATTTGCCGGCAGGTGCGTTTAATTTAGTTACCGGAAGCGGCTCGGTAATCGGTGATAAATTAGTCACAGATTCACGGGTAAAGAGCATTTCGTTTACAGGAAGTCCGGCTGTCGGAATCGGGATCCGCAATAAGGCCGGGTTAAAGAAAGTGAGTCTTGAACTAGGTTCGAATGCGGCTGTCATCGTTGATAAAGGGATCAATATCGATAAAATCATCCAACGCTGTGTATCCGCAGCATTCGCTTTTCAAGGGCAGGTCTGTATTTCCTTACAGCGTGCATATGTTCATGAAGAGGTATATGATGAGTTCGTCAAAAAATTCACAGAAGCAACGAATGGCTTGAAACTTGGAGATTCTTTGGACCCGTCGGTGGATATTTCGGCATTGATCAGCGCTGGCGATGTACAGCGAAGCCTGGATTGGATCGCTGAAGCTAAACAACACGGTGCGATTGTTGCAGCAGGAGGCAAATCTGAAGGGAATATCCTGCATCCAACTGTGTTGCTGGAAGTGGATGCAATGCTTAAGGTATCTTGTCAGGAAGTCTTCGCTCCAATTGTTTTGATCAATAAGGTTTCTTCCGTTGAGGAAGCGATTGACTTGGTCAATGATTCCGAATTCGGATTGCAGGCCGGGATTTACACAGAAAATATCAATCTGGCTCTTTCTGCCGCAGAAAAATTGGAAGTCGGCGGTGTTATCATTAATGATATCCCAACTTACCGTGTCGACAACATGCCATATGGCGGAGTCAAAAAAAGCGGAACTGGCCGCGAGGGGCTGAAATATGCAATTGAAGAAATGACGGAAATGAAATTGGTCATTATTAACCGGAATTAATCAGAAAAGAGGTGAGCAGATGCTCATCTCTTTTTTCTATGAATCTTGAAAGAGTTTGGCCCATGACTTATGCAAAAATGAATAGGTAATTCACCACTGAATTTAAATGAGACAGGAAAGGGCAAAAAACCGTGAGTTACCTAATATTTCAAACTGGCATGAATCTTGCTCATATCTAATATATAGGTAGATAACTTAAAACCGAGGAGGAAATTACATGCAGGAAACTTTGCAAAATAACAAGAAAAAAGAAGGAACGGGAGCACTGGACTTAAAGATGTTCATCAATGGGGAATGGGTGAATTCGACTTCAGGCGAGAAGAGGGATGTATTGAATCCGGCTACAGGGGAAGTTATTGCCAAAGCTGCGGAAGGAACACAGGAAGATGTGGATGCAGCGGTCGAGGCAGCAAAATATGCTTTCTATGAAGGTGGTTGGTGGGGAACTCCTGCAGTGGAAAGAGCTCGCATTTTATTCAAAATAGCCGACAAAATAGAAGAAAAAGCTGAAGAACTAGCTACGTTGGAAACATTGGATAATGGGAAACCATTGCGTGAGGCTCGTTATGATATAGCGGATTCAGCAGCCTGTTTTAGATATTATGCAGGATTGGCTACAAAACCGACAGGTCAGACTTTTGAAGTTCCTGACGGCCAGCAAGCGATGGTCGTAAGGGAACCGATCGGTGTATGCGGTCAGATCGTCCCATGGAATTTCCCTCTAATGATGTCAGCCTGGAAACTGGCTCCGGCGCTTGCAGCAGGAAATTCCGTTGTATTCAAACCATCTGAGATCACTCCGGTGACAGCGGTCAAACTATTTGAAATCATGGATGAGGTCGGATTGCCAAAGGGTGTCGCAAACCTTGTCTTAGGAGCGGGGCCAGTTGTCGGACAAGCCATTGCCGAACATGACGAAATCGATAAAGTAGCCTTTACAGGAGGAACGGCAACAGGACGTAAGATCATGGAGGCTTCACTGGGTAACCTAAAGAAAGTGACATTGGAGCTCGGCGGGAAATCGCCTAATATCGTATTTGCGGACTCTGACTTTGAGACTGCCGTTGATTATGCTCTATATGGGATTTTCTGTAATCAAGGACAAGTGTGCTCAGCAGGATCCCGTTTGTTGTTGGAAGAGTCCATTTACGATCAGTTCATTGCAAGTCTTACTGCGAAGGCGAAAAAGATCAAAGTAGGTTCAGGTTCTGATGAAAACAGCCAGATGGGACCTATCGTTTCAGAAGCCCATATGAACAAAATATTATCGTATATCCAAATCGGAAAAGAAGAAGGTGCCAAATTAATCGTCGGTGGAAATCGAATTAAAGAAGAAGGCATGGATAAAGGTTACTTTGTCGAACCTACTATTTTTGTTGATACGACACCGGACATGCGGATTGTGCAGGAAGAAATTTTTGGGCCGGTGCTTGTCGTTCAAAAATTCAAGGATGAAGCGGAAGCTCTTCGACTTGCCAATGATACGAAATACGGCTTAGCGGGAGCGGTGTTCACGAATGATATCGCAAAAGCATACCGTGTCATTAAAAAAGTGCGTGCAGGCATCACGTGGATTAACTCATATCACCCAACTTATAACGAAGCTCCTTGGGGAGGGTTCAAGCAAAGCGGAAATGGACGCGAACTGGGAACTTTCGGTTACGAAGCTTATACGGAAGTGAAGCAAATCAATAACAACTTGGATATCCAGCCAACAGGCTGGTTTGATGAAGAGTAAATAGCTTGACGAAAAGGCTGTTCCTTAGGGAACAGCCTTTTTTGTAGATCGCAGATATATTTCTGAAATCGGAGATATATTCAGGGAAATTGCAGATAAAACTCCGAAATTGGAGAAATAGTCCGAGAATCGCAGATAAAAACTCCGAAATTGCAGATAAAATGCTGGAATCGCAGATAAAACTCCGAAAATTGGAGAAATAGTCCGAGAATCGCAGATAAAAACTCCGAAATTGCAGATAAAATGCCGGAATCGCAGATAAAACTCCGAAAATCGGAGATATATTTCAAATAATCGCAGCTATATATTCAGAGATTGCTCAACGTTAATCTACTTTTGTTGGATTTTTTCAAGATCCACCCGTCCTGAGAAGAAAACGGCGCCATTACCCATATCTGCGAGCCGATCTGGGGTAAGGGAATTAATGTGTTGCTTTGTTTCGGGCGTATTCTGCCACAAGCCTTGGCTGACAAGAACGCCTGGTAACACATTTTCTCCAGGAGCAGCGGTAAGCAAACATTCACCGCGATCGTTCCAGATTTTAACGATATCTCCGGGTGCTATCCCCATTGTTTTGGCATCAGCGGCATTCATGTGCAGTTTTGGTTCCTTTTCCATGGAGATATGTTTGGCATTATTTGAAAAGGTTGAATTCAAGAAATTGTGATTAGGTGCCGGTATGAATAAAAATGGCAGGTCGCTGTCTTTAATGATGGGTGTATATGTTGGCAAAGGCTCGTATCCATCCCGCTTCATCCTTTCGGAATAAAGTTCGATTTTACCGCTTGGTGTCGGGAGTTTGCCTGGGAACATCGGCCGCATTTTGGCTTTGAGAAATTGATTCCTCGAAAGGGAGTCATAGGTGATGCCTTCCAAATGCGGGTTGTCGGGAAAATCCAGCGCCTGCCGTATCATATCTTCCTCTGAATCTCTAAATGCTTGTTCCTCAAATCCCATTCCAACAGCCAACAGTTTGAACAATTCAACATTCGATTTAGATTCGCCATATTTTTCGACTACAGGTTTTTGTATTTGGACGTAATTATGCCAGTATGAATTATAAAAATCCTCCGTTTCATAAGATGACGTGGCAGGAAGGACGATGTCGGCAAACATGGCCGTTTCGGTTAAGAATAGGTCATGGACCACTGTGAATAGACCTTCCCGCATTAGACCCTCCTGTACCTTATTTGCATTTGGAGCGACAAGTGCTGGATTGGAGCCGTAAACAAACATGGAGCGAATCGGGTTTTCTTTTTCCAGAAGAGCTTGCCCGATTTGGTTCATATTAATGGTCCGTGTAGCTTTATTTTGCAATAAATCCGGACGTCTTAAGGCATTTGTATTAAACGCGAGATATCCTGAATTCCCTTTGATGGCTCCGCCGCCTTCCGCCATCCATTGGCCGGTAAGGGCAGGCAGGCAGGCAATGGTGCGTACTGCCATGCCGCCATTGTCATGGTGCTGCAGGCCATTGCCTATCCGGACGAATGATGGACTGGTCGTGCCGTACATCCTGGCTAATTCATATAAGTCATCAATTGGAACTCCAGTGATCGCGGAGACCGTCGCAGGGTCATATTGGCGGACGTGTTCGCGCAATTCAGCAGCACCCACTGTGTATTCATCGAGAAAGGCCTGGTCGACTAGATTCTCGGTATATAGGATATGCATTAATCCGAGGGCGAGCGCACTATCTGTACCAGGCAGAATGGGAATGAACCAATCCGCCCACTTGCCTGTTTGGTTTTTATGTACGTCAATGACAACTACTTTGGCCCCGTTTTTTCGGGCTTGCTGGGCAAGCGTTACTTGGTGCATATTTGTGCTCACAGCGTTAATGCCCCACATGATGAAAAGTTTTGTATGAATCGTTTCTTCTGGGTCGGTGCCGAATGAACCACCCATTGTATAGCTGTATCCGACTGAGCCGGCCGCGTTACAAATGGAGCGTTCAAGCATGCTTGCACCGAGCCTGTGGAAAAAACGGCGATCCATTCCTTCAGCGCTAAGGTTGCCCATGTTTCCGTAAAAGCTGTAGGGAAGTATGCTTTCCGGACCATGCATATCGATCAGGTCTTTCCATTTGGAAGTGATTGTGTCAATGGCCTCTTCCCAGCTGATTGGAGCGAATTTCCCTTCTCCTTTCGGACCGATGCGCTTTAATGGCTGCTTTAAGCGATTTGGGTCATATAGACGGGCAGTCATGTTGCGGACTTTGTTGCAAATATTCCCTTTTGTGACTGGATGATCAGGGTCTCCTTGAACTTTAATGATTTTCCCATCTTTTTTGTGCAGCAGTAAACCGCATTGATCAGGACAGTCAAGAGAGCAAACAGAGGGAAAGACTCCATCTGGCTGATTGATATAGGATTGCATGGCGTATTCCTCCTTATAATTTAATCTAATAAAATGAATTTTCTTAATTATATTGAAAGTGAAATCGGTGAAAGGTGCAAGAACTTCTTAACATATGTTTTTTTTTCTGATAAGCTTACTAGATGAAAAATTAACCTAGGGGGATTCATTTTTGGATTACGGAATTATAATATCAATTGGAATATACATGGCAGGCATGCTGTTAATTGGTTATTTGGCCTATCGGAAAACGGCAAACTTAACCGATTACATGCTTGGCGGACGGAACTTGGGCCCGGCTGTAACTGCATTGAGTGCAGGTGCTTCCGATATGAGCGGCTGGCTGTTGATGGGTCTTCCGGGTGCAATGTACATAAGCGGATTGAGTGCTGGCTGGATTGTCGTCGGCCTGTGTGCAGGGTCTTATTTAAACTGGCTATTCGTGGCACCAAGACTTCGGACATATACGGAATTGGCCGGTAATTCGATTACGATTCCCGACTTCTTGGGAAATCGGTTCAAGGATGGCTCCCGGGTCTTAAAAGTGGTATCGGCATCGGTCATTTTAATTTTCTTCACCTTTTACACATCTTCAGGCATGGTAGCAGGCGGTGAGCTTTTCCGCACGGCTTTCAATTTGGATTACCGGTGGGGCATCTGGCTGACAGCGAGCGTCGTTATTCTTTATACATTATTCGGCGGATTCCTGGCTGTTAGCTGGACGGACTTCGTACAAGGTACGATTATGTTCATTGCCTTAATTCTAGTCCCGGTTGTCACAATTGTAAATATTGGAGGCTGGGATCCCACTTTCAATGCAATAAAATCGATCAATCCGAATTTATTGCATGTTTTTGAAGGAACATCGACCATTGGCATCATATCTCTTCTGGCATGGGGGCTTGGTTATTTCGGGCAGCCTCATATAATCGTTCGATTCATGGCGGTTTCATCTGTTAAAGAATTGAAAAGCGCACGGCGAATCGGTATGGGCTGGATGATTTTTGCCATCGTCGGAGCGATGTTCACCGGGTTGGTGGGGATTGCTTATTTTAACCTGACAAGCAGTCCTTTAGGGGAAAAAAATGCTGAGTCCGTCTTCATCATTTTAGCAAAAGAACTGTTTCCTTCCCTAATTACAGGCTTTTTGTTGGCTGCGATTTTAGCAGCGGTCATGAGTACGATTGCATCTCAGCTGTTAGTATCGGCAAGTGCCCTGACCGATGATTTCTATAAGCAGTTCATTCGGCCGAAAGCATCTGATAAGGAATTAGTGCTGGTAGGTCGGTTTGGTGTATTGGCGATATCTGCCATTGCCTTATTATTGGCGTTTAATCCAAGCGGTACAATCCTTAAATTGGTGGGTTATGCATGGGCTGGTTTCGGAGCGGCATTCGGTCCTGTCATTCTATTAAGCCTATACTGGAAGCGGATGACGAAATGGGGAGCCCTGGCGGGAATGATTGTCGGTACGGCAACCGTGATCGTTTGGGATATGATCGATAAGTTCGCTGAAGTATACGAAATCATTCCTGGTTTCATTGCTGGTTCAATAGCGGTGATCGTTTGCAGCTTATTATCGGCCAAGCCTACAAAAGATATAGAAGAAGAATTCAATCAAGCCATTAAAAACCTCTCTTGATCATTGAAGGTCCAGTTAAAATGCTCTGGATTTTTTAGCTATATAAAACAATGATTGCAATATATATGGTACAATATCGATAGAGTCCTTATGTTGAAAACATGAGGGCTTTTTTTGAGTGATTTGGGAATAATAAACCAAAAACAATACAAAGGAAAAAATATGAACCAATCTCATAAAATTGCATGTAAAGTGGCTTTTATATATATAACCATTGGGGTCTTATGGATTGTCGTTACGGATTACATCTCTATGACACAGGCAAGGGCAGATGTTCAGATATATGCAATGTTTCAACATTCCAAAGGCTGGATGTTCATTTTCATAACCGGGCTTTTCCTATACTTCATAATCAGGTATTGGACGGGGAAAATGTTGAGGTCCCAACAGGAATTCATTCTGAAGGATGAACAGTATCGGTCGCTGTTCAAGCATAACCCGGATTGTGTCCTTGAGCTGAATCTCGAAGGAAATGTAGTTTCGCTAAACCCGGAAGCTGAGAAACTGTTGGGGCATAATAGTGACAATTTGAAAGGCAGGAATGCGAATCATCTCCTCAACTGGAATGAAAGTGAAAAAGTATCTGAATTCTTTTTACAGTCCCTTCAAGGAGAGGCTGTTAAATTCGAAACGACCATCCAGAATAGCAGTGATGAAAAACGGATAATCCGTGTGACCTTTTTACCGATCATCGTTCACGCGGAAATGCTAGGGGTATATGCAATCGTTAGGGATATTACTGAATTGCGGCGCGAAGAGGAATTGATGATCATGTCTGAAAAGCTATCTGTTATCGGACATCTGGCTGCCGCCGTCGCACATGAGATAAGGAACCCACTTACATCGTTAAAAGGATTCGTACAGTTAATGGATATGACCCAGGAAGTAAACCCGCAGCATTCCGATATCATGTTGAAGGAAATTGACCGAATCAATATTATCTCAAGCGAACTTTTGGTTCTCGGGAAGAAACAGGATGTCGCATTTCGCAGGATCGATCTTGCCGACTGTTTACAGCAGGTTTTCACATTGATGAAGGCAGAAACGAATTTGAATAATATCGAAATGGGATTCAGGGTTAAAACTGCCGAACCGATTTATATTATGGCTGATTCAATTGAACTTAAACAGTTGGTAATCAATATCATAAAGAACAGCATTGAAGCGATAAAGGATAATGGCGAAATTGAAATTTCACTGCAAATCATCGATGGACAAGCTGTAGTCAGCGTGAGTGATAATGGCATGGGAATGGGGCCCGAGCGTCTTGAACGGATTGGTGAGCCTTTTTACTCAACGAAGGAAAAGGGCACAGGGATCGGGCTTGCAATTTGCCGGAAGATCGTTCATCGCCTTCAGGGGGAAATGGATTTTGAAAGTGAGATAAACAAAGGGACGACGGTTACAATTCGCATTCCGTTGGCTACTGGACAAGAATAAATGGTACTATGAAAGATAGGAAAAGTTTTATATTAAAGGAGAACGATATGAGCGAATTACCCGCATTAATAAACGATAGAAAACCATATATACAAGAGGTCTGGAAAAAGTCCGGATTCGGACAACTTACCCCGATTCAAACGAAAGCAATTCCCGTGATTGTCGAGGGAAAAGATATCATGGCCGAATCACCGACAGGTACAGGGAAAACATTAGCATATTTACTGCCATTGCTGGAAAAGATAGATCCTGAAAAAAAATCGCACCAAGCTTTGATTTTGGCATCATCACGAGAACTGGTCATGCAAATCAATGAAGAAATTCGCATTTGGTCAGAGGGAAGCGGCATTACGGGCGCAGCATTCATCGGCGGTGCAAATGTGAAAAGGCAATTGGACAAACTGAAGAAGCGTCCACAGGTGATTGCTGGAACACCGGGACGGATTTACGAATTGATTGCCCAAAAGAAATTGAAAATGCACGAAGTTAAGACGATAGTACTTGATGAAGGTGACCAATTGATCACTCCGGAGCATATGGGAACGATAAATAATATTATCAAAACAACGCTAAAAGACCGGCAAATCATGGTGTTTTCAGCGACCCTGCCGGAGGAAACGGAAAAAGCGGCCAGGGGATTCATGAATGAACCCGAAATGATCAAGGTTGATAAGCATGAAAAAATGGAATCAAAGGTGGACCATCTTTACTTTGTTGTTGAGAGACGGGAAAAGTCCAAGATTCTAGAGAAAATCACAAGACTTAAAGATGTGAAGGCCCTTGCCTTCCTGAATGATATAGCAGAGCTGAGCGTCTTACATGAAAAGCTGAGCTATAAAGGTATTGAAATGGGCGTGCTTCACGGCGAATCCAATAAAGTCGACAGGGAGAAAGCGCTGCGCAAGCTTCGTTCAGGAAAATCCCCGATGCTGATAGCAACGGATGTAGCGGCAAGGGGGCTAGATATAAAAGGCCTTACTGCGGTCGTTCATATTGATATGGCTGACAACATCGAACAATATATCCATAGATCGGGTAGAACTGGGCGTGCAGGTGCAGATGGCACTGTCATTTCAATCGTAACGGAAAGAGAAGAGCGAGAGTTGAAAAAAATGGCTCGTGAACTAGAGCTGCCATTAACGAGAGTAACCTTCTATGGTGGAAACATCGTAGTCGATGAATGATTCGGAAAAAGGGGCGGCCATGGCGGCTGTCCCTTTTTTACGAATGCCCGGGTAAATCCATCTGAACTTGTTCATCTATTGCCCTACGGAAATCATATCATCTTTACTAAATTCAGGGGTTCATTTATAGGTGATGACCATGAATGAAAACGCTTCCTTTATATAGGTTTTTGACATATGATAGCAATAGACATAGGTTAGGAGGAGACGGTATGACAGGAAAGTATAAAAAGTTTGAAACGGCAGTCATCCATGAAGGATATGACTCGAAGAAGCATTTAGGAAGCTTGGCAACACCCTTATTTCAAACCTCAACATTCACTTTCGAAAATGCCGAGCAAGGGGAGAGGCGTTTCGCCGGTATGGAAGATGGATATATATATTCACGACTTGGAAATCCAACGGTACATGTGCTTGAAGAAAAGATTGCCGCTTTGGAAGGCGGGGAAGCTGGCCTTGCTTTCGGTTCAGGCATGGCCGCCGTTTCAGCTGTGCTTTTTGCGTTAACGAAAACAGATGACCACATCCTATGCTCACAGGGGTTATATGGTTGTACATTTGGCCTTCTGCAGCTTATGAAAAATAAATACCGCATCACTCATGATTTTTGTGAGATGGATACAGAAGAACAGGTAAGGAAAATGATTCGGCCGGAAACGACCTGCATCTATGTAGAAACCCCGATCAATCCGACGATGAAAATGATTGATTTACCGATGGTGGTGAAAGTTGCGAAGGAACATAATGTGACGGTCGTAGTGGATAATACGTTTTCGACGCCATATCTACAGAGACCGCTTGAGTATGGCTGTGATATCGTCCTTCATAGCGCTACGAAATATCTTTGCGGGCATGGGGATGTCGTTGCAGGACTTGTCGTAGGTAAGAAGGAATTCATGAATCAGGTAGCAGGGACTACACAGAAGGATATCGGTGGAATCATTTCACCTTTCGATGCCTGGTTACTATTGCGGGGGTTAAAGACCTTGCCTGTCAGGATGGACCGTCATTCGTCCAATGCAATGGAAATCTTTCATGAACTTAAGAAACATCCAAAAGTGAAAAAGGTATATTATCCAGGTGATGAAGCTTCACCGGATCATTATATAATGCAAAAACAGATGAAACATGGCGGCGGCCTTATCTCTTTCGAATTGCATGGCACAAAACAGGATGCACAGGAATTCCTAAATAAATTGAAACTAATCAAAATTGCCGTAAGTCTTGGGGATGCCGAAACATTGATACAGCATCCCGCTACCATGACGCACTCTGCAGTTCCTGAAGATTCACGGAAACAAATGGGCATCAGTGACCAGCTGGTCCGTCTCTCAGTTGGCCTAGAAGCTTGGCAGGATGTCTGGCAAGATCTTCAGCAAGCATTTTAGGCTACCATATTCCTTCTACTTTTAATGAAGATGGTGATGGATACGATAAAAGTGATGACAGCCAGGATATAAGAAATGTCCGTAATTACCGGATAGGCGGAGCTATTTCGTATCCCGATCCCTATGAACGCCCAAACGAATACGAGAGGATAGCACCAATCCCGGTTTTTACCTGCAAAGACGAAAGCCAGGATTGTTGCTGCAATCAGCAGGACGATCGTCCAGGTTGAACTGGAAACCCCAAAACCGTCCCATTTGATATACGTGAGGTAATAAGAAATGTCAGCGATAGTTGCAACACTTACCCAGCCTGTATAAACGGAAAACGGAAATAGGTCGAAAGGCGTGTGCTCCACTTTTTTTATGTTAGTATAAATGACCATTAAAGTAGCCAAAAGAGCAATGATAATGAATACGGATAACAAAAAGTGCTCATAGTGCCAAGCCAAAAGCCAAGCGCCATTCAAGACACAGCTTAAAGCGAACCAAGGGAAGGATGCCTTATAGGCAGGGCTGTTTTGGTGTTTGCTTAAAAACTGCCTGAATACCCAGATGGCGAGCAGGAAATAGATCAAGCCCCATATGGAAAATACATATCCTGCAGGAGTGAAAAGGACATCAAGTTTATCGGAAATCTCTCCTGATGTCTGGCCGTTCAATGGCAGGTAATTAGCTAAAAAATTCATCGTGACGACGAACAGATAGAAAATCAAGTTGATGATGGAAATAAGCATAAGGCTTCCTCCTTATAGGAATTGTGATCCTCTAACCCTATTCCACATATTTAGCCTGATTAACCTCTTTGGAGCACATCGGGGACTTTGGAGGTCGTTTTTCCATAAAGAGAGGAAGTTTCTGTAACAATTGAACCATTTAAGGTTAGAAATTTTACATCTTCACTTTATGGTGATAAAATATTCAAAGATTCATATTATTTTAGTCCTTCGGGGTCGGGTGAAAATCCCAACCGGCGGTGATGAAGAAATTCTAAGCCCGCGAGCCTGTTAAAGGCAGGATTTGGTGAGATTCCAAAGCCGACAGTAAAGTCTGGATGGGAGAAGGACGTGTGGAACCCAAGTGTATACGTACGCCTAATTTTTCAAAAATGAAAATGTTGGGCTTTTTAGGTATACAATTTTTTTCACTCATTTCTCCTGCTAACTCCTTAGGTCATCCTAAGGGGTTTTTTATATTTTATAAAAGGGGGAAAAACATGTTTACGGGAATCATTGAGGATATCGGTACCGTTCATTCCATGAACAAAGGAAAAAGCAGTATGGAGTTATCGATTCGTTCTGAAAAAATCCTTGAAGATGTTCATCTGGGGGATAGTATTTCAGTAAACGGGGTCTGCTTAACGGTAACGTCTTTCACTAAAAGTTTGTTTACTGTCGACGTGATGCCGGAAACGGTCAAAGCTTCCTCGATACGGACATTGAAATTGGGATCACCTGTGAATCTTGAACGAGCCATGAGTGCACAGGGAAGGTTTGGCGGTCATTTTGTTTCAGGTCATATCGACGGAACCGGAACGATCATAAAAAAAGAACGGAAAGAAAATGCCGTATATTATGTAATCCAATTGGAAGAGGGGCTCAGTGCCTTTTGCATTCCAAAAGGATCCGTGGCCATTGATGGAACGAGCTTGACGATATTTGGGATCGAAAGGAACCTATTGACTGTATCACTGATTCCATTGACTCATCAGGACACCATATTGGGACAAAAAGCGGCTGGCGATATCGTTAACATCGAAAACGACATGATAGGGAAATATATAATACATCAAATGAAAAATGGCAATCCAAAACCAGGACTGAATTTAGAGTTTTTGGCAGAGCATGGATTCTAATAAAAGGGCGGTGTAATGATGTTCCATACAATAGAAGAAGCGATAGAAGATTTGAAGGCAGGCAAGGTAGTAATCGTATCCGATGATGAAGACCGTGAAAATGAAGGGGATTTTGTAGTGCTGGCCGAAAAGGCGACACCGGAAGCGATTAATTTCATGGCGACTCATGGACGTGGTTTGATATGTACAACCATCACTGAAGAACTGGCAGCGAAATTGAAACTGCATCCTATGGTTGGAAAAAATACCGATCATCATGGCACTGCTTTTACGGTAAGTGTCGATCATAAAAGCACCTCTACAGGAATCAGTGCTTTTGAAAGGTCCTTGACCATCCTTGAGCTTCTTAATGAAGATTCGGTCGCTGAAGATTTCCAAAGGCCTGGTCACACTTTTCCGATAGTCGCAAAAGAAGGCGGCGTATTAAGGAGGGCGGGACATACAGAGGCATCGGTGGACTTGGCGAAGTTATGCGGTGCCGCTCCAGCTGGTGTCATTTGTGAAATCATGAATGAAGATGGATCGATGGCCCGGGTATCCGATTTAGAAGTCATCGCTGATAAATTCAACCTGAAGTTCATTACGATAGCCGATTTGATTAGGTATCTTCAACAAAATGATACTATCGGGAACCAGGAGCTTGAACTGAACATCCCGAAAGCTTGAGGATTTAAGTAATTACATCTTACAGAACAAAAAATTATATTGTTTTTTAAAATTAGGAGGAATTGGACATGGGGAAAACTATTGAAGCACAATTAATCGGATCAGGATTGAAAGTCGGTATCGTGGTAGGAAGATTTAATGAGTTTATCACAAGCAAGCTTTTAGGAGGGGCATTGGATGGCCTTAAGCGTCATGGCGTTGATGAGAATGATGTTGACATCGCTTGGGTCCCGGGTGCTTTTGAACTACCGTTAATTGCAAAAAAACTTGTGAATACAGGTAAATATGATGCGGTAATCGGTCTTGGAACGGTAATCAGGGGTGCCACTTCACATTATGATTATGTCTGTAATGAAGCGGCTAAAGGCATGGCTTCCGTTTCCTTGGAAACGGGTGTACCGGTTATCTTCGGTTTGCTGACAACTGAAAATATTGAACAAGCGATTGAACGTGCAGGAACAAAATCAGGTAACAAAGGCTATGAAGCGGCCGTTAGTGCAATTGAAATGGCCAACCTTGGAAAATTGATTGAACAGTGATTTGGTATAAGGAAGCCGCAGGGAATAACGTCCCTGCGGCTTTTTTTGATGTACCGGATCATTTGTCGGATTGGGTCTGGCTTTTTAAACCATTAAGCAATTCTTCAAAGTTCGTAAAATTCCTAGCCATTTGATCGATTAGTGAATGCTGATCTTCACCACTCACAGCAACCTCTTCAATGGAAAAATCTCGATTTCAAAGTAATGGACGTTATAAATTATGGAAAATAAAGAATCATCAGGGGATTTTTCGAAAAAAAAAACGAACAAAAGCATCACGTAATGGAAGCATGATAAAATATGCGGATATGATTATGCTACAATTGTAAAGATTGCAATTGAAATTCATGTCTTTAGGGAAAAGTAAATTTATTAGTTACTAGGAGGGGTTTGTGTGTACCATCTCTTTACACATAATGATTTAGATGGAGTCGGCTGCGGCATTATAGCTAAGCTGGCCTTCGGAGAAGAAGTAGTGGTAAGTTATAATTCAATTGGTCGCCTTAATCAGAACGTAGGAGCATTTCTTGAGCAGGCCAAGCTTGAAGATACATTGATCGTTACTGATCTATCGGTTGATGAAGATAACGAAAAAATGATTACTCAGTTTGTGGAAGATGGAGGCAAAGCGCTGCTGATCGATCATCATAAGTCAGCATTGCATTTGAACGAACATGATTGGGCATCTGTAACTGTCGAACAGGAAGATGGTAAACAGACGGCAGCGACATCATTATTCTATCAGTATGCAGTTGAAAATAAATACCTGGAACCTTCAAGCATTGTCGCTGAATTCGTTGAATTGGTCCGACAATACGATACTTGGGAATGGGAAGTCAATAAAAATACAACGGCAAAACGATTGAATGACCTGTTTTTCATGATTCCGATAGAGGAATTCGAAATGAAAATTGCAAATAAGCTGTCTACGGCTGAAAGTTTTACTTTTGACGAAGTGGAGCAAACCCTTCTGAATGTTGAAGAGAGTCGGGTAGATCGGTACATAAACAGGAAAAAAAGAGAAGTCTATCAGGCTACGGTCGGTCCCCATACAGCTGGTGTGGTCCATGCAGAGTCATATCACTCAGAATTGGGTAATGAACTGTCGAAAGAGTTCTCGCATCTTGATTATATAGCGATCCTGATGGTTGGAAGTAAAAGAATCAGCTTCCGGACAATTCACGACGATATTGATGTTTCTGAAGTTGCTGGCAAGTACGATGGAGGCGGCCACCAAAAAGCGGCAGGTTGTACCATGTCCGAAAAGGCGTATAGCCAATATGTCGAAAAGACCTTCTTTGCCGAGCCCCTTAAACGAGACGCACATAAGAATCAACTGAATGTAAAGGAATCCCCAGAGGGCTGCCTATATTCAACGAGAGACAAACATGACATATTCATCTATGAAGATGAAGAAGAGCAATGGATTGTTGAAATCAACGGAAAACAACAGAAAAAAACATTCGATACATTTGTGGAAGCGGAAAAATACATGAAGCGGAAATACGCTGCATGGCTGGCCTATGATGAAAGATATGAAGAGTTTGTCAATAAAGGATGAATACGAAAGCGGCTGTCCGAATGGGACAGCCGCTTTTCTATCTTTTGTCGTAATTCATGATTTTATCTTTTAAGCGGGACAGGATGGACGATCGTGCGGGAGGATTTTTTTGGAATGGAATTTTGGCGATGAAGAATTGCATTGATTTCTCCGCCGATCACAAAAATCAGACCACTCAAATACAGCCATAGCATCAAGATGATGACGCCTCCTAAACTGCCGTAAGTGGAAGAATAGTTGGCAAAATTACTGACATAGAATGAAAATCCAAGTGATATTCCTAGCCAAAGTACAGTTGCGGTAACTGCCCCAGGGATGACATGTTTAATGGGAAAACTTTTATTCGGTGCAAAGCGATATAAAAAGGTCAGGACAAGTGATATGACCACAACCGCGATAACCCACCGTAAAAAGCTGAATATTATTTGCGTTTCTTCAGGGATCGGAATGACTTGCTGTAATAAATCGATGATCACTTTTCCGAAAACGGGGAGACCCAACATGACGATGAATGCCACAACCAGTCCTAATGTCAATGCAATGGAAATGAAGCGGGCTTTAATGAAATTCCTTGTTTCTTCAACATCATAGGCGATATTCATGGAATGGATGAACGCATTCATTCCATTGGAAGCGGACCATATGGTGCCAAGGAAACCAAAAGTCAGTAAGCCTCCGTTCCGTTCAGATAATATGTTAATGATATTTTTCTCGATGACTTCCATCGTTTCCGCAGGCATGAAGGTTTTTATCGTGTCAAGGGCAGTCTGAATATCGATGTTCAGATAAGGTAATAAGGACAGCAGTAAAATGAGCAAAGGGAATAGTGCCAGTAGATAGTAATAAGCTTGTTCTGCTGCCAGTCCGGTCACACGATCTTCCTTTATTTCTTTAATCAGTTTCTTTGAAAATTTTATCGACTTATTCATCTGGGCATCACTCCTGAATAGTTACTTAGGTTATTGCTTCTTTTCCCTCTGCTCATATAAGTTAATCCTCAAAAGAAAAGAAATTGAAAGCCCTAATCCGAGCACTTGTAAAAGCTTGTGACAAATATGCCGGAATGATGGAGAGGTGAAGAAAAGGGCTGCCAAGGATGACCAACCTTAGCCAGTTCTTTTTTCAATGCTTTTTTTAAAAAAATTGCAGAAGTCGGGGAATGGCGAGTATCATGCACGGGAAAATCAGGATTGAAGATTCGTAAAGCAAGCGACTAACTGATAAGCTTTCGATACTTCAAGCCTATCAATAATGCCAACACTACTGCTAGGTATGATTTTATGCCCTCTTTAAAACAAGTATAATAGCTAATTAAGTGATTTATTAAGGTAAACAGAAAAACGGCCAGACATTGCGGTCTGGCCGTTTTGCTCTATTGCACTTCTTTTCCCTGTTCCTTCTGAACCTTCGGAGAGGTCCATTTGAATACTTTATTTAGGATATTATAGATGTGTTTGGATTCTTTGGTAAGGATCGGCCCAAGAATCGCTAAGGTTAAAACATAAAGTGCCGCAAACGGGGTTAGTATAGGCATTAAACCGCCGGCAATGCCTAAGTTGGCTAAAATGATGGAGAATTCGCCGCGTGAAACGATCGTTAAACCGATGTTTGCGGAAGCTCTGTGAGATAAACCGGATTTGCGTCCGGCAATCATACCAGCTGCAAAGTTACCGATTATGGTGATGATGACGGCACCAAGAACCATCCAGACAGCTCCGCCAAGGGTAGTCGGATCGATACTCAAGCCAAAGCTGAAGAAAAATATGGCCCCGAAGAAGTCTCGAAAGGGAATGACAAGTTTCTCGATTCTGTCGCTATGTTCCGTTTCAGAAAAGACTAGGCCGAGCAGTAATGCACCAATGGCTTCCGCAACATGAATCGTTTCCGAGAAACCGGCAATGAAGAATAGTAATGCGAACACGACGATGATAAAAATCTCATCGGAGGATATATTGAATAATTTGTTAAGGACCCCAGATGCTTTCCGGGCGATAACGAAAAATATCAGCATATACCCAATCGCGATAAATGTAGAAAGTAATGTTCCCCAAACGGAACCAGAAGAGCTTAATACCAATCCGGATACGACTGATAAATAAACAGCGAGGAAGATATCTTCAAACATGATGATGCCAAGGATTAGCTCCGTTTCATTGTTACCGGTCCTTTTAAGGTCCACAAGCACCTTTGCCACAATGGCACTTGAAGAAAAACTGATGATACCGGTTAATATCAGAACCTCTTTCAATGGAAGACCGAGCAGGAAACCGTAAAGCAAGGCCATTCCCACGTTGATTAAAATGTAATAGGTTCCGCCTGTCACGATATTTTTTCCGGATTTCATGAGCTTTTTGACGGAAAATTCAAGCCCTAGGTAAAACAGAAGGAATAATATACCAACCCGACCGAGGAATGCTATGATTTCATCGCTTTCGATGAAACGCAGGTCAATTAATCCGAAGTGCGGGGCATGGGGGCCAACGAGCATCCCGATGATAATTAATAGTGGAACATTCGATATTTTGAATTTACCTGCTACGAGAGCGGCTAATGCCACTAGAAGTAGGGCAGTTCCCACTTCAAAGACTAAATGGTCCATATGAGCTTAGTCACTCCTTTCGTCGGTCAATAATTCTCTTGTGAGGTTTCGGATATCTTTTCTTTCACCGGATATCACAAGGGTGTCGCCTGTTTCGATGATGGAGTCAGGACCAGGATTATTCAGTTGTTTTTTTCCTTTTTTAGAATGGGCGATGACGGTCACGTTATAATTGCTCCTGATATCAATCGCACCGATCGTTTGATTGATGGCCTTTGAACCTGGTTCGACTTTGAACCATTCAATCACCAAGTCACCCAATGACATTTCAATCGTTTCAAGTGCTTGCGGTTTATAAACCATGCCGCCTATGATGGAAGCCATTTGCCGTGATTCCTGATCGTTAAGGGTGATGCTCGATATGACGTCCTCATGTTCATTATCAAAATGGTATAATTCCCGACGGCCGTCATCATGAATGACGATTACTAACTTTTCATCATTTCTCGTTATGATTTCAAATTTTTGGCCAATACCAGGAAGTTCACTTTCTCTAATTCTCACTGGAATTCCTCCTTAAAATGTTGGTTAGAGTTAATAGAAGATAGCAGAATGTTTATAAGTTAACGTCAATATTCGTCTTGAATTTCTTCTCCTTCGATATGCCGATGTATTTTAATGTCTCCGATGGACTGGAATGATGGTAATGCTTCTGTATCAATGCCAGTGACACTCCTTGTTTATAGGCATGGTAGCCAAAAGTTTTACGCATCGAACTTGCTCCGAACTTGCCGGTCAGGCCTGCACCTTCCACAGCATCATGGATGATTCGGTGAGCCTGTTGACGTGTGATCGGCTTTTTTGTCTTAGGGGAAAGAAATAAAAATTGACCTTCGATAACCTTTGAGCCTTTAAGGTATTCTTGTAAGGCGGTACGGACTTTCAGGTTCAAATAAATTTGGTTTACTTCGTCATTTTCCGTACGCTGCTCATAGAACTCCTTTATTTTGCCCGTTTCATCCAGAACGCTGGCGACGGTGATTTCGAGCATTTCATTTATCTTCATACCTGTATTGATGCCGAGTACAAACAATAAATAATCCCGACTGGAGTGAGAGCGTAAGTATGTTTTTATTTTGCTGATTTGATTGATATCCTTAAAGGCTTCTACATATTCCATAGATCTTCTCCTCTTGCCAATGTAACATAATTAGATTATAACACAAGTTATGTAACATTGCATGCATTTAGTTCTGCAGGTTATTCCTATCCAAACAGTAAAAAAACCTTTTCCTTATTCTCTACGCAAACGAGGTAAAATATTTCAGGGAAGTTATTTAACGTGGAAGTTGCTGTCTGCAAATGGGGGAGGCCTGAAAGGAAAAAAAAGAAACCCCAAGTCGGGGTTTCCTCAATTTTTTAGTATACGGCTTTTTGTAATTTGTGAATGACCTCAAGTGAAAGCCCGGTTCCGATGGCAACGGATTCAAGCGGGTTATCTGCAAGTTGGACTGGGACGACGATTTCATTCGTCAGCCATTCTTGTACCCCGTTGAGAAGTGCACCCCCGCCGGATAAGATGACACCTTGATCGACGATATCCCCGCTCAATTCAGGAGGACAATCTTCCAAAGTGGCCCTGATTGCTTCCAGTATATGGAGAAGCGATTCCTGGATGGCTTCCTGGACGTCAGTGGATGATATTGTAATCGGCTTTGGAAGACCCGTTACAAGATCGCGGCCCCTGACTTCCATGGTGATCACGGAATGTTCAACGAGTGCGTAGCCGATTTCTTTTTTTATTTCCTCGGCTGTTCTTTCCCCAATCAGCACATTATGTTTTTTTCTGACATACTGGCTGATATCTTCATCCAATTGATCTCCGCCAATTCTGATTGAATTGCAAGAAACGACGCCGCCATAAGAAATGATTGCGACCTCAGTCGTTCCGCCGCCGATATCAACGATGACATTGGCAACTGGCTCTTCGACAGGCAAGCCCGCACCTATTGCTGCTGCTACTGGTTCCTCGATAAGGTGGACCTGTTTCGCTCCGCAGCTTTTGACTGCATCCTGAATGGCCCTTCTCTCAACTGATGTGGAACCTGATGGTGTGCAAACCACTACACTAGGTTTGCGAATCGATAATCCTAGGGCCTTACTTGCTTTTTTCATGATTTCCCGAAGCATTTGCGCGGTCACATCAAAGTCCGCAATGACACCATCCTTAAGCGGACGGATTGCCACAATATTTCCAGGTGTTTTCCCGATCATGTTTTTTGCATCCACACCGACTGCCAATACTTTATTAGTCTCTATATCAATGGCCACCACAGATGGCTCATTAAATACGATTCCTTTATTTTTACTGTAAACTAGCGTATTTGCAGTTCCTAAGTCAATGCCTATTTCTGTATTTGATAACATCTAGTCACCCCTCCATAAGAGTTTGACCCCTATATACTCATTCTACCTTTTATAGCGAATTTGTGGGGGTGGGAAATCTAGTAAATAGTGGAAGTCACGTGCTGTTCCTTTCATAGAGCGAAAACATGATGAAATATAAAAATGCACTGGTGAGGGAGGCGCCCCAAGAACGGCAAATGTCCAATTGGCATCCTGACAATGGAATGTTGAAAACAAGCGTGGATGCAGCTTTGAATCCGCCTATTTTATGTTAAGATTAAGATGAAAATCCGCTTATATAAAGAAGGTAATTTTGTGAGTGTAAATTTAATCGAGAGTAAGAGTTTTAGAGTCATCTTTACAGCTTTTCTAGCTTTCCTGGGTGGTTATGCGTTTGATAGCCTTGGAATATACCTGCCATGGATGCTTGGACCATTATTCGTCGTGATGATTACTAAAGTGAAGTTAAGGAAGTACTTGTATTGGTCTAAAACCTTTAGAAGTACTGGATTGGTCATTCTAGGTTTACAACTGGGCAGTTCATTCACGAAACAATCGCTAAATGAGATGATTGAATATCTGCCTGTTATGCTTTTTACGACAATTGCAATCATTTCATTTACAGTGTTGACTGGATGGTTTGTCAGAAAGCGAATGAACTTATCCTTGAGCACATCGATGCTTGGCAGTTTTCCGGGAGGCCTTTCCCAGATGGTGGTCTTAAGTGAGGAAATGAAGGATAGTGATGAAACGGTTGTAGGTTTCATGCAAACACTGCGGGTCATCCTTGTGATATCCATTGTTCCTTGGATTGTGACCCATGTAATGTCAGTTGAATCAGGTGCGGTAATGGCCGTATCGGAGCGGCCGTTTTTCTTATTTGAATATGATGGGAAATTAGCCATCATGATGTTGGTAACATTGCTGATATTCATCTTCATCACAAAGAAAGCCAATTTTCCGCTCCCTTTTTTGCTAGGACCTCTCATGGCCGCAGCACTATTCAATTTAGCAGGCCCAGGTGCACCGCAGATTCCTGACTTTTGGTTGAACTTATCGCAATTGTTGATCGGCGCACATTTAGGCTACACACTGAAGGTTGATAACCCCCGACTTTTCAGAAAGATGTTCGGGGCCGTATTCGTCAGTAATGTCCTATTGATTGGATTTTGCTATTATCTTTCCATTCAGTTTGCCCCAATCCTATCTTTACAGGCGAACGAATTATTTTTGAGCATGGCGCCAGGCGGCGTCGCCGAAATGGCAGTCACAGCCATGTCTGTGCATGTGGATTTATCCGTTGTCACAAGCTTTCATTTATTCAGGATCTTATTCATTTTATTTTTTCTATCACCCATCATAAAATGGCTGGCCGGAAGAAACCACGGGAAACAAAAACAGGGACAAAGCTGACAGGCTTTGTCCTTTTGGCGTTAAGCGGAATTCACCAGTAAAAGTGCGAAACTCACGAGTAAAATGCTGGAATTCACGAGTAAAAGCGGAAAACTCACGAGTAAAATGCTGAAACTCACGAGTAAAAGCGCGAAACTCACGAGTGAACCGCCAAATCACGAGTAAAATGCTGAAACTCACGAGTAAATGCGCATATTCCAGACGGATTGAGATAATTTCGTACAAAACAGGCTGGTAATTCCGCTCTGAAAGGATATTGTACCCAAAATATTGAAATGTGCTGTTGGTTAAGCTCATCAAGGCAATAAAGTTGGTGGATTTTGTGATGATTTAGTGAAAATTGAAATCGAATAGTAAAATAATCCTCACTTTTTTTGAACTTCATCCGATATAAGGAGGAGACGAGACTTTAAATGAATGGGTGAGTATTATGGATATAACATCAGTTTTGGGCGTAGTTCTGGGTATCGTGGCCATCTTGGTCGGAATGGTGTTGAAAGGCGTTAGTGTAACGGCGCTGATAAACCCGGCGGCTATTTTGATCATTATTGTAGGGACGATAGCTGCTGTCGTAACGGCTTTCCCTTTGTCGGAATTAAAAAGACTACCAAAAATATTCAAGATTTTATTCTTTGAACAAAAATTGACAAAGCCTGAAGATTTAATAAAAACCTTTTCTGAATGGGCGGTCATTGCCAGGAAAGAAGGCTTATTGGCATTGGAAAGCATTTCGGATCAGGTGGATAATACTTTTTTGAAAAATGGCTTGAATCTTGCAGTCGAAGGTCAAAGTGCCGATTATATTCGTGATATTTTAGCAGAGGAAATAGATGCGATGGAAGAACGTCATCTAAGCGCGGCAGCGATTTTCAGTCAAGCCGGTACATACGCACCGACGCTGGGTGTATTGGGTGCGGTAATCGGGCTGATAGCTGCATTGGGTAATATGGCCGACACGGAGGCTTTGGGACATGCCATATCTGCCGCGTTCGTCGCAACCTTGATGGGTATTTACACGGGGTATGTTTTATGGCATCCATTTGCCAATAAGCTAAAACGGAAGTCGCAGCAGGAAGTTCGAATCAAAGAAATGATGATAGAAGGTATTTTATCGATCATCGAAGGGGAAGCGCCGCGAACGATTGAACAGAAATTAACATCATATTTGCCTGCTGGAGATCGTAAAAAGTGGTTAGAAGGCGATGTGAGAGAAGATGGCTAGGCGCAAAAAGAAACAAAGGCATGAAGAGCATATCGATGAATCATGGCTGGTTCCCTACGCCGATATCTTAACATTGCTTCTCGCGCTTTTTATCGTCTTGTTCGCTTCAAGTTCGGTTGATGCAGTAAGGTTCCAGCAGTTGTCCAATGTATTTAACCAGGTTTTTACAAGCGGAACGGGTTTTATGGATTTTCCAAGTGATTCCCCCAGCAATGAGCCAACGTCACCAGAGCAAAGAACAGGTGCGGAAGATCTTGAGAAGCTAGGGAAAAACGAGCAAGAAGAACTTACGGAAGTTCAGGAGCGTGTAAATGCCTACATACAAAAGAATGATTTAACGAATAAATTGGGAACGAACCTAACGGATGAAGGCATGTTGATTTCAATTAGGGAAAACGTGCTGTTCGAATCGGGTGTGGCTGAGGTGAGAAGTGAAAACCGAAAAATCGCTAAGGAAATCTCGGATTTGCTAATCATGGATTTACCCAGAAACATTATCGTAAGCGGACATACAGATAATATTCCTATAAAGAATTACCAGTATGAATCCAACTGGGATCTGAGCGTGATGCGATCCGTGAATTTTATGAAACTTCTCCTCGAAAATAAAGAGTTGGATCCCGAAATGTTCAGCGCTAAAGGACATGGGGAATTCAAGCCGGTTGCTTCCAATGAAACGAAAAAAGGAAGGTCGAAAAACCGGAGAGTTGAAATCCTAATTGTTCCACGGACAGCGATAAATGAGTGAAAACCTGTCAGGAATGGACAGGTTTTTCTTTTTTAAGGAGATTATATGGAAAGAGAATATACAAATGTGATGGAAGAAATCGTTGTGACTTGGGTGCAGGTTTTAATGTCAGGTATGGAATACCAAACATTTTGTTCATGCGGTAAATGTAAAAATGACATCATCACATTATCATTGAATAACCTGCCTAATTACTATGTAACCACGGAAGAAGGGCGGAAAAGGATATTTGGAAATTTGAATACAGAAGAAAACAGGAAATGGATCAATAAAAGAATCATCAATGCGATACACGTTGTTGGTCAGTATCCTAAACATTGATTTGCTTTGGGGATAGGCTAATGAAATTTAGCACTAACATTAATTATGTGTTTTATTTATGGTGGCAGAGGGAACATAAATAAAGTGCAAAGTATGTTCATTCGATCAAAAATTGAGGAGATGAATTATTATGGGTAAAAATATCGCATGTGTAGTAACGAATATGTTTGAGGACTCGGAGTATAGTGAACCGGCAAAGGCATTTGAAGAAGCCGGCCATACGGTAACGACGATTGAAATGATAAAAGGGAAAACTGTTAAAGGGAAACAAGGGGAGGTAGAAGTTGAGATTGATGAGAGCATCGACTCAGTGAAACCGGAAAATTTCGATGCATTATTCATCCCCGGTGGGTTCTCGCCTGACCAGCTGCGTGCTGACGAACGCTTCGTATCTTTCGCCAAATCGTTCATGGATGATAAGAAGCCTGTATTTGCGATCTGTCATGGACCGCAGTTGCTGATTACAGCCAAAACACTTGAAGGACGCCATGCAACAGGATATACATCAATTAAAGTCGATATGGAATATGCAGGTGCAACATATTTGGACAAGGAGGTTGTTGTTTGCGGCAACCAGCTTGTAACCAGCAGGACACCTGAAGATCTTCCGGCATTTAATCGGGAATCGCTCAATCTATTGAAATAATGAAAAATCCCGGCAGCTGCCGGGATTTTTCATTTTAAAGGATTCATATACTTTCATCTTTGCAGTAAAATAAAAGGAGAGACGAATAAAAAAGGAAGTGTCACAATTGATCGTATTAAAATCTGCACGTGAAATTCAAGCGATGCATGAATCAGGTAAAATTTTGGCAGCTTGTCATAGGGAGATTGCTAAGTTGATTGTACCTGGGGTGACAACATGGGAAATAGAAGAATTTGTTGAAGGATTCTTAAAAAAACATGGTGCGAAGCCGGAACAAAAGGGTTACAAAGGGTATGAGTATGCGACATGTGCCAGCATAAATGAAGAAATCTGTCATGGTTTCCCTCGTAAGACCCCTTTGAAAAATGGAGATATCGTAACGATTGATATGGTCGTCAATTATAACGGGGCCCTTGCCGATTCTGCCTGGACGTATACGGTCGGTAAGGTTTCAAAGGAAACCGAGCATTTGGTTCATGTGACGAAGGAATCTTTATATAAGGCGATTGAAGTGTGTGTGGAAGGCAATCGGATTGGAGATATTGGTCATGCCATACAAACATATGTCGAGGCGGAAGGCTTCTCTGTCGTTCGTGATTTTATTGGGCACGGGATAGGAAGTGTCATTCATGAAGAACCGCAGGTTCCGCATTATGGACTGCCGAATAAAGGTCCGCGTCTTAAGGAAGGCATGGTATTCACCATCGAGCCAATGGTAAACGTAGGTACATATAAAGCAAGCCGTGATCCGAATGGATGGACGGCATCCACTGCAGATGGGAAATACTCAGCTCAATATGAGCATACGATTGCCATTACGAAAAACGGTCCGCTTATTCTGACCGAACAATGAAAATGAAAAAACAGCATCGATTATGATGCTGTTTTTCATTTTAATCAATTGGCCGTTCCAATGAATACAAATCTTCTTCGATATTTCCTAATCTGTCCTCAATGACTTTTTTAGCATCTTTGATACCTTCATTATAAATAAATGGAGCAATATTTTCGAAAATGAACTGCAAGTGATTTTCAGCAGCGATTTCTCCGATTTCCTTGCCATGTTCCTGATACACATATTCTTGGATACTTTCGATCATCTTGCGGCGTTTTTCTATGGGAAATTGAATGAACATTGTGCCCTCCTTCATATTTGTTCTAAAAACCATGTAATGAATGAATCTGAATCCAAAGGGAATACGGGAACTGAAGCATGATTCCTGGTTCGTTCCAGACATTCTGGCCAAGCCACTGCTGCTTTGACATTAGTAAGCCGTTCCAATAACACGAGGTCACTTTCTTCCTTGATTAAAATGACCTTAGGAAAGTCCTCTTGCTTATAACCCTCAATTAAAATCACATCAGGGAGAAATAGACACAGTAATTGAATCAGCTCAGTTATAGGGGCTTCACCCTTGAAATTCCCGAGCAGCTCGATTGTTCCATCACCTTCAACAAGTGAAGCTGCCGCCCCAGCCTGAAAGTGTTTATTGGAATCCTTCATACCGTTAACATACGGTTTTCCGCCATGTCCATGATGTTTTAAAACGGCTGTCTCTAATTTGGCTTTGCGAAGCTTTTCGATAATATTCGTTATGAAGGTCGTTTTTCCTCTATTTTGGTAGCCAACCACCTGAAAAATAAAAGGCTTCACCAAGGCCATTTGCATCCTTCCTGGTCATCGAGGAGCAGGATGTCCACGAAATCTCCCGTTTGGAAACCACGGGTCCCCCCAGGTAAGACGGTCAGTGAATTGGCACCTGCCAAGCTTGTTGTAATATTGGATTTATCCACACCGCTAGGAATTACCTTCAACTGGCCTGATTCGTAAAATAATCGGGTCCGAAGCAGACGTGAGAATGGATTGGGCTTTAAGAAGTCTTCTGCCAATTGGGCCGTCTCTTTTCGTAAATGCGGATGTTCCGAAAATAGCATGGTGCGGATGATCGGTCTTGCAAATAGTTCAAAGCCAACATAACTGGCGGAAGGATTGCCGGATAAACCGAATAAAAATTTGTTATTATATACCGCTACAGTCGTCACGCTGCCGGGGCGCATGGCCACTTTGTTGAATAAGACTTCAGCACCCATTTTTTGATAAATATCCGGGAGAAGGTCAAAATCACCGACAGAAACCCCTCCAGTTGTAATGAGCAAATCCACTTCCTCCAAGGCAGTTGAAATGGCCTCGTAACTTAATTCGAATTCGTCCTTAAGCTTTCCATAAAAGCGGACTTCTCCTCCGGCCCTCCGAATTTGGGCGGAGATGGCATGTGAATTGCTATTACGGATTTTCCCGGGCTGCAACGGTTCGTTAACATCAAGAAGTTCCGAGCCTGTAGCGAATAATCCGACGACAGGTTTCTTGGCAACTGGGACTTCGGCATATCCGAATGTTGCCAGCAAGCCGATGATCCCTGGATTGATCGTTGTTCCTTTTTTTACAAGAACATCGCCTTTCTTTGCATCCTCTCCTTGAAAAGAAACGTTTTCGCCTTCCTTAAGTGAGCGTTTAAATGATATGTACTTCTTTCCGTCCTTTTCGAATTCCTTTGTTAGCTCGAGCATGATTACGGCATCACACTCAGCTGGCATCTGAGCGCCAGTCATGATTCTCGCCACTTGATTTTTTTGTACAGGGACAGTCGGTACCATCCCCGCAGCCAGTTCTTCAACCACTTCGAACTCAAGAGGGTTATTTATGGAACCCTCTGCCGTATCCTTGGACCTGAGGGCGAATCCATCGTATGGAGAGCGGTTAAAATGCGGAACATCATTTGTAGCTACAATATCTTGAGCCAAAAAACGGTCTTGGCTTTCCTTGAGTGGAATCAGTTCCGCATGTCCTATTAATTTATGCTTCATCACTTTTTCCACTGCTTCTGCAATACTGATGGGTGTTCTTCTTTCTACCATGCTTACAACTCCTGTCAGTTTTCAATTTCTATATCAAATGTATCAGAATTATTTTAAAAATGAAAAAAATCCTCACCGGTACGGGAGGATTTGAATGTTACTTATTACGCAGTCTTCCAAGTTCTTCGGCGATTGCTTCCATTTCACGGACACTGAAATTCGTTTTTTTCATCACCATTGAATAAATATCGTGCAGCTCTTCGTACATTTCGATATCAAAATGGGTTGATTTTATTGCACCGAAGTTCATCACTTTTAATTTATCCTTGATTGCTTCGATCATAAACTCGACACTTTCGGCTGTGTTTTGCGTTAAATCCATTTCCCTCATCCTTTCATACGTTCCTAAATTATTTTCATCTTTGCATGATTACCGCTGGAAGTCAATGAATATTACGAAGCTTGATCCCCAATTACTTGGTCATCTCCACGTTTTAAACTGAGGGAGTTTGGGAAAAGATAGGAAAAAACTTTTTTAAACATTGTATAATGGAGATAGCTACCATTATCCATCAACTAATATATGACGAGGAGGAGAATATATGAGCAACATTCGAGAAGAATATAAGTGTGTCAAGAAAAGTAAATTTATGCAAGCGGTCTTTATTGGTGCGTTAGCAGGGGCGGCGATAAGCCTTTTTGACAAGGATACGCGTAATTCAGTATTGGAAAACAGTAAAAGCTGCATGAGTAATATGAAGGAATTCGTGAAGAATCCCAATGGGGTGCTTACACAAGTACGTGAAACATCATCCAAGGTCCGTTCCACTGTTGAAAAAATTTCCGATGATGTATCCTTCATTTCCCAAAAGGTGGAGGAAATGAAAGATATTCCATCGCAAGTTGCCCAAGTGGTGATGGAGACGAAGGAAGTTTTTGCTGCAGAGCAAGATGAGTCATCTTCAAGTCACCATGAACGGATTTCCTTAAATTAGAAAATGGGGTGGAGGTATGGCCAATAAAAAAGAATGGCTGAAAGGCTCATTCTTCAAGACTTTCATAAAACGGTTACAGATGGATGATGTGTCGGGGCTTGCCGCACAGCTGTCTTATTTCTTCTTACTTTCCTTGTTTCCGTTACTTATTTTTTTATTCACCTTATTGGCCTATCTGCCATTTTCCCAAGAAGATATATTAAATACCGTCCGTACATATGCGCCTGACGATTCGATGAAAATCATTGAGGCCAACCTATCTGAAGTAATGGAAGCGAATGGGACTTTATTGTCGTTTGGTGTCATCGGAACGATATGGTCGGCATCGAATGGGATGAATGCAATCATTAAAGCATTTAACCATGCATATGATGTAAAAGAAAGTCGAACTTTCTTTATTTCCCGGGGAATGTCGATTCTGCTCACATTAGCGATGATTTTTGTTTTTATTGTCGTTTTATTGCTGCCGGTATTCGGAAAACAGATCGGAGTATTCCTATTTGCCGAAATTGGACAATCCGATGAATTTCTTATGATTTGGAACCAGCTTCGCTGGGTAATAAGTACGCTTGTATTTTTAATTGTGTTCACGATCCTTTATTGGATTGCCCCCAACATAAAGCAAAAATGCATAACCGTACTGCCCGGTGCTATCTTTGCAACGGCAGGATGGAGTCTTGTTTCCTTTTTGTTTTCTTTTTATGTGGAGAAGTTCGCTAATTATTCCGCAACATATGGGAGCCTTGGAGGGATCATCGTATTAATGGTCTGGTTTTATTTATCAGGGCTCATCATCATACTGGGCGGGGAAATAAATGCGCTCATAAGTGAAAGGCAAAAACCAGAATGTGCATGAGCTTCCTGGAGTTCCCGTAATAGCGGACTATCATGATGCAGATACTATTCAAGAAATAACAACTTTTGATGAGGAGGAGTTCTTTCATGAGTAAAAAGGATGGCAGCACAAAGCAAAAAGGAAAAAATAAAGGTTCTAACCATAAAACATCAGGTTCTGCAAATGGTAAGAACGGATATCACTAAATTGAAACGATCATAAAAAAAGGGAGCCTTGGAGGGCTCCTTTTTCATGTTTAGTTTCTCAAAAGTCTTAAGCTGTTCAGTATAACGAGAATTGTGCTTCCTTCATGTCCAATGACGCCGTATGGAAGGTCAAGGAATTGAAGGAAATTGGATGCAATCAGGATCATGATGACCGAAATTGAAAAGATGACGTTTTGTTTGATGATTCGATTCATCTTCTTGGATAATTTGACTGCCTCCGCGATGCGCGGCAAGTCATTCTTCATCAGAACAACATCCGCTGTCTCCAAGGCAACATCCGTGCCTTCACCCATTGCAATTCCCACAGATGCCGTTGCTAGTGCAGGTGCATCATTGATGCCATCCCCAACCATTGCTACAGTGCCAAAATGTTCTTTTAGCCTTTTCACTTCAGTCACTTTGGTTTCTGGCAGGCATTCGGCAATATATGCATCTATATGGCTCTCCGACGCAATCGCTTTAGCCGTTTTTTCACCATCGCCTGTCAGCATGACGGTATGGATGCCCTCCTTTTTCAAAGCTTCGATGGCTATAATGGTTTCTTCACGCACGACATCTTTCAAAGTGAGAATACCGGCAATCCCTTGATCATCCTTTGCATAAACGATTGTCTTGCCTTGTTCAGCCAATGTCAGTGCAATGCCATTTTGGAATCGTTCTGCTTCACTGCGACCGACGAAATCAGCTTTTCCGACTTTCCAAAGCACGCCATTGATGTATGCTTGAACCCCATTGCCTGAGATATCTTCCATGTTATCCGGTTTAATGATGTCTCTTTGCAATTTCGTTTTGGCATAACGGACGATCGATGTTGCCAAAGGGTGGTTTGAATAATTTTCAACAGATGCAATATGAAATAAGAAATCATCTTCGTTTAAATCTTCGCGGATAATGACATCCGTTACCTCGGGTTTTCCTTTTGTTAATGTACCTGTTTTATCTAAAGCAATTGCCTGCAGGTTACCTAGATTCTCAAGATGGATGCCGCCTTTAAATAAAATGCCATGACGAGCACCATTTGAAATGGCAGATAGCGTTGCTGGCATAATAGAAGCCACAAGTGCACAAGGTGAAGCGACAACGAGCAGGATCATCGCCCTGTAGAATGTTTCGGTCCAGCTCCACCCCAATATGAAATGGGGTACGAACATCATCAAGCCGACAACGGTCAATACCACTTTTACATAAGTACCTTCAAACCGTTCAATGAACAGCTGGGAAGGGGACTTTTCACTTTGTGCGGATTGAACGAGAGTGATTATTTTTTGAAATAATGTTTCACTTGCTGGTTTGGTGATTTCCACGGTAATCGTACCACGGAGGTTAACCGTTCCGGCAAATACTTCATCATCCAATGATTTGCTGACCGGTATGGATTCACCAGTGATGGCAGCTTCATCGATATTGGTACGGCCGTCCGTGATTTTTCCATCTGAAGGAACTCTCTCACCTGGTTTCACTAAAATCAGATCTCCGACATGCAGCTGTGAAACGGATACGGTTTCTTCATATCCGTTAGTGATGCGCAGTGCTTCCTCAGGCTGTAAGTCCATAAGTGCCGAAATTTCTTTATGGCTTTTATTCATCGTGTATGTCTCAAGGGCACCGCTTAAAGCGAAGATGAAAATCAATATGGCACCTTCCGTCCAGTATCCGATGACCGCAGAACCGATGGCCGCAAAAATCATCAGCATCTCAACATTCAATTCCCGGTCGGCAATCGTATCTTCTATTCCTTCTTTTGCTTTGGCATATCCGCCAATCAAGAAAGAAGCTAAGTATATGACGATGGAAGTGGACTCCATTCCGTTCTTTGAAAGGGCCCATCCCAACACTATTAATAAACCGCTGAACAATGCAGCAAAAAGTTCTAGATGAGGTTTTGCTTTTTCCAACCAAGTGGTTTGGCATGAAGCCGGTTGGGTTAAATGTTTAGTATCTGTAGTCATAAGATTCCCTCCCACATTCTTCTCTATTTTGTGTAAATGATATAGATTATCATTTGTGTAATATCTAATTGAGAAAGATAATCAACGTCATTTCTCTGGATAAAATATGAAAGCTGCCACCAAAATTGCGATGACAGCAATGTTTTCAAAGGTTTTTAAACGTAATGTCCCTTTTGTTATTATTATAATACCACATATCCTATTCAGAAATAAAGAAGAATGATTCTAATCTAGTAAAAAATATAAAGTGCATCCTAACCAAATATTCAGCCGCTATTGAGAAATACCTTTCAAATTGAATAATAAAAGAAGTAGTCCAGATAATAAACTATACTAAATAACTGAAGCAGGCATTTTCTCCTTAAACAAGGCTAACGAAATGAAGACAAGGAAAAGCATGATGCTGATCATATAGAAAAAATTCCCGCCTTGTATATGTTCAATGACAAGGCCGCCAAAAAACGGACCGCTGATGCTGCCGAGGCTAAAGAAGATACTGCATAATAAATTTCCAGCAGGTAATAGGTTTCGAGGCAAAAGGTCTGCCATATAACTGATTCCCAGCGAGAAAGTCGAACCAACCATCATTCCGCCAAACATAAAGCAAATGAATAGACCAAGCACTGAATAAGAATAAATCCCTGCAAGAGTGAATATGGCAAACCCGGAAAAAAGTATCGTCAGCAAGGTCTTTCGCCGGCCAAAACGGTCACTTATCATCCCCAAGGGAATCTGGGTAAGCAGGGTCCCCGCGGAAAATGCCGGGATGATGATAGATACTGCAGTTAAATCGATTCCGGAGCGCAGGGCGAATACAGGGAAATTGCTATTCAATGATGCTTCAAGCACGCCAAATGTGAACGGAAGTAAAAAAGCGACCCAAGCTATGCGGCTAACTTTCGTAAACCTTTTGAGTGTGCCAAAGAATGATGTGTTTTCAGAATCATCCTGTTCAGGGAGCTCATTTCCAATAAGGAAAACAGTGGACCAAGCTAGAAGGCTAAGTATGGATGTGATGATGAAAGGTAAAGACTGATTAATCTCGAGAAGCTTCGTCATCATCGGGCCAACCATGAACCCAAGACTGAAGAAAAGTCCATAAATGGCAAGATTCCTTCCGCGCTTCGTTTTTGGTGAAATGGCAGTGATCCATGTCTGGGTAGCAAAGTGAAGTGTATGATCGCCGATTCCAATGAAGAAACGCAGGACGAACCAAAACCAGAATGATTTCCAAACAGGAAATAATGCAAGCGATAGAATGACCGTTATACCGCCAAATAATATCAAAGGCTTATAGCCGTATTTACGGAGCGGGGCTTCCATAAAAGGAGAAATCAACAGAATTCCAAGATAAAGCGAGGCTGCATGAAACCCGTTTAGGGATGAGCTAATTCCGTCATTTTCAAAAATGATGGCAATGATCGGCAGAAGCATCCCTTGAGAAAACCCCGATATGCCGACAATTAAGATTAAAACGCTAAAAAGCAATTTATTATTCATAAAATCAAGTCTCCTAAGAAATGTATACCTTCTTGATGTTACATCTTAGGAAGAGGATTAAGCAATAGAAATTTGGGTAAATATTGACAAGAAGAGAGAGGATGATAAAATTTTCCTTTGTCATCTCCCGAAGATTATGTATGATAGTTTTTGTTACATAAAGGAATTATAGGATTGTGAGGAGAAGTATCGTGAATAAAATATTTTTTGGGCTTGTCCTGTTAGGCGTCCCTATATCAGTCATTGGGTCATTATTGCATTGGCCGAGCGTGATCATGTTCATCGTATATTGCTTAACCATCGTTGCGCTAGCAGGATTCATGGGCCGTGCGACTGAAAGCTTAGCGATCGTTATGGGACCAAGGATTGGCGGTCTCTTGAATGCAACCTTTGGAAATGCAGTGGAATTGATCATATCCATCTTTTCATTAAAGGCGGGGCTTGTGGGGGTCGTGTTGGCTTCTTTAACTGGTTCCGTATTAGGAAACTTATTGTTGGTGGCAGGACTTTCATTCTTTGTCGGAGGGACTAAATACAAACGGCAGAAATTTAATGTATTCGATGCGAGGCATAATGCCGGTCTATTGATTTTTGCAGTTATTGTAGCCTTCGTCATACCGGAAGTATTCACACAAGATATGAGTGAATCACGTACGATGTCGTTAAGTGTAGGAATTAGCATTATTTTGATCTTATTATATCTTGCTGCATTATTCTTTAAATTGGTTACTCACCGTGGGGTATATCAGCATACGGAGAAACCCGAGGAACATGAAGAGGAAGTACCGGAGTGGAGCAGGAAAAAGGCAATTATAATACTTGCTGCTGCTACATTGGCCGTTGCGTATGTATCGGAGAAACTTGTTCATACGTTCAGCGAGGTGGGGGAAACCTTCGGATGGTCGGAGTTATTCATAGGTGTCATTATCGTTGCAATCGTGGGTAACGCGGCAGAGCATGCGTCGGCCGTCATAATGGCCTATAAAAACAAAATGGATGTCGCAGTGGAAATTGCCGTTGGTTCCACACTTCAAGTAGCGATGTTCGTAGCTCCTGTACTCGTACTTATTTCATTAATGTATCCAACTCATATGCCGCTTGTTTTCACAATGCCAGAATTGATATCAATGGTTACAGCAGTCTTTCTGATGATCATGATTTCGAATGACGGGGAAACGAACTGGTTTGAAGGCCTTACCTTATTGGCCGCTTACTTCATTATGGGAATTGGATTTTACTTATTATAAGAAATGCAGGCCTTCCGATGCGGGAGGTCTTTCTTTTTATATAATTCAAAAATAAAAATGACTCTGCTCAGGTTAGATTTAGCAGAGTCATTTCTATATTAGTAAATTACCATTCATAAGTCATTCCAAAATTTTTCATCATGCTTTTGTAAAAGTTGAGAAATATTCTAGAGTGTCACACCATCCTTTTACATTAGATTTAAGTATAGGCGAATTCGTTTTCTGTCATCCTTTAAAAGGGTGTCATGGATTGTTCGATAAGCATACCTCCTGAAGGTTTAATAGGTATGAACGATTTCGCCTCCTTTTTATAATGTAAAATAAGTATAACCGATTTAAATAAAAAAGTAAATATTCTGAACTTTACAAATTCATTACAAAATCGAAATAAGAATGAAATGTATAGAATGTTAGCTAAAAACAAAATCTATAACAAAATGATTGAACCCCTCAAAAGGAGTGCGACAGCATGAGAAGAACTATTCTTATTACGATGATTGGCCTAATTGCCTTTATTCAGGCGAATGTAAGTTTTGCAGCTGATATTCCAGAAGGCAAAGCAAATCCGAATATGGTGAAAATCCCACCTTCAGTTTTGAATATTGCAAAGGAGAATACGTATCCGAACCCAACCCAGGATCTTCCGATGCTGCAGCCGAGTAAGTTGGCCGAACAATTGATCGATTCGTCGGATATCAAGATTGAAAATCCAGAACTCATCCATATGTTGAATGAATCGGCAATTGCAAAAGCTCCGCTTGCTTTTGGTTACAGGGCGACGATTTACCTTGGCCATTGGGCATTGAATTATGAGTCTTCGGAAACGGCGCCAAACTGGGAGTACCAAAAAATCAATACGAATTACTACGATAATCGCGGCGGTGAGGTTCCATACAGGATCCGTTATGTCCAGGAAAGTCAAAAGGCAGTGAGTGGCGGTCTTACAGCGAAAATCCCTAAGGCAGAGGATGTTCAAAAGATGATGCTGTTAAAAGCCACTGAGAAAACGAATTTGCCGTTGGCTTTTGAAACGATCATCGGAGCTGGTACAAAAAAAGATGAAGTATACAATGTTGCTTCTAATAGGATAGGTTACTTATCCAGTTATGCTTCCGCCGTCAATGAAAAAGGGAAGATCACATATGGGGAAGTGTATTTGAACTTAAAAGGAAGTAAAAGAACCATTACGATAAAGAACATCACTTCACAAGGCATCGGTGCATGGATACCGGTTCAGGACCATGTTTCCTTCAGCTTTACAGTCTCGCAGCAACCCAGGTAAATTAAAAAACTCGCCGGAATGGCGAGTTTTTTTTCTTCATATGGTTGACTTCCTGATCCTGAAGTCCTCCTTCGGGTAGTATGCATTTTTGACGAGAACATTCGGGCCTAGGCATTTGACTGCCGGACAATGGCAATTCAATTCATTGGCGAGTTTCGAATTCATCCATGTTTCATAGGATTCGGTCAAAGGTTGGTCTTTGATATTCCCTAATGTAGGCGCGTCACCGAAATCGGTCACGATCACTTCCCCGGTAAAAATATTGATGTTCAACCGGGAACGTCCATCAGGGTCATTACGAACAGTTACTTTATGTGAACCATAAAGGCGTTGAAGCAGCTTTATATCCTCTTTACTGTTATTGCAAGGATAAAATGGCAGGGTACCGAAAAGCATCCAAACATTTTCATCACGGATATCAAGCAAATGATGAATCGCTTCACGCATTTTGTCCAATGATAAAGTTTCAAGTGCCGAAGCGAAATCGCTTGGATACATCGGATGAATTTCGTGCCTTTGACATCCCATTTCATCGACAATCTGTCTGTGAATATGCTCAAGATGCGGCAATGTCCGTTTATTAAGCATCGTTTCTGCAGAAACCAGCACACCAGCCTTGGTCAGGGCCTGGGAATTTTCAATCATTTTATCGAATAATTTCTTTCGCTGTTCCCGAGATGGTTTTCGGTCCATCATGGCAAAGCCGATATCAATGAATTCATCGATCGTTCCCCAGTTATGGGAAATGTGCAGAACATCCAAATAAGGAATGATTTCCTCATACCGTTCCAGGTCAAGGGTCAAATTGGAATTGATTTGTGTCCGGACCCCGCGGCTACGGGCATATTTCAATAGAGGCAAAACATAATTCTTCACTTGTTTTCTTGAAAGCATCGGCTCCCCGCCAGTGATGCTGAGCGAGCGAAGCAAAGGGATTTCATCGAGGCGCTGAATCAATAATTCCAGTGGCAGTGCATCCGGGTCCTTGGGCTGAAGTGTGTAACCGACGGCACAATGCTCACAACGCATATTGCAAAGGGTGGTGGTGGTGAACTCCACATTGGTAAGGCTGAGCTTTCCATATTGTTCAACGTCCATATATGCTTCCCAAGGGTCATACTTGGGTGTAATTGGTGTTAAAAGATCTTGCTTGATTATTGACATATTTAAAACTCCTTACGTAATAATGCACTAACCCATTATGAACAATGGGGACAAAAAATGTCAAATGGCGGAGAGTGCATTTATAGCTTGCCATTGCACTTTCAAGCAGATTTCGTTACGATGAAAGAAGAACGGAAGGAGAGTGCCTCATGGGAAAATCCATTACAGGTAAAAACGAACAATTAACATACTTAAAAGAACGCCTCACGATGTTCATGGAAGTTCTTGATCATATCGAACCGGAAAATACGGAGTTGGAAGATATAGACCGTTTGATCGGCATGTTAGATGATTTGGAAGGCAAAGTGGAACAATTCAAAACCCGCGAAGATTAATATCTGTTTCGATAGTATGATTTTTTCAATGTTAATATTCATGAAGGGATGACGGGAATTCTGCGTCATCCTTTTTTAATGGAAATGATTGGTGATGAAATTTAATTCATGGGTTATTTCTGGCGGGTTTGCTCATTTCTCTCCAAATTGCTTTTCATTATGAAAAATAATTACTTGTTTTCGAAAGATTATGTTAGATGTATAATAAAACGGGTGTTGTATCATTCGCTATTTATAGAGAAGCAGGGAAATGATTAAATCTAATCTAGGGGAAATAAGAGGGGGAAGAGAAATTTGGATATTCAAAAATTCCAAGAAAGTATGTACAGTCTTATCGTTGAAACTTCAACGAATCTTCCAAAGGATGTTCGTCGTGCGGTCAAAAGTGCAAAACAACGTGAAAATGCAGGTACTCGTTCTGCATTGAGCCTGACCACCATCACGAATAATATTACAATGGCTGACGACAATGTATCACCGATTTGTCAGGATACTGGTCTGCCGACTTTCAAAATAAAAACTCCAGTTGGCGTGAACCAACTTGAAATAAAAAAAGCAATCCGGAATGCGATCATCTTAGCGACAAAGGGCGGAAAACTTCGTCCAAACGCAGTTGACTCTTTATCGGGAGAAAATAGCGGGGATAACCTTGGGGAAGGTCTTCCTGTCATTAAATTCGATCAATGGGAAAAAGACTATATTGATGTTCGTCTTATCTTAAAAGGCGGCGGCTGTGAAAATAAAAACATCCAATACAGTCTGCCTATGGAGCTTGAAGGATTGGGAAAAGCGGGCCGTGATTTGGACGGAATCCGTAAATGTGTCCTTCACTCTGTCTACCAAGCACAAGGACAAGGCTGCAGTGCCGGCTTCATCGGAGTTGGTATCGGAGGGGACCGTTCATCCGGATATGATCTGGCTAAGGCTCAACTTTTCCGCAGTAATGAAGATGTGAATCCGAATGAAGACCTTCGTAAACTTGAAGATTACATCATGGAGACAGCTAATGAATTGGGAATCGGCACGATGGGCTTTGGCGGCGAAACTACGTTGCTTGGATGTAAAATCGGTGTCATGCACCGTATTCCGGCAAGCTTTTTCGTCTCCGTTGCTTACAACTGCTGGGCGTTCCGCCGTTTAGGAGTGAAAGTCAATCCGGAAACAGGCGAAATCAATGAGTGGTTATATCAAGAAGGGGAGAAAATCGACTTTGCTTTGGAAGCAGAAAAAGCAGCGAAGGATGAAGTGGCAGCCGCTGCAGAATCGGACGTTGAAGCTTCCCGTGAAATCACCCTGCAAGCACCAATCACGGAAGAACAAATCCGTGAATTAAAAGTTGGTGACGTCGTTCATATTAACGGCAGAATGTATACAGGCCGAGACGCCATCCACAAGCACTTATCTGAAAATCCTGCACCAATCGACCTAGATGGACAAATCATCTATCACTGTGGACCGGTTATGCTGAAGGACGAAGAAGGCAAATGGCATGTGAAGGCTGCCGGACCGACAACAAGTATTCGTGAAGAACCATACCAAGGCGATATCATGAAACGATTCGGCATCCGTGCAGTTATCGGTAAAGGCGGAATGGGACCAAAAACACTAGAAGCACTAAGTGAGCACGGCGGCGTTTATCTAAATGCAATCGGCGGGGCTGCTCAATATTATGCAGACTGCATCAAATCCGTCGAAGGTGTGAACTTCACTGAATTTGGTATTCCAGAAGCAATGTGGCATCTGAATGTTGAAGGATTTACTGCCGTGGTAACCATGGATTCACATGGAAACAGCCTGCATAAAGACGTTCAGCAATCTTCATTGGAAAAATTGGCGCAATTCAAAGAACCAGTATTTAAATAAATGTATGCAAAAGACGCTCGCCAAACGGTGAGCGTCTTTTGCATAGCTTACTCCTCTATTTCCGGCAGTGGATCGATCCTTGATGCATCCTCTAAATTCAATCCACTTTTCACAAAATGAACAAACACTCCACCACTTAAACCAAGACAACCAACAAAGCCTAAAGTGATAACCCATTCCAGCATTTCATTCCCCCCCTGCTAATGTATATGAAAAAAAGGCGAAAATTACCTCAAAAAAGTACAATCTTTTGGAAAGGTCGCACATACATTAGAAGAGAAAGGGGGGATTTTCATGCAGAATAACTACTTCTTATTCTTTATGGCCATGCTAACCGGTTTTGCTTTCATCAAACTTCCTGTGGCAAACACGATTTTCTCCGGACTTGAAACATTCCTTGACGTAATCGGAATTGTAATCGTTCTCATTTTCGCTATCGCCATTATTTGGAAGGCGGCACAAGCGCTATTTAAAGGATAAACAAAACATGGAGGGCCAATCCTTTTCGGAGGAGAGGCCCTTTTTTGCGTCTGATTATAGACACTAACGAACTAATTCGGCCTCCGGGGCGTTAATTTGATCCAGAGTGAAATTTATACGGCTCAAGAGCGAAAATCCGACCTGTGGCGAGATCAATTCGCCCCACGGAGCGAAAATTCGATCTGTGGCGAGATCAATTCGACCCATGGAGCGAAAAATCGACCTACGGAGCAAAAAATTCGACCTAAAGCGGCAGAAATTCGACCTACGGAGCGAAAAAATCGACCTACAACGAGATCAATTCGACCTTCACAATATCATGCATATAAATCTCCATGTTCCAAACAATAAGAAAAAAGAACATGGGGGATATTCCAATGAAAAAAATGGTGATTTTATCCGCTTTTATTTGCTTGATATGCTCTTTGGCAAGCCCGGCTTTTGCAGAATCCTATAACTGGGGTTTCAATAAAGGAAAAAATGGGACACCTGCCGATGCCGGTAAAAAATTCAATGAAATGCTGCCTGGATATGAAGCGATTTATAAGGGGGATACAAAGAAAAAAGTCGTTTATTTAACATTTGATAACGGTTATGAAAATGGCTATACGGCCCAAATTTTAGATGTCCTGAAGAAACATGGTGCTCCTGGAGCATTTTTTGTCACGGGTCATTATTTAAAAACGGCACCTGAGCTTGTTGTCCGTATGGCTAATGAGGGGCATATCGTAGGAAACCATTCATGGAACCATCCGGATATGACCAGCGTGACGGACGATGTGATTCGCACGGAGCTTGAGCGGGTAAAAGAAGCAACGGAAAAATTAACGGGGCAAAAGGAAATGAACTACTTAAGGCCGCCTCGTGGGGTATTTAATGAAAGAACGATGAGGATCGCAAAAAAAGAAGGGTATTACCACATCTTCTGGTCACTGGCATATAGAGACTGGATTGTTGATCAACAAAAGGGTGCCGCGTTCGCACACGATGAAGTGCTTAAGCAGATTCATCCCGGTGCGATATTATTATTGCATACCGTATCGAAGGATAATGCGGATGCTTTGGACTCGATTCTGACGGATCTTGAAAAACAGGGGTATGCTTTCGGTAGCCTCGATGATTTAATGATTGAGAAGCAGTTGCCGAACCGAATGCTTTATTAAAGTGAGAAGCGGGTCCTGTAGAGATAATTCGGGTCCCGCTTTTATCCATTCTCCTCAATTTCAAGTAATATTTCAGGAAACATGCTATAATACGTGGAAAACTGCTAAAGGATGGATCGCTTGTGTGGACAGAAAAATTACAGGTTCAAGGACCCTATAATTTCGATCTAGTTCTCGAACGATTATCGTTAGACCCACTTCAGGTAGTTGATTTCACTAACAGGACGGTAAAAGTTCCGCTATATATAGAAAATGAACCAATCGTTTTGCAGGTTCAAGCAATAGGAAATATCGATGAACCATCTTTTATCATCAAAGGTCATTCAGAGGTATACAAGTCAAAAGCGATCGAACGGTTAAAAAAGGTCTTTCATTGGCATCAGCCATTAGAAGGCGTTTCCAGGCATTTCCGGGAATCCGATTTGCGGGAAATCTTCGAAGAGCACCGCGGTACTGCCATAGTCTTGGACTTCGATTACTACAGTTGCCTCGTTAAATGCATCATACATCAGCAATTGAACTTATCCTTTGCCCATACGCTTACGGAACGATTCGTTAAAACCTTCGGCTACCAGATGGAAGGTGCCTGGTTTTATCCGACGCCGGAAACAACCGCCCAACTTAAAATCGAGCAATTGAGAGCCATTCAATTCAGCGGCCGGAAAGCGGAATACGTCATCGGACTTTCCGAGCAGGTCATTCAGGGCCATCTCGACCTTGATATAATGGAAAAGCTATCCGATCAAGAGGTTATGGATACACTAATAAAAATACGCGGTATCGGTAGATGGACGGCTGAAAACTTCCTGCTTTTTGGACTTGGCCGGCCGAACCTATTTCCTAAAGCCGATATTGGCATTCAAAATGCCTTGAAAATATTATATGGCTTACCGCAAAAGCCAACCCAAGAAGAAATGGAGTCCTATAGTGAGAAATGGGCTCCATATCTAAGCTACGCTTCCCTCTATTTGTGGAGAAGCATTGAAAAACGGAGTGAAAAGAAATGACAAACATTCAAGATACAAAACTGGAAGTGGATCAAACCCTTCCCCTTACGATTAAACGGCTTGGCATTAATGGAGAGGGAGTCGGTTATTTCAAAAAGAAAGTCGTCTTCGTCCCAGGAGCATTGCCTGGTGAAGAAATTGTAGCTTTGGTCACAAAGGTGCAGCCAAACTTCACCGAGGCGAAAATAAAAACCATCCGTAAAGAATCACCGCATCGCATTGCAGCGCCATGTCCGGTTTACGCTGAATGCGGCGGATGTCAGTTACAGCATTTAAGCTATGACCAGCAGCTTATCGAAAAGCGCGATATCGTCATTCAAGCGATGGAGCGCCATTCGAAATTCCCGGTTTCTTCATTAAATGTAAAAGAAACGATTGGTATGGAAGATCCTTGGAATTACCGCAATAAAAGTCAGTACCAAGTCGGCCAAAAAGATGGTAAATTGATTGCTGGCCTTTACGGCTTGAATTCCCATAATCTGATCGATATCCCGAATTGCCTTGTACAGCATAAGGCAACAAATAAGGTAACACGTACAGTGAAAAAGATTCTAAAGAACCTGAACATCTCAATATATAACGAAAGAAAAAGAAAAGGTGTTATTCGTACGGTCATTACACGGGTAGGCTTTGAAACAGGTGAAGTGCAGGTTGTCCTTGTTACAGGTGCGGAGGAAATTCCACAAAAAGATCAGTTGCTAAAACAAATTCGGGACCAATTGCCAGAAGTGAAATCGGTCGTTCAAAACATCAACAACCGAAACACATCACTGATATTTGGCGAAAAAACGATTCACCTGGCAGGCGAAAAAGTCATCAACGAAACATTGGGTGACCTATCATACGAACTATCAGCGCGTACATTCTTCCAGCTTAACCCCGTTCAAACTGTTCGCTTATATGATGAAGTGAAAAAAGCGGCAGCCTTAACCGGCACGGAAAAAGTGGTTGACGCTTATTGCGGTGTAGGAACCATTGGTCTATGGCTGTCTGAAAATGCCAAGGAAGTCAGAGGAATGGATGTCATTAAAGAATCCATCGAGGACGCAAAGAAAAATGCCAAAAAACATAAACGCGACAATGTATACTATGAAACAGGCAAGGCCGAGAATATCCTTCCACGCTGGACCAAAGAAGGCTGGAAACCGGACGTACTTGTCGTCGACCCGCCAAGATCAGGCTGTGACCAATCATTACTGCAGACAATCTTGAAAGTAAAACCGAAAACCATAGTGTACGTATCATGCAACCCTTCGACTTTGGCCAAGGACTTACAAGAACTGAGCACTTCTTATCGCGTTGAGGCCATACAGCCTGTGGATATGTTCCCGCAGACGAGCCATGTAGAGTGTGTCTCGCAACTCATACTAAAAGAAGGAAACTAACGAATCGCTAGTTGCTTTTGTATATAGTTTTTACACTGATGTAAATGGATAAATATATTGGAATCATGTATTGAATAAAATACTGATTTTCTGAGAACATGTTTCTATTAAAACATGTTCTCCTATTTTTTATTCTTCTTCATAATGTAATTCTGGTGGGTTTGAGCTGTAAATGCGTTTTGGGTATTAAAGTCCGCCGTCAATTCCATTCGGACCGATTTTCCTTAAAATAAACATTGCCGATTTTCACAAATTATAAATGTCCAAAATGTACTTGTGTTTGATAAGGAGTTATTAAGCATGATATAAGTGTAAAAGAAGTGGAGCACTTGGCTTTTATATTTTTTGACCGAGAGTTTGAAGTTGTATCCATAGTGAGAGGATTTGAGTTTGAAATGATAGATAATTTTTGGCGTGATTTACCACGACCATTTTTTGTACTTGCACCAATGGAAGATGTGACAGATGTTGTTTTTCGTCACGTAGTAAGTGAAGCCGGTCGACCTGATGTATTTTTCACAGAGTTTACAAACTCGGATAGCTATTGCCATCCAGAGGGCATGAAAAGTGTGCGTGGCCGTTTGACTTTTACAGATGATGAGCAGCCAATGGTGGCACATATTTGGGGGGATAATCCCGAATATTTCCGTCAAATGAGTGTTGGCATGGCAGAGCTAGGATTTAAGGGCATCGATATTAATATGGGCTGCCCTGTACCGAATGTGGCATCGAGAGGGAAAGGTAGTGGCCTAATTCTGCGTCCAGACGTGGCGGCAGAACTTATTCAAGCAGCAAAAGCGGGCGGACTGCCTGTCAGCGTGAAAACACGACTTGGCTATAATGATGTAAATGAGTGGGAGGAGTGGCTGACGCAAATTTTAAAACAGGATATTGCGAACCTTTCCATTCATTTACGTACAAGAAAGGAAATGAGCCAAGTAGATGCGCATTGGGAGCTAATTCCGGAAGTCAAAAAATTACGTGACCGTATCGCACCAAATACGCTACTAACAATCAATGGAGACATTCCTGATCGTCAAACTGGACTGCAGCTTGCTGAACAATATGGTATTGATGGCGTTATGATCGGGCGAGGAATTTTTAAAAATCCTTTTGCTTTTGAAAAAGAGCCAAAAGAGCATAGCAGTAAAGAATACCTTGATCTTTTAAGATTGCAGCTCGATCTTCAAGATCAATATGCGGAAGTACTACCACGTTCAATCACAGGGCTTCATCGCTTTTTCAAAATTTATGTCAAAGGATTCCGTGGAGCTGGTGAATTAAGAAATCAATTGATGAACACGAAATCAACAGATGAAGTGCGTGCATTACTTGATAACTTTGGAAAAGAATGTTGATGGGAGCAATAAGCAGAGTGATCCGGGAATCTGTAAAAGGTTCTCGGATTTTAATCTGCGTTTATTTCCATCCATTTGTGAAATAATGAGAGTACTGTGAATAGAGAAATACATAGGAGGTTTTTGGATGCATAATCATGATATATTAATTCGATTAAGATATGCGCTTGATATTAAAAATAAAGATATGGTAGAGATATTTAAACTCGGGGAGATTGAAGTGACAATGGAAGAAGTCATGCAGATGCTCACAAAACCAAAAGATGATTATTATGATGAATATGAAGAATATGATGATATGGATGAAGAGGAAGATGGGGTAACCTGCAATAACATGATGTTAGAGTCCTTTTTAAATGGTTTGATCATTTTTAAAAGAGGGAGACAAGAGCCAAAACCTGGTCAGCCTCAAAGTCAGGCACCGGCTGTAAAGATTAAGGAAAGTGTGAATAATATCCTCTTGAAGAAACTGAAAATAGCATTAACATTAACCAGTGAGGATATGATCGAAATTTTGGAAGAAGCAGGAGTCATGATAACCAAAGGGGAATTAAGCGCTATACTAAGAAAAGTGGGTCATAGGAATTATAAAGAGTGCGGAGATCGATACGCGAGGAATTTCTTAAAAGGATTAACTTTGAGATATAGGGGATAACACTGTAACATCTACATTATGAATCAGACCATGAAATCGTGAAAAGTACTTTTCACGATTTCATGGTCTTTTTCTTATGACGATATTGAAGGGATATAAAGTGCGAAATAGTAAAAAAAGAAGGCACTCTCAAGGCACCTTCTGAATCATTAACATTTTAAAAAGTCTGTTTTTGCGAAATTGGGGTTTGGATATTTATAGAAGCCTTCTCCTGCTTCTCTTCCGATTTTCCCTTTATCGATATATTCTGTTTTCAATAAGTTAGCCAGCTTTTCAATCTCTGGATCACCTGTCGCTTTCGCTTTTGCAAGTGAAATATTATAAGCGGTATTGATTCCTACCACGTCCAATATAGCGAATGGACCAAGAGGTCCCCCTGTTGCGACCATCCACGTTTTATCGATGGTTTCCGTATCAGCCACCCCTTTTAATAAGAGCATTTGGGCAGCATCCAAAAGAGGAACCAATAAGGAATTCAGAATATAGCCTGGCTGTTCTTTATGTAAAGGCAGAGGAACCATTCCAATCGCTTTTGCAAAATCAATCACTTCTTCGAAAACTTCACTATCCGTTCCAGGATGCTTCATGATTTCTGCCGTATTGTTTTTCCAGATTTCATTAGCGAAGTGCAAAGCGAGGAATTTTTTTGGACGGCCTGTTGCTTCGGCAAATTGGCTTGGTAATAATGTAGAAGAGTTCGTGGCAAAAATTGTTTTTTCAGGTGCCGCTTTTCCTAACTCTGTGTAAAAATCTGTTTTGATTTGAACCACTTCCGGAATCGCTTCAATCACAAGATCAGCTTCGGCAACTGCCCCAGATAAATCACTGTGGAAAGAAATGCGGGCATAAGCAGCATTAAGATCTTCCTCCGCAGCTCCTATGTCTTCTTTATAGTAGGGCTTCAAATTAGTGATCCTATCTTTTGCACGTTCCAATGCTTCATCATTGATGTCATATACTGATACGTTAAATCCTTTGAATGCGGTTTGAAATGCAATCTGACTTCCTAAAACGCCGCTGCCGGCAATCGTGATGTTCTGATAATTCATAGTCATTCTCCTTTATTTCTTTGGATATCTCTACTTGTTAATTATTGCACTTATCATGAAAATAGATGCAGGAATAGCTTTTGATATATATTATTTTCCCTTTAAGGGACCCGATAAAAGCATATTAAAACGTAACACCCCTTCTTAGATGCAGGAGTTTCTTCATAACCATTCCTATTATTTTGAATTGATGATAGCTTGTACGTATTGCTCATTTCATCAGTTGCCCATTGCATTTCACCCGTAACTACATAGTTTATAATAAAAGGTTGGACGAGGTGTAAAAATGGATGATTACCAAAAAGTGATAACCATTCTTGGGAGTGCAGGAGGGGCAGCAAAATCAATACTTGCCATATTGAATAAATCAGCTATTGATAAAAAGGATCCAATCCATCTTTTTATATCCAGTTGTATTATTCACTTAATTGATATTAAACAAAAAGAAGAAAAATATTATCTTGAATTATTTCCACAGCTAAAAAATCACTTTGTATTACATCAACTTGATTTAAAAGATACAAAGAGGTTTACTAAGCATCTTGAAAGCACAAAAACATTTTGTGTAATAGATCTATCACGGGCGGATACGGTTGAAATGCTGGAATGCTGCGACGCATTAGGTGTAAATTATGTTAATTCCGCTTTAGAAAAAACAACGATCGATGAAAAGGAAGAATTATCTCATGGATTTCCTTTAATTGAACGATTCAGGCATTTTGAAAAGCATAAAGATCGATTTTCAAATTCTACAGCTATAATTGGGTCGGGAATGAATCCAGGTGTGGTTCAATGGATGGCCATTGAACTTTTAAAGAAAGATTCAGAGGAACGTCCGCTTGGCTGTTATATTGTAGAGCATGACAATTATTTTTTTAAGGACAAAGCGAAGGCAAAAAAGGACGTCATTTATACAACTTGGTCGCCAGAAGGCTTTCTGGATGAGGCCATATCAAGCTACCCGATGTTTATGAATCACCATACGCCGCTCTTTTTATATGAAAATGTTTATGATGTGGATTTCAAAGTCACTTTAGGGGACAAGCAGTTTTACGGTTGTTTAATGCCTCATGAAGAAGTATATACCTTGGGCAAATTGTTTGATATGGAAGGCGGCTTTTTATATAAGGTAAATGACCATACGACGGAGTTAATCCGATCGAAACTGGATGACGTAGCTCAATTATGGGACCATGAAATGGAGGTTCTGGATCCGCTTAAAGACGAACTTGAAGGGGAAGATCTAGTAGGCGTCCTTATTGTTTATCAACAAAAAGAGCATTATATGTACAATGTACTAAGTAATGCCGATATCTTTTCCAAATACAAAACCAATGCCACATACTTTCAAGTGGCCTGCGGTATATATGCTGCCTTATCGGTGTTGCTAATGGATCAAATCCCAAAAGGAGTTTATTATGTAGATGAGTTATTGTTAAAAACGAATAATCATTATGGACAATATTTGACCTACTATATGACGGATTTTGTAATAGGGGAAAATAATCATTCAGATGGTCCTTTACTTCACAGAATGAAAAAGATGAATCAATAATTTTTAACTATATAAAGTTGTGCACAAGGTGGGGGAAAGGAAAAAGGAAAAATCCTTATTCTTCAAATTTCCCTTCTGAATGTGCATAACTTTTTTGTTTTTTGATTTACTTTTTACGTGTAAGTTACGGCAATATCCGGAGCTGATCAGCAGCTCTTTTTTTATTGTTGTAATGGACTTTAACGTCCATTAGTACAATGTAAAACAGACAAAAAAGAGGATAATTAATGCCCTTGCAGACCATAGACAATTTCAGTTTTTTCTTTAAAAAAGTTTAAGAAATTCGCTCCCTTTCCGCCGACTATCTGCCAAGTCTCATCTGGAAGGGGGCACCAAGTATTGTTTTAAAAAGTGGTGAAATCACTTCGGTAAAATCGTGGAAGGGATTCGACAAGAGACCATTCCGGAATCCCTTTTTCGACAAAACTGAAAGAGGATAATCAATCCCCTTGGTTGACTTCATTTGTTTGTTCATCAGATTTTTGGACGATTTCTTTTAATTCACCAATGTCACCTTTTGCATTGATAATCTCAAAAATCTCATTTAGGCCTTCTGAGGTCTTTTCATTTTCCGTTTTCACAATACCACTCCTTAATTAGGTTAATGGTTAATGTCTCCAAAAAACCAGTAGATAAAACATCGGTTACATTGGAAAATTGATGAAATTCTCTTCGTAATTCCATTGATATAAACGCATTTCAGGCGAATGCTGATTGTAAAAACTACAAAAATTCAAATTTTTTTGTCCACACAATATGGACAACATTAAAATTATCAATTATTATGATTGTAATAACACTTAGTATAAAGGGATTTACGTTAATGTTGAGTGTGTTTATGGAGAAGACACGTGTATTTTTGGAAAAAAGGGAAAAAATACAATGTTTTTTTAAATAGGGGTAAAACATATAAAGATCCTGCATTTATTCCAACCATCAATGAGGGGGTATATTAAATGTCAAGTGAAATATTAAATAAATTTTTGAAAGAAAATTTGGAAGATTTAAAAGAAAAGGGGCTTTACAACGTTATTGATCCGGTGGAAGGTCCAAACGGTCCGGTAATCACCATTGCAGGCAGAGAGCTAATTAATTTATCATCCAATAATTATTTAGGTTTAGCAACAGATAGACGATTAATAGAGGCTTGCATAGAAGCGACTAAAACATATGGTGTCGGTGCCGGTGCCGTTCGTACGATCAACGGAACGTTAGATATTCATGTCAAATTAGAAGAAAAGCTTGCCGAGTTTAAACATACAGAAGCAGCCATTGCTTATCAATCTGGATTTAACTGTAATATGGCAGCGATTTCAGGAGTAATGGATAAACACGATGCCATTCTTTCAGATGAACTGAATCATGCTTCAATCATTGATGGTTGCCGATTATCCAAGGCGAAAATTATTCCTTTTATCCATTCCGACATGGACGATTTACGGACAAAAGCACGTCAAGCAAAGGAGTCCGGATTGTATAACAAGATCATGATTATCACCGATGGGGTTTTCTCGATGGATGGGGATATTGCCAAGCTTCCTGAAATTGTGAAGATAGCTGAAGAGTTCGATTTAATTACGTATGTTGATGATGCGCATGGTTCAGGTGTATTAGGTAATGGTGCAGGAACGGTAAAACATTTTGGATTATCGGATAAAGTGGATTTCCAAATTGGTACATTATCCAAAGCCATTGGTGTTGTTGGAGGCTATGTAGCAGGAAAGAAAGATTTGATTGATTGGTTAAAAGTGAGAAGCCGTCCATTTTTATTTTCAACGGCTGCCACACCGGGAGCAGTTGCAGCTAGTATAGAAGCCATCGATATTTTGATGAATAGCTCAGAACTTCAAAATAAGCTGTGGGAAAACAGCGATTATTTGAAAAAAGGCCTAAAAGAATTAGGGTTTGATATCGGGGAGAGCGAAACACCGATTACGCCTTGCATTATAGGTGATGAAGCAAAAACGCAGCAATTCAGCAAAAGGCTGAATGAAGAAGGTGTGTATGCTAAATCCATCGTATTCCCTACCGTTCCAAAAGGAACAGGAAGAGTGAGGAATATGCCTACTGCTGCTCATACAAAAGAGATGCTGGATCGTGCAATTGCCATTTATGGAAAAGTAGGAAAAGAGATGTCGATCATATAAGAGATTGCTTGTTTCAGAGTTTAAAACATGGGGAGGGATTTTTGATGAAAAAGGTCTTGGTAACGGGGGCTTTAGGTCAAATTGGTTCAGAATTGACGCTGAAAATGAGAGAGATTTATGGAGCTGACAATATCATTGCAACAGATATTCGAAAAACGGACAGCGATGTTGCTCAATCGGGTCCATTTGAGATATTGGATGTTACAGATGAAAAAGCGATGTATAACATGGCAAAAAAACATGAAGTGGATACGATTATACATTTAGCCGCTTTATTGTCGGCAACAGCTGAAAAGAAGCCGCTTTTAGCTTGGCATTTAAACATGGGCGGATTGGTCAATGCTTTGGAATCTGCAAGAGAACTCGATTGCCAATTATTTACGCCTAGTTCCATTGGTGCCTTTGGTCCAACCACTCCTAAAGATTGGACACCGCAAGACATCATTCAACGGCCGAACACGATGTACGGCGTGAACAAAGTATCCGGAGAATTATTATGTGATTATTATCATCATAAATTTGGGGTTGATACGAGAGGTCTTCGATTTCCGGGACTGATTTCGTATGCGACACCTCCTGGCGGCGGAACTACCGACTATGCAGTTGAAATTTACTATGAAGCGATTAAAAACAAGCGATATACTTCTTACATTGATAAGGGAACGTATATGGATATGATGTATATGCCGGACGCTTTAGCAGCCATCATTACATTAATGGAGGCAGATGCCTCAAAATTGAAACATCGGAATTCTTTCAATGTTTCTGCCATGAGCTTTGATCCGGAGCAAATTGCAGCCGAAATTAAAAAGCATATTCCGGAATTTGTCATGAATTATGAAGTCGATCCTGTAAGACAATCCATTGCAGACAGTTGGCCAAATACAATTGATTCAACTTGTGCGAAGGAAGAGTGGGGATTCAAGTCGGAATATGATTTGGAGAAAATGACGAATGATATGTTGTTAAAGCTGAGAATAAAGTCCCTTTTAGTAACAGCATAATAAACCTGCCAGCCGAATAAAAGAGTTGCAATACTCTTTTATTCGGGTTACTTTATACAGGGGAATTTTAATGCTTAAGGGGTGAGCTTTTATAAACGTTAAAAAGTAAGCGCTTTCTATGAAACCTTGAACAGAATTAAGAAATAACATGAAATTTTATGGTAATCTTTCCAACTGTCAGAATGCTTAAGAGTGAAGAATGATTTTATGAGGCAGCTTTAAGAAAGATAAAAAAAGTGGAGCCTGCTATATCATTTCTATACTGAATAGGGAGTGTATTAAGCATCTTGAAAAAATTTCGACTATTAGTAGTGTAGGGGGAAATGGAATGGCAAACAAAGATTTGAATAGGGAGTTGAAAGGTCGTCATATTCAGATGATCGCTTTGGGCGGAACGATTGGTGTCGGTTTATTTATGGGTTCAGCCAGCACGATCCAATGGACAGGCCCGTCTGTAATGTTAGCTTATGCGATATCTGGGCTTTTTATATTCTTGATCATGCGCGCAATGGGGGAAATGTTGTATTTGGAGCCAAGTACAGGTTCATTTGCGACATTTGGTTATAAGTACATTCATCCATTGGCTGGGTATATGACAGCATGGAGTAACTGGTTCCAATGGGTTATTGTCGGGATGGCAGAAATTATTGCAGTGGGGACGTACATGCAGTATTGGTTCCCTGATCTCCCTGCTTGGATTCCAGGTTTAATCGCAATGGTGATTCTTGGAGCAGCGAACTTAATTTCCGTTAAATCCTTTGGGGAAATTGAATTTTGGTTTGCATTGATTAAAATCGTGACAATCATTTTAATGATCGTTGCAGGTTTTGGACTTATCTTCTTTGGATTAGGTAACGGAGGGGAAGCCTTAGGATTATCGAATCTTTGGGAGCATGGCGGTTTATTTACAGGTGGCTGGAAGGGCTTCTTCTTTGCTCTTTCACTGGTGGTTGCCGCTTATCAAGGTGTAGAATTAATTGGGATTACAGCTGGTGAAGCAAAGAATCCGCAAGAAACGATAACGAAAGCGATTCAAAGTACCATTTGGCGTATTTTAATCTTCTATATCGGTGCAATTTTCATTATTGTAACCGTTTACCCTTGGGATCAATTAAGCGCGATTGGCAGTCCATTTGTTGCGACTTTTGCGAAGGTTGGTATCACGGCAGCAGCTGGAATCATTAATTTTGTCGTAATCACGGCTGCTATGTCTGGCTGCAATAGTGGTATTTACAGTGCTGGACGCATGCTTTACACATTAGGGATGAATGGACAAGCACCAAAATTCTTTGCTAAAGTATCTAATAGCGGTGTTCCTTTATTCGGTACTTTTGGAGTGATAGTCGGGTTAGCACTTGGGGTTGTATTAAGTTATATTGCACCAGAAAATTTATTTGTGCATGTATACAGTGCGAGTGTACTTCCTGGAATGATTCCATGGTTTGTCATTCTGATCAGTCAAATTAAATTCAGGAAAGTCAAAAAAGCTGAAATGCACAATCATCCATTCAAGATGCCTTTTGCACCTGTTACAAACTACCTGACCATCGCTTTCTTGGTCATGGTATTAATCGGTATGTGGTTTAATGATGACACACGCATATCACTTATGGTTGGAGTAGGTTTTCTGGCTATCGTTGTAATTAGTTATTTCGCTTTTGGAATAGACAAGCGTGTACAAGCCAATGCTCAGGCAGAGGCTAAGGAAGATAAAGTGGGTTAATCTATCATTCACTTTGGGTTTTTACAAAGGGTTGCTGCGGCAGCCCTTTTCCAATGAAACCAAAAGGGCAGTTCAGTTTTAACAAGAGATGATAAAATGGATTAAAATGATTGCTTCATTGTGAAGTGTGAACTTTTTATGTTCGGATTAAAAATCTTCAGAAAAGGGGAAGTTGACAATGACAACTTCAAAGAAGAATATGAGGACTTGCGAAAAGGGACACAAATACTATAAATCCAGCGATTGTCCGACCTGCCCTATATGTGAGCAGGAACGAAAACCGGACACCGGATTTCTTTCAGTTCTCTCGGCACCTGCCAGACGTGCATTGGAATACAATGGGGTAACCTCTTTACAACAGCTCTCAACATATAGTGAAAAAGAGATTTTGAAATTTCACGGTATGGGACCAGCTTCTTTACCTAAACTTAGGGCTGCTTTGGAGACAGGCGGGTTATCATTCAAAGATTAATCACTTTACGTGGATAAGGGATCAGGAACATCTTTTTTATGATCATCATCCTTGTTAAACTGATAGTAACTCTAAAAAGTGAGGTAACGAAAAATCATGAGTTCCTATACTCCCTATTTTGAATTCAATCGAGAAAAGTGGGCATCTCTGCGAAACCATACTCCTCTTCCTTTAACTGAAGAAGAATTGGATAACTTAAAAGGAATAAATGAAGAAATATCCATTCAGGAAGTAGAAGAGGTTTATTTGCCCTTGACTCGTTTGATCAATTTACATGTTGAAGCATCTCAGCAGCTTAACACAGCCACCACTTCATTTTTAAAAACTGATGTTAAAAAAGTACCTTATATCATTGGGATTGCAGGGAGTGTTGCTGTAGGAAAGAGTACGACAGCAAGGTTGCTTCAGACTTTATTATCTAGATGGGATAATCACAGAAACGTAGGTCTTGTCACTACCGACGGTTTTTTGTACCCAAATGATCTTTTAGAAGAAAAAGGACTCATGAAAAGAAAAGGGTTTCCTGAAAGTTATGATACTCAAAAATTAATTAATCTTATCGGAGATGTAAAAGCAGGAAAAAATAAAGTGGAAGTTCCAATCTACTCACATTTGAAGTATGACATTTTGCCAAATGAAGTGCAGACTATCTGTAATCCGGATATCTTAATAGTGGAAGGTGTTAATGTTCTTCAGGTAGACAAGGAAAACCAAGTATTCGTCAGTGACTTTTTTGATTTCTCACTCTATGTAGATGCAGATGTAAACGACATAGAAAGATGGTATGTTGAAAGGTTCCTTTTACTTCAAAAGACCGCATTTCAAAGTCCTGAATCCTATTTTCACCGTTATATTAACTTGTCTAAGGAACAGGCCATTAAACAAGCGACTCAAATTTGGGATGAAATCAATTTGAAAAATTTACATGAAAATATACTGCCGACAAAAGGACGGGCAAAACTCGTCTTGAAAAAGGGATCAGAACACAAAGTTGAAAATATCTTTATGCGAAAATAATATAATGAATGTAAGGATTGTGTATTAGAATAATATTTTTTTGTAATAGCAATAAAGTAAGGAATTTTTTATAAGGGACTATGCTATAAGTCTTAAAATTAGCAATATTATCAATGGTCTTACCTTATATTGGTTTAATTATCAGTAATTATTGGTATTGTTATAATATCTAATAATTGGGTGAAATTTATGATACAAGTTAAAAAGGTAGGAGTTTAACATTTTCAGGAAGGTACTTATTGTTTAGGGAAATGGTTACAAATCCTTCTAATTTCACTTCTGATTTTGTCAATAAATGTGTTTTTCAGTCGCTTTTTCCGATGTGTCAATATTATTTCACTAACAGTTTCTTCCTTCAATAAGGGGAAGTTGCTGAAGAAATCTTTTAATGCGACTATCGGGGCGGATAAGTTTAAGCTAATTTCTTCACAAAATCAATATTTTAACAAAAAAAGTAATAGTAGAATATTTTAATCTATGAAATAATAATAATAGACTATGATATAGTTATAAGGAGACAGAAAAGGTGTGTTCCTTGTTCGTGCCTGGCTTTTTGTGACACCTAAGCAGGAGCGCCTACATCTTTTTTGAAAATATAGGGGATAAGGAAGGTTATAATGAGCAACATACAGAAACAAACAGACGTTATCTTAATTGGCGGCGGAGTCATGAGCGCGACTTTGGGATCATTACTGAAAGAGTTAGCACCGGAATGGGAAATCAAAGTATTTGAGAAGCTTGCAAACGCAGGAGAAGAAAGCTCTAACGAATGGAATAATGCGGGTACGGGTCATTCTGCACTTTGTGAGCTTAACTATACATCCGAAAAATCTGACGGATCTATAGATATAAGCAAAGCAATTAAAATTAATGAACAGTTCCAAGTTTCATTGCAGTTTTGGTCGTATCTTGTAAACTGTAAGCTGATTGATAATCCGCAAGACTTTATCATGCCATTGCCTCATATGAGTATGGTACAAGGGGATAAAAATGTAGCGTTCTTAAAGAAACGTTTTGAAGCGCTGTCAAAAAATCCTCTGTTCAAAGGTATGGAGTTTTCCGATGACCCAGCAAAACTGATGGAATGGATTCCACTTATTATGCAAGACCGTCCATCAAATGATTCTATAGCGGCAACAAAAATTGATTACGGTACTGACGTTAACTTTGGTGCTTTGACACGCATGTTGTTTGACCACTTAAAGACTAAAAACGTCGATATCAAATATAAACATAGTGTTGATAATGTTAAACGGGCTAGCGATGGCACATGGGAATTAAAAGTGCGTAATGTCGATACTGGCAGCGTAGAACGCCATAATGCTAAATTCGTCTTTATCGGCGGCGGGGGAGGAAGCTTGCATTTACTGCAAAAATCCGGTATTCCTGAAGGGAAGCATATCGGCGGATTCCCAGTTAGCGGATACTTCATGGTATGTAATAATCCGGAAGTTGTTGCGCAGCATCATGGAAAAGTATACGGAAAAGCTAAAGTTGGTGCTCCACCAATGTCTGTTCCGCATCTTGATACACGTTTTATCGATAATAAAAAATCGTTGCTTTTTGGACCATTTGCAGGCTTCTCTCCGAAGTTCTTAAAAACAGGTTCAATGCTCGATTTAATAACTTCCGTAAAACCTAATAATGTTTTAACTATGTTGGCGGCAGGCGCAAAAGAGATGCCATTGACAAAATACTTGATCCAGCAAGTTATGTTATCGAAGGAACAGCGCATGGAAGAGTTACGAGAGTTCATCCCGAACGCTAAGAGCGAGGATTGGGATTTAGTAGTGGCTGGCCAACGTGTACAAGTTATCAAAGATACTGCTGAAGGCGGCAAAGGTACACTTCAATTTGGTACGGAAGTTGTCAGTGCATCCGATGGCTCGATTGCAGCATTGCTAGGTGCTTCTCCAGGGGCTTCTACTGCTGTTCATGTTATGCTTGAGGTAATTAATAAATGCTTCCCGCAACGTATGGAAGAGTGGGAACCGAAAATTAAAGAAATGATTCCTTCTTATGGAGAGTCACTAATGGAAAATACTGAGCTTCTGCACGAAATTCAAACTTCAACATCAGAGACGCTTGGTCTAAGCAAAAAAAAAGAGCTAGTTTATAGTTAATTTTTGGATACTGAAGTAACATTGAAATTAAAAATAACAGAACCTTTAATCTATCATTGATTGAAGGTTCTTTTTTTGTTTTAAAGCCTTATTCATTTAAGGATGCTTATTTGTAGGCCAACACGAAGAAAATTGAGTTTATGGCGCTAGTACAATTTGGACGTTGATTGGAACGAGAGGCACTCACTTTCCGCGGGCGGTCCGGGATCCTCCTCCGCATGCGCCTGCGGGGTCTCCTCTAGACGCGCTTTTCTAAGAAGAAGTCTCGTACACCCGCTCCAATCAACCTAGTTCTAACTTTTAGATAGAACCCTCTTGTCTACAAACTGAGGAATGCTATTATAGCATCCCTAAAGATTTCTGCTTCTAATGTATCTTTGAATTTATTTGGGAAATGGTTTCTTTATCGCAAATAATGAAAAGCTGTGCATCATCGGGAATTCGTGCATCTAATTTTTGGTTTATGTTAAGATCACCACGATCTGCTACCAGTGTGGCTCCTTTGTTAAGAAGATCTATAAACGCATCACGATAGGTTAGCCATTCATCTTGTTTAGGAATCTCATACATAGTTTCCTCATATTTCGTGCTCATAAGTTCTGAATACATGTGGGTGACTCCATGAGAAAATAATGATCGTACTGCTGCGTGGGAGATCATTTCTTGCGTAGGAATAAACTCGTCCACCTTTACACGCTCGAATAAACGAATATGCTTTTGATTTATCACCTCGGCTGTAACATGGATGGACGTATTTGTTTTTTCTTCAATGGCCGTTATGGCAGTGGCAACTAATAATGTCTTTCCATCGACAAGTAACGGATCCTTTGTAGCATAATTATCTTGTGTAATTTGGTCAGCAAAAATGATAACGCCTTTTGCTTTAGGCAGATTTGCACGGAGTAATGTTTCTTCATCGGTGGCATCCCCGCGAACATAAAACAGACGCTCCTCCATCATAGGAGCTTTTTCCAAGTTATCAATGATTACAATATCAATGGTTTCATCAGATTTAAAAATTTCTTGGAGTGCAGATTTTGACTTATCACTCCACCCAATCAAAATGATATGATTTTTACCTGTATATTTCATTTTTCCACCAACTTTACGTTTTTCGATAAGATATACAGATTTAATTATTTTTCCAATAAAAAGACTAACAAGCCCAATACCAGTGATGTAAAGACCAATGGTAAATGCTTTTCCAAGATCGGTGACTGGTGCATAATCCCCAAAACCAACCGTAGCAAGCGTTGTAAGAACCCAGTAAACTGAGGTTAAATATGATTCGAACGTCTGTGGCTCTATAGAAAAAGCTACATACGCAGCAACTAATATGTATAAAATGGCAAATGGTATAAAGATTCTACCTCTTAATTTAATCAGGTAATATATTATTTTTTTTACCTTAATTCTCATCATACCCATCCTAGTTTTCAAGTCATCGATTAAATTTATAGTTCCCCAATTTAACAATTAAATAAACGTAAGTGTAAAAAAACTATTTTTTACCCAAGCAAGAAGCAAAAGAAAACTGTTTAAAATAACGTTCAGCTCATTTTCTTAAGCAAAGAAATAGGCAGATCTTGAGAATTCCATTGGGTTTCATCTGCAGAACTTTAATAGACCACACAATCAGTATAAGTTTTTTTGCACCAAAACCACGTATTCTCCTATTAAATTTTGCTCTAATTTTAATATAGATTATAAAATGAACAATATCAGATGAATTTTTTTAAATAATTTATAAAATAATCATCAAAAAATAAAATTATTATTTGAATTTTCAGTATACAATGAATGTTAAATAACGAGGAGGTCCATCAAAATGAAAGCGGATACAATAAGTGGAATAATGACTTTATGAAGGAACAGGATTGCATACAAAAGACAGTACTTGTCATATTAATGAACAATCGGAATATAGCTGAGCCCCAGATGGCGGGTATAAGGCGGGATTGGAAAGCGGCACATAACTGGGAGTGTTTGGCTTCGAATCCTCAATAAGAGCTGGAAGAGGGTGAAAGCTCTGGGGAATCCTAACGATGCACCACGGGCAATGGCATTTGTGAAACAGGATTGGCCCAATAATAAATAAAGTTCCAAGGCTTTTCTTCCCGTATTCTGCTGGTTAGGCTAGGGGGGCGTGCCGAATTTTAATTTTAAACGATATGGCGGCAAGCGGAGAACTATAAGCCCTATCGTAATCGAACGTTGTATTCTGGTCCTGTTGCCTTACCAAATCGTGAGACAGGAGCGATGAGAGGGTCGGATGTGGGTATGACGCCAAGAATTTACCCAGCATGCAATTATATAATAGGGGGAATAATTATGGGATCACCAAATGTGGCGACAAATACGAAACAAGAGAAGCCGCAAATTCAATCAACTACTAATATACTGAAGTTTATCATATATAGTTTAATAGGAAGTTTTATGTTTTTTATTCCTATTACCATAAATGGTGTTTCAAGCATACCAATTGATCATATAGTAACATGGATCAAAGTAACCTTGCCGTCAGCCGTTCCTATTTATGCTCTTATTGTCATTCTATTAGGAGCTGTCTATCCATTTATTTCAAAAAGCTGGAGCAAGGATAAGGTATCAATAGTTTTTTCTTTCTTAAAAGTAATAGGTGCTGTTGTTGCGATCTTAATATATTTCAAGATTGGGCCCGAATGGTTAATGGCCCCAAGTATGGGTCCTTTCCTTTTCGAAAAACTTGTCATACCTGTAGGACTTGTCGTTCCTTTTGGTGCTCTATTTTTGGCGCTTCTCATTGGATACGGGCTTCTTGAATTTTTGGGTGTACTGATGCAGCCAATCATGAGGCCGATATTTAAAACGCCGGGGCGTTCAGCAGTTGATATGGTCGCTGATTTAGCAGGAAGCTACTCCATTGGTATGCTTATTACGAATCGACTATATAAAGAAGGAAAATATACGCTTAAAGAAGCCGCTATTATTGCAACTGGTTTTTCAACCGTTTCAGCAACGTTCATGATTGTTGTAGCAAAGACTCTCGGGCTTATGGACATATGGTCCCTTTTCTTTTGGGTTTCTTTAGGGATAACGTACCTTGTCACTGCCATTACCGTACGTATTTGGCCATTAAATAAAATGAACGACGATTATTATTCGGATAATGCCGATCCAGAAGAGGTTATCAAAGAAGGACTTCTCAAAAACGCCTGGTATAGTGCGATGGTGGGAGCAAACAATTCGGTAAGTCTTGGCAGAAATTTATGGGATAACTTAAAGGACGGTTTTCTTATGACAATGAGCATTCTGCCGTCCATTTTATCCGTTGGTCTCATTAGCCTTGTATTAGCGGAGTATACTCCAGTATTTAATTTACTTGGCTATCTTTTTTACCCATTTACTTGGGCATTGCAAATACCTGAACCATTTTTGGCTGCAAAAGCTTCAGCTATAGGAATTGCAGAAATGTTCCTGCCGGCGCTTCTCGTAGTTGATGCACCTCTGGTAACTAAGTTCATTATTGCCGTGGTATCTGTATCATCCATATTGTTCTTTTCAGCGACGATACCTTGTATCCTATCAACCGAAATCCCAATCAGCATTACGAAGTTGATTGTAATCTGGTTTGAACGGACGCTCATCACGTTAATTATTACTGCACCTATCGCAATATTGCTGCTTTAGTACGAATCAACGAATCTTAATTCGATCACAAATCGAACGGGTGCGTTCGTATTATAAGGTCGACCAGTAAAATTACTGGTTGACCTTTTTTAATAGAATCTTTTATATCAGTAGGCATGGTAGAACGTACAGGTGCGCGGGGCATTTGAAGGCTTGTAGGGACGTAGAATAAATTATTTGGAACAGCATCATCAAAGAAAAGGATGTTGAGTTTATATGTTTCTAACAAAACAAATTTATATCTTTCGAGAATTTCGACATTATATTGACAATAATATAGTTACTCATTAGAATTGATAAAGATTCTCAATATGGTACTGGAGGAACCAATGTCATGTCAAAAAGAAGAAACAGCAAACAAGTGTTATTTATATCCGCAATCGTTTTAATTTTATCAACGCTTTTACTTGGATGTACAAATGAATCAAAAGAAAATTCAACTTCAAATAAAGACAGTAAAGACATGCTTACTATGGCTTGGCCGAGGGATATAGGTGAAATGAATCCGCATGTCTATAATCCTTCTCAATTATTCGCTACATCAATGATATATGAGCCTTTGGTCAGCTACCAAGATGGAGGAGAGCTGAAACCGCATTTAGCTGAATCTTGGAAAATTTCCAAGGATGGGAAGGAATATACGTTCAACCTCCGTCATGATGTGAAATTTTCTGACGGTACGAGCTTTAATGCTGAAATTGTGAAAAAGAACTTTGATACAATATTGAAAAATGTTGATTTACATAGTTGGTTGGGCTTTATTCCGAAAGTGGATCAAACGGAAGTAATTGACCAATACACATTTAAACTAACATTAAAGGAGCCGTATTATCCTACTATTCAAGAGTTAGCCGTCGTTCGTCCAGTCCGATTCTTAGGTGATGCTGGATTCCCTAAAGATGGTGACACTTCAAAAGGTGTTACAAAACCAGTCGGTACAGGCCCATGGGTTTTGGAAGAACATAAAGCAGATGAATATGCTATTTTCAAACGCAATGAAAATTATTGGGGTGAACTCCCTAAAGTAAAGAAAATCAAAGTCAAGATCATTCCTGATGCGGAAACCCGTGTTCTTGCTTTTGAAAAAGGTGACCTAGACCTAATTTATGGTGAAGGTGCTATCAGTCTGGATGCTTTCAAACAATTAGAAACAACAGGTAACTATGAGACTAGTATTTCTGATCCGGTTGCGACAAGACAACTAGTTATGAATACGAAGAAAGAACAACTTTCAGATTTACGTGTTCGTCAAGCATTACAATATGGATTTAATAAAAAAGCAATGGTTGACGGAGTTACTTCTGGGTTGGAAGAGAAGGCAGATTTCATTTTACCGACAAACTTCCCGTATACTTCAGACATTGATGTAACAGCGATTGATTATAATGTCGAAAAAGCAAAAGCTTTATTAGATGAAGCAGGATGGAAGCTTCCAAAAGGAAAAAACGTTCGTGAGAAAGACGGAAAGCCGCTTGAAATCGAGTTAATGTACGACTCTGCAGAATCGATTCAAAAAGCAATGGCCGAAACATTACAATCTGAGTGGGCGGCACTAGGTGTTAAATTAAATATCGTTGGAGTTGAGCTTACGGTACAAATTGAAAGATTCAAAGCTAATGATTTTGAATTGAATTTCTTTAGTAACTATGGCGCTCCATATGATCCACATACTTTCGTAAATGTCGTTGGTTCAGAAGGGTTTGGTTTTAACGAAGCCATTTCATCTTATCCGAACAGAGATGAGTTGTTAAAACAAATTGCAGATGTTCCTGGAACAACAGATGAAAAAGAACGTCAAGAACTTTACTCATCTATTTTGGAATCACTGCAAGACCAAGGAGCGATTGTGCCTATTTCTTATATTAAGAAAATAGCTGTTTACCAAAAAGATGTATCTAATTTTACATTCCCTGCTAACCGGGATGAACATCCATTCACAGGAATTAGCATCGAGAAGTAAGTTACAGGAGGGTTTTCATGGGCACTTATATCTTGAAACGAATTATGGCCATTATTCCTATCTTTCTTTTGGCCACTCTTCTAACGTTTGGAATGATTCACCTTTCACCCGTGGACCCAGCTGAAGCATATTTATCTGCAGCACATATCCAATCTACAGATGAGATATTGGCTCAGAAAAGACATGAGTTCGGCTTAGATCAACCCCTCCATGTTCAATATGTAAATTCTATTATTAAGATATGCCAATTTGATTTTGGCATATCTTATCTTTCGAATAAACCTGTTTGGGAAGAGGTTACCTATCGAATGCCAGCGACCATTCAGTTAGCTTTAGGTAGCATCATATTAGCTATCCTGGTCAGTGTCCCTCTTGGGTTTTTGGCAGGCATAAAGAAAAACAGTGGTATTGACCATTTTAGTCGCCTTCTCTCTTTTTTCGGGGCGTCCATCCCTTCTTTTTGGCTTGGTTATTTATTGATTTTTTTCTTTTCTGTTAAACTCGACCTATTTCCTGTCGAAGGAATCGGGACTTGGCAACATCTGGTTCTTCCTTCCGTTACTTTAGCTTTGCCATTAATAGCTTTGTATACTCGACTATTACGTGCTAGCGTTCTTGAAAATTTACAAGAACCTTATGTCCTTTTTGCACGCACAAGAGGGATTCATAAAAAAATCATTATGGGAAAACATGTATTGAGAATAGCCATATCCCCTATGATTACTGGACTGGGGATGAATTTAGGAAAGCTGCTGACTGGAACCATTATCGTCGAAGCGGTTTTTTCCTGGCCAGGATTTGGTCGTTATTTCATTGAAGCTATTTTTAATCGGGATGTTCCTGTCATTCAATGCTATGTGCTTTTAGCTGCGGGACTATTCATTTTTAGCAACTTGATTGTTGACCTAATCCAAATGTGTATCGACCCACGCATCTCCAGAAAAGGAGGGCAACGTCAATGATAACAAGTCTTCGTATTATGATGAGAAGTCAGAAAGTGATTGTCCTTTGTTCAATAATATTATGCTTCCTATTTATCATCACTATCTTGGCTCCATGGATTGCACCTAATGATCCTATTGCTGTCAATTTAGCTAATAAACTACAGCCATCTTCCTTTGAGTATCCATTGGGAACGGATCATTTAGGACGATGTACGTTATCACGCATCTTATATGGAGCTCGCATTTCGTTAGGATTTGCTACATTAATCTTTATTTCATCTTTAGGCATCGGTTTGATTGTCGGAACCATTGCTGGTTATAAAGGTGGATGGGTGGACCAGGTGCTAATGAGACTGTGTGATGGTGTTATGGCATTTCCGAATCTTTTGCTCATTCTTGGCCTTGTTGGTATATTGGGACCTGGCCTTAAACAGGTCATCATAGCATTGATGCTTGTGCAATGGGTGTATTATGCGAGAATTTTCCGAGGAATGGTGCTTAGTCTAAAAGAACAAAACTATATAGCGGCAGCTAAAATAAGCGGTTCTTCTCAATGGAAGATAATAAAGAAACATATTGTTCCAAATGTTCTTCCTCCGCTCGCTGTTATGGGTACATTAGAAATGGGTTGGGCCATCATGGATATATCGGCCATGTCGTTTCTAGGTTTGGGCGTGCAACCCCCTACACCAGAATGGGGAGCAATGATTCATGAAGGGAAATCCTATATTCGGACGAATCCAGAATTAATGCTATATCCAGGTTTGATGATTATGCTTGTTGTCGTCACCTTTAATTTATTAGGCGAAGCGCTATCAGAACGTTTTGGAGTCAAACGTCGTTAATAAAAAGGAATGAGAAGATTGAGAACAGAACGGTCGAATGTATTAACAGTGAGCGATCTACATGTACAAGTACAAACAAAGGAAGGTGCTTCCACCCTCGTTCAGGATATTAATTTTGAACTGGAAAAAGGGAAGGTATTGGGTCTTGTTGGGGAAAGTGGGAGTGGTAAAACAGTTACGAGTATGTCCATTCTACAGCTTCTTGAGCGGAAAACAACGACAATTAAAGGGAGCATTACCCTCCAAGGACGAGAATTGAATGGTTTGGACGATAAAGAAATACGTGAAATCCGTGGCAAGGATATTGCCTTTATTATGCAAAATCCGATGAATGCATTTACGCCTGTTTTTACAATTGGCAATCAATTTATCGAAACGATTAGGTCTCATACCTCATTGAATAAAAAACAAGCAAAAGAGCTTGCCATCGATGCGATGCAAAATGTAAACCTGCCAGATCCCGCGACACTATTAAAAAGCTATCCTTTTCAATTGAGTGGAGGTATGCTTCAACGCGTGATGATTGCGATGGCCGCATGTTTAAATCCTACCGTTATTATTGCTGATGAGCCGACAACTGCACTCGACGTTCATAACCAATTACAAGTACTTCGCCACTTGGATAAAATTCGTTCTGAATATGGAACATCCATTTTACTCATTTCTCATGATTTAGGAGTAATTTCTGAAATGGCAGATGATGTAGTCGTTATGCAACATGGCAGAATTGTAGAAACTGCAAATGTATTTGAATTATTTGATAATCCGCAGCATGAGTATACCAAGAAACTGCTAAATGCCCGCCTTAGCATTAAACATGAAGAACCTATCACCCATATGTTGTGATATATGGACTGCATTCTTTTGAGGGGTGAATAAATGAGTTTATTACAAGTAAAAGCAGTAACTCATAGCTATAATTCTCATACGTTTTTAAAATGGAAAGAGCCTTCTAAAAAAGTACTCACTGACATTTCCCTCTCTATTGATGAAGGAACATGTTTAGGGCTACTTGGCACGAGTGGAGCTGGAAAAAGTACATTAGGAAAAGTGATCCTTGGTTTAGAACGTCCACAGCAGGGACAGGTTCTGTTTCAAGGGCATGATATCTATACTGCTGATAAGCTTACCCGACAAAAGATACGCCGAGATCTACAAGTCGTCTTTCAGGATTCATATTCAGCTGTCAATCCACGAATGACAGCCGAAAGTATTATAGGCGAGCCATTAGAAAACTATGAAAAACTAACCGTAGCCGAACAAAAAAGAACGGTTATTGAGTTATTGGAAAGAGTGGGCCTAAGTGAGAAGGATTTGAAAAAATACCCACACCAATTTAGCGGTGGACAATTGCAAAGGATTAATATTGCTAGAGCAATCTCTCTTAAGCCACTGCTAATCGTCTTGGACGAATCCGTAAGCAGTCTGGATATGGTTAATCAAACACTGATTTTAGAATTATTAAGTGAGTTGAAAAAAGACTTCGGCTTATCTTATCTATTTATTACACATGATATTAAAGCGGCTTATTCAATCTCTGATACTTTGGGTGTACTGGAAAAAGGAGAATTAATCGAGCATTACAATTCTAAAGATCAGTTTTTTTCGTCAGAACATCCTGTCGTTAAACAGATGAGAAGTTCTATACTCGCTGAGCATCCGCGTTTTCGTTCTCTTCCGACGAGGACTAACTAGACTTAGTCTAGAAGGATATTTATTGATTAGAAGGCCTCGATTTCAGTTTGATAATCGGGGCTCTTGTTTATATTGCTTCTGAAGCACATATTGGAGGGCATAAAAGGAACCATAATGGTTCCTTTTATTTGTTGCATCGATAATCAATCTTCCAATGATCTTAAATGGGTGTCTCCTATTAGGGATTTCAAAAACTGACCTGGTAAACCATATCCTTTTTCTATTTTCCATCACTGAAACAATATTAGGAAAAACATCCATAAAAATTATTTGAAGAAAATAATATTTATTCTAAAAATTCATATTATAATACTTTATTCTTATGCTATATTATAGGGAGAATTATTTATTATCACGTATAATTTAAGAATTGGAGTGATTTGAATGAAGAAACTTGGTTTACTTAGTATGTTTTTGATTCTAACTATCTTTATCTCGGCTTGTGGAACCAATGAAGAAAAAAATGCAGGTGAGGAAAAGAAACCTGAAAAGGTATATAAAGTTGGTGTGGATACGACTTATCCTCCTTTTGAATTTAAAGAGGGGAACGACTATAAAGGTATTGATATTGAATTGATCAATGCAATCGCAAAAGACCAGGATTTTAAAATCAAATTGTCTCCAATGGATTTCGGTGGAATCATCCCGGCTATGCAAGCCAATCAGCTTGATGTGGCCATTGCGGGAATGAGCATTACAGAGGAAAGAAAAAAGGTAGTGGATTTCTCGACTCCGTATTTTGATGCAGGATTAACGATTGTTGTTAAAAAGGAGAATACAAGCACTAAAACTGTTAAAGATCTTAAAGGAAAAACCATTGCAGTGAAAAAAGGAACAACAGGTGCTAAATATGCACAGGATAATGCTACGAAACTAGGAATTAAAGTTGTTCAATTCAATGATAGTCCAGCGATGTTCCAGGAAGTGGCCAATGGCAACGCCGATGCCCTTATAGAAGATTACCCGGTTATCTCCTATGCGATCGCCCAAAAAGATCTTGGGTTGAAAATCGTAGGTGACCGTTTGAATGGTGACCAATATGGAATTGCTGTATTGAAAGGGCAAAACGAGGATCTATTGAAGAAAATAAATGATGGACTTGCCAATCTTAAAAAAGACGGCACGTATGATGAAATAATAAAAACGTATCTTGGTGAATAAACAATAGATTAAAGCTCAATAAGCGCGCTTATGGCGCGCTTTCTTTTTCAAAGGGGTGAAAGAAATGGATATAATTGTTGCGGCATTGCCTATTTTATTAAAAGGACTTCAGGTAACACTTTATATCTTTGTGATTGCCATTATCCTAGGTTTTTTGATTGGTTTACTTGTCGCGTTGCTGCGACTTGCCCCCATCAAAATCTTGAACTGGATTGCAAAGGTTTATGTGGATGCGATACGAGGGACACCGTTCATCGTTCAGTTATTTTTTATCTATTTTGGTGTGAATTCACTGAATTTGATTTCTTTGGACAGTACAACAGCTGGTATAATTACCGTTGCAATCAATGCAGGGGCATATTTTGCTGAAATAATAAGGGCTGGGATACAATCCATCGATAAAGGACAAACGGAAGCGGCAAGATCCATCGGGTTCACTGGAACCCAAACAATGAGATATGTCGTGCTTCCGCAAGCCTTCAGAAGGATGCTCCCTACCATTACGAACCAATCGATCATCAGCTTGAAAGACACTTCTCTATTATCCGTCATTGGTATAGCCGATTTAACCCAGCAAGGTCAGATTCAAGCTTCGGCAACCTTTGAAGCGTTCAAGATTTGGCTGGCCGTTGGTGTGATTTACTTTATCATCATCTATTTGTTAACCCTAATTGCTAATTTCATAGAAAGGAGGGTACAAGTTCGATGAGCATCATTACTGTAAAAAACCTGAGAAAATCATTTGGAACTGTCGAGGTTTTAAAAGATATCAACGCTGAAGTGCAGGAAAAGGAAGTAATTTGCGTAATAGGCCCTTCTGGATCTGGAAAGAGTACCTTCCTGCGTTGCCTGAATCTCCTTGAGGAAGTTACGGGCGGTGAGGTGGTCATTAACGGACATGATATAACCGATCCTAAAAGGAAAATCAATATAAACAAAGTCCGGCAAGAGGTTGGAATGGTTTTTCAACATTTCAATCTATTTCCCCATAAAACCGTTTTGGAGAACATAACCTTGGGTCCTATTAAAATTCGTGCCACCGATAAAGCGGAAGCGAGAAGGTTAGCGCTTGAGTTATTGGATAAGGTTGGTCTAAAGGAAAAAGCAAATAGCTATCCAGGGGAACTTTCCGGCGGACAAAAACAGCGGGTCGCAATCGCAAGGGCATTGGCGATGAATCCGAAGATCATGCTATTTGATGAACCGACTTCGGCCCTTGACCCTGAAATGGTCGGCGATGTTTTGGAGGTAATGAAACAACTTGCAAAAGAAGGCATGACAATGGTCGTTGTTACGCATGAAATGGGCTTTGCCCGGGAAGTCGGGGACAGGGTGATATTCATGGATGGAGGGTATATCGTGGAAGAAAATGAGCCGAATGAATTATTCGGTAACCCTCAGCACGAAAGAACGAAAGCATTCTTGAGCAAAGTGCTTTAACGGAAAGCACTATAAGAGATGATGTAAATCATGAATGAAGTTGTGCATGAAGTGTGGACAAAGGTATGCGGGAAATGAGGGGAAACCCAAACGCATGGAGCTTTTCCTTCATCTTTGTGCATAACTTTTTTGGTTTTTAGAGCAGGAATCAGTGAGGCGATGGCTTCAATTGGTAAACATCAAAAAAAGAAAAACCTATGCATTCGACACATGCATAGGTTTCTTCTTTTTTTACTTGGCACCGTAACTAATCAAGTTCGTCATGATTCGATATCCGCCTGGAACTTGGCCTTGAATTTGCCTATATAGCACAAGGTTGGTGTAGAGGTAGGTGCCATTACCGTATTTAGCCATGAGAATTCCGCCATCAAATGGTTCTTCATTTGGATCAGCCATGGAAATGAATGTTTCATATCGTTCATCCCATTCCATTGGGAAATACAATCCTCTTTCTTGGACCCAATTGCTCCAGTCATCACTTGTTATTTTATTCGGATAGTTAAAAAGCGCTGATTCTGGCTTCGACACGTTTATCGTGGCTTTTTCATCGGTTACCCGCCAGCGAATGGAAGGATTCCCGAGGGTAAGAGGATATGGAGCAGTCTTCATTGCATCCCATCCATCACCCGGTTTATGGTATTGCACGACGAGATGGCCGCCATTTTCCACATATTCAAGTAAGCGCGCGTTATTTGCCTTTAAATCTTCCCTCGATAGATAGGCACGGATGCCTGTAACGATCGTGTCATATTGACTTAAATCACCTTCAGCTAAATCAGCTGCAGTTAACTTCGTAATGTTCAGACCTGCATTGCTTAAGTAATCTGCCACTTTATCGAATCCGCTTTCAATGTAACCCACTTTTAATGAAGCTGGCTTCAAAAGCTCAAATGCAACGGTATTGATAGCTGCTGGGTATTTGTAATAGAATGTTCCGATATGGTCATAGGAAATTTCCTGAATGGTCGAATCAAAGCTTTTCCCATTGACAGTAGCAGCTGCCTTCACCTGATATTCGCCGTTTTGTATTGCCTTCGGCGGTCTGAGGGTGAACTTCACTTGTCTTTCTTCTGATTTTTCTTTAAATGATACAGTGGCATTTTTGGGATGAACTCCCCAATTTTCAGGGACTTTTAAAGCGACCTTTGCCGATGCTTTTCCTTCTGTATAGTTTTTCAAGGTTACCGTCACTGGGACTTCCTCTTTTACATCTGCTGTATTTACGACGATATCTTCAGGAGATAGGGTAAGGCCAACGTCGGGAAGGACAGCGATCGTTCCATCCACTTCCTCCTTGATGGAAGTTTTTGTGCTGCCGTATTTATAAGAAATGCTGGTCGTAATGGTTGATTCATCATAGGCATGGTAATAGGCTGCATCTTCAGGGACTTCAACCAGATAGGTCATTGTCGCTGATTTATTTGGTGCTAGATTGACATCTTTAGCTTTAGTTTTGATCTTCCATCCTTTAGGTAAGTTCAATGCAGCAGCGACTTTTTTCAAGGTTTGTTTCCCGTTATTCTTCACGGTTACGGTTACGTACGTTTTTTGGCCTTTCGTCAGGATCTTTGAAGCTGCTTTAGCTTGAACTTCGAGTCCTGAGGAGACATAACTGACGTTTTGCAATTGCTCTTCTTTTAATGAGAGCTTATGAAGCAAGTCGTTCTTAATGGCAGGGCTTAGCTTTGCCTTTTTGACTTGCGCAGTAATTGACCGAACATTTGAAAGAGCATTTTGGGATATTGAAAAAACACGTTTTTCATTGGGATAAGCCGTAATAACAGCGTCCAAATTCCGTTGCAGGTATTTAAATTCACCTTTTAATTTTGAAGCTGAGCGGGGGAGTTTTTCTGCCCATTCAGTAAAATTGTAAGGTACACCTGCAAAAAGGTCCGACTGGTTTTTTGTATCGACGGCGCTTTGCTTCAAATCCAGATGGATCTGGCGGGGTGCTGCCGGGATATCAGAACCCATGCCTTGGCTTTTATGCAGATAGCGGGATTGTTCTCCCAGCTGTGGATAAGTCATATTGTATATTGGGTCATATTTACCGATTTCAATCGAAGTGGTTGCTTGATCTGCCGATGAAACGGGCAAATATAACTTTTTCACTTGCCATACGGATAGCCCTTGTTTCAATTGTTGCGGAAACACAGTTGGGTCGGACGCATCCTTAAAGGCACGTTCACTTAAGATTGTCATTGTTCGATGATGTCCATGCTGGGTATCATCATTTTGAAAGGAGGGCATCAATATATCCGGCTGATAGGTCCGAATAAAGCGGATAAGCCGTTCATAGGTGAGTTCTTCGCCCCACTTTTCTAATGTTTCCTCTGGTGTTTTAGAGAAGCCGAAATCATAAATGGGATCTGAGGTAGTTTCACTTAGATGATAGGCCTTAACCCCGGTTATTTTCGCAGCTTCAATCATTTCCCTCGAACGGATGATTCCAAGAGCATTGTCCAGTTCATCCCCAATTTCATTTTGTCCTCCTTCACCACGGTTTGCAATCAGGCTGGATGTCTTTACCCCTAACCCTCTCGATAGATAAGCGAGAAAGTCACTGCGTTCATCATCTGGATGGGCACCGCTGTTCAAGAATGTCACGGTCGTCTCGAGCGGCTTGACCGCATTCCATAACTCAACGTTGGCTTCCTCAGGATTTGCAGCGCTGCCTCCAGGCGGCAATAATGCAAGAACCAACAAAAGGGAAAGCAGCGATAACAGAGCTTTTTTCATTAATCTTTTAACCCCCTTCAACTTTTTAAGACACCTAAAAAAAATGTAGGTTAGTAATATTTTCTAACTAACCAGACGAAAAAAACTTATCTAATAAATAGCATTAATGGTTATAAATGTAAATGATTCGAAGTAACTATTAAAAGTTGAACATTTTAAATGTTCAGAAAAATAACTTGTGCACTGAATTTATTTAAGTTATATTTTTACTTAATTAGGAAGATTTACTAACTAAATGATGTAAGGCCGTGATGTGATGAGTTTTAAAAGACCACCCAGTCATCAAAAATATGTCAATAAAAAAAGAATCATTCAATGCATCCAGGAATGCTCGCCCATTTCAAGAGCTGAAATCGCCGTTAAGCTTCAGCTAAGTAAACCAACTGTTTCTCTGGCTGTGGATGAACTTATACAGGAGAAATGGGTATTTGAGAAAGGAATAGGAGAATCCTCCTCTCAAGGCGGGAGAAGGCCCATCCAGCTCTTTTTTAATGAAAAGGCAGCCTATATCATTGGGGTCGATATAGGCGGGACGAAAGTGAAAATCGTTTTAAGTGATTTAAGCGGCAACATCCTTGCCGACACTAGCTTTTCAACCAACACCTATTTAAAATCAGGGCTTCTTAAACAAATGGCGATTGAAACGGAACGGTTAATTGCCAAGAATCAGATTGCGAAGGGCAGGATATTGGGGATGGGAGTCGGGATCCCTGGTATAACGCAAACGGCAAGCGGATTAGTAATAGAGGCACCGAGTTTAGGCTGGGTACAATATCCTTTCATAGCCGAAGCGAAGCGGTATTTTGATTTCCCCATTTTTCTGGACAATGATGTAAACGCGGCTGCACTAGGTGAACAGTGGCTGGGTAATGCACAAAATAAGCGGAATTTGCTGTTCATTGCGGTTGGCACGGGGATAGGAAGCGGAATCATCTTGAACAACCAGTTATACAGAGGGGCTTCCAGTGCAGCTGGGGAAATGGGATATATGGTAACGGACAAAGAGGATATGAAGCGTGAATTCAAGCCGATTTTCCATAGATACGGCTATTTGGAAAGTGTCGCAGGAGGAAAGTCGATAGGCAGTCATTTTACCAGGGAGGTCCTCAAGGATCCTCATCATCTTTTATTCGAACGGGCCAAATCTTCCGAACTATCGGGGGAGGATGCCTTTTTGTCAGCAAAAAAAGGAGACACGACTGCAATGGCCGTCATAAATGAATCCATCGAACATTTAGCGTGCGGTATTGTCAATGCGGCCAGTTTGCTAAATCCAGAAGTGATCATTTTAGGAGGTGGTGTATTAAATTCATCTGAATACATTTTACCTAGAATTCGGGAGATTGTTGATCGATATCTTCCAAGTTTAGTAGAAATGAAAACTTCACAATTGGGAGAAAACGCAGGAGTACTAGGCGCGGTTTCCTTATTCTTAAGGGAGCATGATGGCATTTTGAATTTTCGGGATGAGGGGGAGTATTAATGAAAAGTAGGAAAAAGTCGTTTGTTTCAGTAATGGCCTTATCGGCAGCACTATTGATTTCAGGATGTAACGGTACAGATACGAAAACGAATTCGGATGCTGGCGGTGCCAACGGAAAAAAGGGTGAGCTGGAAGATAAGATCGTTGTTTATTCACCACATGGCAAAGATATTTTATCAAAATTCGAAAAGCAGTTCGAAGATGAGTATGGTATTGATGTTGAGTGGCTTGATATGGGGTCCCAGGAAATCCTTGACCGCGTTCGATCAGAGAAAAGTAATCCGCAGGCAGACGTTTGGTGGGGGGCACCTTCCACGAACTTCAATCAAGCAAAGGCTGATGGGCTGCTGGCTGCTTATAAGCCTAGCTATTCCGATAGTCTTGATGAAGGATTCCACGATCCGGAATGGTATTGGACGGGAACGAGCCAGACACCGGAAGTCATCATGTACAACAGCAAAGAACTATCGAAGGATGAGGTACCGAAAGATTGGGATGAGCTGCTTGATCCGAAGTGGAAAGACGAAATCATCATCCGCTATCCGTTAGCCTCCGGAACAATGAGGACAATTTTTTCTGCGATGATCTATCGTACGTATAAGGATACAAATGATCCAAAAGAAGGGTATGACTGGTTAAAGAAGCTCGATCAAAACACAAAGGAATATTCAGCAAACCCGGAAATGATGTATAACAAGGTAGCCAAAGGAGAGGGCTCACTTTCCGTTTGGGCAATGCCGGATGTTGTCATGCTGAAGGAAAATAAAAATTATCCGTTCGAGTTTGTTATTCCGAAGAGCGGAACACCTGTATTGACAGAAGGTATCGCCATCGTTGAAGGTGCCAAGCATCCAAAAGCGGCTGAAGCCTTTTATGAGTTCGTGAATTCACCTGAAGCCGCAAAAACTTTGGCAGAGGAATTTTACAGGATTCCGACCAGAAGTGATGTGAAGGATTTACCTGAATGGATCACGGAAACGGAAATTAAAGCGATGGATATTGATTGGAATGCATTCGAGGAAAAAGGTGACGAGTGGATGAAATATTGGGACGAAAATATTAAAAGTGGAGATAAAGAAATTAAAGAATAAGGAAGTGTCGTTGGGATGGCGTCAATAAAAATAGAGAATGTCCAAAAAGCCTTCGGGAAAACGATAGCTGTTGACCATTTAAATCTGGACATCAAAGAAGGTGAGTTTTTTACCTTTCTTGGTCCAAGCGGCTGCGGTAAAACGACAACGCTTCGGATGATTGCCGGTTTTTATTATCCAACAAAAGGTGTCGTCCGATTTGGCGACAAAGATATGACGCGTGTACCTCCGGAGAAAAGAAATACAGGCATGGTTTTTCAAAACTATGCCCTCTTTCCCCACATGACTGTTTTTGAAAATGTAGCGTTTGGCTTGCGTGTGAGAAAGGTTTCTTCTGTTGACTTAAAGAGGAGAGTGCTGGATGCCCTCCAAAAGGTAAGGCTGGAGAGCTACTCGAATCGTCAAGTGAGCCAGTTAAGCGGAGGGCAGCAGCAGCGGGTGGCCCTTGCGAGAGCACTGGTCATTGAACCGGAGATATTACTGCTGGATGAACCATTAAGTAATCTGGATGCCAAGCTTCGTGATGAAATGAGAGTGGAAATCTTAAGGCTGCAGCGTGACTATAAGATTACCACCATATATGTCACACATGATCAGGCTGAGGCTTTATCCATGAGTGATCGGATCGCTGTGTTCAATTATGGTGTATGTCACCAGGTCGGGACGCCGGCAGAAATTTATAATCGGCCGGCCAATGATTTTGTGGCGAGTTTTATAGGTGAGATTAATCTATTGCCCGTTCAAGTCGAAAAAGTCCAACAAGATAATATAGAGGTTGCCCTTAAAAATAGTGAAAAACCGATTAAATTGAAGGTGGAAAATCAAGCTAGGGACGGAATTTCAATCATACAGAGTGATGCTGACCTTGCTGTTTCGATTCGTCCTGAAGCAATCAGAATTCTGGATGTGATCGAGGAAGGAAAGAATATCTTTAAAGGTAAAATAAATTCCGTCCAATTCTTTGGATCTGTTGTGAATGTCATGGTGGATGTTCAAGACGTGTTACTAAGGGTCGACGTATTTAACACTTATGATTTTGGATACTTTTATCAAGGAAAGGAAGTGTATGTCCAGCTTCCTGAGAAACAGCTGTGTCTTATTCCCATCATAAGTGGTGATGCTCCATGATTAAAAATCGAGATACGAGATTGACGGTTTGGCTCCTTATACCAGTTTTATTGGTGCTAGTAGCTTATGTACTCTACCCATCGTTGAGGACCTTTATAGAAAGTCTGCAAAAAGACGGAACGATATCCCTTGGAAATTATCAGGACTTCTTCGTACAGGAATCGAAAACGAACTTAGAGGCTCTATGGAATTCTGTTTATATATCCTTATTGAGTGTATTGGTCAGTGCCTTGATTGGCATTCCGCTCGCATTCATTTTTAACCGTTACGATTTTCCCGGCAGAAGCTTCTTTTCTTCAGCAGCGATTTTGCCTATTGTCCTTCCATCATTGGTAGGGGTCATGGCCTTTATGTTTTTATATGGAGAATCGGGATTGATTCCAAATGCCATCAAGGACCTGTTTGGTCTCGAGAAGGTTCCATTCAAGATTGGCGGGGTATCGGGAATCCTTATCGTACATGCCTATACGATGTATGTTTATTTTTATATGACCGTATCCGCTGCAATCAACAAAATAGATCCTTCCCTTGAAGAAGCGGCTTATAACTTAGGCGCAAATAAAATCAAGGTTTTTTGGAAGGTGACATTTCCATTATTGACACCTGCCATCGTAGCCGCTTCTCTACTTGTTTTCATGATATCGATGGCTTCTTTCAGTGCCCCGTTTTTATTAGCTGGCGGATATAGGGTGTTGAGCCTGCAAATTTATTTTTCAAAAATCAATGGTGATATGGAAATTGCCGCTACTCAATCCGTCATTCTATCCATCGTTTCGATTTCATTTCTATTATTCATGCGTTGGTATCAAAATAGGAAGGATTATCGCATGGCTTCGAAAGGAATTGGCGCACACAGGAGTGAAGTGAGAAACCCGTTTGTGAAATGGGTGATGGTCTTAACGGGTATCATCGGCGTAATCATTCTGCTATTACCGCACTTTACGATTCTATTGCTTTCACTTGTGCCGGATGGAACCTGGACATTTCAAACATATCCAACAGTATTTAATATGGAAAATTACCGGCTTTTGTTTGAAGACCCTAATATCTTCAAACCGTTACGAAATAGTTTACTGATGGCGGTTATTGCTACGTTGGCAAATCTGGTGTTTGGGGTCATAGCGTCCTATGTACTTGTCAAACGGAAATTCGTCGGGAAAAGCTTTGTCGATATTCTAGTCATGATTCCTTGGGCGTTGCCTGCAACGGTCATAGGGATGAACTTGATATTCGCATTCAATGAACCTAGCGTTTTTTCCTTTGGTCAAATTTTGGTAGGAACATTTTGGATTTTGCCGCTTGCCTATTTCATCAGGCATATTCCGCTCGTTGTCCGTTCGACTAACGCCGTTCTGGAGCAGCTGGATGACTCGATTGAAGAAGCAGCCAGAAACTTGGGGGCAAAGTGGTTTTATACCTTCAGAAAAGTCATATTTCCTATTATTATGCCTGGTGTTTTATCAGGGACATTATTGGCATTTATCGAATCTGTGGGGGAATTCCCGACGTCGGTCCTGTTGTACACAATTTCTAACAGGCCCATATCCATTGAAATCATGAATCAGCTTCGGATGTTCAATATGGGGCAGGCAGCTGCCTATGGGATGATTCAAATCACGCTGATTGTAATCGTTCTCTTTATTTCGAACAAGTTTTTTGGAATCAAAGCGGAAAGAGCTTTATAAATCGGAGGTTAAAAGATGAGCAGGCTTGAAGAATTTATCAAAAATGAAGGTAGTGCCTTTCCCGGAAAAACATATGCTAGAGAGCTTCTGATGCCTGTTTTTAATGATCAAAGAGATTACTTATTTCATGCAATGTTCGATATTCATCGGGCACATGTCATCATGCTTTCGGAACAAAAGATCATTAAAGAAGAAGAGGCGAAGACCATGCTTGATGGGATTCGGAAAGTGGCTCAAACAGATCTAGCGCAGTTGACCTATCAGCCCCAGTTCGAAGACTTATTTTTCATGATGGAGGCAAAGATCGGTGAGGAAATCGGTCATGAACTTGCAGGGAAGATTCATATCGGCCGCAGTCGTAATGATATGGGAGTCGCCATGTACCGGCTTGTTTTAAGAGGTCATCTACTCCAATTGATTGGCTATGCAAACCAATTGAGTGAAGCATTCTTGGTGCAGGCTGAAAAACATACAGAAACCTATATAACTGGTTACACGCATACCCAACCGGCTCAGCCGACTACGATAGGACATTACTTTTTGGCAATATATGATGTGCTTCAAAGGGATATTGGCCGGTTATGGGCAGCCTATGAAACGGTTAACCAATCCCCTTTGGGCGCGGCCGCGTTAACGACCACCGGTTTTCCGATCAGCCGGAACCGTACGGCTGAACTGCTTGGATTTGATTCGGTGATTGAGAATTCCTATGACTCGATTGGCGGGGCGGATTATTTATTGGAAACCGCAACTGCCATCATGACGTGCATGGTCAATACAGGAAGATGGATTCAAGACTTCCTGCAGCATGTGACAAGGGAGTTTGGAACCTTTCATGTGGCGGACCCTTATGTTCAAGTGAGCAGCATCATGCCGCAAAAAAGAAATCCAGTCTCCATTGAACATTCCCGTTCGATTGCAAGCAGTGCGTATGGTGATGCACATGCTGCAATGAATATGATCCACAATACACCATTTGGTGATATCGTCGATACGGAAGATGATTTACAGCCGCATTTATATCGGGCTTTTTCGAATGCAGGACGTGTCATGAAACTAATGTATGCCGTCATGTCAACCTTGAAAGTAAATGAAGAACACACAAAGAAAATGGCCGCAAAATCCAGTATAACGGTTACTGAATTAGCGGATACCCTATCAAGAGATTACGACATATCCTTTAGAAAAGCCCACTCCATAGCCAGTCATATTGCAAAACGGTCAATTAGTGAAGGGAAAGAGCTATATGATTGGGACACAAAAGAAATCAACAAGATCATCAATGAATTCGTTTCAGTGAACATAGCAGAAGATGAATGGAAAAAAATAATCTCTCCCGAATATTTTGTGGAAATCAGAAGCATTCAAGGCGGGCCCTCCCCAAAAGAGGTTACGAGAATGATTGTAAATAGAAAACAAAAACAGGAACATGATTTGCAGGAATACAAGGAAATGGTCAAAGCATTGAATGATGGCAGGAAGGCTTTAGTGGATTACTAAAGGTATGTTGTTAAAGGGAAATGAGTCTTGACGCGCATGAAACTCACGAGTAAAAGCATGAACCTTCTGAAGAGAGTATTTTTTGTTGGCTCGGAAGCAATTCGATGAATTTTACTGAGAAAGCTTCATATTTTAAGATATATAGTCATTCTATCAGGGTGGCTATTTATTTTGGATTTTTATTGCAACTGAGATATCCCTAGTGATAATGAATGTAGATTATTTCTAAAAAATAATGCTATTATTTGGAAAATATATAATATAAGGCGGAATGTTAATGTCAAATAGATCTCAGTTCGGTGTTTTCCTGATTTTAATAGCTTTCGTAATATCGATTACTTTTTGTTTGAATCCGGAAGTTTTATTAAGAGGTGGATATGATTTAGCTATTGATGGTCTGGTAGTATCCAGAACCTTGATGATTATTTTTTCGTTGTATTTATTAGTTAAAATAGGGGATTTGTTTATAAACAGAAAAGATTAATAGTCTAAAATGAGGTTTCCTATAAACAATATTGAGAAAAAGGACACTTTGCTTGGATGCCGATAATAAGGAAGGCTCAGTCTTTTGACTGAGCCTTCCGATGTTTATTTATCCAAAATAACCGGTTTCAAAGTTTCTTCATATTTCGTTAACGGATTTAGGTTCCAACTGAATCGCTTGCTTTCTGAAAGCCAGACTTACTGCGATCATCACAATGAAATTGACTGCCAATGCGATGATTCCCACATTCAAATCTTTCGCTGCTTGCGGCAAGGATGGAAACAAGGTCCCTATTGTCGAATGACTGAGTGTAATGCAAATTACGATGGCCAATCCTGAAATGATGCCGGAGATTGCGCCAAATTTATTGATCGGATTATTCCTTTTCAGACTAAAGAGCAGGGACGGGAAAAGCTGTGTGATTAGACTGTATCCCATAAGAATTAATGCTGACATCGTTTCGCCGCCGTTTAAGGTGAAGTAGACGGCTATAAGGGCGATGACTGGAACAAGGAACTTTGCCAATCGTACAACATGGCGATCGGATACTGCAGGTGCAAATTCCTTATAGACGTTTTTCGCGAGCAGTGTAGCGACGCTCATCAAAAGCATGGATCCCGGCACCAATGCAGTCAATAATCCAGCTCCGCCGATTATGCCTATAAACCATGGATCAAAGGTCTCGATCGAAAGGCGCAGCAATGACAGGTCTGCATCTGCCCCAACGAGTCCGGGCACTTTCAATATTGCTGTAAACCCAACAAAAAAGACGAATAACAGCATGAGTGTATATAAAGGGCTGATGATTGCATTTTTTCGAAATACCTTGCCGCTGCGTGCTGAATAAACAGCGCTGAAAACTTGTGGCCACATATAGAAACCGAATACGAGTAATATTACCGTGGAGATGAACCATGATACGCTAAGTCCCTGATCTGGGAACTTAAGAAAACCAGGCTTGGCCGCATCAATCGCTTCAAACATCGGCTGAAATCCGCCAAAGTAATGAATCGGCAGATAAATCCCCAAAAATCCTATTATGGCGACCATCATTATATCTTTAATGACCGCTGTCCAAACTGAACCGTGTATACCGGAGATCATCACATAAATGGTAAGGCTGATCGCCCCCATCCAAACTGCCTCAGACATAGAGATGGCACCATAAGATGCTTCTGAGACAATGATCCCCAATCCTTTCAGCTGCACGACGATCACTGGAATCATCGACACCACACCGACAAGCGCAGCCAAAATTCCTAAACCGGGACTCTTATATTTGCTTACAAAGAAATCGGATTGAGACATCAGTTTATTTTCCTTGGCATATCTCCATATTTCCGGTAGGAGCCAATAGGATAATACGTAAGATAAAGTAATGTAAATTAGAACGTATAGAGCGGGTGCGCCCTTGCCATAAGCCCAGCCGCTGCCGCCAAGAAAGGAGAAGGTCGTATAGATTTCCCCAGCCATCAGCAGAAAGACGAATATCGCACCAAAACCGCGTCCGCCAACCGTCCATTGTTCCAAGTCCATATCTTTTCCTTTTGAAGAGCGTATGCCTAAAAATATCGATAGAAGTAAAAATGCTAAAATGATTAAGAGAGCAATATTCATTCCTGGTCACCTTCCCGATTCCTGGGATCCAGCTTATACATGATGCCCAGTATGGCAGAGGTAAGGACCACCCACATAGCCATCCAGAACATATTGAAAGGCATCCCTAATACATATGGTTCTATTTTATTAACAAAAGGCAGAAATCCTAGTATGCCTATAAAAGGAACTAGAGTAAGAATATATATAATCTTCATAAACAAACCCCTCCGTTTTAATAAAGTGAAACGCCCACCAATGGGGTTTATTCTTCAATGCCACTGATGGATGGGTGAACCAAACCGGGATGAAAAATTCATACATGACGGAAAAGTTCCGATAATATATATTAGCTTACACTATTTTGATATAAAATTTAATGCAGTTGCCTGATATATTTGAGCAACTGTGCGCAGACAGCCGAACAATGATATGTTCATAAAACAGATAAAGCCTTGAATTCATAGTGAGTTCAAGGCTTTATTTCCTTTAGCTATATTTTTTCCGAGAATTATATAGTATTACCAAAAGTATGAACCAGATTGGGGTCAAGAGCAGTGATAGTCGTGTAGCTTCAGCGAATAGCATAACAATAAGGATGAACAGGAATAATCCTAATATGGCGTAATTGACAAAGGGTGTAAAAGGAGCCTTGAAAGTCGATTTCGCTCTTAGGTCAGGCCTTGTTTTCGAATATTTGATATGGGAAATCAAGATAATGCTCCATACCCATATGAAACAGATGGCACTGATGGTCGTCACGACGGTAAATGCCTGTTCAGGTATCAGTTTGCTTAATAAAGCCCCTATTGATACAACGATTGTGGATGTTAATAAGGCATTGCTCGGAACAGCCTGTTTATTTAATTTTTCCAGTTTAGCAGGGGCTTCGCCATTCCTGCTTAACGTATAAAGTATTCGGCTCGTTGAAAATAAACCGCTGTTGCATGCAGAAGCAGCGGATGTCAAAACGACGAAGTTGATGATCCCTGCAGCGACAGGAATGCCGATTAACGCAAAGACCTCTACAAATGGGCTGCTCGTGGCATCCAGTTGTGTCCATGGGTTGACGCAGAGAATGACGAATAGTGCACCAACATAGAAAAGTAAAATCCGGACAGGGATTTTATTGATGGCAGATGGAATGTTCTTTCTCGGGTTTGCCGTTTCTGCTGCGGAAACCCCGACCAATTCGACACCGACAAATGAGAAGACGACCAGCTGTAAAGATAATAGGAATCCAGAAATGCCATTAGGGAACATGCCCCCATGATTCCATAGGTTCGTTAGGGAAACCGTTCCGCTATTGGTATTGAAGCCGATGATCAAAAGGATGATCCCCACGACGATCAAGGCGATGATCGTGATTACTTTAATGATGGCAAACCAGAATTCCAATTCACCAAATAACTTAACGGTCAAAAGGTTCAATCCTAACAGAATGACTAGGCATATTAGAGCCGGAATCCATTGAGGGATATCGAACCAATATTGCATATAGACGCCGACAGCTATGATATCGGCCATTGCGGTCATGATCCAACAGAACCAATATGTCCACCCTGTCACGAAGCCGGCCCATGGACCGACATATTCGGTTGCAAATTCAGTGAATGATGTATACCCTGCATTGGATAAGAGCAATTCCCCTAGTGCCCTCATCACAAAAAACAAGGCAATCCCTATTATCAGATAGGAAAATAAAATGGAAGGTCCTGCTAATTGTATGGCTTTTCCGGAACCTAAAAATAATCCGGTGCCAATGGTTCCTCCTATTGCGATCAGTTGTACATGTCTATTTTTTAAATCTCTTTTTAATTCTTGTTTTGCCAATTCTTACTCCCCCGTCTTTTTATAGTCTTGGTAGTGAATGAATTTATCTGAATGGTCTTGGAGAGAGGGACTGATTTTTTCGTCCAGCTTGCCTTTCCCATTGGTTTTAAAGCTGTTGTTTTTAGTCCAACCACAAAATGGACAATAAAAAAAGAGATTGGATAATACCAATCTCTTAAAGGGTTCAGAATAACAATTTTATCATTCGTTACTCTTCTGTCCTTTTGCCTGAGATTGTGAATCCTTCGGCGCTGCAACTTGTACAGTCTCTCCAGAAGCTGCTCCTGCTATAGTGTCATCCATAGCATTCATCGCTTGCTTGTATGCGGTTGTGAATAAATGTTGTCAGTGATAATCTACCACTGCTGAATCATTCATTATGCTTATAAAATAATATTGGAATTCTATCATCTATTTTTCGGAAGGTCAACAAGTTTTTTTTGAAGTGAAAACGGCAATAGCTGTAGTTTTATAGTGGTCTTAATTTTTATTAAGGTACTTGAAAAATTTGTTTTTTGGATGATCACTATTATGAAATATTGAACATCATTTTTTTGAAATGATATTTTTAGATAAGGGAAATTGCCAAGATATATTTGGTAACTGTTTATTTCAAAAATACAATTGTATTTTTACAGAATATTTACTATTATAAGATAAGAAAACATAATTGAAGTGTTATTGATATTTTTTTCGATAAAGCATTTCTAACCGCAATAATTAATAGAGAGTCGTTCGTGTTAAGGATGGAAAAGCATTACCGATATTGCATCTGGGGGAGTTAAACATGTCGAACAAGGAATTAAAGAGAGGGCTGGAAGCACGTCACATTCAAATGATAGCTTTGGGCGGAACCATCGGTGTCGGGTTATTCATGGGATCGGCGAGCACGATCAAATGGACCGGGCCCTCTGTAATGCTTGCTTATGCCATCGCAGGTATTTTTATATTTTTCATCATGCGTTCCATGGGTGAGATGCTCTATTTAGAACCGACTACAGGTTCTTTTGCAACCTTTGCGAGCAGCTATATACATCCTTTGGCAGGTTATATGACTGCTTGGAGCAATTGGTTTCAATGGGTAATCGTCGGAATGTCCGAAATCATCGCGGTTGGGTTGTATATGCAATATTGGTTCCCGGATTTACCGGCTTGGATACCAGGTGTGGTCGCCATGATCATCTTGGGGGCGGCCAACCTCATTTCAGTTAAATCCTTCGGGGAATTTGAATTCTGGTTTGCACTTATAAAAATCATAACGATCATATTGATGATCGTTGCCGGCCTAGGCCTTATCTTCTTTGGAATAGGGAATGGCGGGGATGCGATTGGATTATCGAATCTATGGGAAAATGGCGGCTTCTTTACGGGAGGCTGGACAGGATTCTTCTTTGCGCTTTCCCTTGTCGTGGCATCCTATCAAGGCGTTGAGCTTATCGGCATCACAGCCGGAGAAGCGAAAGATCCAAGGAAGACCGTAACAAAAGCTATCCAATCAATCATATGGCGTATATTAATTTTCTATATTGGTGCCATATTTGTCATCGTGACAGTCTTCCCTTGGGATCAACTGGATGACTTAGGAAGCCCATTCGTTTCAACCTTTGCTAAAATAGGTATCACAGCAGCAGCAGGAATCATCAACTTTGTCGTAATCACAGCGGCAATGTCTGGATGCAACAGTGGGATTTTCAGTGCAGGGCGTATGCTTTACACACTTGCATTGAATGGCCAAGCTCCAAAAGTCTTTGCTAAAGTATCTAAAAATGGAGTGCCGGCATATTGTACGATCGCTGTACTATTAGGATTGGGCATCGGGGTTATCCTGAATTACCTTGCACCGCCGCAATTATTCCTTTATGTGTACAGTGCGAGTGTATTACCCGGGATGATTCCATGGTTTGTCTTACTTATCAGTGAGCTTAAATTCAGAAAGGTAAATGCCGCTGAAATGGAGAAACATCCGTTCAAGATGCCTTTGGCCCCTTACAGTAACTATGCGACAATTGCCTTCTTACTGATGGTGTTGGTCGGTATGTGGATCAATCCTAGTACCCGGATTTCCTTGGTTGTCGGGATCGTTTTCCTAGCCTTGGTCGTAGCAAGTTATTACATGCTGAAAATGGATAAACGAACACCATTGGATGTTAAATCCGATGATGAAATTTCTGGATAAGAAACTCTATCGGAAAGCCCTTCTCTTAATTCGAGAAGGGCTTTTTTGTCTTTGGTGATTGTTGGAATTCAGGAGTAAAATGGCGAAATTCACGAGTAAAACGGCAAAACTTACGAGTAAAGTGGTGGAATTCACGAGTAAAATGGCGAAACTCACGAGTAAATCAGCGAATCTCACGAGTAAAGCTAATTAGTCCCCGTAACAAGGGATGCCAGCAGTGGGACGCTTATGGAATGTGTCTTCCTGACAGACTTTTTCATAGGATGTAACATCATCTTTACCCGAGGGAGGGGGTATATTTTGGAAAGAACAAAGCTTACCGGGCGGGTCGTTACACCTAATGATGCTGAGTATGAGCAGGCCAGGATAAATAATAACTTAAGTTTTTCTAAATTTCCAAAGGTCATTGTGTTTTGTCAGAATTCCAATGATGTATTGAATTCATTGAAGTGGGCCCGGGAAAATCATACACCTTTCCGGGTTAGGAGCGGCAGGCATAGTTATGAAAATTTTTCATTAGTGAATGGCGGTCTAATCATTGATATAAGTGAAATGTACAATATCAAGGTCAACCGTGAAAAAATGATTGCAAAAATCGAAGCCGGAGCTGATTTAGGTCAAGTATATAATACGCTATGGAAGTATGGCACGACGCTTCCGGCTGGAACCGAAAGCGGTGTTGGTCTTGTAGGCCTTACGCTCGGCGGTGGAATAGGCATGTTATCGAGACGCTTTGGACTTACTTGTGACAATTTGCTTGAAATAGAAATGGTAAGGGCGTGCGGAAAGAGGGGCGCCAAACTTATTAAAGCAAATAGGAAAATTAATAGTGATTTATTTTGGGCATGCTGCGGGGGTGGAGGGGGAAACTTTGGCATAGTCACTTCTCTTACCTTTCGGGTACACCCCGTATCAAGGGTATCGATTTTCTCCGTCACATGGGGATGGGAAGATTTTGAAGCGGTGTTTGAAGCCTGGCAGGATTGGGCCCCTCAAGTTGAAGAGTGTTTAACTTCAGAAATCGAATTCAAGTCAAAGGAAGTAAACCAAATTATCGCTCAAGGTGAATTTGTTGGGCCATCATATAGGTTGCAGCAGCTTCTAAAGCCTTTGACGAGAGCGGGTTTTCCAACAAATACCATGATAAAGGAAGTCCCGTACATTGATGCTGTGCAATTCTTTAATGATCCAAGTGGAAATCGACCGGCCCATCGCAAGCGGTCGGGGTCCTTCATTGAAAAACCTTTTCAACGGCAAGCAATCTTGACGATGAAGCATTTTCTGGAAAACGCTCCAAATGAAAATGCAGCCATTTGGCACCAATCCCTAGGAGGGGCAGTTGGCCGTGTGTCCCCAAATGAAACGGCTTTTTATTATCGGGATGCCATCATCGCCCAGGAGTATCTGGCTACATGGACGAATCCAGAAGAAGAGCGGCAAAACATCCAGTGGATCAAAGAACTTAAATGCGCATTGTCACCATATACTACAGGTGACTACGTGAATTGGCCGGATATCCTCATCGAAGATTGGCCAACTGCGTACTATGGAGAAAATTTCAAGCGGCTTCGGGAAGTTAAAACGAGATATGATCCATGCAATACGTTTAAATTCCCTCAAAGTATACCGCCTTTTAAGAAGTGGGTCTGAAAAAGCTTGGATGAACCAAAAACATTCGTTATTAAAAGGCCTATTCCTCAATTGGGATAGGCCTCTTTTATTTTCATTTTATCATTCTGCTTGCTGAGCTTGAACTGCACTGTAAACCTGATTTACGGAAGACTGGGCTTGTGCGATTTCTTGAGCTGCTTGTTTAATGGCTTCTTGTGCCAAAGTTGGATCAGAGGAAGATTTTTCAATTGCTTGTGAAAGTAAGGTTTGTGTTAGGGTAACGTTTGCCTTTGCTTGGTTTAATTGATTGATATCAATTTGTTGTTGAGGCATGTAGCTTCTCTCCTTATGTCATTATTGGAATTACTCCATTAGGATGACCTTTCTTTTCTTTTTTATAAGGAGAAAAAATATATGACGCAGACAGGATGGGCAGCTTGGGGAAATTTTGAAACAAGCAAAAAAGCCATTTAAATAAACGATGCCAAATTTATGGACAATACAAATTCATGAAAAAGGTACACCCTTAGGATTGAAAACGGGCAGAAAGAGAATGAATTTATTAGTTTTATTTAATATACGTTCCTAATATCATGTTGTATGAGATCGCAATAAAGATATCGTGACTTGTTGGTTGTTAGTTAATTAAATTACACTTTACTTATTGGTTTTATAAGATTAAAATCGGAGAAAGAATTATTATAAGATATGAGCTGATTGGACAACCAAAAGCTCCTGAACGCGATAAGCGAACAGGAGCTTTTTGCGTTCATTTTGGTAAAAGGAGTTGGCAAGATGAATATTGATCATATTGAGGCATTTATGTATGTTGTTCACCTTAATAGTTTTCATAAAGCCGCAGAGGCAATGTTTTTATCACAACCGACGGTTTCGGCAAGAATTAAGACGCTTGAGAGTGAACTCGATTCAGTACTATTTGAGAGGCAAGGGAGAGGGATAATTTTAACCGAAAAAGGGAAAGCCTTCATTCCATTTGCGGATCAAATTATTCGGACCTTTCACCAGGGGAAAAAGCAGTTAAAAACAGGAAGCGAACTGGAGGAAATAACGATAGGGGCTAATATCATTACATCGCAATACTTTATTCCATATGCTCTTCCTCTATGGAAAAAGGAAAACCCCAATTTACGCTTTAAATTTATTTCAGCAACAAATGATGTATTAGTGGAAAAATTGCTTCAGAAACAGGTTGATATAGCATTTATGAAGGATGTTACACATAGTGGTTTGCAAAATTACAAGACCCTTGATAATTCGATTCGTTTAGTCGTGTATCCAGGACATCCATTTCAACTTCAAACTGAGCTAACAGTACAGGAATTAGCAATGGAGCCGTTGGTATTTTTTGAGTGTGGTGCATTTGACTGGAACCACGTTCATAAAATTTTTGAAGTATCTAATGTAGAGCCGCGCATTGAGTTTCAGGTTGATCACCTGGAAGTGGCGAAGTCGCTAATTCTTAGCAGAAGCTGTATCGGATTTTTACCGTACTTATGTATTAAAAAAGAGTTGGAACAGGGCACTCTGGTTGAAGTGGATGTGTCACATTTAATCAAGATAAAGCAGCATATCTATCTAACGCATTTAAATCACGGGTTGGAATCACCCTTACTATGGAAAGACATTCTTTTATCAATTCGGAAATTTGAGAAAAACCATCAGCAATTACAGATACAATCGAATTGATAGATATTTTCTATCAATACAATATTTTTTTCTATTAGTAAAACTATTGCCATTAGCATGTTTTAGGTGATAGGATATGTCAAAATATAATTATTCGCATAAGTAAACTTTGAATTAAAACGGAGGAGAGAATATGAGTTATAAGCTTGGCATTTTAGACCAGAGCCCGATATTTCCAGGAGCTTCAGCATTTGATGCACTACAGCAAACCATTAATCTGGCTAGACATGCAGAAGAGTGGGGTTATACTCGTTTCTGGGTATCGGAACATCATCATGCCGAACAGTTAGCGGGGTCCTCCCCGGAAGTATTGATTTCTTATTTATTAGCCCAAACAAAATCGATTCGGGTAGGGTCCGGAGGTGTTATGCTTCAGCATTATAGTCCATATAAAGTGGCGGAAAACTTTCACGTGTTATCAAATCTTTCGCCAGGCAGGGTAGACCTTGGCATCGGAAAGGCACCAGGTGGTCTCCCCTTATCAACGAAGGCACTACAGTTTGGAACTGTGAATGATGGAAAAGATTTCGAAGAGCGGCTATCTTTCTTGCAAGAAATAATCGAAAATTCAGTTAATGAAACTCACCCGCTTGCAGGCATTCAAGCGACACCACTCCCTTCAAAAAAGCCAAAGATGTTTCTGCTTGGTGCAAGTGCTGACAGTGCCAGGCTAGCAGCCGATATTGGTATAGCTTATGTATTTGCCCGATTTATCAATAGTAATGAGACTGTACTCGAAGATGCTTCACGCATTTACCAAAGTAACTTTCCAACTGGGAGCTTTAAGGTATCGGTTTCAGTGATTGCTGCTCCTTCACAACAAGAAGCAGAACAGTTAACAGGTGATCAGAAGATTGTGAAAGTACATCTTAAAAGCGGTCGTTCTGTTACGGTCCAAACACTGGTGCAAGCAGAGTTATTTGGGAAACAATCTGGGGAGTCTTACGAAATTGAAGAACAGGATTCCAATATTATTGCCGGAACTCCCTCATATGTAAAAGAGGTATTAACAAATTTACATGAAAAATATGGGGTAGATGAGTTCATCCTACATTCGCCGATTTTAAAGGAAGCAGAAAGGTTAAGATCTTTCCGATTGTTGAGTCCACTTCAATTAGCCTTATCTGAACAGAAACACGTTACGAGCCAAAATTAAAAAGTCTTCAATAAATAGGCAAGATGCTAGATATCAGCAAAGCTAAATACCGATTAATTAAAGGAGGAGTATCTATGTCTGAGCAGAGAAAGTTGAAATTTGGAGCGCTTATTCACGGAGTTGGAGGGAGTATATCTGGTTGGAGACATCCTGATATTCAGGCAGATGCCAGTGTTAGTCTTGAATTTTATAAGGAGCAGGCCCAGAAGGCTGAAGAGGGAATGTTCGATTTACTTTTCATTGCTGACGGATTGTTTATCAATGAGAAGTCAATTCCGCATTTTTTAAATCGTTTTGAACCACTTACCATTTTATCCGCACTCGCTGCTTTCACATCAAGAATAGGGCTAGTCGGAACAGTTTCCACCTCATACAGTGAGCCATTTACTGTCGCCCGGCAATTTGCTTCACTTGATCACATTAGTCAAGGTCGTGGCGGATGGAACCTTGTTACTACTCCTCTTGAGAGTACGGCCTTGAACTATAACAAAACGATTGAAGAACACCCTGATCATGCCAAACGCTATCGGATAGCATCAGAATATATACAAGTTACCAAAGGACTTTGGGATTCATGGGAGGATGACGCGTTTACTCGGGATAAAAAATCCGGTGAGTTTTTTGATCCTTCTAAAATGCATCAATTAAAACATAAAGGAGAATTTTTCTCGGTGCAAGGACCACTCAACATTGCTAGATCTAAACAGGGGAGACCTGTCGTTTTTCAAGCAGGTTCATCAGAAGCTGGAAAAAATCTTGCGGCTAAAGAAGCGGATGCAATCTTTACAGGTCAACCAACTTTGGAAGATGCCAAGATATTTTATCATGATGTAAAAAACAGGGCTATTGCATTCGGGAGACACCCTGATGAAATTGTTATTTTGCCGGGTATCGCGCCAATCATTGGTGCAACTGTGGAAGAGGCAGAGCACAAATATCAAGAACTTGCTAACCTGGTTTCTATAGATAAGGCGCTTGACTATTTGGGACGATACTTCGATCATCATGATTTTTCCCAATATGAACTGGATGCACCTTTCCCTGATCTTGGAGACATCGGAAAAAACAGTTTCCGAAGTACAACTGATCGAATTAAACAGGAAGCCAAGGAGAAACAGTTAACGCTCCGTCAGGTAGCACTTAAAGAGACTACCCCCCGGACTACTTTTATTGGAACTCCAGAGAAAGTGGCGGATTTGATTCAGCAATGGTTCGAAGAGAAGGGCGCGGACGGATTTATCTTTGCTTCAAGTGTTCCAAATGCTTTAAGTGACTTTGTATCTTATGTGATTCCTATCCTGCAAAAAAGGGGAATATATCGTACTGAATATGAAGCAGAAACATTAAGAGGCAACTTGGGGCTTCCATTCCCGGAAAATCGTTATGCGAAGGAAAGCATTAATCAATAATTGAAGAATTATTTTAAAAATTGAAGGAGGAATAAGAAATGGGAGAAGCGTTATCTGTCGTCGTTTGGTCAAAACAAGGATGTCACTATTGCGAAGAGGTTAAACAATACTTAAAAGAAAAGGAGATCTCTTATCAAACGGTGGATGTTACCAATCATGATGAACGGCGAGATATTTTAGAAATCAAATATGGTGTTCGGTATGTGCCTATTATTGAAATTGGGAGAGGCAACGTATATGAGAGTGTTACGGAAATTGGCATACCTTATCTTGAAAAAGTACTCGAACGCTTACAATAACAAAATTTAACGGACTTAAAAAGATGACTAAGAACATTATGAAATAGAGCTAGAGCGAGTGATTTAATGGGAAATTGCAGATATTAATCCGACTATTCTTGTGTAAATAATATGTTATAGAAATGGGGAGTTAGTCATGACACAGCTAATCCGTCTTGCTACTGTAAAGGATGCTCCAGAAGTGCTAAACGTCACACTTCGGGCTTATGAACCAATTAGAGAATTGAATATTAACTTTCTGGCTGCGACAGCTGATTTGCAGCTAGTGACGAATAATATTAGGCGGAATCTCACTTATGTTTTAGAACAGGAGGGTCAAATTGTTTCCACTGTGACAGTTCGTCATCCATGGAATGATCCTGATCATTTCAGTCCGTACCCATTCATTTGGTGGTTTGCAGTCGACCCCCTATACAAACAAAAAGGTTTTGGCTCAACTTTGTTAACCTGGGTGGAAGAAAATGCACTTCGGGAACAGGTGAAAGCGCCGGCCGTCTATTTGGCGACAGCTGATCGTCATCCTTGGCTTGTTTCCATTTATGAAAGAAGAGGCTATGAGATTTTTGCTGAACGAGATCACGATGGAGAAAAAATTGTGTATCTTCGTAAAATTCTAGATGAAACGCTGTATCGCATTATTGAAAAAAAAGAACCAATTGTTAGTAATTAAAAACGTCGGGGGAATTTGAGATGAAAAAAACATTATTAATTGTTATGGCACTGCTACTTACTTTTTTGGGAGCTTGCTCTTCGAAAGAAACAACGAGTACTGCTAAATCAAGTTCTGGAAGTTCAAAAAATAAAAAAGTTCAGAAAATCATTGTCGGAACAGGGACGCAATTCCCGAATATTTGCTTTTTGGATAGTAATGGTAAGCTGACAGGTTATGATGTCGAGTTGGTTCGGCAAATCGATGAAAAGCTGCCTGAATATGAATTTGAATTTAAAACGATGGAATTTTCTAATCTATTATTAAGTTTAGAAACGAACAAAATAGATTTTGTAGCTCACCAAATGGAGGTGAATGATGAACGAAAAGAAAAATTTCTATTTAATAAAGAACCATATAATGTCTTTCCCCTTCAAGTTACAGTTCATCAGGACAACAATGATATTCACTCCATTAAAGATCTAAAAGGAAAAAAAGCGATAGTGAGTGCAACGAGCAATTCTGCTGTATTTCTTGAAAAGTATAATAAAGAAAATAATGCCGGTATTGAAATTGTCTATTCTGGCCAAGGCGTAGATGATACGAAGAATCAAATCAAAACTGGTCGGGCGGATGCTACCATTACTACACCATTTGCAGTCGACTTCTTAAATAAACAAGCAGATGCACAGCAAAAGGTTGTGGGTGAGCCACTTCTTAATTCAAAAGTATACTTTTTGCTAAGAAAAGACGAAACGCCTTTACAGAAGAGAATTGATGAAGCACTTGTGGAGCTGAAAAAAGATGGGGTAGTTAGCGAACTAAGTAAAAAGTGGCTGGGTGCAGACTATTCAGTAGGATTTTAATTAGATAGTAGTAAGCGTGGAGGTGCTAAAGCATGGGGAAAGCATTTGATCCTTCATTAATCGTCGATTTCATTCCGACGTTAATATATTATCTTGGAGTAACATTGCAAATTCTGGCGGCATCCGTTTTATTAGGAATGGTCATCGGGATAGCGGCAGCCATCCTGAGATTATTTCGTATCCCTGTTTTGAATCAATTTATCATTTTGTATATTTCATTCATTCGGGGAACGCCTATTTTAATACAATTGTTTCTAGTTTTTTATGGACTGCCTGCAATCCTTTTATTCATTAATATTGATATTTCAAGAATGGATGCTCTGTATTTTGTCATTATTACTTATGCATTAAGTAATGGGGCGCATTTCGCAGAAATATTCCGTGGAGCGATTAAGGCTGTCGATTATGGGCAAACGGAAGCAGCCTATTCTGTTGGTATGAATAATAGTCAAAGTTTTTTTCGAATTGTGCTTCCCCAGGCAATACGGATTGCTTTTCCGAATATCGCAAACTCTATTATCGGATCCTTGAAGGATACCTCACTTGCCTTTACCATCGGCGTAATGGATATGATGGGTAGGGGAGAGACATTAATTGCTGCAACTGCACATGCTCTCGAAGTCTATCTCTCATTAGCTGTTATCTATTATGCAGTCGTGCTATTGTTTGAGGAAATATTCAGACTTTATGAAAACCGCATTAATCGGCATCAAACTGTTGATGTGTCTGTTACTGGATAACAAAGGGAGGAGGGAAGGACTTGACGATTGATATTCTATTTATTGGGACTGCTTTTAAGGAGATTATTAAAGCACTTCCGATCACACTTATCTTAACGATGCTTCCTCTTCTTGCAGGTTTTATTATCGGTCTCGCTGTTGCCTTGATTAGGATATATAAAGTGAAATTTCTATGTAGAGTTGCAAATGGTTATGTTTCCTTCTTTAGAGGAACACCGATTATCATGCACATAATGCTCATTTATTTCGGTTTTCCATTATTAATCGATCAAATTTCTAAGAAATTTGATTTGGGTATACAATCTAATTCCATTCCGATTATTTTATTTGTCTTAACCGCCTTATCGTTGAGTGCGGGTGCTTATTTATCAGAAATATTCAGATCGGGAATTATCAGTGTCTCCAATGGCCAAATGGAGGCAGCCTATTCCGTGGGTATGAATTCGTTTCAAGCCATGACGCGAATTGTTTTGCCACAGGCCATTGCTCAGTCCATCCCGAATTTCACGAATATTTTCATTGGATTTCTGCATACGTCATCGGTTGCATTCATTGTATCGCAAAAAGAAATGACAGGAGCAGCCAATATTGTTGCATCCACCAATTTGAAATTTTTGGAGTCTTTTATCGCTGCTGGTTTAATTTATTGGGGTCTCACAATCATTGCAGAGGGGCTTTCGTTTTTAATTGAGAAAAAGGCCACTGCCTATAATCGAGGAGGAGTACAATGATTTATTTAAAAGATATAAAAAAATCATTTAACCAGCAGCCAGTTTTAAAAGGAATTAATTTGAAAATAGGCAAGGGAGAAGTAGTTACCATTCTTGGACCAAGTGGATCTGGGAAAACCACCCTGCTTAGATGCTTGAATTTTCTGGAGAAACCAGATGAGGGAATCGTTCAAGTAGGAGATATACAGGTGAAGTCTAAGAAGGCGACTAAAAGGGAAATCTTGTCCCTTAGAAGACAATCGGCGATGGTTTTTCAGCATTATAACTTATTTGCTCATAAAACTGTTTTGGAAAATGTAATGGAAGGGTTAATTGTTACAAAAAAATATAAGAAAGCTGATGCAATTCGGGAAAGCAAGCTGTTATTGGAAAAAGTAGGTTTGGGAGATAAGCATAACTATTTCCCTTCGCAATTATCAGGAGGTCAACAGCAACGTGTTGGAATTGCCAGGGCACTTGCTTTAAATCCGGAGGTCATTCTATTTGACGAGCCAACGTCGGCACTCGACCCTGAGTTGGTTGGGGAGGTGCTTTCTGTCATAAAAGCAATTGCACAGGAGGGCATCACGATGGTGATTGTAACCCATGAAATGAGTTTTGCTAAAGAGATATCGGATCGCATTCTTTTCATGGATGGCGGGGTCATTGTTGAAGAAGGGTCACCATTGGAGATTTTCAATGCTCCAAAGGAAGAACGAACACGACAATTTTTAAACCGGATATCAAGAGATTATTCCTTATCGTTATTAAAAGAAAAGGCCAATTAAAGAAAGGGGCCAAGGAGGACGTATGATTAATACAATCGTAGTCGATGAATTGATTGAAGAAGATAAAGAGACGGTGCGCCGTTTATTGGTAGAAAGTTATCAACAATATGAACATGAATATTCGAACCCGGAAGCTTGGGAGGGATATTTAAAAAATATTCAATCTTCCGTGGATAATCCACATGTTGATAAGGTGTTGGTTGCAAAGTGCAATCAGGATATCCTTGGTACATTACAGCTTTTTCAGTCATCTGAAAAAGCATATGAAAAGCCGGAACTTGGGATCCTTTCACCAATCATTCGGTTGTTGGCCGTTCATCCCGAATCAAGGGGACGCGGTATCGCACAGGAATTATTAAAAGCAAGTGTAATTTATGCAAAATCGCAAGGTGCGTCCAGTTTGTATTTACATTCTACTGATAAGATGCATAAAGCCATAAAACTATACGAATGGTTTGGCTTTAAACGGGATCGAACGAAAGAATTTCAAAATCATGATATTTTAGTAAAATGCTATCGCTTAGATTTATAGAAGGAGGCGTCTGTATGAGTCGAGAGCTGGAAAAGCGCTTAATATCGATAAGGCGCCATTTACATCAATATCCGGAGTTATCAAATGAAGAATTTGAAACGACAAAATCAATTCAAAATTGGCTCGAGGAAGAGGGCATTGAAATACGGAATACAGGATTGAAAACAGGTGTTTTTGCAGATATAAAGGGTGGCAAAACCGGACCGACAGTAGCCATAAGGGCGGATATCGATGCGCTTCCGGTTGAGGAACAAACTGGGCTTCCGTTTGCTTCGAAAGTAAAAGGAGTGATGCATGCGTGCGGCCATGATTTTCATACGGCAGCTGTAATAGGAGCTGCCTACCTTTTAAAAGAATGTCAATCAGAGTTGTACGGGACAGTGCGATTGCTTTTTCAACCCGCAGAAGAATTAGGTGGCGGTGCGGTTCATGTGATAAAAGATGGTCAAATTGACGATGTAGCGGCTGTAATTGGCCTGCACAATAAACCCAATTTGCCTGTCGGCACCATCGGGATAAAAGAAGGTCCGTTAATGGCGGCAGTGGACCGTTTTCATATTGTGCTAAAAGGGAAGGGGAGCCACGCGGCCATCCCTCAAAACGGAAAAGATCCAATAGCGGCAGCGGCTCAGCTTATTACCGCTCTTCAAACTATCGTCAGCCGGAGTGTATCCCCATTAGATTGTGCTGTGGTGAGTGTTACGAGAATAACAGGTGGAAACACTTGGAATGTAATTCCGGGTGACGTCATATTGGAAGGAACGATTCGAACCTTTAATGCTGAAATCCGCGAAGAAGTAAAAGAAAAGTTTTATTCGATTGTGAATCATATTGCAGCTGCTTTTTCACAGGAAGCTGCGATTGGTTGGTTTCCTGGTCCCCCCGCGCTTCTTAATCATCCAGCTGTCACAGAGATGGTACGCGTGTCTGCTCGGCAGCAATCATTACACGTAATCAATCCAGAGCCTTCAATGGGTGGTGAAGATTTCGCTTATTACCTTCAACATATCCCCGGTACCTTTGCCTTTTTTGGTACAAACGGAAACGAAGACTGGCATCATCCAGCTTTTACTGTTGATGAAAAATCCATTATTAAAGCCGCTCATTTTTTATCTGAAAGTGCCAAGGATTTATTACATAAACATGGTAAGTGGTGAACATACATGGCTAAGGTGCCAGACACGATCTAAACTGGTTCGTGCATAGCACCCTAGTTGTCGTATTTCCAAATTATCGGTTCAAATTCAAGGCATGAATCCTCGCTCACAAGCAATAATCCTCAGAGAGTTTCTAGGCACAAATTAATTATTCAGATATCGGATTCTGTGGTGTGCCTTATTTATTTAAAAAATGAAAAAGACAGCCTGGGTTGGCCACCTTCTTCGATGTGTGAGGGAGGAAAATTAAAAAGTCGAACGTAAAGGTAATAGTGGGTTTAAGCAAGTTGGATTCCCGGGAGGTAAATTACAAAGCGCAACATTAGCTATAGGACTGCAGCTTTTTTGAGGAGTAGTAAAATTCGAACGTTCCCTCCAGGCACTCGCTTTTCCGCGGGGTCCGCCCCCAGCGCTCTTGCGCCTGCGGGTCTTCCTTGGACGCGTTTTTCCCGCAGAAGTCTCGTGATGCTGCTGGAAATCCCTTTGAATAGGTGAAATCATCCAAAATCAATCGAAAAAAAGGGCATCACATCGAGGGTGCTGATTCCATGAGATGATCAATAGCTGCGCTTAAAAAGCTGTTTAAACATAAGGATATAAAACTTCCTCAGGTTCAACAGCTGCCTCTTCTTGATTGCCAAGATGTTTGATTTCTTGGGTATATGTCCAATATCTTTGATCTTTCTTCACGAAGTCCCTACAAAGTATAGAAGGAACCGGATGAGCTCTGCTCTTCCGGTTCTTTGTGTATCAGTTAGCTGCTGGAATCAATCCTTTATGAATGGAGACTTCCTTAATGGCACGGTAGACGGTTTGGACCATGAAATCGAGTTCCTTTTCTGACATGGAAAGGATCGGCATCATCGTGATGACTGGACCAAGTTCCCGAATGATCAGGCCATTTTCCCGTGCTGTATGGATGATTCCGGAAACGACATTCTCTTGGAGGGTGAACGTTTCTTTTGTTTGGCGGTCTTTAACGATTTCCACTCCAATCATGAAGCCGCGCTGGCGGATATCGCCGACTATCGGGAGTTCGTATAGCGTTTGCAGTCTTTGTGATAGATATTTAGATTTTTTCTGGATGTCTTTAATGAGATTACGGCTTTCCATTAGCTCGATATTCTTCAGGGCCAGTGCACAGGCTAGCTGATTTCCTGTATAGGTGTGGCCGTGATAGAAGGTTTTATGTTCTTCTCTTTCCCCCAAAAAGGAATGAAAGATCTGCTCGGTCATGATGGTTGCTGCGAGTGGCATATATCCCCCAGTGATCCCTTTACCCATACACATGATATCAGGGACGACATCCTCCTGTTCGCAGGCAAACATTGTACCGGTGCGACCGAATCCTACGGCCACCTCGTCACAAATTAAGAGGATATTGTACTTTTTGCATAATTGTTCGACCTCTTTCAAAAAGCCTTGGGGATGGGTTATGATGCCTGCTGCTCCCTGCACAAGAGGCTCGATGATCAATCCTGCAATTTCCTCTGATTGTTTCTCCAGTAACTGCTCCAGTTCCGTCAAGCAATGGTTTTTCACGGCTTCTTGATCTCCATACTCATTCATGTGATAGGCATATGGTGAAGGGGCGGAAATCCGTTGAAATAAGAGGGGCTTAAAGATTCTATGGTATAAATCCATTCCGCCCACACTCACAGCTCCGACAGTATCGCCATGGTATGCTTCGTCAAGTGAGACGAATTTGTTTTTATTCTGATGCTTGACGGGATCGATATTTTGCCAATATTGATATGCGACTTTAAGGGCGATTTCAACAGCGGCAGATCCCGTGTCAGAGTAGAAGACTTTCGATAAAGAACCAGGAGTGATCTCGGCCAGTTTTTTTGCCAGTAGAATCGATGGTACATTCGCAGATCCCAGCAGCGTGGAGTGCGCGACTTTATTCACTTGTTCAATTAGGGCGCCGTTTAATTCCGGCTCGTTATGCCCGTGCACGTTCACCCATAATGAAGCATAGCCGTCGAGGTAGCGTTTGCCATCCACATCAATCAGGTAGCTGCCTTCGCCGCGCTCAATGATCAGCGGTTTGCTTTCCCGATACGTTTTCATTTGTGTGAACGGATGCCATACATATTCCTTATCCCATTGTTCTAAATCCTGACTGTTCATGCTTTGAACACCTCTTTCAGTTGGTGGGTATAATCTTGATCACTAAGTAAATCAAGGATACAGATTCTCAAGTCTTTTCTAACATCGGCCAGTGTTGGGATGCAGGCGAGGCCATTCAGCCCAGTCAGCTTTTCAATGGTTTCGATATTGTCTTGATGAATCCGATCTTCCGGCCGGAAATGATTATACAAAATGGTTTTCACGTTTATATCATGGACTTGGGCATAAGAATGGGTGGTCACGACATCATGAATCGCCCCTAAACCGCTTGTGGATACGAAGAGGACAGGCATGCCGCAATCCTTTATGAAATCCGCCGTCATATAGAAACCTTCCGTTCGTTCAATAAGCGGCACAGCCAATCCGCCAGCGCCCTCTACTAATACGATGTCATACATTTCCTCAAGTTCGTGAACCCTTTCCACGACTTTCTTCTCATCGATAAGACTACCGGTTAATTTAATCGCCAAATGTGGGGAGGTTTCCGGTTTCAGTGTGTAAAACCCTGAATCCTTTACACCGAGTTCCTGCTCAAACCAAGATATATCCGGGTATGTATGATTTTCTTCATTGATTCCAGTTTGGAATGGCTTGAATATCGTGACGCTTTTTCCCAATGTTTGAAGAGACAGATAGAGTGCACTCGTGACGATGGTCTTTCCAATATCCGTGCCAGTTCCGGTTATAAAGTAGGCTTGGCCCATGGATGATTCAGCTCCTTTACGTTTATATATCTTGCAATGCGCGGACGTACTTGTTGAATGATGACAGCACATAGAATGCATAGCATAAGATCACCGGGTACAGGTAACAAGAAGCCGTAAAGAATCGTCTGGTTGATGGTAAGCGGCGTTTCAACAATCCACTTCATTGCACCATACAGCCAGATGCAGCCAAAAAGGTAAACTGTCAGCAAAGAGGCGGCATTAGCAAAGAATATGGAACGAATCGTGGAGAGGGAAAACCGGTTGATCAGCCATCCATTTACATAGGCTCCCAGTATATATCCGAGCAAATAGCCGAATGTAGGTTTGAAAATATAGCCGAATCCCCCGCCTTCAGCAAACACGGGCACTCCGATAAGTCCGATCAAGACGTAGCATAACTGACTGAGCATTCCAAGCCGGGGCCCCAATAATGCGCCTGCCAAATAGACTGCCAGAATTTGCAGTGTGAATGGTATGTAAGGTATAGGTATCTTAATAAAGGCGCCAATGGCAGTTAACGCGGTAAAAAGGGCCACATAGGAAATCGTCCTTGCTTTCAAGTTTTTAACCTCCTTTTTTGAAAGTGCTGGCAAAATGCCCACTATTAGTTTGCCTGATTTCTATTTTATATGTCAACTAATTTATTTTTTAGTTAACATATAAAAAGCCATCTTTATCGGGATTTAAAGGAGAGACTAGGAAAATATTGAAAAAAGACCATTGAATAATATTTTGTTAGTATGTTATTATTCTATCGATATGTTAACTTAAAATATTTAAGGTTAACAAATTTACCTAAATCGCCAGGCAGTATTGATACTGCTAAATGTTAAGTGCTGCCCATTGTGGTTGGATGGTGCACATGCGACTACTTGGTTTGAAGGGAAAGTGGATTGGAGATGGAGGCATTCGCGGTTGGAGCATCAGGTAGATATTGCAGGCAGTTGGTCTTTATTTACCAGACCGGGTTATGCTCCTTTTCTAGGAATTGCATAGTCAAGGAATCCATAAACCAGCGATTCGGCACACAATAAAGAAAAGAGGGATAGGTTTGGAAACAATGTTAAGGGACTGGAAGAGGTTAGCGGAGAACGTTATCAAAGGATATAAAGTGACGGAGGAAGAGGCATTATCCATCGTACAAGCCCCAGACGAAGAGGTTTTGGAAATTTTGAATGCGGCCTACCTCATACGCAAGCATCATTATGGGAAAAAAGTTAAATTGAATATGATCATCAATACGAAATCAGGATTATGTCCCGAAGATTGCGGCTACTGCTCGCAGTCGATCGTATCGGAAGCCCCAATCGATAAATATGCTTGGTTGACGAAAGAAAAGATTGTCGAGGGAGCGCAAGAATCAATTCGTCGCAAAGCGGGTACTTACTGCATCGTTGCGTCCGGCCGTCGTCCGACCAACAGGGAAATCGATCATGTCATTGAAGCAGTAAAGGAAATCCGCGAAACGACGGATCTTAAAATCTGCTGTTGTTTAGGTTTCCTGAATGAGGAACATGCTGGCAAACTTGCGGAAGCAGGCGTTCATCGCTACAACCACAATTTGAATACATCACAGGAAAACTACAGTAAAATTACATCGACACATACATATGAAGACCGGGTAGATACAGTCGAAGCTGTAAAAGAAGCCGGAATGTCCCCATGTTCTGGTGCCATTTTCGGTATGGGGGAATCTGAGTCGGAAGCGGTGGAAATCGCACTATCCCTACGCAGCCTTGATGCAGATTCCATTCCTTGTAATTTTCTCAATGCAATTGACGGAACGCCGCTTGAGGGAACTTCCGAGTTGACCCCTACTAAATGCCTGAAATTGATTTCGATGATGAGATTCGTTAATCCGAGTAAAGAAATCCGTCTGGCCGGCGGTCGTGAGGTCAATCTCCGTTCCATGCAGCCCATGGCACTTTATGCAGCCAATTCCATCTTCGTCGGCGATTATTTAACGACAGCTGGTCAAGAACCCACAGCAGATTGGGGAATCATCGAAGACCTGGGATTCGAAATTGAAGAATGTGCACTTTGATAAAGAGGATTATTGGAAAACAATATGGATATAAAAAAACACCCTTAGGGTGTTTTTTTCAGTTTGTCGGCAAAAGAAGACCCAATTGGGGTCGGAAAAAGTGCATGGAGGGTCGAATAAATTCGAGAACGGTCGAATAAAGAGTTAGGAAGGTCGAATAAATCCGAGAACGGTCGAATAAGGTGCGTGGACGGCCGCAAAATGAGCGTTGATGGATGAAAAAATCGTGAACGGCAAAAAATGCTCCGGATGATAACAACTCGAACGTTTTTAAATGAAAAAAATGCAGGCAAACTGCTCTAATTCTAATTTCTTTATAGGTGTTTTATTACTTTGCAGTAAGCAGGCTAGTGGTCAGTAAAATTTTACAAAAATAAAAAAATGATTGATAAGTGAAAATAATGAAAAAAAAATGCTAAATTGTAAGAAGAGGTTTTTTTAATGAATTACCTGAATACAATAAAATTTGCTGCATTGTGGTAAATGAATATGATATAGGGAAAGAATCACTATTGGTAATATCAATAATGAGAGGATAGTTTTGTGTGATGCATATATGGCTGATTAGTTTTATTATTTTATTATTGCTATTAATATTTTATACTATTATCCCAACGGTGCTTATTCGTGTATGCAGTCTGGGAATAACAAAAAATATCAATTTGAATAATGGGATTGCGCTAACTTTCGATGATGGCCCAAACCCAGAATATACAATAGAATTACTTGATCTTTTAAAAGAGTATAAGATAAAGGCCACATTTTTTGTTGTTGGCAGTAAGGTGAAAAGAAATCCTGAGATTATTAAAAGAATGCATGAAGAGGGACATACTATAGGGATCCACCATTATCATCATGTTTCAAGCTGGGTGCTATCACCAATCCATTTACGGAAACAGTTGGAAATGACTGAAAAGGCGATAAATGAAGTTACAAATGAAAAGGTTGTTTTTTATAGACCGCCATGGGGCCATTTTAATTTGTTCACACCACTTTTCAGTAAGAAATATAGAGTGGTGATGTGGTCCGGCATCTTCGGGGATTGGAAAGTCGAAAATTGCAGGAATACTTTGCTTGATCAACTGCGAAGCACTTCGACAGAAGGTTCCATCCTGTTGCTTCATGACTGTGGTGAAACATTGGGAGCGGATAAAGAAGCACCAGGCTATATGATTGAAATGTTAAAAATTTACCTACAGGAGAGTAAGGAAAAAGGAATTTACTTTATTACTTTAAAAGACTTATAAATAATTCTGGGGGTATTATGAATATAGATACGCTTTTACATTTTATTGATTCATATGGATACCTGATCATTTTTCTTTTTTTATTCTTCGGCATTGTGGGAGTGCCTGCTCCTGAAGAATCACTTCTATTTCTGATTGGGGTGTTGGTAGCACAAGGTAAGCTCTCACTAGGTTTGGCAATGCTGTGTGCAATTCTCGGCGCCTTTATCGGAATGCTTGCAGCTTATGCATGCGGAAAATATGTGGGGTATCCATTTATAAATAAATTTGGAAGATTCATTGGGATTACGACTGAACGCTGGGAGAAAGCAAAGAAAAACTATACGGATAATGCACAAAAAACCTTAGTATTTGGATTTTATATTCCGGGAATAAGACAAATTAGTCCATATTTCGCAGGAATCTCTTCTATACCTTTTCGGAAATACTTCCTATTTTCCCTATTTGGCACTATTCTATGGACCGTCCCTTTTATAGTGGCCGGTTATTATATCGGGGATGCTTTTAATGTTAATCCTAAATATGTTCCATATTTAGGGCTTGTATTTTTAGTTATTTTTGCACTTTATGTTTCTATCAAATACATTAAAAAGAGAAAACAAATGTCCAAAGGTTGAGTCGGCTCCTTATTATAAAATTGGAAATTTATTATAAGAAGAAGATATCATGAACTATATATTTTGTATTTTCAGAATGATTTCTTAGGAGATGACACATATATGAAGAAGAAAATTTTGTTTTTACCTCTCTTTCGAATGCAGTCGGGACATCATCAAGTTGCAGAGGCATTAATGGATATGTTAAAAAAGCATTCAAATGGGATTACTTATAAGAAAATCGATCTAATCAGCTATACCAATACCTCTCTAGAAAAAATCATTGTAAATAGTTATCTTACATGGATCCGTTATGCGCCCGAAACCTATAATCTTGCCTATAAGAATCTGTTTTATGTGCACACGCCAAAGGAACGGATATTTAAGTGGTATCAGCAACTATTCATGAATAAATTGGAACAATTAATAGCAGAAGAAAAGCCTGATTTAATTGTGTGTACACACGGTTTTCCTTCCTACCTTTTAAGTCAGCTAAAGATGAAAGGGAAGTGCAGCACACCGGTTATAAATGTGTACACGGACTACTTTATTAATAATGTGTGGGGAAGCGAAGGGATAGATGCCCATTTTCTTCCTAGTCAAGAAGTAAAAGAAAAGCTGATGAGTAAGCGTCAAATACCAAAACAAACGATGATGGTCACTGGCATTCCCGTGCACGAGGAAATCACTAAAAATGCCCGTGTCCAAAGAAATACAGCACGGCCAAAAATTTTGATATCCGGAGGAAATAGCGGCCTTGGAGGGATTTTGAACTTAGGTGATGAGTTAAAGAACTCAACCGACTTTGATTATTTAGTCCTATGCGGAAATAACAGCAAGCTTTATGAAGAAATCGAAACATGGAACTTACCACATATCAAACCATTGCCTTATATCTCATCAAGGTCTGAAATGAATAAGCTTTATGAAGAAGTTGACGCAATCGTTACGAAACCGGGCGGTGTCACGATTAGCGAAGCATTGCGAAAAAGGCTTCCCATTTTTGTTCATTCGAGGCTTCCCGGGCAGGAGGAAATTAATCTGCAATATTTAAAACAACAAGGACTTGTATTTAAACTTAATCAGAAAAAGCCTTTTGAAAAACAATTGCTGAGTATATTGAAGGATCAGAAAAAAATGAAAAAGTGGAACACATCCATAGAAGCTTATCATAAGGAAATAGAGTTGGAGAAACCTGAGGGAATAGTGGAGGTCATGAAATTGATCCTTAGTCTTAATCAAAATGGTACACCTTCCTATCTAGCCCGACAGCCCAAACTTCTTTATAGCTGAGATGCATGGTGTTCGGAATCTAAATGAAAGAATAATACGGAAGGCTGCTGAATTAGCAGCCAACCTAAAATGAAAGGTCGGAAGAAGAGTGACTTTGAAAAAAACATACCTTATGATTTTTTCGATTATGCTGCTTGCGGCAGCGATCGCAGGTTGTTCAAATGATCAAGCGGAAAAAACGGAAATGAAGGCGCAAGCCGGAGGTAAAGTGGAATTGACGGTTTCCGCAGCTGTAAGTTTGCAAGATGCCTTAAATGATATAAAGATGTCTTTTGAAAAAGAGAATGCAAATGTAGAAGTTCATTATAACTTTGGAGCCTCTGGAGCTCTTCAGCAGCAGATATCCCAAGGCGCGCCTGTTGACCTGTTTTTCTCAGCTGCAGAAGATAAATTTGATAAATTAGTAGAGGAAGATCTTATTGAAGAGAAAAACGGAATCGATTTAGTCGGCAATGATCTGGTGCTGGTGGTGCCAAAGGATTCCAAAAAGGAAATCGGATCGCTGGAAGACCTTACAAAGGCAGAAAAAATTTCGATTGGCACTCCAGAGTCTGTACCGGCAGGGCAATATGCGAAACAAACTTTGGAAAACATGAACCTCTTTAAAGAGGTTGAAGATCGATTGGTATATGCAAAGGATGTCCGGCAAGTGCTTACATATGTGGAAACGGGAAACGTGGACGCAGGCCTCGTCTATAAAACGGATGCGCTCAACTCATCGAAAATTGAAATCATTGCAGCAGCCCAGGCAGATTTACACGATCCGATCATATATCCCGTCGGAATGATCAATGACTTGGATCATGATAAGGAAGCCAAGCTATTCTATGATTATCTCCAAACGGAAGACTCCATGAAAATCTTTGAAAAATACGGATTTAAAAATTTGAAATAACCACCAATCTGATGGCCTGGGGTTGTAGACAAAATGGGGTTCTACCTAAATTTTAAAACAAGACTAGATTATACTTAATGTTTTTTTACTGTAATCCTTATTGGATTGGAGAAATTTGCGACACTCCTGCCGAATTACTGGCTAGCCGAGACACCGCAGCCGCTCGCGGCGAGGAGGCTTGGCAGCAGCGGATTTCTGAAATCAACTGAAACATCTCTTGCTGTTCTTTGAATTTGTCTACAGGCTGTAACCACCAATCTGGTGGTCTTTTTTTTATGCATCTACAGTAATATTAGGTATATTTTCCTTTATATTGAAACCTTGTCTTGCTTTAAACGTAAGAATAAGGACATGATATTTCAACCTACGCGTCAATAATTCGGCAGCGGCGTGAAAGTAACTTGTGACAAAAGAAGGACAGCAAATTACTGTCCTTGGGCCTGGCTGTGAATGGTTCCATTCTTTTTGAAAACTGTGTAAAACAGCTTAATCGGCAGGTATCCTATAGTCCCGCCAAGAGTATTTAGGATCATATCATCGGTATCAAAACTTCCTAATTCAAATAAAAGCTGAAGAACCTCATAGGTGAAGCTAAAACAGAATGTTGCAATCAAGATCGATCTGAGTTGGGAAAATCTTTTTGATATTAATGGAAGCATCAAGCCAAATGGTACAAAACCGATGATATTCCCCGCTATGTTCTCAATCCGGATGGATGTATTTACATCCGCTAAGAACAGGTAATGGAAAATGGTTTTAAAAGGGATGAAGTTATGGGACCCCCAATATCGGCCATTGAAGGTAAAAATAATATGACCATTCATTTCGGTTATCGAGAGGGTTTTAAATAAAATGAGCTTTGTAAGGATTAATAGATAAAGAACCATAAATAACGATAATACAATTTTCACAAAAATTTTCATGATACAACTCCAATATTAAAGTAGGAAATATTTATCATTTTATCATAAATGGTATATGATGAGTTTAATGTAATATTTTACAAGTTTTTTAGGGCAAGGAGGGGTAAAAGTGGAGGAAGCAATAATTGATTTTCTCATTGCAGTCATGTTAATTATTGGTTTCACATACGGCCTCATTAGGCAATTTAGACATTGTGTCAGTATTAGGAACGGAAATAAGTCGGAGTATGTTCATTACAAGAGGGTATTGATTGGAAACTACCTGATTTGCCTATCCTGTTCGGGTTTTCTTTTTTCTTATATTTTGAATTCATTACTCTCATCTCATATTATACCGGCTTCATTTATTACAAGTGATAATACTAGTTTTTGCTGTTTTGGTTTTCTTGCCATTCTATTAATCGCTAAATTTGGAATTATTCCAAAGGAAAATGAACAAGTTGGATTACAAGAATACATAGTTGAGAAAGAGGGAATATGAAGAAAATTTCGCTTACTTTATTAATCGTATGTATATCGATCACCTTTCTATTGAATTTTGCCATGCCTGAATTTGCTGGCAAAATGAAAGACAATATAAGTTCCATGAATATCCTGTATTCATACAGAGTCACAAAATCATTTTCGGAACAAACCCAAGAAACGATCGAAATGGCATCCGTGCCTTCAGGGAAAGCCGAGACAAGGAGCGCCGATTTCCGAAGTGATGTTAAGCTTGAGGGAACTCAGCTGAATATTAGAAGTGTAGTGAAAGAGAGCTTGAACAAGCCGGAAGCGTATAAAACTAAAGAGAAATTAACCGGCCCCGAAAAAGGGTTTTCTTACCGGAAATATTATCTTACCAAAAATTATGATAAAGGAAGATATACAGTCATCCGAACGAATAAAATAACCGGGAAAGAAAAGGTGTATGTCGGAACTTACTATGAGCCGAGTACGCAAGATCCGATCGTCAAATGGTCACGTGATGAGAAATAATGGCTGATAATATCTTTTACCTGAAAAGTTGAGTGATTATATGGAGAAAACAGTAAAAATCGAGGATTATAACCCTGATTGGGTTAATGAATTTCAACAGGAAAAAGCGAGGATAATGGGGGTTTTAAAGAACTCTTGCCTTTGTGTTGAGCATATTGGAAGTACATCTGTCATAGGGTTGGGGGCAAAACCGATTTTGGACATCATGGTTGGCGTCCGGCATTTAGATGTAGCAGACACATTCATTGAGCCCTTGAAATCGATTGGATATGAATTTGTCCCGCATCAGGAATTTCCCGAAAGGCGTTTTTTTAGAAAAGGCCAATGGAGAGCGGGGACACATCATTTGCATATCTATAGATTCGGAAGTGAACAGTGGAAGAATCAACTTTCGTTTAGGGACTATCTAAGAAATCATCCTGACGTAAGGAAACAATATCAGGAATTAAAATTATCCTTAGCTCAAAAGCATCCTGGGGATATAGTGGGGTACACGAAAGAAAAAGCTCCATTTATCCAAAATGTCATAGAGTCAGCAAGATGATAGTTCTTCTTACAATGTTTCTTAACTGAAAGAAAATGAAACACCAAAGGTTAGCTTTTCTTAGGACAAGAGGTAACGGCAGTCAATTTAAACTGCCGTTTTTTTATGGGCGATTAGCATGAACTCCGAACAATTAGTTCAGGGGCAAACCGGTAAGTAATGTACGGAGTCTGATCCGAATTGGTTATCCGGTTCAATAATAACTCTGCTGTTTTAATTCCCATTTGCTGTATGGGTTGTCCGATAGTTGTGATGGATGGTTCATAAAACTCCGTATAAGCGACATCATCAATGCTGACAATGGCCACTTCCCCAGGAATCGAGATTTTTTGCTTTTTCAAATAGCTAAGGATTTCACGTAACACTAAATCATTTCCTGCCACAATGGCTGTTGGAGGTTTTTCTGCATCGAATATCTGGGCCAATTTTTCTTGAATTCGATTTCTTGGTAAAGAATGAATATCATCCTCCCTGACTTCCAATTTATGAGATGCCATCGCTTTTTTGAATCCTTCGATTCTTTCCAATCTTGGTGTGATCGGGATATCAATCGGTAAGGTTAAAAAAGCAATATTTTCGTGTCCTTTTTCAGCCAGCATGGAAACAGCTAAAAAGATTGCAGCATGATTGTCCAAAAGAACGGAATCGGATGTAACTCCATCTACTAATCGATCAACGAAAACCATTGGAATTGAATGATCGATCAAGTAATTATAGACTTTAAAATCATTTCCTACCGGAAAAATGATGATTCCATCTACTTGCGTGGAAACCAGCAAATCAAGGTATTCTTTTTCTTTCTCTGGATCATCGGCTGAGTCACATATGAATACCTTCATGCCATGCTGCTGAAGCTGTTCTTCTACGGTACGAATGATTTCGGTGGATAAAGTATGTAAAATATTAGCTACGAGTATGCCTATCACTTTTGTTTTTTTCACTTTTAAATTCCTGGCATTATCATTGGGGCGAAAATCAAGTTCTTGGATGACTTGCTCGATTCTGTTTTTTGTTTCAGCACTCATATAACGAAAACGTTGGTTAATATATTGAGAAACCGTACTTTTGGAAACACCGGCCTTCTCAGCAACATCTGATATGGTAGTTTTCTTTTTTTTCATGATGTTCTCCTAAAGGATATTATTTCTTGAAATAGAACGGGTTACCTTCATCATAACAAAGGAGCATTACGATTCCAACGCCAGTTAGCAGATTTTGTTAAGCATTGGATGTACCAACTATTTTGAAAGATACGAATGTGACTTCCATACAAAAAGCGAAGTAAAAGTAAAATGTAAGCGTTATCCAAAAAGCAGCCGGGGGTTATTATCCCGGCTGCTTTTTTGTGATATATGAACATTGGTGTTAAAATAAGGAAATAATCAAAAGGAATGTAAATGCCAATTCCTATCAAGGAGGCTTACATGAGAAAGGTCGAGGTTGTTCTATATAAGAAAGAATGGTCAAAGCTATTTCATGATGAATACCAAAAATTAGAGGATATTTTCGGGCCTGAAATGATAGAGTTATACCATATTGGCAGTACGGCCATACCGGCCATCCATGCCAAGCCAGTAATAGATATTTTGGCAGTGGTTAAAGATGTGGAATGTGTGGCTGATTTTAATAAAGAGATGGAAGAGATAGGGTATGATGCCAGGGGCGAGAACGGAATCGCCGGACGACGGTTTTTTCATAAAGGCGGGGATGAGAGGACGCACCATATTCACATGTTTGAAAAAGGACATGAGGAAATAGCCAGACACCTCGCTTTTCGGGATTATTTGCTATCACACCCTGATGAAGCACAAAAATATAGTAGGCTGAAGCAGCGCTTGGCAGCGGAATTCCCAGATGATATTAAAGGATATGTTAACGGGAAAAATGATTTTATCAAAAAGGTTGATGAAAAAGCGAAACATTGGGCGAAGCGTGGTAATCATCATGTTAATGAAGTGGATTAAATGCCAAGTGAATGAGGAAAACAAGCGTTCATTTTCAAAAGCACAAGAGGGATGGGTAGAATTGCGTCATTGTGCTGGTTTCATGGGTCAAATCGGAGGGTGGAATAGATATGAACCCTTTGAAGCAGGCATTCTCTCCGTTTGGAAAAATCTCCATGTCTATCAAAGTTTCATGCAGCATCAGCATGATGCAATATTCGGGAAGAGTGACCAGGGAAGTACTTATACAAATATTTCTGTCGATATATTCGAGAGTATTTTCAATATAGGAACAACAGACATTACAGCTTTTTTCGGCAAGGGGAAATTACTGCGAGTGGCTGACTGTTCTGTTGAAAAGGATAAACGAGCCCGTTTTGAGCAGGTGCTAAAAGAAGTAGGGAGCAAGGGCATGCTGTCTGGCGCATTCGGTAGAAAAAGGCAAAACGGCAGATACCTTGTCGCCTCAATATGGGACAGTGAATTTTCACATCAAAGGTATGCGGATAAGGAATTGCCTTCCCTGATAAACGAATCGGGAGTGAACGTTTCAACCCATCGCATTACAGGAAGTTTAATTGAATTGCATCCAAAGTGGGTGGTCATTTAGAATCGAACATTATCAATCTATCAATTGAGGCTATGGCGTCTTGGATTTGAACGTTAAGGACATATCAGAGCTCTAAATATATTCTACAGAAGGTGATTACAAATGAAACTAGATTATGATTCACAGTACATCAGGGGCATCTACCTCAATAGAGACCGAATATCTTCGTATGACCATTTCCCTCTTGATCTGCCGGTTATCAGGCATCTTCAGGAAGTTGCTTTTCATCCAAGTGTTACCTATGTCATCGGGGAAAATGGAATGGGGAAGTCCACCTTGCTTGAAGGTATTGCGATTGCGTATGGCTTCAATCCGGAAGGCGGAACGTTAAATTTCATTTCTCCAATTATGATTCACATTCCAATTTGGACGAATACCTCCGTTTGAAAAAAGGCGTATACAAACCGAAGGATCATTTTTTCTTTAGGGCGGAAACCTTTTATAATTTAGCTACCAATATAGAGGAATTGGACAGGGAGGCATCGTTTGGGTCGAAAATCATTGATTCCTTCGGTGGAAAATCACTTCACCAGCAATCTCATGGGGAATCGTTCTTTTCAGCATTTGTAGAACGATTTCAAGGCAATGGTTTGTATATCCTCGATGAGTCTATTTCAATGAGATTTTAGCATCTCCATGAAAAGCAACTAAGGAAAAACCCCGTCTGCACTGCGCATACGGGGTTTTCATTTTTTTGGAATTCCTTGTTGACAGCTTAGGTGTATTACGGGTATAGTACATCTATAAGGTGTATGAACCACTTAGTACATACACGTATATCAGGCTTTTTTTAATAAATAGGGGGTGGTTTTAATGAACGTAAATACCCGGGAACCGGTATATCTGCAAGTCGTTAGGCATTTTAAAGAACAAATAGCCATTGGTAATTTCGTGGCGGGGCAGGAAATTCCCTCCCGAAGAGAACTGGCGGCTTCACTTAATATAAATCCCAATACCGCTCAAAAAGCGTATAAAGAAATGGAGGAACAGGGCTTGATTCATACAGAACGAAATTTCCCCAGTCAAATCACCACGAATGAAACGATACTACAGGCTGTAAGGCAGGAATTGATTTTGGCAGCCGTCGATACGTTTGTCGATGCGATTCGTCCGATTAATGTACCGGTTGATGAACTGCTTCGTGTGGTTAAAGAAAAATACTCGGAAGAAATAAGGGAGGAGGAAGAACAATGATAGAAGTAAAAAAGATCTCCAAGAATTATGGACGGAAAAAGATCTTGGATGATGTTTCATTTACAGCCAATAAAGGCGAAGTCACTTGTCTGATCGGTATAAATGGTGTCGGTAAAACGACTACACTCAAAGCGATCATGGGATTGACGCCATATAAAGGTGAAATCCTGATCGATGATCAAAAGATGACAAAGGACAGTTATGAAAAAATCACCTTCATTCCGGACGCACCGACCATGCTTCCGCAAATGACCATTAAACAGGCAATGGTTTTCATGTCGGATTTCTATACGTCCTGGAATCCGGAAAGAGCTAACCAGCTAATGGGGTTTTTCAAGCTTAAAGAGGAGAATCGCATTTCGGAATTGTCAAAAGGGAATACAGCTAAGCTTAACCTGATGCTTGGTTTGTCCCTTGACGTCGATTATGTACTGATGGACGAACCATTTTCGGGAATCGATATGTTTAGCCGCGAGCAAATTGCCGATGTCTTTGCGAGCCACCTGATTGAAGATAGAGGAGTCATCATCACGACCCATGAAATCGGTGATATTGAACATTTGATCGATAAGGTCATTTTATTGGATAACGGTACAGTGCTTAAAGAGTTCAATACAGAAGAAATGCGTGAAGAGGAAGGGAAATCGGTAGTCGATGTAATGAGAGAGGTGTATCAATCATGATGCGATATATAAAACTAGTGAACTTTGAAATCAACCGTTTCAGTAAAATCTATCTTAGCTTATTGTTGATAACCTTGGTCTCGCAATTTGCCGGAGTGATCATCGTAACGAAGAGCCTTCTTAAAGATGCCAGGGATGTCATGAAAGAAGAAAGACTATCTGAAGCCGCTTATATTACCAATTATGGAAGATTTGACTTTAATTTTATCGCAGATACCCTCTTGTTTGTAGGACCGATAGCGCTGAGTGCGGTTGCCCTTATTTTTTACATTTTCCTTATTTGGTATCGTGATTGGCTTGGAAAGAATACATTCATTTATCGTCTATTGATGTTACCGACATCCAGATTATCGATCTACCTTTCAAAAGCTACGGCCATCTTCCTGATGGTATTAGGGTTGATTGCTTTCCAAATCATCATTTTACCAATGGAAAATGCCCTATTTAATTCAAATGTGCCACAAGCGCTCTTGAATGAAATGTCAACTTTCACCATTACGAAACTCAGTCCGATTTTGTCATTGATCATCCCAAGCACGTTCACGCAATTCCTGCTTTCCTATGGCATCGGTCTTATGATCATGTCGATATTATTCACGGCGATCATGTTTGAAAGAAGTTTCCGCATAAAAGGAATCATAATGGGCTTGTTATATTGCGGAATCGCTGCTGTGTTGTTTTTAGCCCCAGTTTTAATGGAAATCGGGAATTTCTATTTCTATCCTAATGAATTATTTAGCCTGATGCTCGCAATAGGGATCATTTTGACAGGATTATCGGTTTGGCTTGGTGCTTGGTTATTGAAAAATCGGGTTACCGTATAACAACTTTAAAGGAGAGTGAACAAGGTGAAACGTTATTTATGCAGCATCATTATTGGAATGGTTGTCATCTTAAGCATCGGGACCTATTATGTCAAAGTAGCTTCCTCCGCTTCCAGCCTTCCAAAGTATACGTTCAAGACACTGGAAGGCAGCGATAAAGAGCTTGATCCGGTGATCATAAATGCTACGCTTCAAAATGGCAGTACATTTTATGAACCATTAACAATTGAATCCAATACAACGACATATGCCAGCGAAATGTCTTACTTGGAGAACTTAACTGGAAGACAAGATCATCTAATTGAAAGATTGGTAAAAGAACATCGTTCATTTATGCGTGGCAAGGATTCCATTAGTTCTTTATATGAAGACGATGATTTTCTTGCTTATGCTTGGGTGAATAGCGATATTACGAATAACGGGAAGATGGAAGCAAAGTTTGATATCGGTTTACTGGAAAAGAAAGATGAAGAGGAAACTTCTTTCCAAATTGAACTTCCGAATCAAGGGAGAATCATGAATATTGATGTCAGAGATGTGCAATTGGTCCATTCAAAACTACAGGTTTTAACGATGAATGATGTGAATTCCAACAATGAGAAGCAGACAAAAGAGGTTCATCTGTATACGATAGATGTAGCCAATAAAAAAATCTTGAGCGATAAAACCCTTGTATCTGAAACCTTTACTGACCCTAATCAAGTTGATTTTCAGATGCCAATCGATGTTGCTCCCTCAAAGCCAAACAATATGGTATTCATTTCATTAATTAAAGGAGTAAATCATGAGGAGGGTCCTTATGAGGAAAAACTAAAAGAAAGCAAGCTTTTATCTTATAATTATGAAACGGAAAAATTAGAAACGGTTAAAAAAGGATCACTTAGCCTGGACATGGCTAGATCAGGTTATGCAGACGGAAAAAACCTTTATGTAGTTGAAATGAAATCAGGTAAATATCGCATTAAAACGTTTGACCTCAGCAGTCAAACATTAACGAATGACACGGAGCTGGATATAGCTGCTAATAAAGAAGAGCAATATACCGCTGCCTTTAAGAACGGGCGTGTGTACTTCCTATTGAACGGAATGAATCAGGATGGCTTATTAACATACAAACCTGCCAAACTTCTGATTGCAGATATAAAGACTGGAAAGACTTTATATAAAGGTGAAACAGTCATAAATAAAAAGAACAGCAAAGGTTTTGAACTTTATATCGATGACCTGGAAATAAAATAAGGACCTAATATAGCTAGAAGCTGTTTCAAAAAGCTTTAAATGAAAAAGGGATATCCCCCAATGGGATATCCCTTTTTATTTTAAATGGAAGCCAAGTTCGTTCTGGCTGTACGTTCCTTCTTGCCGTGCAAGAAGTAGTAAAGGACGGAGGTTGCGATGACCAAAACGCCCAAGATGACATAAAGTGTGCTGTAACCTGTTACCGGAATGATGAATCCCAGAATATAAGGGCCGAATCCAAGTCCTGCATCAAGCATGATAAAGAAGGTGGACGTTGCCATCCCCATTCGGTGAGGCGGTGTCAGTTTAACGGCAATCGCCTGTGAGCTGGATTGCATATTACCGAATCCAAGGCCAATTAGGAAACCGGCTGCCAGTAAAGTGAAACTATTGGTTGTCATACTTAGAAGGAGCAATCCGATTCCGAAAATAATGAAAGCCGGATACATAATGAAGTTCGATCCTTTCCGGTCCATCAATGGTCCTGAAAAAGGACGTGATAACAATACGGCTACTGCGTAAACTACAAAGAAGAAGCTTGCCGTATTGACCAGATCGATTTCAATGGCATAAAAACTGATGAAAGAAAGGACACTGGAATAACAGAATGCCAATAACAAAGTGATGATTGAGATGGGCAGTGCCTTAGGTTCAATGAAATTGGAAAGCTTGAATCCTTTGCTTTCCGTAACTTTGGCAGTCACTTTCAATGCCGGGACATACAAGAAGAATGCTGTAATCAGGGAGATTACCCCTAAAGCCAGGCAGAAACTGAAAATGACTTGGAAGCTTGTATGTTGAGCCATATACAGACCGATGAAAGGACCGATTGCCGTCGCAAGCGTTGCACTCATGCTGTAATAGCCGATGCCTTCTCCCTTTCGAGTTGCCGGGATGATCTGGGCGACGATCGTGCCTGTCGCAGTACTAGCCATCCCCATCGCCATCCCATGAATCAGGCGGTTAACAAGCAGGAAGCCAATTCCAAGGTCCACAAAATATAGAAGTGTTGTCAAAGTGAAAAAGATCAAGCCTATGAATAATGTTTTCTTCCGGCCGATTGAATCAATGAAACGGCCGATGAATAGACGTCCGATTAACGTCCCGATAATAAAAATACCCGATATGAGTCCGGCTTCACTTGTAGAAGCATCCAATTCATTAACAGCATAGATGGCAAGTGTCACCATCAGTAAATAAAAGATTAATGTGATGAAAAAATTGATGGACGAAACGATGACAAAGTCCTTCGTCCACAGTCTGGCTCTGGATTGATCCATTTTATTATCTCCTTACTTTATAATGTTATTTCTTATTTCGCCCATGATGCGTATGGCTGCAAGTTGTTCCTCTTCAGTGATTCCTTGCAAGATATCCTGTTCGTATTGATCGATTGTCACGCGGACTTCACTGTAAATTTTTTTGCCAAGCTCCGTAAGCCGCATTCTTTTCTCGCGTCTATCTTTGCTTGGCACATGCTCGACATACCCCAGCTCTTCCAAGCGGCTAATGGTCCTCGTAATCGTTGGTTTTTCCACACTTTGATAATTGGCAAGCTCTACAAGCGTCGCCGAACCATTATTGATTAAGAAATGTAAAATGGACCATTGCGCCCTGTGTAAATCATGCTTATTCAGCTGGATATTAAGATTATTTTCAAACGGCCGGTACAGCAGTAATAATTGCTGAAAGAATTTTTGGAAAGTCTTTATCAGAAACACCTCTTATCAATATATAGTTATCGTGAGTAATTGTTACCCTGAGTAACTATAATACCAAAACAAATCCATTCTGTCCACTCGGATATGTATTGTTTAGTTAAATCAGGTTTTTAGCTAAAATGAATGGGAATATAGGAATAGGAGATGATGTGAAGCATGAATAAATCTATGATCGCGTTAATTGCCACAGTAACAATGCTAACTGCTTGCAATAATGACAAAGCGGATGAAAACGGGGAAAAATCTGTCCTAACAACAGATGAAAATCAAACCCAAACTGAAAATGAACAACAAAAACAACCTTCGCAAACAGAAACTCAAACAAGTCATAATCATGAGAGGTGGTCTTCTTTGCCCGAATATGACAAAATCATCGAGCAAATCGGCAATGAAGACTATACTTTCAATAAGGAAACGGATAACGATGGTAAACGAGTATTCCTTATTGAGTTGAACGGTGAAAAACAATATAAAACCGTTTTCGTCAAAAATACCAATCGCCTGAAAATTATCAAAATAAATGTCGGCGGAGAGGTTTACGACGGAATCTTAAAATAAGTGGACCTGCGTAAGTGGTGGTTTTGATAAAGGGGTCGGGGGGAAAGGGCTGTAAACCTTTAAGGTTATCGCATTCCCTATCATAGAGGGCGAGCGAGTGGGTCTGCTGCTTCCCGGCATCATGTTGATGAGATCACTAGAAAGTTAATGGGCAGAGGATTTGCCATCCTTTATGCCGACAAACATTAATTGCCGGTGGGAAGGATCATTATGCTGTATATTTCGAAGATCCCGATCGGAGGAAGAACGAACTCACGGCCCCTTAATCATACGCAATAGTTGGCATAGCTATAATGGCCGTTATGTCCATCTTTCCCTTTCTCTGGTTCGGGTTCTGGGCCAAGTGAAAAGGCCTCGATCAATATAAATGCACCGAAAACTTGGGTCCAGCTGCCTAGTAAAAGAATTTGTTCTCCCATCCGTCGTTTTTCGTTTAAAATGAAGATATTTCCGACCGATTCCAAAAAAGAACCGGCTGCAATGAGTCCATTTCCCTTGATCTCAAAAGAGCGTGAAATGGACTCCTCCGTCAATGATGCCCCGAATGCTTCAAATGCGGCACCTAGTCCTTGGATTCCACTGCCAAGTGCATCGGTTCTGGTGCCCTCTTCCTCTGAACCACTCAACTGCATATCTATTCCAACTGCATTTGCGATATTGCCAATAGCCTCAAGCCAAGCACCGAATATGAAATAGGTTTCCGATCGTTCATTATCCGAGTTCAGCATTTTCGAACGGCCGATTGCTTGCAGCGAATTTCCAACGGCCTCAATGCCATTCCCTTTGAGGACAAGATCTTTTCCGAGGTTAGTCCCCGTTAAAGTTTGCCGGGTTTGCCCGATTGCACCTACAAGTGTGCCGATGCCAAGTAACCATGCTCCTGAAATAAGGAGGTCATCTCCATGAGTGATCATATCTCAAACGCTCCTTAAAAGTGGTTAGATTATATTATTCAGGAAACAGTGTTTGTTTACATATTGCTTTAACACCGTAAGCTCGGGTTGAAAAATAACCATTTATTGGTATAATGACAGCTGGAGGAGATGATATTGACATTTAGCATTTTTTTACAAATGATTATCACTGCACTTTTCTTTATCGTTTTTATGTTTTGTACCTGGTACGAAGGCAGTGAAATCCTGGATAGACCTTGGGAATGGAAGTATTCCACCCATTTCACACAAGTTAATGATGATCAGAGGATGGAAGCAGATGATATTTCGAGTTTTGATTATTTCGTGTATGCCGCAAAATTCAAGCCGCTATTTCCACTTCTTATGGTCTTAGCCGCATCGTACTTTATCATACTTACGGGATATATCCTATTCAAAAGAAGGATTAAAAAAATGGCACTATTCTTCTTTGGATTGGGTATCCTTTTTCTGCTTTCAAGTGGTTTTGTATCCAATTCCCCGACTGTTGGAGGAAATATCTTTCAAGCACTTTTTCTGATAGGCGGAATGATAGCCATATTTAGTGGAGTTCTATATTATTTCCGGATGCCAAGAGGATTCAATACGTTCATGAAGTAAGCAAGGCTGCCAATGAGGCAGCTTTTTTTTTGGAAAGATGACACAAAATAACGAAAAATAATAGTCATTTCCGCGAAATTCTTAGATTGAACTTCACTGAAATGTAGTTTATAGTTAAGTCGAAATTTAGTAGACCAGTTGCTATATTACCGGCGATGAACCCTTATCGGTTGGATATAGGGTTATCCAGTGATTGAAGAATAAAGCGAAAAGGTGATAATATGTCAGGCAAAATAAAAATTGAACAGCCAAAGATTCCCCATGACTTACCCCAAGCGAACTTTCAGGAAATATATTATCAAGATGAGCCTTATCTTGAGTCCTGTATCATAACTAATTGCACGATCGATAGAGAAAATATGGAAAAAATCGTATTATCACAGATTGTTTTTAAAAATGTGACATTCAGCGATGTATCATTCAGGAATATTGAGCTGACGGATGTCATTTTTGATCATTGCGATTTGACGAATGCCGATTTCATGGGCGGCTCGATTCATCGGGTGGAATTCAAAGAGTCCAAACTTTTAGGCATTAACCTGTCTGACGCAAGTTTAGGGAATGTCTCCTTTGAGAATTGCAACCTTAATTTAAGTGCTTTTGGTTATTCCAGTTTAAAGCTAGTGAAGTTCGATCATTGCTCATTGGAAAGTGCTGATTATTATGAATGTAAATTCATTAAAGTGAAGTTTGAAACATGCAGATTAAATGAAGTGAACTTTTCCCGGACACCGCTCAAAGGAATTGATATTAGCAGTTCTACATTTCAAAGGCTTACCGTATCCCCGGAGGATTTAAAGGGATGCGAAGTTTCCCCGGACCAAGCTATAGTCTTTGCAGCCATGCTTGGACTGAAAATTAAAGAGTGAACCTTTTTAAGATGTAAATTGAGCTAATGGAGAGTTAACTGCGAGATCTTCAATGAAGCAGAAGCGAGGACCACCGATTTGGTGGTCCTTTTTGAGTTGGCTTGTCGCTAATTCATTGGATATTTATGGTGAAAAAAGGGAGGGTGAATAGAATTATATAGATTTTGAATAGTACGGAATGTTTGCATAAATGCAGGATATCTTTACAATATTTGTTAATCGGAGGGGGATTGAACGTTGATTATCAATAAGGTCACTTTGTACAGTCATGTCTTGGATGAAATGCGGAGTTTTTATGTTGATGTGTTAGGATTTGAGTTTTTATCGCAAACTGATGATGGTTTTGTAATAAAGGCAGGGGAAAGTGTGCTTGAAATTAAAAAATATCATCACAAAGGAAAGCCTTTTTACCATTTTGCCATGAACATACCGACCAATTTATTTACTTCGGCAAAAGCATGGGCGAAATCAAAAGTGAAATTGACTAGAGAAGATGATGATGACGAAGTTTATTTCAGCTTTTCAGACGCACATTCTTTTTATTTTTTAGACCCTTCAGGCAACATTGTCGAGTTCATATCGAGATATTCCGTATCACCCGAATCCGAGGCTGAGTCTTTTTCAGCACAAAACGTCCTGTGCATCAGTGAAATAAACATTACGACAGATGAAGTCAGGGCTTTGGGAAATCAGTTGATCAGTAATGGTGTACCTGTAAGGAAGGGTGAGGCAATAAGTGAAGATGGATTGAATTTCATGGGGGAACATGAAGCAGGTTCGTTTTTACTTTTAGGTCCAAGGAAACGGCGTTGGATTTTCTCGGATAAAGAGTCGAAAATCTTTCCGCTTTCGCTAGTCATAAATCAGCAACTGGATATTTCATTGGATGGCAAAGGATTTATGAAATTAAAACCAGTCAAGTATAATCAGCCAAATAGTTGAAAGAATTGCTGTTAAGATAACGGAGGTTAGGCATTACCCCTATATATTTTTGGCTCATTAAGTTTAACTATAGCATTGAACGAGACTTTAAAATAACATGTATCAAATGTTTCCCCACTTTTAGCCTCAGAAATATGATCTAGGAACAGTACATAGAATAGTATAGAAATACTGCGGCTAAAATACTGCGGCTAATGCTGGACATGGAGGGGATGAATTTATATGAGTACCAGAATAATCCGGCAGCTGATAAGGTCAAGGCAACAGGAATTAGTCGAACTTGCTGCTTCATTTATTCGAATTCCATCTGAAAACCCATCGCCCGAGTTTAAGAAGCGGTCAGCAGAAATGGGACGCCATATTAGCCGATACCTAGCAGCAAAAGGGTTCTTGATTACCGAGCACCGCCGTAGCGAAAATTCGTTGGTTACCGTGGTCTGTGATGCTCCCTTAACCAGGGTACCTGGTCCACGGCTCCTATTTTGTGGACATACAGATGTCGTACCTGCTGGCGATTGTTCACATTGGACCTTCAATCCTTTCTCTGGAGAAGTCAGAGCGGGTATGCTTTTGGGTAGGGGAGCCTCCGATATGAAAGGAGGCTTGGCATCACTGGTTTTTGTGGCTGGGCTACTTCAGGAGTTCGCCCCCGCTCTTAATTTGAAAGGTAGCCTAGGAGTTATTGCCTCTCCGGATGAAGAGACTGGCGGCATTGAGGTGGCCTCGCTCCTGGAACAAGGATTGATTAAAGGTGATGCTTGTCTGATTGGTGAACCAACGGACCCCCACCATCCGAATGCCGGCGAAAAGGGCAAGGCATGGATGCAGGTGTTCATACCAGGTCAGGCAGATCATGGCAGCCTACAACCGCTTTATGGAATCTCCGCCATACGAAGAGGGGCAGCCGCGGTCGAAGCACTAACCAAGCTATGGGAGCTCAAGGCAACGCCTCCGGCAGAGCCTTGTCAACTTTTGTACAATACTGAGTGGCTCCTATCTCAGTATCCAGGAAATCCCTTATTGTCACAGTTACTTTATCGTCCCTCTTACAATCCAGGTGTAATCCAGGGCGGAACAAATGTGAACGTCGTCGCAGACAAGTGTATCATTAAAGTGGATACCCGGGTTCCATTCGGTATGAAGTCCGAGTTTGTACTTGATGTCGCTAGGAATCTTGTTAGTGCTGTAGCGCCAGGTGCGATTGTAGAGCCTATAGTACCCTGTACTAACCCGAACTGGACCTTAGAGAATCGTCCAATTGTAAGGGCCATAGAACTGGGAATTCAGAGTGTCCTTGGAATGGAGGAACCCGTCTTCAGCTTACTTTTGCTTGGTTCAAGTGATGCCAGTCACTTCCGGCGCCATGGCATTGACACCGTCCTTTATGGTCCTGGGCTGGAACAAACTATCCATGGGTACGATGAGCGGGTTTCAGTGGAGAGCTTAGTGGAATCTGCCGAGATATATGCTGAGACGGCAGTGAAGTATCTTAGATCATTTTAAACCTATTTTCATTAAACTTTATGCAGGTTAACGATGCAGGGTATACTGCACGTGCTACTGCTAATGTTCTCTTTCAAGGTGTATATGGTGGTGGTTATTGGTGGGATTATTTATATACTCGATGGTATTAATTCTTTATAGTGTGTTTTGATCAAACTTTGTTTTACATTTACATGAAGACCAAAAGCTAAAAAAAGCTTGGAGCAGAAAACCGCTTCAGGCTTTTTCAGTTTTGTGGCCAAAGAGGTTCGTAAGTGACACCCCGAACCATGAGGAGCGGACGGGTAGAAAAAAGTGCGATAACGAATGAAAAAACTTAAACAAGACCTGGTTGTACTGCCAAGCCATATTTTCGGAGAAAGAGCGTTGGTGAAAATAGAGGAAACCGGGACGGATGATCAAAGAAGGATGGCAAGACTTCTATTCGAGGGGACTATGGAAAAACAGCAAATGGCAGAATGAATTCAGTATAGTCATGGAACCGCTCTATTTTTATTCATAAGGGGAAAAGTAAGATCTGAAGCGGAAAAAGAGATAATGAGAAAGAAGAAATCGAATTTTAATTTGGAAGCGGCTAATGAAGGGGTCAAATTTTTAAAAACATTTGACTTAGTGGACGAGTTGAATCAAATAGAGTGTCCAACATTAGTGGCAGGAGGCCGTCACGATTGGATCACTCCTGTAGAGGCATCGATTCTCATCGCCGAAAAGATTCCTGGCAGTGAATTGACCATTTTTGAAAAAAGCTGCCACTATCTTTTCATCGATGAAAATAGGGAATTCATTTCGAGGATTTCTTCTTTCATAAACGAGAGATTTGGACACAAAGAAAAGGCGGCATCGCGCAAAGCATAACCGGGCAAGAGTTAGATACTTTTAGGATAAACCGTTTGTGCTGTGAAGGAATTAATTATATATTAATCCTTGAGTACATTAATTCATGGATTAAAGTATGATGATAAGAAAAGCCCGGAGGAGACGATCATGAAAAATATCAATACAGAACAAGAATATCGTGAACAAATCAACCAAGAGGGACTGACGGTCGGGATTTTTACGACTACATGGTGCCCGGACTGCAAACGTTTAGACATGTTCATCGGTGAGATCACTCAAGAACATCAAGACAAACAGTGGTTTACGATCGATCGTGACGAGTTCCCTGAGATTTCTGAAGAGCAAACGGTAATGGGAATTCCATCACTATTAGTATTTAAAAATGGGGAAAAGGTTGCGCACCTGCACAGTGCAAATGCTAAAACTCCAGAAGCGGTCAATGAATTTCTAAATGACCTATAAAAGATCTTGAAAAGGTGAACCCCGCATGGAGCTGTAATGAGGGGTTCATCTTTTTTTAGAAATTTTTTCTATAAATGACTTGATTTCTAAGGTGAAACGGGTTTTAATTATAGATACCGAATATCCATTATGGATATCAGATATCCACATACATAATGAAAGAGGTGAACTGATTTGCAATTAACAAAAGGGGTAGAGCAAGCTATATGCATCATCGTAATACTCTCTACCCAGGATAAAAATATTCCGCTTTCGTCTAATGAGATCAGCAGGCGATTAGAGGTGTCTCCTTCTTATTTGAAAAAAATCATAAGGAAATTGGTCGTAAAGCAGATAATCACTTCCGTTCCTGGTAATAACGGCGGCCTTACTCTTGCCAAAAGCGTAGATAAGATTAAAAACCTTGAAATAATTGAGGCGATGGAAGGTCCCATTTCGATGTTTCCGGATACAGGACTTATAGAAAAAGCGTTTAAAGATGGAGAGTATGCAGAGAAGGGAATGGATGTCCTTCGTCGGATGTTTTCTCGGGCGGATCAACTTTTAATAGAGTTCTTTTCCAGTCAGACAGTGGCGGATTTGCTTAAAGAAAGCTTTGGCACCACGGACATACCGACTCTTAATTGGAATACCGCGTCATTGAGTGATGTACTGCGTGAAAAGAAAGGTGAAAAGAAGTGAACATGCTTAAACAAGAATGGAAGCTTTTCCTTACAAATCGAAAACTGGTCGGTGTGGCAATCGTTTTACTGTTCGTTCCGATTATTTATGGGGGGTTATTCCTTAGTTCTGCTTGGAATCCATACGGGAATACAGGCAAATTACCTGTTGCGGTCGTGAATAAGGATGTGAAGGCGGAATATGAGGGGAAAACCTTAACAGTCGGTAATGAGCTAATCGAGCAATTAAAGGACAATGATGATTTGGAATGGCATTTCGTAACGGAAAAAGCGGCGAAAAAAGGATTCGATGATGGTACATATTATATGGTCGTTACCATTCCGGAGGACTTTTCAAAAAATGCTTCAACCGTCATGGATGATAAGCCAAAAAAAATGAATTTAACGTATGACGTGAATCCTGGACGCAGTTTCGTTTCTGAAACGGTCGGAAAACAGGCAACGAATAATTTGAAAACGGAAATTGCCGAAAGTGTCACAAAAGAATATGCGGAAGCGATCTTCTCACAACTGGATGAAATCGGAGAAGGATTCGGCGATGCAGCAGATGGGGCATCAAAACTGGATGATGGTGCTGAAAAACTGCATGATGGAAACAAAGAAGTGACAGAAAATCTGAATAAATTAGCTTCCAGCACATTAACCTTTAAAGATGGAGCGAATAAACTTCAAGTTGGCGTTGGCGAGTTTTTGGAAGGAGCCAATAAGCTTGAAAGTGGCGCGTCGGAATTAAATAAGGGAATTTCACAATACACTTCCGGTGTCGGTGAGTTGCAAAAGGGTGCGGACGAACTCGCATCAGGCACAGGGGAATTAACTAATAATAGTGAAGCACTTATACAAGGTTCTTCCCAACTGTCCACTGGGCTGGCCAAAGTGGTTCCAGGAGCGCAAACTTTAAATACTGGATTGGCACAAGCGCAAACAGGCAGTGCGAATTTGAATGATGGGTTGAATCAATTATCACAAAATGCAAGCCAGCTGACAGACCAATCGACTGGAATTCCAAAATTGGCAGCAGGTCAGCAGAGTTTAAATGAGGGAATCAATAAACTGGCAGAAGGAGGCCAGGCGTTAAATGACGGCCTGAAAAAAATGGATGGCCAATTACCCGCAGAAGAACAGCTGAATCAGCTTAAGCAAGGACTGACAAGCATTCAAAGCGGTGTTAATCAATTGCAAGAAGCGGTTCCCGCAGGAAGCAGCGCGTCCGGTACCGTATCCCGCATTACCGAAGACCTCAATAACAGTCAAGCGGCGTTGACGGAACTTCAATCAACGATTGCAAATAATGGCCAGAGCACGATCAATGCCGTTCAAAGCACGGAAGCCTTCAAAAGCATGACCAGTGAGCAACAATCCGAATTAATCGGAGCGGTTCAAAATGAACTACAAAGCCAGGCGGAAGCACAAAAACAAATCGCAGCGACTCTTGCTGCAAGTGTATCCGACTTATCAACGCAATTAAAGGATAAAGTAATGCCTGTATTGAATGGATTGGGCCAGCTTCCGGAACAAGTGGCCAATTTAAATAATGCGGTGAATAAAGTCAATCCAAACGCCGTTTCTGCGTTAAACGGATATACGGCAATAAGGAATGCGCTGGAAGAACAATTGATTCCTGGTGCGACCCAATTAAATGGCGGCATGAATGAAGCTGTTGAAGGAAGCAATCAATTAACGGCGGCAACACAAAGTTTAAATGAACGGACACCAGAATTAGTGAAGGGGATCAACCAGTTAGCTCAAGGCGGTTCCTCGTTAAATAATGGCCTTTCAAAACTAACTGAGGGATCTGGTCAGTTGGTTGATGGAGTTTCACAACTGCAAGCAGGGTCATCCTCCTTTGGAAATGGTCTTGAGAAGTACGCATTTGGTGTTAGCCAAGTTGGCGAAGGGGCAAGCAAACTTGCTAATGGGGCCAATCAACTGGATGCCAACTCAGCGGCATTGAACGAGGGCTCATCAGCACTTGTTAAAGGCACTGAACAATTGGCAAGCAATCTGCCTACTTTGAGCAATGGAGTCATCCAGCTTGCTGATGGCGCAGGTAAGATCAATGAAGGTTCATCAGCACTTGCTGAAGGTTCCGGTAAATTGGGTGATGGAATCTCCTCACTTAAAGATGGAACGGTCGAGCTTTCGGAAAAACTCAGTGATGGTGCAGAAGAAATAAGTGAAAATAAAACAACCGATGATAATTACAGCATGATTGCTGAACCGACACAGGTTAAAGAACAAAAAAGCAGTGACGTGCCGAATTATGGTCATGCACTGGCTCCTTATGTATTGTCTCTTGGGTTATTTGTTGGAGCTATTGCCTTCAATATGGGATTCCCGACAGGCCTGCCTTCTACTAGGCCTACATCAGGATTTGCATGGTGGTTCAGTAAATTTACGGTCCTATTCATCCAAGCGACGCTTTCTGCATTAGTGTTGGATGTGATCATGATTTGGGGAATGGATTTACAGGTCGAGAATATGGGGCAATTCATTGGGGTTTCCATACTGACTTCCCTTACCTTCATGTTCATCGTTACCTTCTTGACCGTAGGGTTTGGAAATCCAGGTCGTTTATTGGCGATGATATTCCTTGTACTACAGCTAGGTGCAAGCGGAGGGATGTTCCCTGTGGAACTGACCAATAACTTCTTCAGTCATGTTCACCCGTTCATACCGATGACATACTCTGTCATGGGCTTCCGTCAGGCGATGAGTACGAGCCTTGGAGCGGATGCATTGACAACTAGTATAGTGTTCCTTACTGGATGCATCATTGTCTTTAATCTGCTGCTATTGCTGACGATGGTCATCAAGAAGCGCAAAGTACACAATATTGAGATGGATGCATAAACAAATGAAGAAAACCCCCAGTGCAATGCGCCGGGGGTTTTCTTCATTATGATGGTTTATCCTTGTCCTTTTCTTTTTCGATGACTTTCAATCCATTTTCCCCTGAATTTTCAATCACATGTTTAAGGATGGATAATTTGTTATCCCAGAATTGATCGTAAAATGAAAGCCACTGTTTCAATTCTGCTAAAGGTTCTGGCTGAAGTCGAAAGCGTTTCTCTCTTCCTACCTTCCGGCCACTTACCAATTCAGCTTCAGAAAGGATATGAAGATGCTTGGCAATCGCCGTACGGCTCATGGAAAAGTGAGAAGTGATTTCTGAAATGGGTAAATCCCCTTCAGCAAGCAACTGCAGGACCTTTCGGCGGGTCGGGTCTGCGATAGCCTGAAATACATCATGTTTTTCTGTTGCAGACACTTAGCCCTCAACAACCTTTTTAAGTTTTTGGTTAACGATCTGTTCCCAGCCATGATTCATTCTATCGCGAATTACTGAGCTTTTTTCGTTCGGTTTCGGAAGAATCGTTTCAGGCTCTTTCCAACCGCCATGAATAAGGGTGAACTCCGTTTTGCCGTCCAGTTCTTTTAAAATGAATGAAATGAACCAACCGTCCGTATCCCAACTGAATGAAAGGCGATAAGGGGCATCTAACTCCATTACCTTACAAGGAGATGGACCGAAGGGTGATTGCATATGGAATTCATGTCCCACTTTTGGTTGAAAATCATTTGGCATGAACCATGAAGCTATGCCCTCTGCAGTTGAAACTGTATCCCAAACTTTTTGGATAGGTGCTTCAAGAATAATCGTCTTCTTGATATCCTGTAATGTATTTTCCATACTGATTCTCCTTTTTAAGTGAAAATATGAAACCAATTGGTTTTGCTTTGTTGATTATATAAAACCTTTTGGTTTCATGTCAATAATTTGTTTCAAGCGATCTCTTTTTATTCATTGAAGAATGTTTAATTTCCCAACTCTTCAATTTGTTTTGCCAATCCTGTTATATTATCGATTGATTTCATTATCTCTGAATCTTCCAATGCTTTAGGATTAATTTGGCCATTCTCAATATTATTCAGATATAATTCAATGCCATCTGAAAGCTGTTGATTTGAGCTGACGATCTTTTCATGGATGCCTTCAGCTATTTTTGGTGGTTCGGTTGCATTGAATTCTTCAATCTCCGTTTTCATCAATTCCAATTCTTTTTCAAGATTTGCTCTTGCTTCGTCATTCGTGACGGCGTCCTGTGACAGTGCGGGCACCTCATTGGAAAAATCCTTAACGGTATTTACATATTCCGTCGCATTATCTGCATACTCCAATGATGAATTGACTTCTTCTAAAGCTGAGCATCCGCTTAATGTAAGGATGGACAGTAGGGCAATGGTCATTATTTTTTTCATATGTGCCTCCAATGTGATTTTATTATAGTAAGGATCAGATGGGCAGAAATCTCTTTTTATAAATCGCTGCAATGGAATTCAGTATGAAGCTGGGGATCTTCTTCGGAAAAAATGACTTCGAATAGAAAAGGTGAAATGCACTTTTCAAGTCGTGCCACTGATTGCAGGATTTCACTTGCTTAAACCTTGCAACGTCAATGATCTTCACCTTTTTTTCAGAAGTGATGAAGATGTTTCGTAAATGGATATCCGAAGGATTCAATCCTTCTTTCCTTGCCAATTGCAGGGCATGGTCTATCTCCGCAATGTTTTCTTCCGTTATCGGGATTCCCAATGTTAAACATTCAAAAAGAGTATTGCCTTCAATGTGATCTATAACCAGGTAATTTACCCCCGCATCATATAGGGTTGGATAGTATTCGATGGATTGGACGGTTTTGTATATTTCAGCTTCAACTTTAGCTGTGTGTGTATGATCCGGGAAAAACACTTTTAGTGCCTTATTGGTGGAATGTATTCGGAATACATATGCGCTTCGGCCTTTTCCGATCAGTGATAAAGATGGGTCGGCATCAAGCAATATATGCTTTTTATCATCGGAAATCTTAACGCTTTGAGCTAATTCATTATAGTTCTGCATACTTTTCACCTCTATTGTGCGATTTTTCGAATCAAAAAAGACGGTACAACCGATTAGTGGTTATACCGTCTTTTAAAAATTAAAAGACCTCACCAAATAATCGGCAAGGTCTTGCAAACAACTAAAATCAGTTGCCAATAAAGCCGAGGATTCAATCCTGTACTGACGACTTTATTGAATAGCTACTCCCCTTAACAGAAGGATTCTTATAAGTTATATACAGTAATTATATAGGTTATTGCATCGATCCGTCAAATATAAGATCGATGCTTACCCTATATATATATTCGATTTAGGCAGAAAGATGCTCGTCTCATCCTTATTTATTTGAGTGATTAGTAATTATATCAATATACTTTATATCCATCATTTTCCTGTCACGTAAGTTTCATTGCGAATATTTCTATTAAATTACTTAAATGTCTAATAGTTTACTATTATGTTACAATCCAGTTTATCTCCCTGTAGATCTAAAGGAATATGATATATTTTAAACGAATAAGCATATTTACCTATATTATTATACTAATTTTAACCGATATTTAAATAAATGTTAAAAAAATAATTCTTTAGTAGGGAGAATGAGATGAAGAAATTAATTATACCAACTTTCTGTTTTGCAGTGTTGTCGACAGTTGCTTTCGAAGAAAAAATATCTGCAGCTCCACTACATGCGGAACAGGCCAATATTGAAGACGTCATGTTTGTACAGGTGAATTCCGGATCGCTCAATATGAGAAAAACCGGGGCGGAAGGTGCAAGCATAGTTGCAAAGCTGGCAAATGGCACACAGGTAACGGTGTATGCGGAATCGAAAGGCTGGGCGAAGATCAAAGCCAATGGGAAAGAAGGATATGTCAGTACCAAGTATTTATCGGCAAAAAAGCCGGGGACTTTATCGAAAACTGCAATAACCATTAAAACGACATCGAAGTATGTGAATGTGAGCACAGGTTCACTGAATATGCGAAAAAGCGGCAGTGATAGTGCCAGCATAGTCACGAAGCTGACAAGGGGCACACAGGTGACGGTGTATTCGGAATCCAAAGGCTGGGCGAAGATCAAAGCCAATGGAAAAGAAGGTTATGTCAGTACCAAGTATCTATCGGCAACGAAGCCTGGAGCGGTAACCAAAGCTGCGGCAACCGTTAAAACGACAACGAAATATGTGAATGTGAGCACAGGTTCACTAAATATGCGAAAAAGCGGCAGTGATAGTGCCGGCCTGGTCGCGAAGCTGACAAGAGGAACACAGGTAACGGTGTATTCGGAATCGAAAGACTGGGCGAAAATCAAAGCCAATGGAAAAGAAGGATATGTCAGTGCCAAGTATCTATCGGCAACGAAGCCCGGAACGGTAACCAAAGCTGCGGCAACGGTTAAAACGACAACGAAATATGTGAATGTGAGCACGGGCTCACTTAATATGCGGAAAAGTGGAAAAGCTACCGCAAGCATAGTCGCAATACTTTCAAAAGGAACGAAAGTGACGGTATATTCGGAATCCAATGGCTGGGCGAAAATCAAAGCCAATGGAAAGGACGGATATGTCAGCACCAAGTATCTGTCTGCTACAAAGCCAGGATCGGGATCAACAGCAGTCACACCTGCTAAAACGACGACGAAATATGTGAATGTGAGCACGGGTTCACTCAATATGCGAAAAAGTGGAAAAGCTACCGCAAGCATAGTCGCAATACTTTCAAAAGGAACGAAAGTGACGGTATATTCGGAATCCAATGGCTGGGCGAAAATCAAAGCCAATGGAAAGGACGGATATGTCAGCACCAAGTATCTGTCTGCTACAAAGCCAGGATCGGGATCAACGGCTGTCACACCTGAAAAAACGACGACAAAATATGTAAACGTAACCTCTGGAACGCTCAATATGAGAAAAAGCGGTTCGGAAAGCGCAAGCTTAGTCGCGAGGCTTTCAAAAGGAACGAAAGTGACGGTATATTCGGAATCCAATGACTGGGCGAAAGTCAAAGCCAATGGAAAGGACGGATATGTCAATACCAAATATCTATCTGCTGCAAAGCCAGGATCGGGATCAACGACCGTAACACCTGAAATAACGACGACGAAATATGTAAACGTAAGCTCTGGAACACTCAATATGAGAAAAAGCGGTTCGGAAAGTGCGAGCATAGTCGCAAAGCTCTCAAGAGGAACTGAAGTGACGGTGTATTCCGAATCAAAAGGTTGGGCGAAAATCAAGGCAAATGGGAAGGATGGGTATGTCAGTACTAACTATCTTTCGACGACAAAGCCTGGAACGGAATCCAAACCATCCATACCTGAAAAAACGACAACGAAATATGTAAATGTCAGCACGGGTTCACTGAATATGCGGAATAAGCCATCAGAAAGTGCTTCCGTCATTGTGAAATTGGCAAGAGGTGTAGAGGTAGAAGTCATCTCGGAATCAAATGGCTGGTCAAATATTAAAGCGTATGGCGGAGAGGGCTATGTCAATACGCAATATCTATCAGCAACGAAGCCTGGTCCTTTACCGGGGTTGAATCCAGACGAAGAAGGAAACACGTCAGTTAAATATGTAAATGTGAATGATGGCTCCAGTCTGAATATGCGGTCTGCTGCATCAGCTACCGCTTCAATTATAGCCAAGCTTGTAAACAATACGGCCGTAACGGTTTATTCAGAGTCCAATGGCTGGTCAAGAGTCACGGCCAATGGAAAAACCGGGTATGTCAGTACGCAATATTTAACGGCCAAAGCACCGGAAGGTCCGGGTAGTTCGAATGGATCGATAATCAGGATTGATAAAGAGTATAACCTTACGATGGAAAAGATGGTTGAAATTCAAATGGGCGTAAATGGTCAAACGGATAAAAAGTATAAAACCTACATACGTGAAGATGGATTAACTTTGATCAGTTCATCCAAAGGTACGGTAAAAGGAACCGGATGGCGTGTCAGGGGCGGAGCTGGTTCTAATTATTGGGTAGTCGGTCCTGTCAGCAATAATCAATCATTGAATATTAAATCGAAAGTAAAGGGCTCTGATGGTTACTATTGGTATGAGGTGGACTATAACAAGACATGGGTAAATGCCAGTCCGGAAGATATAGAATATAATCTTAACCCAAATAACTTTGTGAATGATCCAGTCAATTCATTCCAATTCGTCAAGCTTTCCCAAGTCACCAACATGAACGTTTCAGAAGTGAATAATCGAATCCTTTCAGGCAAAGGGATTTTACAAGGCCAAGCTGCAACCTTCACTGCGGCAGGTGAAAAATATGGGGTCAATGAAATCTACCTGATATCACATGCTTTGCTGGAGACCGGGAATGGCACATCACCGTTAGCGACTGGCGTAAAGGTGAACGGGAAAACGGTCTATAATATGTATGGAGTGGGAGCATTTGACGGAACGGCACTAAGCAGCGGCGCTCAATACGCCTATAATGCAGGCTGGTTCACTCCAGAAGCGGCCATCATCGGCGGTGCCGAATTCATCGCCAAAGGATATATCTCCGCTGGACAGGACACGCTTTACAAAATGAGATGGAATCCTACAGCTGCAGAGAAATATGGATATGCTTCACACCAGTATGCCACTGATATTGGCTGGGCAACAAAACAAGTGAAACAGATTTATAATTTGTATAGTTTACTAGATTCCTATAAATTGACGATTGAAGTTCCTAAGTATAAATAGAAAGCAGGAAAAAACACATGAGTCCGACTCATGTGTTTTTTTGCTAATTAGTTTTATCCTTTTCCAGAATACACTTGACGACATCCTCGATCGTCACCACTCCCAATGCCTTTTCCAAGGCAAGTTCAGCAACTGAAAAGATAGGCTCTATTGCATCTTGTATATTTCTTCCAACAGTGCATGCTGGATTAGGATTTTCATGGATTCCAAATAATTCTTTATCGGAGACAACGTTGACAGCTTGATAAACATCGAGCAAAGTGATATCCGATAATTCCTTGGCCAATGTCGCTCCGGCGATACCCGGCCGAACATTCACTAAACCAGCATTCTTCAGCATGCCGGTGATTTTTCTGATTAAGGCTGGGTTGGTGTTTACACTTTTTGCTATAAAATCAGAAGTGTTAACGCCTTCTTTGTTTATTTCTAAAAGAGATAATATATGGATTCCTACGGAAAAGCGGGTACTGATGGACATCTCTTTTTTCTCTCCTTTAAAATCTCTATTCTTATATAGTATAAATTATTTAACATGTAATTCAAGTGGTTACAAGTTATAATGGCCTGCAAGAATAATATTTATCCATTAACCGTTTCCTTGTCAAGTCACGCCGTTTCTGCAAAGGCAAAAATAAAAGGTATGTGTAATTGACAAACCAGCATGGTGAAACTTATATTATAACGTGTAAATGAATCAGTTACAGGTGAAAGGTGCAGGAAGGGGGAACTTGAAATCTGCCGCTATGGCTGGATAATGAATATGACACAACTACAAGTGATGGAGGTATATGATGGCTAATAAAAAAAAGGGTAATCAAAAACAATCTTCTGCATTCACGTTTTGGATCATCGGGTTAATCGCTGTAATCATTATTGGCTTTATATTTTTGGCAAATGGGAAGGACGAAGATACTGCCGTTAATGAAATCGATTATAAAGCACAGCCTTATTTGGGAGAGAAATCGGCTCCTGTGCAAATTTTGGAATTTGGGGATTATAAATGTCCAGTCTGTAAGACATTCGAGGAGCAATTCTTTCCCTCTATACAAAGTGAATTGATTGATACAGGAAAAGCGCAATTTTATTTCATGAATTATTCGTTCATTAACGTCGATTCAACCAGATCCGCTAAATTCGCGGAAAGTGTTTATCAGGAATTAGGAAATGAGACCTTTTGGAAATTTCATGAACTTTTGTTCGATAAACAGCCAGCTGACCTGAAATATGAAAAGGAAGATGTGTTTACGGACAAGTTCTTAGAAGAAACATTGAAAGAAATTGCAAATGACAAAGATGTGAAAAAGGTCGTTACCTCTTTTAAAGCCGAAAAGTCCGAGGACCGATGGAACAAGGATATGGAGATGGCCGACGAATTGGGCGTTACTGGAACTCCTTCCTTATTTGTCAATGGCAAGAAATTTGAAGGAAATACAATCGATGATTTAGTGAAAATGGTTGATGATGCAGCGAAGGAGAAATAGTGATGAACAAGCCACTATTATTTTCTTGGATCCTATCCATCATCGCCACTGCCGGAAGTCTCTACTTTAGTGAGATTCTCCATTATGTACCCTGCACCTTTTGTTGGTATCAAAGGATTCTGATGTACCCGCTCGTTATCTTATTGGGCCGGGCCTTTTATGAACAGGACGTGAAAATCTATCGATACATCCTCCCATTATCGATTTTGGGCATGGTGGTGTCAGGGTATCACTATAGTCTGCAAAAAATTCCAGCACTACAGCATTTCGAAATGTGCCAAAGCGGTGTTCCCTGCTCAGGTGAGTATATAAATTGGCTAGGATTCATCACGATCCCGTTTTTGGCCTTTATCGCTTTTACGCTCATCACAATCTGCATGGCACTGCTAATGAAAAAGAAAAAAAACATGTAATTTAAGCGCACCATTCTAAAAGGAATGGTGCTTTTTTTATATATATCGACGAAAATCCGGTTATATCATCGAAAATTGAATTATATCGACTGAAAACTGGATATATCTCCGAAACTTGCAATATATCGACGAAAACTCCAATATATCTCCGAAACTCCCCAAAATAAAAATGTTGACAAGATGCAACCTGTAACTTATATTATTACATGTAATCAATTTAGTTACAATTAAAGTTTCTATAACAATATATAGGAGGAATTTAATATGAAAATCGCTATTATTGGTGCAAGCGGAAAAGCTGGAAGTCTGATTTTAAACGAAGCATTGACTAGGGGACATGAAGTTACGGCTATTGTAAGGGATGAAGCCAAAGTCCAAATCCAAGGATTATCCGTACTGGAAAAAGACGTATTCGATCTGAAAGCAGAGGATCTTAAAGAATTCGATGTGGTTGTGAATGCCTTTGGCGCTGCTCCGGGGAAGGAACATCTGCATGTCGATGCAGGAAAAATCCTGATTGACGCAATGAAAGGGGCGCCTCAAACTAGACTGATCGTTGTTGGCGGAGCTGGAAGCCTTTTCGTTGACGAGGCAAAAACGATCCGTGTACTGGATACGCCTGAGTTCCCTAAAGAATACTTTGCAACAGCCTTTAATCAATCCAAGAACCTTGGAGATCTGCAAAATGCGACTGGCATCCAATGGACGTTCATCAGTCCTTCCGCCTTCTTTGATCCGCAAGGAAATAGAACAGGTGGGTATAAACTGGGGAAAGATAACCTTCTTGTAAATTCAAAGGGTGAAAGCTATGTAAGTTATGCTGATTTTGCCCTTGCAGTACTTGATGAAATTGAAATTCCAAAGCACATCAACCAACGCTTTACCGTTGTTGCCGAAGCTGAATAATTAAGTGGACGTCGCCCTGGTGACGTCCATTTTTTTTCTATTATGTATAACAAATTTTTGCCAAAAATATTGACTGATGTCCATTTTTTGCAGATAATATAGCGATAAAGTCCTAAAGAGGCTTTTTTTTATTAATTTTTATTGTTAGATTTTAGTAGAAACATTTAGAATTCCCAACAAAGAAAGAAGGACTATTAGAAGATGAATTGGAAATGTTCTTACGACTCATGGGTGAACTTCGAAGCCCTTGATAATGAAATGAAATCATTACTTAACGAGATGCAAGATGATGAAAAGAATATAGAAGATGCGTTTTATAAGAACTTGGAATTCGGCACAGGCGGTATGCGCGGGGAAATTGGGGCAGGTACGAATCGGATGAATCTATATACAGTCCGTAAAGCAACATTGGGATTAGCCCATTATCTGCAATCGATGGGTGATGAAGCAAAACGCAGAGGTGTCGCGATTGCCTACGATTCACGTTTTAAATCGCCTGAATTTGCCTTGGAAGCAGCCAAAACCCTGGCAACAGAAGGAATCAAGGCTTATCTATTCGATGAGTTGAGGCCAACGCCGGAGTTATCCTTTGCCGTTCGTGAACTGAATGCCTATGCTGGGATCGTTATTACAGCAAGTCATAATCCCCCTGAATATAATGGCTATAAAGTGTACGGGCCAGATGGTGCACAGCTTCCTCCGGCAACGGCTGATGTAGTGATAGAATTCGTGAATGCGATTGAAAACGAACTTGCCATTTCGGTAAAAGATGAAGAGACATTGAAAGCGCAAGGCCTCATTGAGATTGTCGGAGAGGATATCGATACCGCTTATAATGATAAATTGCTTACTGTGCCCGAAAACAAAGATTTAAGTGAAGAGGTGGATGTGACAGTTGTATTCACACCGCTTCATGGCACGGCAAATAAGTCTGTCAGACGTGCTTTACAAGATCTGGGATACGACAAGGTACACGTTGTAAAAGAGCAGGAATTGCCTGATCCCAATTTTTCGACAGTTCAATCCCCGAACCCGGAAGAGCATGCAGCTTTTGAAATGGCCATTGAATTAGGAAATGAAGTATCTGCAGACCTTTTGATCGCAACAGATCCGGATGCAGATCGACTCGGTATCGCCGTTAAAAATAAAGATGGCGAATATGTGGTGCTTACAGGTAATCAAACAGGTGCACTAATATTGGATTATCTTTTAAAAGAAAAGAAAGCGAAAGGCACTTTACCTTCCAATGGAGTTGTCTTAAAAACGATAGTAACTTCTGAAATTGGGCGCAGAATCGCTAAGGAATATGGTTTAGGGACCGTTGATGTATTAACGGGTTTTAAATTCATCGCTGAAAAGATCAATGAATATGAGGATAGCGGCAAGCACACGTTCTTATTCGGATATGAAGAAAGTTATGGCTATTTAATCAAGGATTTTGCCCGTGATAAAGATGCGATCCAAGCGGCCATTCTTGCGGTGGAGGTTTGTGCCCACTATAAAAAACAGGGCATGGATCTATATGAAGGATTGCTTACCATCTTTGAAAAGTACGGGTATTATCTGGAGGGACTTCAGTCATTGACCTTAAAGGGGATTGAAGGCGCCGGGCAGATTCAAGGGATACTGAATCAGTTCCGTGAGGCTCCTCCAAAGCAAATTGCCGGAAAAGCTGTAACGATCCAGGAGGATTATCAAAGCGGTGTGAAGCTGACGGTGGGCACAAATAAGGAAGAAGTCATTGATTTACCTAAATCAAATGTAATTAAGTACTTCCTTGAGGATGGCACATGGGTATGCTTGCGGCCATCTGGTACAGAACCTAAAATCAAATTCTATTTTGGGATCCAAAGTGAAACGATGGAAGAAGCCGAGTTGAAATTGAAGCAGGTCATGAATGCTTTCATGGAAAATATTCATGGTATGATCAATAGTGCTAAATAAATAATTCTGAGCCCTTGGACCTATCAGTCATATAATTAAGAAAAATAAGGCCTTTTCCTGAAATATCAGGGATAGGCCTTATTTTTTTCAAGAAGAAAGCGGGCTATTGCATTACTTGGAAGTTTAATTTATGGATGCGTTTACAAAAGAAGGAATTTTTCTGTTAAGATATTTACAAAAAACGAGTCTATGTTACTATGAAAAGGATGATTCAGAAAAAAATGGGGTTTTTTGTAGATTTATCTTAATATGAAGGAGTTACAAAGAATGAAAAAAGTTAAAAAGGCCATTATACCTGCAGCGGGACTAGGCACTAGATTCTTGCCCGCAACGAAGGCTATGCCTAAAGAAATGCTGCCAATAGTCGATAAACCAACTATACAATATATTATAGAAGAAGCCGTGAAAGCGGGAATCGAAGATATAATCATTGTCACAGGAAAGAATAAACGAGCAATAGAAGATCATTTTGATAATGCTTACGAACTAGAGAATAACTTGAGTGAAAAAGGGAAATTCGATTTATTGGAGAAGGTGCGATACCCATCCAATTTAGCTAATATCCATTACATTAGGCAAAAAGAACCGAGAGGCCTCGGACATGCTGTATGGTGTGCACGTAACTTTATTGGTGATGAGCCATTTGCCGTCCTTTTAGGCGATGATATCGTTGAAAGCGATGTTCCTTCTCTACGCCAATTAATCAACGAATATGATGCGACAGGTTCGTCCATCATTGGGGTGCAGCCGGTAAATGAGAGCGAAACGCATAGATATGGCATCATTGACCCGCTTACGCAAGAAGGCAGAAGATACGAAGTGAACCGTTTCGTCGAAAAACCAAAACAAGGAACGGCACCATCCAATCTAGCCATCATGGGAAGATACATACTGACTCCGGAAATATTCGATTTCCTGGCCAAGCAGGAAACAGGGGCCGGCGGTGAAATCCAGTTAACGGATGCCATCCAAAAACTGAATGAAATCCAAAAAGTCTTCGCTTACGATTTTGAAGGAAAACGCTATGATGTCGGCGTTGTCGATGGCTTTGTGAAAACGACAATTGAATTTGCCCTGCAACGTCCCGATTTAAGAGACGACATCATAAAAGTAATGGAAAATATCCTCGAAATGCATAAGGCAGTGGACAAATAAACTATTACTGCCATTCATAATCTTTTAATTTAATGTAGTAATCATCTTTAGAAAATCTCCAACTATTGATCATTCATAGTTGTTATTTTTGGTTAATGAAAGGCAAACATAATTTTGAATGGTGAATATAAATCCATAAAAGGGGATGCCTATTTAGTGAATAAGAAGGTAATAAAAAGAAAAGTCGATTTCCTTAAACAACCTATCGCTAATTTCCTATTAAAGGAAAATCATAAGCGCGTAAATAGATATGCAAAGTATTATGAGAAATTAAGCGTGCAAAAAAACACGATTCTATATGAGAGTCGTGATGGAAACAGTATGACTGACAGTCCGTACGCGATGTTTAAATATATGCTTGAAAATCAAGGCTATCAAGATTTTATGCACATATGGTCCATCCAGGATTTCAGCGTCCTCTCAGGTGTAATGGCGAAGTATAAGGATATGCCGAATGTTCAATTCGTTCAGCGTAATTCAAAGGAATATTTAAAATGGTTGGCAACAAGTGAGTATTTAATCAATAACTCCACATTCCAGTCTTTCTTCATCCCTAAAAGCGATCAAATTTACATCAATACCTGGCATGGAACTCCCCTTAAGAATATGGGCTTTGATATACCGGGTAATCCTTCGGTCTCTCAAAACGTTGTCAGGAACTTTTTGAGTGCAGATTTCATTTTGAGCCCTAATACCCATACTACCAACATATTTACACATAGCTATAAGTTAAATGGATTGTATAAAGGTGAAATTATAGAAGAAGGATATCCGAGGATCGATTTGACGTTGAATACGGATTCGGGGGAGTATAAGGAGTATCTAAGGACTCTAGGTTTGAAAGTCAGTGATGCCAAGGAAAATATTTTATATGCCCCGACTTGGAAGGGGACGAACCTTGCCAAAGTGGATAACGATCTTCTTCAAATCATTGCGGATATTAACTATTTACAAAGTCAAATCGGTGAACAATATAACCTATTTATTAAGGTGCATCCATTTCTATATAAAGAAGCGGCCAAGCATTCGGAAATCAAGGATGTGCTAATACCTGACTATGTGGATACAAATGAATTGCTTGCTACAGTTGATTTGCTTATCACGGATTATTCCAGCATATTCTTTGATTACCTTGTTACCGATAAGCCAATTCTATTTTACACTTGGGACACGGACGTTTATGCAGAGCAAAGGGGACAATATCTCCAAAATGACGAACTTCCGGGACCGCTGCTTTTTAACTCAAAAGAACTGGCACTAGCCATTAAAGATATTAAAAATGTGGAATTGAGATATTCCGATAAATATAAAAAAATGCAGGGAAAATTCACGAACCATGAGGATGGAAAAGTAACAGAAAGAATAGTCAATAATATTTTCAATAAGTCTACGAAACAACTAAATACAATTACCGGGCTGGATTCCACAAAGGAAAAAATATTGATTTATCCGGGCGGATTGAGGGATAACGGAATTACATCCTCATTCCTTAACTTAATGAATAATATTGATTATGATAAATATGATGTCAGCTGTTTTACTGCCACCCCTCACTCGTACGAGGTTTTGAAAAATATGGGCAAGGTCAATAAGAATGTGCGTTTTCTATTCAAACCTGGCTTGCCTGTGTATAAATTTTTGGAAGTCTACAAAGACAAATTCATCCATAACAGAGGGGAAAGAGGCTTCTTAGGGAAGAAGCTTTACCCGGAAAATGCTTATATTAGGGAGCATGCACGTTTATTCGGTAAAACAAAGTTTGATTTTGTTATCGATTTTAGCGGTTATAGTCATTATTGGGCTAAATATCTGCTGGCGGCAGATGCAAAAAAGAAAGTTTGTTATATGCATAATGATTTGCTTTCTGATAGTGAGCGCATCATTAATGGAAAGAGACCTCACCGTATCAATCTAAGAGGGATTTTTTCGGTATACAATCGATTTGATAAGCTAGTAAGTGTTTCTAAGGGAACGATGGAATTAAACCGAAAGAATCTATTGGAGTATGCAGACTTCGATAAATTTGATTATGTAATGAATTCTATCAACCCGGATAAAATCCTTCAAATCGAGTCAAATGAATCTGAAGCTATCGAGCATGATGAAAAGGCAATGATCACAGAAAACTTCAAAGCAAGGGCGATATTAACCGATGTCAAGGATAATCAAGTTTGGAATACCCTTCCTGGAATCCCGAATTCAATCCAATTTCGACTGGAAGAACGATTTGAAGGTGCTGAAATCGTCATTTCGAGAAAAGCCCATGCTGATCAAAAGACATTTTACAAATTCAGTCATGACAATCAAATAATAGGCTGGATTAGTGAAGAAGCTGTGGAGCTGTTGCCAGACAGCATCATTTATGAAAAAGAAGTGGATAAAATTGCAAGGTTAGTAAGACCTCGATCGAACTATATTTGGTCCTTGCCGTATAAAGTCGAAGGAACGTACAAAGTTTCCGGCAGTCATGATTTTAAAGGAATCATTGTAAAAGTCGATAGGGAAGCAAAAACCCAGCATTCGATTTATAGCAGAATATCTGTAAAAAACAAGATAATAGGCTGGATAGATAATTCAGCTTTATCCATGCTTGAACATTGTACAATCAATGAAGATATGAGCTTTAATGACAAGCTGCAAATCATGATGAAAAGAAAGTATATAATATCCAGAAACTATAAAAACAATAAAAAGTTCATTGATAAGATTGAGAATAGAACGCTGAAGGAAATAAACACCGGTAATCAGAAGTACGGTAAAATAACTAACCCGGAAGACCATACAATCTGGACGAAGGCATATCCGAACTACAAGGCTAAAAGAGTGAGCAAGGCAATCGATTTTGAAGGGCAAATCGTCAGAATCGTAAAGTATAACAGAACCAACAAAGGCGGCTATTACCTTTTCGAAATCGATAATAAGAGAATAGGCTGGTTAAATACGGGGGCATTCGAAATCATAGAAGAGCCAATCCTGTTAAAAGAACGGGAAGTGCGCGGCACTGCCGAAATTAACTTAGGCGATTACCATATTTGGGATAAGCCTTATGGGCTGCAAGATGCCATGGTCTTGGAAAATGGACCAACCTTTAATGGCCGGATCGTGGAATTCGATAAAGAAGCGGTTACTCAACTTGGTACTTATGCCCATATATTATTGGACGGGATATCTATTGGTTGGATCGATAAACAGGCGTTAATCGTACAAGAGGTGCATGGATTGGAAGTGAATGATCAATTCGTTCCATATCCTGATAAAAATGATTTTAACTTTGTCAATATGGGAAGATTATCCCCAGAAAAAGGGCAAGATAATTTGATTCGTGCATTCGCAGGCTTTCATGAAAAACACAAAAATAGTAAACTATATATTTTAGGACAAGGACCTTTAAAGGAAGATTTGCAGGCAATCATTGATGAGCTGGGCTTAAATCATTCCATTCATCTTTTAGGCCAGCTTGAAAATCCATTTTCGTTCATGGAAAAATGTGACTGCTTCGTTCTTTCCTCACATTATGAAGGGCAGCCTATGGTATTATTGGAAGCAATGACTTTAGGAATGAAAATCATGGCTACTGATATAGTGGCTAACCGAACCGTTTTGGAAAACGGTAAATATGGTTTACTTGTCGAAAATAGCGTAGATGGACTGGAAAAGGGCTTATCTACTATGGTAAATAATGATAATCCTGAACTAGCGAAGTTTGATTACACCCAATATAATGGATTGGCCATGGAAACCTTCAATAAATGCTTATAAAATGATGGGTTCTTTATAATTAGTAGAGCCTCACATATATAGGTTGCGAGATTTGGCAATGATTCATTTAAGCTTACAGTAAAAGGAGAAATTCTATATGATTTTGGTCGTTGGCGGTGCAGGATATATTGGAAGTCATCTTGTAAAAGAGTTAGTGAATACTGAAGAGGTAGTCATTCTGGATAATCTCTCAACCGGTTTTCGTTCGCTGGTTGATTCGAAGGCCATCTTGGTGGAAGGGAATTTAGGGGACGAGGAAGTTTTGAATGAAATATTCCTTAAGTATCCCATTAAAGCTGTTATGCACTTTGCTGCTAATAGCTTGGTTGGGGAGTCTGTTCAAGATCCTTATAAATACTATGATAATAATGTAGGTGCAACTCTTACATTATTGAATACCATGCTCAAGCATGATGTTAAGAATTTCATTTTCTCATCAACGGCAGCTACGTACGGGATACCAAATGTTGATATGATAGATGAAGATCAGCCAACCAATCCGATTAATCCATATGGCCGCTCGAAATTGATGGTAGAGCAGATCTTAGGGGACTTTGCAAATGCATATGGACTTCATTATGTCGTCTTGCGTTACTTTAATGCGGCTGGAGCACATGCGTCGGCAGAAATCGGTGAAAGTCATGATCCGGAAACACACCTGATTCCTATTATTTTACAGCATTTATTAGGTCAACGTGAGAAGATTTCCGTGTTTGGAACGGACTATGACACAGAAGATGGCACTTGCATTCGTGACTATATCCATGTAACGGATTTAGCTCAAGCTCATATAATCGCCCTTCAAGCCCTATTATCCAGGAAGAAGGATACGGCCACCTACAATCTTGGGAATGGAAAAGGATTTTCGGTTAAGGATGTAATCGACACTTGTGAAAAGGTCACAGGAGTAAAACCGACCATAGAGTATGCAGAACGTCGCCCTGGAGATCCAGCCCGTCTGGTTGCTTCGGCAAATAAGATATATGAAGAGCTTGGATGGAAAGCATCGATAGATTTGGAAGAAATTATTGAAAGTGCGTGGAAATGGCATAAATCTCAAATGAATTAATGGTTCCTTGGGACGCGTAAGTCGTTTCAGACTGTAGGCAAACTCGAAGAAAAGCGAGTTTGCCTGCAGTTTTTTTATGTAAAGAATGTTGCAGCTAATTTCAGAAATCCGCGCCCTTTTTGATTCTATGTTTGTTTAATTAATTATCGTTATTAAACAGACAAGTTTAGCATTAGTATTAATATCTATATCTATATAACTTTGTAAGCTCACAAATGTTTTTAGGGGGGATAGCTTGTCCATCGAGCCTGCTTGACGGTTGCTTGATGCAACCTCTAAAACTTACAGTAGCGCCTTCGGGTAGAAGGTTCCTGAGCATAGGGGATAAGACTGCCTTCCAGCCGTTTCAATGCTTCACCTCAGCAAGTCAAAAACCCTAAAACCAGTCAAGCATAATTAGCTAAATAGTTGAAAGAATTGTTGTTAAGATAACGGGGGTTAGGCATTACCACTACATAATCTTATATTTACTATATAAGGGTAGCGTCAGGAAAATGCGGATTTACAACGTTAAGCACATTTTCCGGACGCTACCCCTATATATCTTTGGCTTATTAAGTTTAACTATAGCATTGAACGCGACTTTAAATAACATGTATCAAATGTTTCCCCACTTTGAACCCCAGAAATATGATCTAGGAACAGCACATAGAATAGTATAGAAATACTGCAGCTAATACTGGACATGGAGGGGACGTATTTATATGAGTACCAGAATAATCCGGCAGCTGATAAGGTCAAGGCAACAGGAATTAGTCGAACTTGCTGCTTCATTTATTCGAATTCCAACTGAAAATCCATCGCCCGAGTTTATGAAGCAGTCAGCAGAAATGGGACGCCATATTAGCCGATACCTAGCAGCAAAAGGGTTCTTGATTACCGAGCACCGCCGTAGCGAAAATGCACTGGTTACCGTGGTCTGTGATGCTCCCTTAACCAGGGTACCCGGTCCACGGCTCCTATTTTGTGGACATACAGATGTCGTACCTGCAGGCGATTGTTCAGATTGGACCTTCGATCCATTCTCAGGAGAAGTCAGAGCAGGTATGCTTTTGGGTAGGGGAGCCTCCGATATGAAAGGAGGCTTGGCATCACTGATTTTTGTGGCTGGACTACTTCAGGAGTTCGCCCCCACTCTTAATTTGAAAGGTAGCCTAGGAGTTATTGCCTCTCCGGATGAAGAGACTGGCGGCATTGAGGTGGCCTCGCTCCTGGATCAAGGATTGATTAAGGGTGATGCTTGTCTGATTGGTGAACCAACGGACCCCCACCATCCGAATGCCGGTGAAAAGGGCAAGGCATGGATGCAGGTGATTATACCAGGTCAGACAGATCATGGCAGCCTACAACCGCTTTATGGAATCTCCGCCGTACGAAGAGGGGCAGCCGCGGTCGATGCACTAACCAAGCTATGGGAGCTCAAGGCAACGCCTCCGGCAGAGCCTTGTCAACTTTTGTACAATACTGAGTGGCTCCTATCTCAGCGTCTAGGAAATCCCTTACTGTCACAGTTACTTTATCGTCCCTCTTACAATCCAGGTATAATTCAGGGCGGAACAAATGTGAACGTCGTCGCAGACAAGTGTATCATTAAAGTGGATACCCGGGTTCCGTTCGGTATGAAGCCCGAGTTTGTACTTGATGTCGCTAGGAATCTTGTTAGTGCTGTAGCGCCAGGTGCGGTTGTAGAGCCAATGGTACCCTGTACTAACCCGAACTGGACCTTAGAGAATCGTCCAATTGTCAGGGCCATAGAACTGGGAATCCAGAGTGTCCTTGGAATGGAGGAACCCGTCTTCAGCGTACTTTTGCTTGGTTCAAGTGATGCCAGTCATTTCCGGCGCCATGGCATTGATACCGTCCTTTACGGTCCTGGGCTGGAACACACTATCCATGGGTACGATGAGCGGGTTTCAGTGGAGAACTTAGTAGAATCTGCCGAGATATATGCTGAGACGGCAGTCAAATATCTTAGGTCATTTTAAATCTATTTTCACTAAACTTTTTGCAGGTTAATGATGCAGGGTATACTGCACGTGCTACTGTTAAGGTTCTCTTTCAAGGTGTATATGGTGGTGGTTATTGGTGGGAATATTTATATACTCGTTGGTATTAATTCTTTAGTTCAATGCTAAACTAAATATATTAATAGCGTGTTTTGATCAAACTTTGTTTCAAATTTACATGAAGACCAAAAGATAAAAAAAAAGCCTGGAGCAGAAAAACCGCTTCAGGCTTTTTTCTTTTTGGGAAAAGTGGGAATTCCTTTTTTCTCGATTTTCCTCTAGACGATAAGATATACTAACCGAATTCCTAAAAGGAGATAGTTAAATGAAAGTTGTATTAAAGTATTTAGTATTAATTATATGGTTAATCATATTCATTTGCTATTTTACTGAATATATGCCACATAATGTTTATATATATTTGTTAATCATACCGGTTTATATAATAAGTCACACAATATTTAATAAAATATTCGCAACCAGTAAACGGCAAAAAATATAAATGAAAAAGGAGTCGTTTTTCAAAATGACGGCTAAAAAGAAGAGATATCGCAAACCTCGCCTGCGATTCATAAAATCGGAGCTTGCAAGTGAGATTCTTATTTGTCCATAAATAAAGTGGTGAAAGTTTAATCCTAAAACTTCCACCACTTTTTATTTTCTTCTTTGTCTTCTGTCTATTTCCAATATTTTTTCTTCTAACTTTTTTCCGCCGTTGACGCAGTTATTCGACCTACCTCGCACTTTATACTAAGCCTGAAGAGCTTTTTGGATTGATTTTTTCATGGCTTCTACAAAATTCTGACGTGTTTCATTCGTTAATTCCAGCAGGGACAGATAGGGGTTTAAGTCCTCCAGTTCTACTAATAAAAGTTCACCTTGCTCATTCCGGCAGGCATCAACGCGTTGGATTCCCCAATCAAGATTGTTCCATTCTATAAATCGTTTAGCAAAGGCCAGGTCTGCTTCAGTAGGTGCATATTCTTTTAATTCCCACCTTTTCTCTTTATCAGGGGCATAAAGGGCATACTGAAATTCCTTATCGATAAAATAAAAAGAGACTTCATACTCAAAGTTGATAAATGGCTGTACCAATGTGTTTTTTGATTCTGCATCCATTTTATCTCCCAATTCTTCTTTCGTGGCAAATTCCAAACCAATGGAATCCGCGCCATCTTTCGGCTTCACTATATACGTTTCCACATTGGGAAGTTTATTTAAAGATTCAAGTGAATCGATGGTCGGAATGACAGGGAAATGGGCATTCGTCAGTTCAATTAAGTATTCCTTCCCGTTCATATCAGCCTTTCCAACAAATGAATTGTACGTTTTCAAATAACCAGCAGCCACTCTATTACGGAATGCTAGATACTTATCTTTAAAATTGGCTACTGGACCGGCATTTCGAAAGACGATCAAGTCAAAATCCTTTTCAAACGTTTCAATGTCTTCAGGATGGCAAAGTACTAACTGAAAATCTTCTCTAAGCTTCGAGGTAAGGTACAAATCCTCCTCATAATAATTTCTTCCTTTTGCTTCATAGTATAAATCCGTTACGAATAATAGTTTCTGCATGAATCCTGCACCTGCTTTCCCGTTATTTTCATTGATTAGGTTAAAAACAAAAAATCCCGTCTCTTTAAGAGACGAGATTTGAACTCGCGGCACCACTCTTGTTTAATAACAAACGCACATTAATGCGTTGTCCCATTTAACGGGGGAAACCGGTAAAGCTTACTGAAGCTTCGGCTTTACTTCTCGGGGATGATCTTCGGTCAGATTCTGGACACTGGCTTTCAGCAAAGCACCAGCTCTCTTTGGAACAGAACGATAACGTACTCCTTCCCTTCATGGAATTTTACATTTGATGAATTTGAGTAATTGTATAATATTCAGAAAATAAAATCAATGGTTGTTTCACTTACTATAGGACGAAAAAGGGATATGAATAGAGATATAGAATTACTATTCAAGAGAAGCACCATTCATTTAATAGGAGATGTTAGATTTGAAAACGGTAAGGGTTTTTCATTACGATGCGTTCAGCAGTAAACCGAATAAAGGAAATCCGGCAGGTGTGGTTTTAGATGCGGATGGACTGACCGAAAAGGAAATGCAGGATATAGCGGTGAAGGTGGGGTTCAATGAAACCTCTTTTCCGATGGAGTCCGATATTGCCGATCTTAGAATCCGTTATTTTACACCGGGACACGAAATGAATCTATGCGGACACGAGACAATGGCTACCATCCATGCACTGAAGACCAGGGGATTATTGAATAAAGATGAGCTGATGATTGAAACAGGAGCGGGTATATTGCCAATCAAGATCCATACGACGGTGGGTCCTGATATATATATTACGATGAAGCAGGCAGCGCCGCAGTTTGAAGCGTTTAATGGAGATAAAGGTCGATTAGCCAGTTCCCTCGGCCTTGATATAGAAGATCTGGAAAGTGAATTGCCTATTGTTTATGGAAGTACAGGTTTATGGACTTTACTGGTACCAGTAAAAGAAAGAAATTCATTTATAAGGATGAAGGCGAACAATAGCCTGTTTCCGCAAATATTAAAGGAAATGCCAAGAGCTTCCGTTCATCCCTTTTGCATGGAAACGTACGATAGTGATGCCCATATGCATGCCCGGCATTTTTCCTCGCCATTTTCAGGTACGGTTGAAGACCCGGTTACAGGAACGGCTTCAGGTGTAATGGGCGCTTATTATGCAAAATACATAAAGGATGATCTTGAAGATGAGGTGCATCTGTTAATCGAACAGGGTCATGAAATCGGAAAGGATGGCAGGGTTCGCGTTACAGCTACCAAAAACGGTGGCACATACGATGTTGAAATCACCGGGAATGCTGTCTATGTTAAAGAACTTGAAGTGGAAGTCTAAGGTTCATGCAGAAGGCGATGGGCGGTTGAATGATTAGCATATCCGAAAAGGTATAGTGAACACGTAAGAACCCTGTGCTAAGACGTTTCATGTCTTAGCACAGGGTTCTTGATGAATCATTCTCCCATGCTCATTCCTTTTAAAAAGCGACTGCAGTCAGAAACACGGTCACGCAAATGATTGAGGTGGATACGACAATCGCTATCGGTAAAGTCATTGGAAATTCTTCCTTAGATGATGGTCACGCCGCTAAGATCAACCTTTGCTCCATGTAAAAAGTTGTAAGTGAGTTTATCCATCGAAGCTCCAGTAAAGTCGATTTTCTTTAAATCGGACATCCGAAATTGAACATTGATGAGGGTGGTATCGCGGAATGATGCCTTTCTCAATGAAGAGCCTTCGAAAATGGTTTGTTTGAAAGTTTCCCCATCAAATATAAGACCAGATAAATTACAGCTTTTAAAATGGGTTTTATTATAAATGCTGTTCTTGAAAGTTACGCCTTTTAAATTTGCACTTTTAAATAAGGTACCAGTTAAATTGGCGTTTTCAAAGATGCAATGATCTAAGTTACTGTTTTTAAATGTGCTGTTCGTCAGGTCGGAATGGCTGAAGTCAGAACGGCTTAAATCGCAGGAATTAAACTTGCCATCATGCACAGAAACCGAGCGGAAGTCGGAATCCAATAGGCGATGCCTGGAATAGTCCATGTTTATCGCCTGCTCAAGCACATTGTATTGTAGGTTGAGTGAATCCATGAGCTCTGATACTTCCCCAATCGAATCCACAGTCAGCTTATACGCTTCCTGCTCACTGGCACCATTCCTTCTATGGTCATTGTACTTTTCCAGTAAGTTTTGCAGCAGTTCTTCTTCCAATTCCTTTGCAGTTTTTGCACTTTTGTACGGGGCAAAAATGCTATGAACATGTGCATTCAGTTTATCAATCACATTTCATCTTCCTTTCTTAGAGGAGGCGCTCAAGTATTCGCTTGGCCTGCTCCCAGTCATTTTTATTTTGGGTATATGTGTCTTCCCCGATCGGGGTGATTTTGTAATATTTCCTTCTTCCGCCTTGTGTGGCATCTCCCCAATAAGAGATGATGCATCCGTCCTTCTCCAGCCTTTTTAGGCTGGAATACATCGTCGCTTCCTTAATTTCATATTGCTCATTGGAATTCGTATATATCAGTTTGCTTATTTCATAACCATATTTATCGCCACTTTGCAGGAGTTTTAGAATCATCGTATCTACATGTCCGCGAAGCAAGTCAGAGGATAGTTGTCGTTGAACCAAATCCTCACCTCCTTTGGTATATCTTATAGTGTATTACTATGACAGTCAAGGTAATTTGGTTACTATGGATTATGCAGGTTTGGAGGGTTTATGAAAAGTAACATGCCCGTTTTCGTGAATCACTGCGTCGCAAACTTTTTTACTAATTTTCTTGAGATAATATGCGCTTGGAAGGGATTTATCATGCTTCATGGAAGTAGTATGTAAGGGGGTGGGGATGTTGAATAATTCGTGGAATAAAGTGATTTATAAATTTTGGTCGCCAATTTATGACAAAATCTTTAACTCTCATCTCTTTTTAGATGCCAGGAAAAGAATGTTTGAAGAGATGCATTTTCATGAAAATGCAAAGGTTCTGTTTGTGGGCGTAGGTACGGGGGCCGATTTGGAGCTGATCAAGAACCTTGACCTTGAGATAACGGCGATAGATCTGTCAGCCGATATGCTAAAAAAAGCGAAGGGGAAATTTGGTGATGCATCGATCAATTTCCTCGAGATGGATGCACAGCATATGGAATTCGATAATGAATCGTTTGACTATATAGTGGGAAGTTTGGTTCTTTCGGTTGTACCTGATGCCAATGAATGCCTTCGGGAAATGATCAGGGTTTTAAAAGGCGAGGGGAAAATAATGCTATTCGATAAGTTTATTTCTAAAGATGAAGTGCTTTCACTACCCAAAAAGCTTCTGAGGCCCATCATTCGATTTTTAGGAACGGATATTGGCTTGAGGTTTGAAGACTTGTTCAGTAGGCATGTTAAGAATATGAAAATTGAAGAAGATCGACCGATCATGCTGAATGGAATGTATAGAAAGATAATCATCAGTAAACGGATGTGACAAGCGGAGAGATGTTTCAGAAGTGGATTGGGAGTCGGATTCTAAGAAATCTGGATACATCATAGAGCTGAGTTTTGTTGTTTGGAAGCTAAATCTGATTTACTGAATTATATTTGACATGCTTATATAAAAACCATGTCCTTTCTAACATGGATAATGAGCCGAACATCGGGTTATTAAGTGAGAATGTATCATACTATAAGAACATATTTTGAACACATCTTCGATACCTTTAAATTCAGTGACCATCATATAAACAACAGTGTCCAATAGTGTTTGAACGTCCTTTGTCACGCATTTTTGATGAAGCTGTTACATAGGCACTGGCCGAAATCAGTATAATTAAATGGTGGAATACAATGGGAAGAGGTGATGGTTTTGTCCGAGACAATAACAACCCATGAAGATCTATTGAATATGCTCGACTCGTTATTGCGTGAGCCAACTGGATTCTGGAATGGTTTTTATGAAGACCGCTCAAAAGGGGTACCCTTTTTCGGAAATCTCCCTGATGAAAATTTGGTTACATATTTTGATGGTGGGTTAATCCGGCCGGGAAAGGTTCTTGAGCTTGGATGCGGACCTGGAAGAAATGCCATTTACCTTGCTCAAAAGGGCTTTACCGTTGATGCGGTGGACCTTTCGAAGGAAGCCCTTGAATGGGGAAAAGAACGAGCGTCAGATAAAAATGTCCATGTGAACTTCATTCAAAGGAATATATTTGATTTGGACATTGAGGAAGGGCAATATGACTTCGTCTTTGATTCAGGTTGTTTTCACCATATTGCTCCACATAGAAGGATCAATTATTTGGACACGGTGAAAAAGGCGTTAAGGCCTAAGGGATTGTATTCGATTACCTGTTTTGTCGAGGGCGGCATATTGGGTGGTGCCGATATTTCAGATTGGGAAGTATATAGGCAAAGAAGCCTTAAAGGCGAATTAGGTTTTACGGAAGAAAAACTCAGAAAGATCTTCAAGGATTTTGAAGTGGTGGAAATACGGAAGATGAGGAAAATGGAAAAATCGGAGCAAACCTTTGGGGTTCAAGGTTTATGGACGGCCTTATTTATGAAAAAGTAATTCTAAAGTCAAAATGGGGTTTAAACGGAGGATCTGGAATCAGGTCCTTTTTTGTTATAAGAAAAGGGGTAATTTGTTAACGATATTTAAAAATGGAAAACTATTACAATGGGCGAACCAGAATAGTAGATGAAGGTTTTACTGAATTTTTTTGAAAAACAGTGGTTGTATGGTTTCAAAAACAGCTGGGAAGGTATATGGAAAGAGGGGCCATTGGGTTTTTAAATCATAAGAATTTTTAAGTATGGAAGAGGTTTTCTTCGATGCTTACTTTGTTGATAATTTTTCAATACCCTGACAATGCTGATTTCAGCGTTAGATTTATCGACTGCTTTTTATAAAAAACTAAATAGGAGGAGTTTATGCACAGAAATAAAGAATTATATTCCTTTTTATTGGGTGTGGCAGCACAATTGACTGAGGAATGGTACGCAACATTGAATAAAAACGATAAGGCGGGGGTTTACAGCTCACCAGATCCCAATGTGATTAAAAAACTTAAGCAGCAAAATAATGAATTCCATTTACGTTTCTTTCAGGTCTTTGATACAGAGGAGAGGGAATTCTTTGAGCAGCTTGGTGAGTGGATTGAAGATATCGGTCAGGATGAGCAGCATTTAAACACACCCATCTATTTTATATTGAGGGAGTTTTCTCGAACGCAAGAGCAATACCTGGATTATATTGACCGGTTTGTGGGATTGCATGGAGAAAACTATACGCAGGCGGAAATAAATTCCTGGTATCGGATAGTGGTGAAGGTGTTCAGCGAAGTGATGGAGAAGTTTACGGAAGCGAATCATAGGTATGCCAATAAAATCATGAAAGCCCAACAGGCAACGATCGATGAATTGAGCACTCCCATCATTTCGCTTAAAGATAATACGGCGTTACTTCCCCTGATAGGCGATATTGATACGGCGAGGGGCATGTCCTTACTTGAAAACACCTTACAAAAGTGCGCTGAAAAAAATGTCACCAGGCTTTTCATTGACCTCTCGGGCGTTCATGCAATTGATAGTGCATCCGCCCACCAGCTGTCACAATTGATTGAATCCTTACATTTGATCGGAATTCAAACAACCCTTTCAGGACTTCGGCCGGAAATAGCCATGACTGCCGTTAAGCTTCAACTGCCTTTTGATAAAGTGACGATAAAGTCCACTCTTGCCCAAGCGATCAGTACGATAAAATAATACATACATATCCAGGGCATGGGAATACTCGTTATAAATTTCATCGAGAAGACCTCCATATGGTGATCTTCTCGTATGTATAATGCTTGCATTCAAAAATAAGGTATCGGGCTCAATGAAGAAAGAGCTGGCACCTGCCAGTTATTCAATATTGGCGAAGTAGGCTAGATCTTCTTTATTGCCAACCACTAAAAGCATATCTTTTTCATGGATATCCTGATCCGGTGAGGGTGCTATGATAATTTCCCCATTACTCACGATGGCAATGACGCTGATATTATATTTTGCCCGTAAATCAAGCTCCCTGAGGCTTTTTCCCTTCATGCTCATGGGGAGGATGATTTCCTCGATATTGTATTCTTTGGAGAGCTCTATATAGTTCAGCATGTTAGGGGAAAGAAGCTGATTCGCGACCCGTTCCCCCATATCCCTCTCAGGATAGATCACCCAGTCGGCACCAATCTTAGTAAGCACCTGACCGTGATTTTTATTAAGTGCTTTGGCAATGACCTTTTTGACCCCAAGCTCTTTTAAAAGCAAGGTAGTTAAAATGCTCGATTGCATGTCATTTCCGATGGCTACGATGACACAATCGAAATTACGGATTCCGATTGCTTTCAATGTCTCTTCTTCGGTCGTATCCGCCATGACTGCATGGGTAACGTTCAGTTCCGCATTCTCGACTCTTTCCTCGTTCACATCAATACCCAAAACCTCTTGGCCTGCCGTATATAATCTATGGGCCACACTGGTTCCAAATCTGCCTAAACCTATCACGGCGTATTGTCGTTTTCCCATCTTTTACGCTCCTTCATTCATTATTAACCAATCATGATTTTCCCTTTTGGACGTCGGAATGGATCTGGCTTGCGCCTCGTGGCGATAGCAAAGGCAAAAGTCAAAGGACCAACACGTCCTGCAAACATCGTGAAAATGATGAGCATCCGGCCGACCGGTGATAATTCCGGGGTCAAACCCATTGAAAGTCCCACGGTGGCGAAAGCTGAAGTGGCTTCGAACAAAATCATCAAAAAGTCAGTTCCGCTTTCAGTGATGGTCAGCAGAATGGAGATGAGTGAAACCATGAATACGCCAATGAATGTAACGGATAATGCTTTAAAAATCGTTTCATTCACAATGCGGTGACGGAATAATACCACATCACCCTTTCCTTTAATCTGTGACCAAACGGTACCGACAAGCGTCGCCAATGTAGTCGTTTTAATCCCGCCGCCAGTCGATCCGGGTGATGCCCCGACGAACATCAGAAAAATGATGAGCAGTAATGTTGGTTGAGTTAAATCAGGGATATTCAGCGTATTGGAGCCTGCCGTCCTTGGTGATACCGATTGAAATAATGATGACAGCGTTTTACCCATGAAAGATAAAGGCTGCAATGTCTTGGCATTGCCGAACTCGAATAGAAAGATTAAAATTGCTCCGGCAATCGTAAGGGTTAAGCTAGTCGCTAGAACGATCTTCGTATGTACTGATAAACGATGGGTATTCCGATATTCATATAGTTCATTCATTACGATAAAACCTATTCCTCCAAACGTGATGAGGAAGGCGACGGTAAGGGTTACGAATGGATCCGATACATATGGGGTCAAACTCCTGAATTCCCCCATTAAATCGAAGCCGGCATTATTGAAATTCGAGATGGAATGAAAAACCCCGTAATAGACCGCTTTAACGATTGGCATGTCAAAAGAAAAGCGAATCGATAAGATAAGTGCACCCATGCCTTCAATGATGGCCGTGAAAATTAAAAGCCGTTTCACTAATCTGACTACACCCGCCATGGATAGATTATTTAACGACTCCTGCAGAACTAACCTGCCTTTTAAAGAAATCTTTTTGCCTAAAAGGAAAAAGATAAACGTCGCAAATGTCATGAACCCTAAGCCGCCTACCTGAATCAGTGTTAAGATGACCAACTCACCAAAAGTGGTGAAGGTCGATCCCGTATCCACAACGACCAGTCCTGTTACACATGTAGCGGAAGTCGAGGTGAATAAAGCATCCAGAAAAGAAAGACCATGACCATTTTCTGTGGAAATCGGCAGGGTCAATAAATAGGCCCCGATAAGTATCAGGATGGCAAAGCCAAGTACAAGTATTTTTGGCGGATCCAATTTTGTCATTCTCAAATGATCATCCCTACTGTATGACTTTTAATCATCAATCTGCTTTTCGAATCTTTTTAAAGGCATAATAAAAAGACCTGCGAAAACATCGAATAGCTGTATTGCCACAAAAAGCGTGCAAAAAAAGCTCCCGAAATAGGCGGTCTTATGACCTCCTTCGCTTTAGCCGACGAAGTTAGCTGACGGGTAGGATGGCGAAAGAGCTGATCTCATCCCTTCTGCAAGGCAGAATTAACCCCAAATGATTGGGTCCTCCGTACTCAATTTCCATGAGTTTTGGCCGAAATGCATTAAATTGATAAACGTATTCTACTCCCATCATTTAGCAGTTGTAAACCCCTAAATCGTAAAAAAATATTTCTTTAACAAAACTGAAAATTTACGTTTTATTTACATTTAGAAAACGTATTGACAAATATTAGTTAGCACATTATGATAGGTTCGATTAATCCAATTATGATAACCGGCATCGATGTACTTTATTCAATAATTTCAAGCAGAACATGCGATGCCAATCAAAATTTTCTAACATATATTTTATGTTTCTTTTGTAAATGATAAAGAAAAAAGCATTGCATTTGTATTTAAAGATTCAAGACATTTTATTAAAAAGGCGGGCAATTATGGAGAAGACGTTCAATAGATATGTTATTAATGCTACAGGCAAGGGTGGCCAGACATATTTAACACAATGCCAGGATAAAGATGCACTAAGGAAATGGATAGCCGATCATGAGGATCAAATCATCATGGATGAGTTAAGGATAACGGATAAGAAAAAGAATCCGTTCTTAAAATTGTTTTCCCTAAGGTAAATCAACTGCATCCAACATTCATTAGCGGTATTCAATTATTTATTCCCTGTGTTCTATCCGGAATGCTGAGCGAAAAATCCATATCTTGTTTTGCTTTGAAACTCATTTATTATAATGAGTTTTTTTGCGTTGGTTATTTAGAGGCAAAAGCGAAGGAAAAAATGTAATCCGATTTAAAGGCATGTTGATGGAACCTGCCTTTAATGAATCGTTCATTGGATGAATGTGCGCAATTGGCTGATGAAGTTCAAGATTTGAAAATGGATTTTCGCCATTTCTTCCGCCGTTTGTTTTTCACAGTTCTCTAGCCACTCAGTAATCACCCCTAAAATCGCCGATGTCAGGAATGCGTGCATATACATGCGGAATGCTTCATCTTTAGCTGCTGGATGCAGGCTGATCAAACGCTCCAACAGTATTTCACCGAATACTCGCTTTATTTTTTTGGCAAAAGAGGGATCGCCCTGATCACCAAGAATGGCCCTTAATGCGTTGGCATGTTCACTGATGAATTGAAAAATAGCTACGAAAGGCGGGTAAAGTTGGTGTTGATGAAGAGCCAAAAAAGCTTCTTTCGGCAAAATGGCAGTAATGCGGGTTTGAAGTTCATTTAACAATTCCTGCTGTAAGTGATCCATCAATTCATATTTATCTGTGTAATGCAAATAGAATGTGCCCCGATTAATGTTGGCACGCTCTGCAATTTTCTTCACTGATACATGTGAGAACCCCTCTGCTTCAACGAGTGCAATAAAATGATGTTGTATCTGCTTTTTCGTCTTTTGTACCATATCCTCATGAATCGATGCCATGGAATGTCTCCTTCACTAAACATTTTTCCAAATGTGTTGATTGTATTAGAACGAATGCTACCTTAGAATGATGATACACTCAACACCGTGTTAATTAAAGAGGGAGGATGTGTGTGCATGAAAAATGCGATTTCCATTGAAGGGATTGCTAAGGGTTTTCATCAGAAAAAGGTCATTCAGCCATTAAGCCTGAATATTGAAAAAAACGGAATTTTTGGCTTATTAGGTCCATCCGGATGCGGAAAGACCACCTTGATTAAAATGATTGTCGGATTGATTAAGCCTGATGCGGGTAAAGTCACGGTTCTGGATCATGAAGTGCCAAATGAAGCACTGTTAACGGATGTCGGCTATATGGCACAGTCCGATGCTTTATATACAGAACTGACGGGAGCTGAAAATCTCGAATTTTTTGCGAAACTATACCGTTTTTCGAAAAAGGAACGAAGGGAACGCATTCAATATGCAGCTGAAATCGTACAGCTGACTAATGATTTGAGCGTTCGGGTTGCGCATTATTCCGGGGGAATGAAACGCCGTCTGTCACTGGCGGTTGCACTCATCCAAAATCCGGAGATTCTCATTTTGGATGAACCGACAGTAGGAATAGACCCTTTGCTGAAACAATCGATTTGGGAGGAACTTGAGCGTTTAAGAAATGAAGATGATAAGACGATCATCATCACGACGCATGTGATGGATGAAGCGGAACGATGCGATAAACTGGCGATGCTGCGTGAAGGTGAAATCATCGCGGCAGGAACCCCTGCTGCTTTAAAAACACAATTTGCCGTGGAAACGCTTGATGATGTTTTTTTAAGGATTGGAGGCGGCTTAAAATGAGAATTGCCTCTCTTGTTACTCGAATTACTCAGCAGATGCGCCGGGATCGAAGGACGCTTGCTTTATTCTTCCTAGCTCCTTTGCTCATTTTAACGCTCATGTATTTTATTTTCGATACAGAAGCAAGTGATTTGAAAATCGTTGTTACAGGCAGTGATGAAACGATCGTTAAAGCATTGAAAAAAGCGGATTTTCAAGTGTCGGCTGCTGAGGAATTCTCACAGGAAAAGATGATTGAAAAGAATGCGGATGGCTGGCTGCATGTTGAAAATGGGAAAATGAAACTCACACTTTTGAACGACGAACCGACCCGGGCAAAAGCCGTTCAAATGCAAATGATGCAAGGCTTGCAAGGGAATGAAAAAAACACTACTTCAATTGAGGAGAAATATGTTTACGGAGATGCCAACACAAAGGGTTTTGATACCTTCAGTCCGATGCTCGTCAGCTTTTTCGTTTTCTTCTTTGTATTTTTAATAGCGGGGATTGCGCTTTTGAAGGAGCGTACAAGTGGTACTTTGGAACGGCTGCTTGCCACCCCGATTAAAAGATACGAAATCGTAGCGGGCTATGTGATCGGATATGGCTTATTTGCTCTAATTCAAACCATAATTGTCGTACTATATGCTGTCAATGTATTGGATATCGTCCTTGTTGGCTCCATTTGGCTCGTTTTATTGACGAATATACTGGTCGCGCTCGTTGCATTATCGCTTGGTACATTGCTATCGAGTTTCGCGACATCTGAATTCCAAATGGTACAATTCATTCCGCTGGTCATCGTGCCTCAAGTCTTCTTTACAGGGATTTTCCCATTGGATGGCATGTCAGACTGGCTCCAAAAAATCGGCAAGATCATGCCTCTCTATTACGCATCGGATGCCATGAACGGCATTATGTACAAAGGCTTCACGTTCAATGAGATTTCACTGGATCTGCTCATTCTCCTGGCCTTTGCCGTCGTCTTTATCACCATCAATATCATTAGTTTAAAAAAATACCGAGCACTATAATGAGGATTAAATACCAATCCTTGCTAATATGATTACATCTGAATAACGTAAAACAAAGCCGGATTCCTGGATCGTGAGGGGCCGGCTTTTTGTTTTTTGGAAGAAGATCGAATTATTCCACACAACAGTCGAATTATCCGAGTAAGGTCGAATAAACCCGCACATCGGTCGAATTATCCGGATGTAGGTCGAATAAATCCGTACATCGGTCGAATTATCCGGGTGTAGGTCGAATAAACCCGCACATCGGTCGGATTATCCGGGTGTAGGTCGAATAAACCCACACATCGGTCGAATTATCCGGATGTAGGTCGAATAAACCCACACATCGGTCGGATTATCCGGGTGTAGGTCGAATAAACCCACACATCGGTCGAATTATCCGGATGTAGGTCGAATAAACCCACACATCGGTCGAATTATCCGGATGTAGGTCGAATAAACCCACACATCGGTCGGATTATCCGGATGTAGGTCGAATAAACCCACACATCGAATGAATTATCGGGGATGAAGGACGAAATATCCTTCCGATAGGTTGATTCATTCTAAAAAGCTTCCCTTTGAAGTAGTTTGTTGACGGGCTGTTAAAGTTGTCCTAGGATATAAGGATATGAGTTGATTTGGAAAGAAATAGAAAGGGGGAGTTATATGTCTCTAAAATCGGTCATGCTTTCCCTTTTGCTGTCGCAAGCAATGTATTTGTGCGGTTTACCTTTTTTTCTTCAGCTTCTATTATATTTGAATCCTTTGGTAATCATGGTTGTCTGGTGTTGTATACTTCTTTTCGTTTCGTTTGCGGTTCTTTATTTTCGAGGTGAAACGGTCAGAATTCCGCGCTCTATATGGCAGTCAGCATTGTTTAGTTACAGTTTATCATTATTGGTTTTGCTGTTCTTTCGGCCGGAAGGGCAGGTATATTCGTATAATTTGATTCCTTTTTCTACGATTCTTTCATATTTATCGAACGAAATGAACTGGCTTGTGTCATTTTATAACCTTAGCGCCAATGTAGGGCTGTTCATTCCATTCGGCCTGTATTTGTTGTCAAGGGAAGGGAAAGAGCCCTCAGCTAAAAGGAAATTTCTATATCCATTACTTTCGATTTCAGTCATCGAAATCTGTCAGTTTGTTTTTCGGCGCGGAAGTTTGGATGTCGATGACCTGATCCTGAATATGATTGGTGTTTACCTGGGGTACATTCTGCATCCTTTGTTCAAGAAAGTCGTAGTGCTCCGTTCTGGAAAAGTAAAAGCATGAGAGGCAATACAATTATGTTAAATGAAAGGGTGTATTTTCATGTATAGCACGTTAGAAGAATTATCGAGACATCCTGTGTTTCATTATTTTGCAGCGATTTCCAAAATCCCGAGAGGATCGGCTAACGAAAAAGCGATCAGTGACTATTTGGTTCGCTTCGCTAAGGATAGGAACCTGGAGGTGATCCAGGATGAGGCGCTGAATGTGATTATCAAAAAGCCTGCCACAACTGGATATGAAAATGCACCTACCGTCATTATCCAGGGGCATATGGATATGGTTTGCGAAAAGAACAAGGGAACGCTTCATGATTTTGAGAAGGATCCGCTTCAATTAAGGATTGTGGGAGACATGTTGTATGCAACGGATACAACATTGGGGGCGGATAATGGAATTGCCGTTGCTTATGCTTTGGCATTATTGGATGCGAATAATATTCCGCATCCCTCTCTTGAAATAGTCATAACGACTGAAGAAGAAACGACAATGAACGGTGCACTTGCCGTGGATCCGGCTCACTTCAAGGGAAAATTGATGATCAATATTGATTCGGAGGAAGATGGAAAGCTGCTGGTTAGCTCTGCTGGAGGAATACGAGTTCGGCAAATCCTGCAAATCGGATGGGAATCGGTTTCAAATGTTGAAGCTGTATCTTATAATATCAGGATTAAAGGGTTGAAGGGCGGACACTCCGGTATGTCCATCCATAAGGAAAGAGGGAACTCCAATAAACTTTTGGGCAGAGTATTACATGAATTAACGACAGACTTTCCTTGCTTCATACAGCAAATGAACGGGGGCTTGAAAGGGAATGCGATTCCTCGTGAAGCAGAGGCGACTGTACTGATTTCTGTAGAAGATGTTCAGAAGATAACGGTGAGACTCCAGAAATGGGAGGATACTTTTAAAAATGAACTGCAATCTTCTGACCCTGAGGTATCGATTAGATTTGAAAAGATCGAAACGATTTCTTCAAACGTTTTTTCCAAAGAGACGGTGACTAAAGCCATTACCTCCTTACTGGTAATCCCGCATGGCGTTCAAGGTATGAGTATGGGAATAGAAGGATTAGTGGAAAGTTCGACGAATCTAGGGGTCGTTACAACAAATGAAGCGGAAATGATATTCGAAAGTGAAATCAGGAGTTCGGTCAAAAGCATCAAATATAATATGGTCACGCAGGCAAAGGTGATTGCCGACATGCTTGGGTGCAAGCTATTGATTGATGCGGATTATCCGGAATGGCCCTATAATCCTGATTCGAAACTCAAGAAATTATTTGAAGAGACATACAAAGAAAAATATCATGAGGATATTGAAATCATCGCTGTGCATGCAGGGATCGAGTGTGGGGTATTCATAGATAAGATACCAGGGCTGGATACTGTTTCAATCGGACCGGATATGTTTTCCGTACATACACCTGAAGAACACTTAAGCATCCCTTCGACCATAAACAACTGGGAATATTTTGTTTACACATTAGAACGGATGAAAGATCTATAAACAATGTTTGGGCAACGGCAATATGGCATTCAATAGATTTGGAGACATCCTATCGTTAATCGATTGGATGTCTCTTTTTTTGAGGGCAGCAGCCGGCGGCAAGGGAGTGGGCCTCTGAAATCAGCTGCAATCTTTTCTTGAAAAAATTGTAGACTGGTCTCATCCCGAATTATGTTTAAAGTTTATCCTTTAAGTTTTTTTCTGTAATTCTTATTGGATTGAAAAAATTTGCGACACTCCTGCCGAATAAATGGCTAGCCGGGACCCCGCAGACGCTTGCGCCAAGGAGGCTTGGCGGACAGTCGGCGGAAAGGGAGCGGATTTCTGAAATCAACTGCAATCTTTTCTTGAAAAAATTGTAGACTGGCCTCATCCCGAATTATGTTTAAAACTAGTTTATCCTTTAAGTTTTTTTCTGTAATTCTTATTGGATTGAAGAAATTTGCGACACTCCTGCCGAATAACTGGCTAGCCGAGACCCCGCAGACGCTTGCGCCAAGGAGGCTTGGCAGACAGTCGGCGGAAAGGGAGCGGATTTCTGAAATCAACTCGAATCTTTTTTTAGAAAAAACTCCAGGTAAACTGGCTTTTCATCGAATTTTTGTCTACATTCTGAAAGAAACAGAGGTTTCTTTACAATCGTTATAAAATAAACTATTGTAAAGAAAACCTATCATTAATTATTGTTCGAAATCATTATGTATAGAGGAAGGTATATGGAAATATGGGTGTAAAGTATAGAATGGTCGTAGAACAAATGGAGAAAGAAATATTAGAAGGAAAATATACATTAAATACAAAGTTACCTACTGAAGAAGAGTTGATGAAGAAGTTCGATGTCAGCAGGAATACCATAAGAAAAGCAATCAACATATTGGTTGAGCAGGGTTATATCTATCAAGTGCAAGGAAGCGGCATATTCCTAAGGGAATTTTCCAGACCGGGCTGCATTTCGATGAGGGATATGGGTGGCTTAACCAAAGTGTTTCCAAATGATGAAATGAAAAGTAAAGTGTTGAAGTTAGAATTAATTGAAGCCGATGAAAAATTGGCCAAGCAAATGAAATGCAATGTGAAAACCAAAATCTATAACCTCAAACGGGTTAGATATTTAAATGGTGAACCCATTGTAATAGAAGAGTCCTTTTTCAATAAAGATATCATTCCAATCATAAATAAAGAAATCGCAAATGGTTCCATTTATGAATATATAGTCGAGGATCTGAAGTTGAATATTGGTTTTGCAGATAAAATCATTTCGTGTGAAAAACTAAATGACGATGATGCCAAGCTTTTGGACTTGCAGCCAGGTGATCCGACATTAATAGTTGAAAGTACGGTCTTTTTAAAAGCGGGAGCCGTTTTTGATTTATCAATCGAGAAATATAATTACACTTCAGCCAAATTATTAACATTGACTTAATGAGGGCAGGAAATTCTTTCAGGATATTAAAAGATTCCAGAGATATGATCGATTAACGATAAACAGATTATAATATCAAATAATATTCAAACAAAGAGCGACTGCATTAATTAGCAATCGCTCTTATTATTTATTTTAGTTTTACTTGATCTATTATTAGTGATACATATATTCCTGCCCAAGTACCGGAAATTTCATTAAGCAGAACAGAACTTATAGCGGAATTAATGAAACGGAAAGCTTTGTTTTTCGTATATTAAATATATGGGGTTAAAATTCAAGAAGCAAAGATTAATAGATTGAGGACATTTGCATTCTTATCAATCAATGTATTGGAAATGGGGAATCTTATGCAAAAAAGGGTGAAAAGAAAATTATTTCATTTATATACAGGAGAATTGATGGCAACTGTGATTTTTGCTGTACTGTGGGTTTCGTTTCTGGTGCAGCATGATTGGACTGATTCCTACTTAACTTCATTTTCATCTGTGTATGCGTTCGTCCTACTGGAATTTATTTTACTTCAAGGAAGTTTATATTGGTTTCTTAAATGGAAACGCGCTAAAGAAAACCATTACGCCCATTTACCTTATACGCAATTACGGATTTTTCTATTCTTTAAAAGATTAAACCTTTTCCTTATTGCCCTAGGAATAGCAGCCTTTTTTTATCAATTAAATGCATTTGAATCAGGAGTATTTTGGTTTTCGTTTCTTTATGTTTTCGCCATCATCGAGCATATTAATTATTATCACTTCAGGCTTTCCTATCAAAGTCCAGAGGAAATGAGAGAATTCATTCGTCAAAGAGGTTTAAGGAAATCCATTTTGGCAAAGGAATTGAATAAGCTTAATAAGATTTATTCGGTGTGAATGGGAGATATCGATTCACACCGTTTTTTCTTAAATCATTTCTCTTTTTCCCCAACGATCCCATAAAACAAAATCTTCATAATATCCTCAGTCAAAGGCAGGATGCTTTGATAAACCTCTTCCCGTTGGATATATTCATTCATTGCTTTTATATAAAATAAAATCGCTTCATTAGATAAGTTCGGATCAACATATCCTTGTTCCTTCCCCTGGTTAAACAGATCGATAAAGCGGGGCAGGGCCTTTTCTGTATATATTTTTTCCATATAATTGATTCCGGAAGTATATTCCTTCATTAAATATTGATAAAAATCTTCATGAATTTGTTTGGCTGTTTCATTCTTCGTGAACATGAGCTGCTTTATTTTTTCAGGAAAGGCCATGTTGCTGGCCAGTATTTGTTCAAATTCATCCAGTGCCTTATCTGTATAATAAACAAAAACCTCATGAATTAGATTATGTTTGCTTTCGAAGTAATTATATATCGTAACTTGAGATACATTTGCTTTTTTGGCTATTTCCCCAATCGAAATCTTTTGGACACCATACTCCATGAACAAAGCTAAGGCAGCCTCTAGTATATTCAATTTCTTTTGTTCCCTGCGGCGTTGAAATCCGTCCATTTATTTCACCTCAACCTTAGTTTAATTAAAAATATGTAATAGAACAATAAAATAAGTTCATAAACTATTGTCAGGAATTATTATTTTATATATTATGAACTAAATTAATAAAAATATTTCATAATTTCTTTTCAGAGGAAGAGGTGGATGAGGGATGTCAGTATTGAAAACAACGAATTTAACGAAAAAGTTTGGAAGGTTTACAGCTTTAAATGGTGTGAACATTGAAGTGAATGAAGGTGAGGTATTTGGATTCATCGGTCCTAATGGTGCTGGAAAATCGACAACGATCCGTGTGCTGCTCGGGATTTTAAAAGCGACGGATGGAGAAGCGAAGATTTTTGGCAAGGATGCATGGAAAGATGCGGTTGAAATTCACAAGCGAATTGCGTATGTTCCGGGAGATGTGAACCTATGGCCCAACTTAACAGGCGGAGAAGTTATTGATCTATTTGTTGAATTACGCGGGGCGAACAATAAAAGCAGACGGGAAGAACTAATAAAAAAATTCGATTTGGATCCTTCAAAGAAATGTGGAACATATTCAAAGGGGAATCGGCAAAAGGTTGCTTTGATTGCTGCTTTCTCATCTGATGCCGACCTTTATATCTTGGATGAACCAACATCAGGTCTAGATCCATTGATGGAAAGGGTTTTCCAGGAATGTGTGATGGAAGCGAAAAATGAAGGGAAAAGCATTTTACTTTCCAGTCACATTCTTTATGAAGTGGAAAGGTTATGCGATAAAGTGGGTATCATTCGGCAAGGGCAAATAATTGAAACGGGAACATTGGATGAGCTGCGTCATTTAACGAGAACAAGCTTGCTTGTCGAAACGAAGCAGCCTATTCCTGCTTTAGGGAATGTAAACGGTGTTCGGGATATCGTGATGAAAGACCAGGCACTTTCATTCCAAGTGGATACAGGTGAATTGGATAATGTCATGAAGTATATATGCCAATTTGGAATTGTGAAATTGGAAAGCGCGCCGCCTACATTGGAAGATTTATTCATGAGCCATTATGAAGGTGAAAGGAAGACTTCTGATTCTGGGGCGGGAGGTGCGTTATAATGGCAAACCAGTCCTATCATAATACAGGAAGACTCTCCCGATTAATCGTACGGCAAGATCGGATTCGGATTCCTGTTTGGATAATTTCCCTATCTGTCCTTACATTTATGGTTGCAATGGCATTCACCGATCTGTACCCGACTGAACTAGAAAGGCAAACTATTGCAGAAACAATGAGGAATCCTGCAATGACAGCGATGGTGGGGAAAGGTTACGGCCTGGATGACTATACAAACGGAGCGATGATGGCGCATCAAATGTTACTGTTAACCGCTATGGCCGTGGGGATAATGAGTATTTTACTTGTTACGCGCCATACACGCGCAGATGAAGAGGACGGCCGTATCGAGGTGATCCGTTCATTGCCGGCTGGCCGGTTGGCTAATTTATATGCAACCATTTCCGTATCGTTTGGTACGAATGCATTGATCGCGTTAATAATGGGTTTCGGATTGTATGCTCTGGGAATTGAAAGCATGGATTTGGAAGGTTCCCTTATGTATGGAGCTGCGTTAGGGGCAACCGGTATTTTCTTCTCGGCGATAACGGCATTATTTGCCCAGCTTACGGTGAGTGCGCGAGGTACGATTGGTTACTCCATCACTGTATTGCTTCTTTCCTATCTTATTCGGGCGATAGGGGATGTCAGCAATGAAACACTTTCCTGGTTTTCACCTTTGGGTTGGGTTTTAGGTTCAGAGGTATATGTGAATAATTATTGGTGGCCAATCATCCTTACGGTCGGTGCGGCAATCATTTTGGTTGTACTATCTCTATATTTGAATGCCATCCGTGATTTGGAAGCTGGATTCATACCGGCTAAGCTTGGCAGAAAATATGCTTCATCCTTTTTAAAAAGTCCGCTTGGTCTCGCGCTAAGGCTTCAGCGAACAGGATTGATTGCCTGGGCAGCCGGGATGTTCGTTTTAGGCACATCTTACGGTTCCGTTTTAGGTGATTTAGAATCCTTTTTTGCAAAAAATGAAATGATGGCCGAACTATTGACGCCAGTTGAAGGCTATTCGCTGACGGAACAATTCTTGACAATGTTGATGTCAGTCATCTCAATGATATGCACCATCCCGCCTATAATGGCGATGTTAAAGCTTAAAGGGGAAGAAAAAAGGAACTATACTGAACATTTACTGAGCCGCGCTGTATCACGCACAAGGCTTATGGGCAGCTATCTTATCATCTCCGTTATTAGCGGTTTTCTCATGCTTGCGATTGCTGACATCGGTCTTTGGGCAGTCGGGAATTCAGTGATGGATGAAGGGGTTGCTTTCGGCACTATATTTAGTGCAGCAATGGTTTACCTGCCTGCGATGTGGATCATGATTGGCATTGCCGTGCTGTTCATTGGCTTTGTACCAAAATTATCTGGCTTGACTTGGCTTTACTTGACATACTCAATCTTGGTCGTTTATTTAGGGGGAATGCTTCAATTCCCTGAATGGATGAGTAAACTAACGCCATTTGGCCATATTCCGAAACTTCCTGTTGAAGATATCGACTTCATGAAAGTATCCATGCTTACCATCATAGCCATAGTATTACTGGCTATTGGCTTTACCGGATATAACAAACGGGATATCCGAGGTTGACGATTCAACTATGATTCTATTATTCCTGAAAAAAGCCTGATTCCTCATTGTTTCAATGAGAAATCAGGCTTTTGGTTATCAGTCATGGGAAATTAATAATAGTACACCTAGCGCAATGATGATAAAGAATAAATAGCTTTCGAATTTTTTCGCAGGAATCCGCTTATTCATGAAGATTCCGAGACCAGTCGCAAGTAATATAGCTGGAATGGAATAAGCGTAAAGAATAAGTGAATCGGCTGTCCACAGTCCGCCTAGCGCATGACCCGTCACTACCAGGATTCCGGAAATTAGGAAATGGGCTTGCAATGTTCCGCGGAATCGATCTGGATTCCACCTTCGTAAAGTTCCATAGACGACGACCGGCACCCCATTAAAGTTATAGGCGCTGCCAAGGGCTCCCGACGCAAAACCGAACGGCCATACCCAGCCCTTCGAGTTAAGTAATGGTTTTTCCACAGCCTGAAAAAGTCTTTGCTTTAGAAGAGAATAACCCCCATATGCAACCAAAAAAACACCCAGTGCAGAAGTGATGATCATAGAAGGTGCGTAATGGAGCAAAGCCAGACCGGCTGGTATGCCGATCACCGTTGAAGCCGCCAGCCTGATTAATACCGAGCGTTCAATATGCCGCCATCCGCTAACGACGGTTAGCGAGGCAACGGTAAGACCGGCCAATCCAATCAAGGAAACCGAAGTATTAAGCGGAATGTGAAGTAAGGCAAGCAGAGGCATGCTGACAATCGCTTCACCGAACCCGAACATCGTCCGCATCAAGGCGCCGATAAACACTGCCGCCACCACCAATATGATGCTGCTGATCGTCATTCTTTCACCTCCTAAAAGCACAATAACCCTTCTATAATTATACCATATCAACCTGGTTTTAGGTTAGGGTAACCGTGCTTTAAACGGGTTATTTAAGGTGTTTCACGCTCTTTGTGAAGTGTTTGGAATGATATTTAATAGAGAGGTACACACCCTTTGTTTTTGTTGCTTAGGAGTCGAAAATGAGGCGTGGGAAGTGGGTATATATCTTGAAGTGTTAATTCAGATGAAACGCCATTAATTTCTACTATCGCATCAACTAAAACAAAAACAATTAGTCATACTGGAACTTTAGGAGTTTTAGGAGTCCCTATTACAAAATATAAAATCACAGGAAAATATAATTATACTTCTAGTGGTGCTACATCAGCCCTTTCAACTAAAGGAGAAGTAGTCTATCATTATAATCCAACCATCTCTACAGATTTAACTTATTATGGTGGTTATATCAATAATAAAAAATATTACGGAGAGGTAACTTTTTATTATAAAGTTGGAGTAGGATCGCTTGGTATTGTACAAATAGGAAATGTTTATCTTAAAGTATCAGGAAATCATCTAGGAAAACTCGCAGGTAGTATAAAAACTTCTGTAAAAACATAAATTTCACATATAGTAGGTGATTATATGAAAACTTGGAAGAAAATACTTATTGGTGTAGTATCCATTCTAATAATCGCTATGATAATTGGAATTACAAGCTTTTATTCAATTTAAAGTTTAATCTGCTAACCAAAACAAAGACCATCTTTATAATGATGGTCTTTGTTTATTGTGTGCCCAGCAGGGGTACACAATAAACGCCAAATCCTTTGATAGAGGTGAGTCCTTAAATAACAGAAGAGAAAAAAAGGACAATCAATCTAACGCTATGAAACTACCTTTTTTAGCTGAATAAAATCATACATAAACAATAAAAGTGAAAGAAAATAACCCCCTTGGCTACAAGTGGTTTATTTTGGTGTAAATGCGTACAATAAATTAATAAAATAGGGGACATGAAAGGGACATTGATGGTTTTATTAGGGGACACAAAGGGGACATTGATGGAGTAGTTTACATGTACCCACAAAAACACTAGGCTTTGCCTAGTTCAACAACTTAGTTGGGGACAGTTTTTCCTTATGCTCTTTCTTCTGCCAATACCTTTAAGTTATGACACTTTCCATTTAGATAAATCAAATAATTATTTTCCTGCATAAGAAAAGGCTGAAGTGGAAATACTTCAGCCTAAAAAAACCTATATATATATTTTAGAAGAATATCCTTTAGCATTTACGAATCAATCTCAGGTCTTTTTTTCATTCAGTTAGTGAATTAATCATAAAAGATTAAATGCATATCACTGTTAGTCCTAGATTTCGCAAAAAATTCTGCTTCATTTCCTCCATCAACAAAGTTACCAATACCCCGGAAAATACCACATTGGCCTCGATCTAAATATCTTACCCCTACATAATCATTATAACTGTCAGGATCATACTCCCATAATTCAACTTTTAACTTACCAGCTGGACCCACGTAAGAATCCCGACAAATCTTATAATCACCACCAGTAGAGGCAAACACATCACTTTCAGCACCATTAGAATAAAGAGATTGTTCTCCTAAGTAATCCCAGCCACTTGCAAATGTAGAAGAAGGGAACAACAACGCAGCGACCAATGCCACAGCACTCATTTTAAACATTTTCATGCTCATTCCTCCTCACCCGTTTTGACTTATTATTCTCCATATAATTCTAATCAATATTTTTTATATTATCATCTATCCAAAGATTCACTTTTTCACGAAGCGTTTTTGTAGTATCCACTACTTCAGCGCTACATATGAAAATAGAGAAAAAAGTGAAATGTGCTCGTCATTCAGTTTTGAAATGTATTTCTGAATCATCTTTAAACTTTTAAGCCTTCCGGGATCAGGTAAACTAATTACCTCTGAATCCACCATTTGTGTAGAGGCGTCTCGATTTCTAATACCAGCAATCAGCAGCATAGTTGCCGCTAAACTAACACTACAATCCATGGAATAGGCCAATGCAGAAATTCTTTCATGCTCATAAGCTTTGAATCTTAAATGAATCCTTTCCTTCTGAATAATAGTTCTCTTCTGGAATACTTCGGCTTCAAAATCCCCTCTAAAAATCGTATTATCATGCCTGTAGTTTCTTTTAAAATACATGGACAAGCCCTCAATACATTCCCTGGAATTGATAGCTGCCATTATTATTTTTTCCCCTATATCCTTCACAGGCTTATGAACACATTTATTTAATGAGTGTTGAACGCAAAAAAACATATTAGTGCTATCTAGGGAATAAAATGAAGGGAATATTTTGAAGGAAAGCGGGGCTGTGCATGTGAAAATCCATGTGGTGAATAGGGGGGATTCTTTGTGGGGAATTTCCCAGCAATATGGTGTCAGTATCAACCGGATTGTTCGGATCAATGGCCTTGAAAATCCAGATAAGCTGGTGATTGGCCTAGCTCTTTTGATTCCTGAACCTTATCTTCAGTACAGGGTTCAGCAAGGTGATACTCTAAATAATATCGCAAATCAGTTTGGAATTACGGTACAGGAAATCATGCAATCGAATCGCATCACGAATCCTTCCGCTATCTATCCAGGGCAGAGACTAACCATCCCGGTTATTTATCATACCGTAAGGGAACGAGATACCCTTTATGATATTGCGAGACGTTATGGAACGACAGTTCAAGCCATTATGCAAACGAATCGGATTACAGATCCGTCCAATATTCATATCGGGAGGATAATAAGGATTCCCCAGAAACCAAAACCCATCATTGATGTAAATGGTTTTACAAACGTTTACGGGCAAGTAGGTGCGGAGCAGGTACGTGATGTAGCCTACGATTTGACCTACGTAAGTCCATTCGGTTATAGAATGAGGAAAGATGGCAGCCTAGAAGTCATAGATGACACCCCGACGATACGGGCGGCACAGTCAACTGGCGTCATACCCATGATGTGCATAACGAATTTTTCCGCAACGGAAGCGGGAACACAGCTTGCACATACGATACTTTCCGATTTAAGTTTAGTGGAAAAATTATTAACCAACGTCATAAAAACGATGAAAAATAAAGGGTACCGTGGATTGAATATCGATTTTGAAAGTGTAGCGCCAGAGGACCGTGATTTCTATAATCGCTTTCTCCAAAGAGCAGTGGATCGATTGCATCCTGAAGGCTACTTTGTGTCATCCTCCCTTGCCCCAAAAACTAGCGCCAATCAAAAGGGACCATTAGTTGAGGCACATGATTATCCAGTTCACGGACGGCTGCTCGACTTCGTGGTGCTGATGACATATGAATGGGGTTACCGAAAGGGGCCGCCGCAGGCAATCTCTCCCATTAATGAAATAAAACGTGTCCTTGACTATGCCGTAACGGTGATACCAACAAATAAAATCTTCATAGGATTTCAAATTTATGCACGGGACTGGCTTATTCCTCATGAAGAGGGACAGGAAGCAGAGACTTTCGACATGCAGGAAGCCATCAGACGCGCCGTCCAATATAATGCAGAAATAAAATATGACGAGACAGCCCAATCACCTTATTATAGGTACAAAGATAATCAGGGGCGCACACATGAAGTTTGGTTTGAGGACGCACGCAGTGCTAAAGCCAAATTCGACTTGGTGAAAATTTACAGGTCAAGGGGTCTCAGTTATTGGGTACTTGGTTATCCTTTTCCACAGAATTGGGAACTGCTTGGGGATACATTTATTGTACGGAAACTGTAGGGTGTTTTGTTACAGCAAGGTGTATCAAACATTATTAATATATGATGGGCAGCTTATTATAAAGCTGTCTATTTTAGTGATTTCGAAATGCATTTCAAGAATTGGATTTTTATAACAACGTTAAAAATCGTTTGGAATCTGAGTCGATAAAGGGACTTAATCGAGAGCACCATATTGAAACTTATGAATGAAAAAATAGAATCCCTAAGGCAGCCATATGGTGGTCCTTTTCATTTTAATGAGAACTCTTTAAAAAACAAGGTAATGGTCATTCAAAAAAGGAAAAGGGCTCCTCATTGTGGAATTAGGAGACTAGAATATTACTTACCGGAGGAACAGTTAATGGAATTAACCATCATTAATACGTTTACAGATCAACTTTTTAAAGGAAACCCTGCTGCAGTCTGCCTTCTTACCGGGGAAAGTAACAGCGAGTGGATGCAGCGAATAGCTAAAGAGATTAATATGCCTGTTACTGCTTTTATTCAACCTCATAATGGTGAATGGAAGCTGCGATGGTTCACACCTTTCATTGAAATCCCGATTTGTGGACATGGGACGCTGGCAAGCTCTTTCTTTTTATGGGATAAAGGATACGTGCCAAGGAATCAGCCGATTGCCTATCAGACGAAAAGCGGGCTTCTCACTGCAAAATTCGTTGAAGGAATGGTTCAGTTGGAATTTCCGTCATTAAGGGAGAAGGAGACCGCTGCCCCTGATTTACTGATAAAGGCTTTAGGTGTTGAGCCTGAGTATGTTGGGCAAAACAAATGGGATCTTCTAGTCGAAGTTCAATCAGAGGAAATCGTAAGGAATTTAAAGCCGGATATAGATTCCATTGCCCAATTGCCGGTTCGGGGCGTCATTGTAACGAGTCAATCGGATAGCAGTGAATATGATTTCGTTTCACGTTTCTTCTCCCCTGCCCAAGGCCTTGACGAAGATCAAGTAACGGGCTCGGCCCATTGCTGTCTGGGACCATATTGGAAAAGAAAGCTGGACAAAAGTATTTTTATAGCCTATCAGGCATCGGAAAGAGGAGGTCTATTGAAGGTTGAAGTAACGGAAGACACAGTTAAACTTTCCGGACATGCCGTCACAATATTCGAAGGGAACTTAACCATTTAATGCAGGGGGAAGATTTGAGTGGTTCCATCTAAATTTTTAAAAAAGTTGATTGGAGCCGGTTTTCGAGACTCCGCGGGAAAGGTGCGTCCAAAGGGGGTTCCCACAGGCACAAAGGCGCCGAGGGCGGACCGCCCGCGGAAAGCGAGTGCCTGGTGTGGAAATGAACGTTCGAAATTTACAACTCGGCAATCCTTCTTAATGAAGGTTTGTGCCCTTTACCTTTTTTTTAGTGTGCAAGAATCGAAATGGCACTATACACTAATAACAAAGCCATGATTACATTAAACTGACTTCTATACTTTGATAAAAACGTTTGAAAAACAGAACCGAACATACTCCAGCAGAACGTACTCATAAAACCAACAAAAGCCAGAAATAATGAAAAGAATAGTAAGCTGAAATTTGAAGAGTGATAAGGTAGGATGAAGGTCGATATTGCCGTGATGCCATATAAGATTCCTTTTGGATTTATGAATTGTAAAAGCATCCCTGCTATAAAACTGTTGTTCCTGTCATCATTATCGTCCTTCGCTTTATTTGGACTGGAAATGATTTTTATGGCCAGATACAGCATGTAAATTGCCCCAAGGATCGTCATGATAAATTCAATCTTTGGTATGGAATTTTCAAGCAAAACATTAAAATAACTGCACAATAGCATGATTATAAAAAAACCGGCACCTACTCCGAAACAAAATTTAATCGTCTTTTTTAACCCGTACTTGTTCGCAAATAACATGGCCATGATGTTATTTGGACCCGGAGTGAAACTGGTAACAAAAACAAACAGCAAAAAAGATAGTAATGGCATGGTTGATTCCCCTTTGTATGCTATAATGACCAAAATTGACATTATAACGATTTCCTTTTTATTGTACAATGCAGACGTTATATTGTAAATAAGGAGTATTTTTATGGAAGAAATAAATTTTATTATTGCTAACAATTTAAAAGCCATCAGGGAAAGCAAGAAATTAAGTCTTGAAAAGGTTGCCGAATTAACTGGAGTAAGCAAAACGATGATCGGACAAATAGAAAGGGGAGGATCGAGCCCTACGATTACGACAATTTGGAAAATAGCCAATGGATTAAAGATTTCATTTTCTTCATTGATAAATAGTCCGCAGCCGGATACAAAAATTGTTTTAAAAAGTGAAATTCAATCATTATCTGAAGATAACGGCAAATATCGAGTTTATCCCCACTTTCCCTTTGAGGATGAGAAGCGCTTTGAAGTATATTCAGTCGAGATAGAAAAAGGTGGATTCCTAAGTTCCGATTCGCATAGGGAAGGGACGGAAGAGTACATAACTGTTTTTGAAGGGGAAGTGACTGTACGTGTAAATAACGAAGAATTTACAATAAGGAATGGTGATTCTATCAGGTTCAAGGCTGACAGACCGCATGCCTACCATAATTCAGGGGATACATTAACTCGATTAAGCATGATCTTATATTATCCAACTTAAAAAATGGAGTAATGTAGTTCTGTTAATATATCTTAGCAAAGTGAATATCCCCTATGGATTGACTGGTGGTATGGTCTGCCTGTTGGGGATACTGCTTCAAAAAGTCAAAGGCCCAACGATTTGACTTGTCATCAAATTACTAGTAAACTGATGGTGCATCAAAGATGGGAGGCAGGCTTTACATGGATAGACGGGGATTTTCGGATGAGAACAAATTGAGTTTGCTGATTTGGCTGCGAATGGTTCGTTTTTATCAAAGAAGCAATCAGCTTTCGAATGAACACTTACAGCATTTCGGCGTCACCGCTGCCCAATTCGATATGTTGGCACAAGTACTTATCCATCAGCCTGTTTCACAAATCGAATTAGCGGAGCACCTAACGATAAGCCGTGGAGGCGTATCACATATGCTGACAAGGCTGGAAAAAGAGAACTTGATCGTCCGTAATCAACAATGGAAGGTTAAATATATTTCATTAACGGAAAAAGGGAAAAAGTTAATGGAAACGGTCATGCCTATTCAATCCGATTTCCAAGCTTCATTATTCGATATATTGGATGATGAAGAAAAGAAGCGCATGCATGAGATGATGATAAAGATTCATAGACATAGTTTACAGATTGAAGTGCCTAATGCCAGCAAGGAGGAATCCTAAGACTGGATCAGGCAGCCATAATGATAGCATTTTTATCAGTTTACTAGTAACTTAAGGGAGGAATGGAGTAATGAAAAGTGAAAATCATTTTAAACGAGATATTGTCGAAGTGAAAGATGTGAAGCTTCAAAGGTATAGTCCGATTCATACGGCCGGACCAGTCATAGAACCAGGAAACTGGGAAAAGAGTGATCCGTTCCTTTTAATGATGGAGGATAAATTTCAAAAGGGATCATTCGATATCCACCCGCACAGGGGAATCGAAACCGTTACATTCGTCATTGACGGAACGATCGAGCACTATGACAGTCATACCGGGGATGGAGGGATACTTGGACCTGGTGATGTACAATGGATGACAGCGGGAAGCGGCGTCGTGCATAATGAGGTGCCTTCCGAAGGTGTGACTGCCCATTCCCTTCAACTTTGGGTCAACCTTCCCCGGAGTGAAAAGATGACGACACCAAGATATCAAAACTTAATGGCAAAAGATATGCCGGTCAGAAAAGAAGAAGGAGCACTGATCCGTGTCTTTTCCGGATCATCCAAGGACGTTATCTCGACAACGAAAAACCATGTTCCCGTGACGATGGTGGAGATGGTCCTGGAGCCTGGAGCATCGGTCACGCAGAATTTACCAGGAAGCTACAACGGAATCATCTATCTAATAGAAGGAAGCGGAATCTTCGGTAACAACGAAGTGAGAGCCTCAAAGGGACAGGTATTATGGCTGGGTGCTTGTAAAGAATCAGGGGAAAGTGAAGTTGATATAACGGCAACTGAACCTTTAAGACTTGTTCTATATGCAGGAGAACCTTTAATGGAGCCTGTTGTTGCCCGCGGACCGTTTGTCATGAATACTGAAGAGGAAATCGATCAGGCATACCTTGAGTATCGGCAAGGCACTTTCTTGAAGCATTAAGATGGAAAAAGGGCATCGTAATTGATGCTCTTTTTTTTGAATCTTCCCATATTGGTGGGCGGGGATAGTGATTATAAGGGAGAGCATTTCTGAAATTAACTGGACTTTTTTTAAGAAAAAACTGGATGCTAACTAGTCTTAGGCGTCATTATCTGCAGTTTGGGAGAGATTTAAATCTCTCCCTTTTTTGCTTTTCAGCAATTAGGTATAAAGACTAAGTTTAGAATTAGATGAAACTGATTCAATTTTACCATTAAATAATTTTCTTGATATATCATCAATTAGCCACTAGGTATTTTGGGGTGATTATAATGATAATATTCTGTTAATATTCGATGTTGTATTGTAAATTTGTTTTAAAATTGGATTATTTTGTTGTAATATAGGAGATACACGGATCTTTAGAGGAAAAAAGTAGGGTGGATTTGTGTATGGATAAGTAAATTTGTCGGGATTCATTTTTTGGGAAATTGTGTCAATTCTATGGATAAGTTAGCAGAATGTTATGTCAGTATATAACTTATGGGGGGATTAACTATAATGGGGAAAAAGAAAATCGTAAAAATTGCATCAGCTACCATAATGGCTGCGACAACGATCGTAGCGGTAGCGCCGGCACCTTCTGATGCTGCCACTAGCCTGAATAGTAAAATCAAAACGGCCAAGGCCGCCATCAAAAAACCATTCGATACCTATTTTTACACTTCTAAACTCGCTTCAGTGTCCACTGTTGAAAAACAAATCAAATCTGCTAAACAAGCAAAAAAAGACATCAACTCTACCATTAAAAAATCAATGTTAAGCAAAAAAGAAAAAGATGCCAAATACAAAGAAATCGAAGCTTATGATAAGTACATCACTCGTTCAGAAGGCTATGTAAAAGGATATAAAGCGGCTGAGAAAGCAAAAGCTGCACATGGCAAATCGATTGGCGCCCTTACGAATTCAATACTTGCCAAGAAATCAATAGATATCAGGAATCAATATGAGGCACTGGATAAAGCCGTGAAAAAGGCAGATAAAGATATTAAAGATACTGTTTACGGTGCGAAAATCGAAAAGCTCCTATACGATAAATTCACTAAATCGACCAAAACAGCTTTGAACGGTGACCTGAAAGCTCCGTACTACTATGAAAAAGCTGCATACTGGGTGAAGAAAGGTGATTTAAAGACCGCGGACAAGCGGATGCAAACGGTTTCTTCGCAGTTGAAAAAGGTCAGCAAAACATCCAAGCTCGGAAAAGCCATACACGCCTATGTGAAAGAAGTGAAAGGTAAGTATGATGATGCGGTATATGCAGAAAAGAAAAAGGAAGTGGCCAAACGGGTCAATGCCTATGTAGCACTTGCCAATGGGGAACTTAAAACGAAAGAACAGATAAACGCGGCTAAAAAGGCGAAAGCAGCCATTAATTTAAATGGAATCAAGGAGTCGGACCGAAAGGAATTCCTGACGAAAATAGCATTGGCGGATAAGAAAGTCGCTGCCGCTGAAGAAGCCTTGAAAAATCCAGCGAAGGCGATCACGCTTTCCTTGATGCATACGAATGACACGCATGCCCACTTGGACAATGTGGCCAAAAGGGTGACGGCTGTTAAGGAAGTGCGTAAGAGTAAGCCGCAAGCTCTTTTGGTGGATGCTGGTGACGTATTCTCGGGAACCCTCTATTTTAATGAATTCAAAGGGCAAGCGGATCTTCGCTTCATGAATTTAATGAAATATGATGTCATGACATTCGGGAATCATGAGTTTGATTTGGGATCTAGCGCCGAAGGGCATCAAGCTTTGGCTGACTTCATTAAAGGGGCACAGTTCCCTTTTGTCAGTTCGAATGTAGACTTCTCCAAAGATGATAAATTCAAGGGACTATTCTCGGATTTAATTTCAAGTAAGCCGGAGCAAGGGAAGATATACAATGGAATCGTAAAACAAGTGGATGGCCAAAAGGTAGGGTTCTTCGGGCTTACAACTGAAGAGACGAAAGACATTTCAAGTCCAGGAAGTATAGAATTTGAAAACTATCTTGAAGAAGCCGAAAAAGCGGTCAAGGCGTTCAAAGGCATGGGTGTCAATAAGATAGTTGCCGTATCCCATATTGGTTATGATGACAATGCGGCTTATGACAATGATTTAACATTGGCTGCCAAGGTCAAGGGCATCGACGTGATTGTGGGCGGACATAGCCATACGCAGTTAGACGCCCCCGTTGTTGTTGACAAAGATGATAAAGGGAAAACGAAAGAGCCGACTGTCATCGTTCAAGGGTATCAATATAGCGACTATTTAGGAACGATCGATGTGAACTTCGATAAGGAAGGCAAGATTGTCGGACAAGCCGGTAAGCTGATAAAGCTTTCTGAAAAACAGGATGATGCTGAAGCGGCAAAAGTGCTCGAAACATACTCCTCGAAGATTAAGGAGCTGAAGGATACGCAGACTGGTGCATCTGCTGTGAAGGCGTTGGAAACACCGCGTGATGCAGGAGATGAAACAAAGCCGAGTGTTCGCAAAAATGAAACGGAACTGGGTAATTTAATTACGGATGGAATGCTTTCTAAAGCGAAGGAATTCAATAAGGATACGGCCATAGCCTTCCAAAATGGCGGGGGCATCCGCGCTGGCATCGATCAAGGTGAGATCACTTTAGGGGAAATCCTAACCGTTTTACCGTTTGGGAATACGTTAGCGACGATGAAGCTTACGGGTGCAGAAATCAATGAAGCATTAGAGCATAGTGTAAGCCTCGCTCCTAAGGAAAATGGCGGCTTCCTGCATGTTTCCGGAATGAAATTCAGCTACGACAGTTCGAAGGAAGCAGGCAATCGTGTCACAAAGGTTGAAGTCCTTGGACAAGATGGAACCTATTCCGAATTGGATGCAGCGAAGGAATATGTCGTGGCGACCAATGCTTTTACAGCCAAGGGCGGAGATGGATTCACCGTTTTCAAGAAGGCTTATGAAGAAGGAAGGGTGACGGATATCGGACTCGCTGATTGGGAGAATTTACGGGATTATGTAAGCGGGCTGAAAACTGTCGATCCAAGCATCGAAGGACGCATCAAGGATGTTGCCGGAAGCAATACAGACCCGACTGTGGTATTGGCCAAAGACTTTGGCGGAACGGCTGATGCGCCAAAAACACATGAAGGTAATGTAGTTGTTGATATTACTGATGTTGCTTCATTGGAAAATGCAGTGGTTAAAGGGAATCTTACATTAACAGGAACTCCTCCGGATGACTTTACTTTTTCGCAAGTTACAGTCGAGGGTAATTTGGATTTATCGGGACTTAACGGTAAGACCGTGAGCATGAGCGGTGTCTCGGTGAATGGCGAAACCATTCTTTAAGCGGTATTCAAATGACTGCTGAGCCTACGAAAAAAAGTTGAAGGGGTTGAGATCTTGAAGAAGAACGGGATAAGCAAGCTTTTCTTTGCCATACTGATCGTGCTGTCAACGGTTTTGCCATATGCAGCCGCTGCAAAAGCGGAAGGGACAATATCGGTAACGGAAGCGATTAATAATAACAGCGGTACGGCGACGGTGAAGGGATACATTGTCGGTACAGCTAAAAGCGGTACAAGCTATCAACAAACATCGCCTTTTACTGAAGGTACGAATATAGGTATTGCGGATAGACCGGATGAAACGGATGTTAAGAAAATCATGCCTGTTCAGCTTCCAGCCGGAAATATCCGAACTGCTTTGAATTTGGTCGAACATCCGGAATTACTCAATGCGCAGGTGACGATTACGGGGAAGCTTGAAAAGTACTTTTCAGTACCCGGCCTGAAATCCGCGACGGATTACAAAATTATCACTGATGGAGGAACGACTCCAGAACAGCCTGATGTAAAGGTACTGGACTCCATTGCCGAAGCACGCACGAATACTGAAGATGTCGTGCAGGTCGATGGGGTGGTCACCACGGGCCTTGGTTATTGGGGAGGAAAGGGTTTTTATATCCAGGATGAAACGGCTGGGCTATATGTTTATGGTTCTTCGTGGCCTGCGGATGTAAAGCTAGGGGATAAGGTTACTTTAATCGGACAAGTGTCCGCTTATAATAATGAATTACAAATTCAACCAACCTCCCTTAAAGTGGTTTCCTCCGGGAATGAACTTCCTGATATCCAAAAAATTGATGCATCTAGCGTAAATGAGGAAACACAAGGTGAGCTGGTTACCATTGAGAATGCAACCATTACAGAATTGGCAGCATCGGGAACATACGGAACATTCGAATTCAAGGCGGAAGATACTGAAGGGAAATCTGTTGTCGTTCGCCATGATAACCGGACCGGTTCAAGTTATGAAGATTTCGTGAAGAGCTTTAAAGCAGGGGATGTCATTTCCGTAACCGGAATCGGATCGAGGTTCAATGACACGTATCAGTTGAAGCCGCGTGGTATTGAAGATTATGAACTGGTGAACAAACCAGCCGTTTACACGGATATTTTCCCTGGTACGGTTAGTGAAAATACAAAGGTATCACTTGAATCTGGTTGGGAAGCAGCGAAAATCCATTATACGCTGGATGGATCCGCACCTACGTCTTCAAGTGCTGTGTACACAGAACCCATCATTTTAACGAAAGATACGGTCATCAAGGCAATCGCTGTCAATGACAAGACATCGGAAGTTTTCACATTTGCCTATACCGTTACCAAAACCAATGAAGTGAAGATTCGTGACATTCAAGGGATGAATCATTTTTCATCATATGAAACTCAACTCGTCTCAGGTGTGGAAGGTGTCGTCACGTATGTAAAAGATGCGAATAACTTTTACATGCAAGATCCCAACCCGGATAAGGACCTGAAGACATCCGAGGGAATACTTGTGTACAACAAAGCACATGGCCTGAAAGCGGGAGATCATGTCAAAGTGGCAGGTAAAGTTGCCGAATGGTATATCGAAGGATACGCTGAAATGAAAACGACGGATCTGCCAACAACTGAATTGACCAATACGACGATTGAAAAGCTTGGCACTGCAGCTATGCCAGAACCGATCATCATTGGAAAAGATGTCATTCCGCCGTCTGAGAACATCGATGATGATAGATTGACAGACTTTAACCCAAGTGAAGACGGCATTGATTTCTACGAGAGTTTGGAAGGCATGCTCGTAGAAGTATATGACCCGAAAGTGGTAGCTCCTCAAGACTATGGTGAATTGGTCGTGATTCCGGGGAATATGGAAACGACGACTGCAGTTGGAGGCGTCAAAATAACGGAAACGGATTTCAATCCTGAAAGAATTACCTTGGATATAAATGATGAGTCATTTACAGCTAAAACCGGTGATTACTTTGAAGGCTCGGTTAAGGGTGTCATCAGCTATGGATATAGCAACTATAGGGTACTGACGGATAAAGCTCAGCTGCCGGCATTAAAGGATGGCGGTACGGCTCGGGAAGTGACATCCTTAGAGAAGGATGCTGATAAGCTATCGATCGCTTCCTATAATATCGAGAATTTCTCGACTCAAACCGCTAATTCGAAAGTTGAAACGATCGCAACATCCATCATTACCAATCTAAAACAACCCGATATCATCGGCGTAACGGAAATGCAAGATAATGATGGGGCAACAGATAGCGGGACAACGGATTCTGCACAAAGTGCCAAGAAGTTAACTGACAAAATAAAAGAGCTGGGCGGACCTCAATATCAATACATCGATATCGCTCCAGAAGATAAACTTGATGGCGGGGCACCCGGCGGAAATATCCGGGTAGGCTTTTTATATAATGTCGACCGTGTCAAATTAACTGAAGGAACGAAAGGAACGGCAATACAGTCCGTGGCCTTCAAAGATGGAAAACTTACCTTGAACCCTGGACGAATCGAGCCTGCCGATCCCGCCTTCACTTCTAGCAGGAAGCCTTTGGCTGCTCAATTCGAATTTAAAGGTGAAAGCGTAGTGGTGGTAGCCAATCATTTTAATTCCAAGGGTGGTGACCAGCCGTTATTCGGCAAAAACCAGCCTCCTGTCCTTTCAAGTGAAACGCAAAGGCTTCAAATTGCCTCCATCGTCAATCGGTTTGTCAGTGATATCAAGTCACAGGATGCCAAAGCGAATATTGTCCTGCTTGGAGACTTTAATGATTTTGAATTTTCGGCTCCGCTTAAAACATTAAAGGGCAAAGACCTAACCAATATGATCGAAAAAGTTCCATTTGAAAAACGTTATTCTTACACATATCAAGGCAATTCACAAGTACTGGACCATATCCTTGTTTCGAATAATATGGCCGCGGCAACGAAAGTCGATATTATCCATATTAATTCATCCTTCATGGAAGTTCACGGAAGGGCTAGCGATCATGACCCTGTACTGATTTCAACCACTTTATCTGAATCAGGGGGAGTTGAAACTCCCTCTCCAGAAAAAACATATAATCTGACAAACGTTAAAACAAAAAGACTTACGATCGCTTCACCTAGTGCTTTGATCGATCTTGACGAAACATCCAGCATCGAAGAAGGTATCTGGTTAAAAGGTTCATATGCTGTACTCAAAGGCCTTGGGCTGAAGAATGCTGCTGTGACGATAAAACCGGATAAGGATGGTGCAATCATTGATTTTAGCGGCATGGCGGTGAAGGAAGTCATCATTGATAATGCTAATGTAAAAGAAATCAGGGGCGCTGAAAATGTTCAGAAATGGTCGGTAACAGATGGCGTAGACACATCGAATATCAAGTTTGTCGATTCGAAGGGGGAAGCAATTGCTTCCCCTTTTGACCCTAAAGAAAACCATGCGCCCGTCGTGACCAAAAACCTGGAAAATCTTGAAGTGAAAGCAGGCTCCAAGGTCACCATCGATTTGAGTGAGCACTTCTCAGATCCAGATGGAGATGAACTTACCTATTCATCGACTATCGGTACGGTCACCGGTCAGACATTAATCCTTCCTGCAAATGAAGCTGGAACATACCTTGTCGCAGTCAAGGCCGAGGACCAGCAATCGGAAGTTGTTGCACGTTTCACGTTGACCATATCGAATGATAAGCCGCTTGAAGTTTATTACGAAACGGCTGCAGGAAAAACGGGAACCGAATTGAAATCGGTTTTGCACTCGATTATTAAGGGTCACACGATGTTATCTTATGATCAAGTGTGGAATGCCCTTAAGGAAACGGATGAAGACCCTGTGAACAAACAGAATGTCATCTTGCTTTACTCTGGAAAATCCATCTCTGAGAACGCGAATGGGGGCAATGCCGGACAATGGAACCGTGAACATGTTTGGGCAAAGTCCCACGGTGATTTTGGGACAAGCAAAGGTCCCGGGACAGACCTTCATCACCTCCGTCCCGCTGATGTGACAGTGAATGGGAAAAGGGGCCACCTTGATTTCGACGAGGGCGGTCAAACATATAGTGGATGTGAATGTAAGTTTGATTCAGATTCATGGGAGCCGCCAGATCATGTTAAAGGCGATATAGCAAGGATGTTATTTTACATGGCCGTCCGATATGAAGGAGACGGCGAGTTGGATCTTGAATTATCCGATACAGTCAATACGTATCCGAAGCCGCTTCATGGAAAGCTATCGACACTATTGAAATGGAATGAACTCGATCCAGTAGACGATTTCGAGAGCCATCGCAATGATGTCATTCAGGACTGGCAAAATAACCGCAATCCATTCATCGATCATCCTGAATGGGCATCCGAAATTTGGGGTGCCGCTAAATCCATCGATGAGAAAAAGGCAAGTTAAAATCGGAGATAGAAGGGAAAGCAGCCTGATGGCTGCTTTTTTAGTTTGCTGACACAAGGGGGACGAAAGTGCAACCATGATGTTAAGAGGAGACTTGGTTTAACTGGCTAGCGGAGACCCTGTTAAATGAGTGCGTCGCTTGGCATTTAATGCGTGGACCGCAAAATAATGAAAAAAATTGTTAAAGGTCGAATAAAGTGGGTGAACGGTCGAATCGAGAGGGTGGAAGGTCGAATAAAGTGGGTGAACGGTCGAATCGAGAGGGGGGGAGACCGAATAACTGCGTGAACGGTCGAGGAAATGACCTTCTTATTCAATAAAGGGGCCCTTTAATGGATGAATTGAGTCGCTACTATTAGCTGGTTTGCTTAAAAAGAAAAAGTCGTGACTATGCAAGTGCTCACGATTTTTTATCTACAAACTGAAAGTGGCCACAAGGCTGCTTTTTTCATGCTTTTATATAAAGTTAATCATTGATAGTTAATTATCTTAAAATACTGAAAAATCAAACGTTTATTTTGCATTAAATAAAAAATATTTTGGTAGGTATGTTATGTAATATATGTTAATATGGGATATGCAATGAAAGGGTTTTCATTGCAGGAATGACAAAAATATTTTAATATAGTATTTATGCCGCTTTTTAATCTTCATTCATCCTTAAAAGACGGTTAAAAAATATATTGCCAGAAATGGGGCATTTCACGATGAAATACAGATCTGCATTCGATATAATCGGTCCCGTCATGATTGGACCTTCAAGCTCACATACAGCAGGAGCTGCCAGAATTGGCAGAGTAGCACGGACATTATTCGGAAAGCAACCGAAGAAAGCGATTATTTCTTTATATGGTTCTTTTGCAAAAACATATAGGGGACACGGTACGGATGTTGCTGTCGTAGGCGGGATCTTGGATTTCGATACGGATGATGAGCGAATTCCTGCCTCTTTAACGATAGCGGAAGAAGCCGGTATGGACGTTTCCTTTACAATCGAGGATACGGTGATGGATCATCCTAATACAGTCAAGATCAGACTGTTCGACGAAGATAAGGAATTAGAACTTGTTGGGATCTCGATTGGCGGCGGAACGATAGAAATAACGGAGCTTAATACATTCAAGCTCAAATTGTCAGGGGAAAACCCAGCCATTTTAGTCGTGCATAACGATGTGTTTGGAATCATATCTTCCGTTTCGACCGTATTGGCGAATCATGAAATTAACATTGGCCATATGGAAGTTTCACGGAAAGAAAAAGGTCAAATGGCCCTCATGGTGATTGAAGTCGATCAGAAAATCCAGAGCGATGTCATGAAGGAAATTGAAGGATTGGAAAACGTGTCGCAAGTCATAAGGATGGTTGAATGATAAGTGCTGGCATAGATATGGAGGTAAAAACATGTTCCGAAATGTAGCAGAGTTAGTAGAACTTGCTGAAAGTAAACAGGTAAAAATCGCGGAAATCATGATTTTACAAGAAATGGAGTTCTCAGGCCTGTCGAGAGAACAGATCATCGAAAAGATGGACAGGAATTTGACAGTGATGGAACAAGCGGTGGAAAGAGGTCTGAAAGGTGTGCAATCCGTGACAGGCCTAACGGGCGGAGACGCTGTTCTTTTGCAAAATTATATCAAGTCGGGCAAGGCACTGGCAGGTAATTTATTATTGGA